>JBPCQA010000048.1:0-18348 GCA_050998615.1 Nocardioidaceae bacterium
GCACTGGAGGAGCACGCCATTGACGTCCCGGCCGACCCGAGTTCACTCGAGCCGTAACGAGTCGGGCGACAGGTGGCAGAGTGGATCCATGGACGAGGACGTACAGGCACACGTTGACACGGTCGCGCCGTCGAAGCGGCGCAGGGATGCCGCCAGGCTGGTCGAACTGATGGTGCGGGTGACCGGCCAGCAGCCCCGCCTGTGGGCCACTCTGGTCGGCTTCGGCAGCTACCACTATCGGTACGCCAGTGGCCGGGAGGGAGACGCCCCCGCGGCCGGGTTCGCGGCACGGAAGGCGGCGACCACGGTCTACGTCCCAGACGGCGTCGGGGCACACGCCGACTTGCTCGTGCGGCTCGGCCCGCACACCACCGGAGTGGGCTGCGTCTACATCAAGGACCTGGAGGACGTCGATCTGCAGGTGCTGGAGACGATTGTCGCGCGGTCGTACGCGGCGGTCACGGCTGGAACCTTCAGCAGCCGGGCTCGCGAGAGCGGCTAGCGCCCCGCTCACTCCAAAGCTCCATGCGTTGCGTTCGCGTCCTGCCACCAGAGGGTGATCCGCACGCTCCCGTTCGGCACCGCGCTCGTGCTCCTGCGAAGCGCGCCGCCGTTGGTCACCGACCTGCGCGGCGCTCGACGCCGGAGCTGGTGGGCTCTCGTGCGGGTGGGTTCCACTCACGCACTATCGAGATTCTCGACCAGCGTGGTATCGCCGACCGGTTCCTTGCAGAGGGACAGATCGCCCAGGCTGCGGGCTTGGGCAGCACGATGCTGGACGTCAGTGACTTCCCCACCCGGTATCCGCACTCGCTGGGGCTGTGGCAGAACCACATCGAGCGAATACTGCTCGGCTGGGTCGGGGAACGGTCAGTGCCGATCCATCGCGGGCTTGAGGTAACAGGCTTCGCTCAAGACGACACCGGCGTCGACATTTACCTTGCCGAGGGGGAGCCGCTCCGGACGGGATATCTGGTCGGGGCCGATGGCGGGCGCAGTGTCATCCGTAAGGCTGCCGGCATCGAGTTCGTCGGATGGGATGCAACACGGAGCAACCTGATCGCTGAGGTCGAAGTGACCGAGGAGACGCCGGTAGGTGTCCGCCTCGACGCCGCCGGCATCCATGGCCTGCACGTGATGGAGGACGGGCGGACCGTGCGGGTGCTCGTGACCGAGCAACAGCTCGGGCCTGCCACCGAGCCGACCCTGGCGGATCTCGGCGAGGCGCTGACGGTCGTGTACGGCAGCGACTTCGGGGTCCACAATCCGACGTGGATCTCGAGGTTCACCAACGCCACCCGGCAGGCAGCCGCCTACCGTGACAGACGGGTGCTGCTCGCCGGAGATGCCGCGCACATGCACGCCCCCTCAGGCGGGCAGGGGATCGGCCTCGGTGTCCAAGATGCGGTCAACCTCGGGTGGAAGCTCGCCCAGGTGGTCAAGGACATCTCACCCGACGGCCTCCTGGACACCTATCACTCGGAGCGGCACCTGGCCGGAGCCCGCGCGTTGAAGCACACGATGGCGCAGTCTGTCGTCCAGCGGGCCGACGTACGGATCGAGGCGCTGCGCGACATGATCGCCGAAATGCTGAGCTTCGACGGGCCGCGCAAGCTGGTCGCCGGGCTCATCTCCGGGCTCGACGTCGTGTATGACCTCGGCGAGGGACATCCGTTGCTCGGACGCCGCATGCCCGACCTCGACCTCATCACGCCCGACGGCCCGCTCCGGGTCTTCGCGCTGCTACACGAGGCTCGGCCGGTGCTACTCAACCTCGGTGAGCCAGGCAGCCTCGACATCACACCCTGGACGGACCGTGTCCGACTGGTCGACGCCGCTTACGACGGTGCCTGGGAGCTGCCCGTGATCGGCACCGTCTCTGCCCCGGCGGCGGTTCTGATCCGACCAGACGGACATGTGGCTTGGGTAGGCGATAGAACGCCGACGGGTCTCAGGGAAGCCCTCACGACTTGGTTCGGGCCCGATTCCGCCTGACCGTCCGCTTCCCGCGGGCCGGTAGCTGGGAGTCGTCCCCGACGCTAGCGCCTCCCGATCGACGTCGCCTCCGACGCGAAGCCCTTCCGGATCGCCTGCCACAGCGGCTTGTGCCGATACGGCACGCAGTCTTCGGCGTAGTACCACCAGAAGTAGCCGCCGATGAAGTACGGGTAGGTGATGTCGAGCCCGTAGTAGTGGCGGATCAGGGATCGGGCGGCCGGCAACGTCTGTGCCGTTGCCGGGTGATTCATGCCGATCTCGCCGAAGCCGAGCAGCGCATTCGGGTACAGCGCATGCAACCGCTGGAAGTACGCCGTCCAGGCGGCGGCGCTGGGCCGCGACCCGTGGCAGTCCGACTCGTAGTAGGAGAGCAGAACGTAGTCGAGCTCGTCACGCATGGATTGGGGAACGTAGCGTTTCGTGAAGGCGATCGGGCTGAGTTCCTTTGGACCGTCGCCGCAACCGACGTTGTAGTACAGCGTGAGCGCGGTCCGCAACCCGTAACGCGACACCCCGTCGTACGCCTCGATCATCCGGTCGGCGACCTTGCGGTAACTGCCGAGCCAGTCTCCGTTGACCTCGTTGCCGATCTCCCAGATATCGACGCGTCCCCCGAACGTTGCCAGGTACGACCTGACTCTCGCGCCGAATGCCGCGACGGAGATCTTCGTCTCGTCGCTCGAGTCGAGCAGCTCGCCCATCACGTAGCTGCCGGGCCGGAGCGCGTTCACCGCATGGGTGTAGTACCGAGCCGGACGCAAGACGTCGAAGTAGATGCGAGTGGTGGGCCGGTCGGGGAGATGGTGCTCGCTCTGCGCGACCTGGCCGGGGTTGGCCACCTCGTCCGCCGTCACGCCATACTGTGTCGGGTCCGACATCGTCCTGATCGCAGGGCCCCGGTCACCGGGGATCGCGGGCCGTCCTCGGGCAATCTCGGAGTCGAGGAGCCGCCACAGATCGCTGGTCCGGTACGGCACCATGTCCTGGCAGTAGTACCAGTAGAAGTAGCCGCCGACGTACGCGCGGACCCCAGGAATCCGCTTGGCGTAGTAGTGGGCGACGGTGAACCTGCGATCGCTGTGCGTGTCGTCGCCGCCGATCTCGCCGAAGCCGACCCTGGCCCGCGGGAAGGTCGCGGCCAGTCGGTGGAAGATTGGATTCCAGTTCACCCGCAGGTCGTTGTCGTAGTAGCTGACAAGCGCGTAGTCGATGCCGTTCCGAACGCGGACTGGGAGGTTGGCGGAGATCCAATGGAACATCTCGTGCTTGGCGGCCTCGTGCCGCTGGCGGTAGAACGTGACGGCGGTCACCAGCCCGCGTGCCCGTGCTAGGTCGTACGCCGCCGTGATGTCTGCGGCCACCGTGGTCGGCTTGCCGGTCCAGTTGCCATTCACCTCGTTGCCGATCTCCCAAACGTCGACCAGGCTGCCGAGCGTGTCGAAGTAGTCCCGCGCTCTCGCTCGATAACGGTTGACGCCGAAGTGCGAGAGGTGAGAGGAGTCGAGCAGTTCCCCCATGACGTAAGCGACTCCATGCAGTTTGCGGAGCGCCCCGATGTATGCCCTCGGGTCGGCGTTCTCGTCGAACACGACCCGCACCGTCGGTTTCTTCGCGAGGCGGCTAAGCGACTGCAGGATCGGCGGAAGGTGATGGCGAAGCTGGGCGAGACCGGGCCGGCCGTCTTGTCCCGGCAGGTAGCCGCAGTCGAGCGTCACTCCGTAAATCGGTCCGGCAATCGGTCGTACACCGGCTGCCTGTCCGGCCAGTTGTCTCTGTGGTGCCGGTCTTGGCGCGATCGCCACGTGAGAGCGCGCCGACGACGGTGGCGGGGCGCCGGCTGTCGCGAAGGCTCCAACCGGCGCCAGGATCGGGAAAACCGAGAGCACGCCGGCGACGGCAAGCGCGCAAACTACCTTAGGGCCTCGACGGTGGTGGCTCATCTCAACCTCCCGGTTCAATCATGCTCTCCGAGCCACCGCTGCGCACCACGGCCGTTGAGCGCGATCAGCCGCACCCAGCTCGATCCGGCCATCGGACCATCCGGCGCCGGCGCGTCTGCGCATATCGGGGAGGTGCTCACGATCCATCCACACATGTTTCGCCGTACGGTCGCGACGGAGATCAACGAGCAGGCGAGCGTGTACGCCGACGAGTTGCTCGGCCACACCGATCCCAAGGTGACCATCGAGCACTTTTTCCGCCGCAACGAGCACATGAACCCGGCTGACGGCGGAACGGCTCGACGACGTCCTCGGCCCGGAAACTGGAGTGAGGAGTCCCGTCAGGCCATCGGAAGGATGCTAGCCTTACATCAGTAAGGAGGTAAGGTGATGGAGGCGACGGCACGTATCACGAGCAAGGGACAAGTGACCATCCCCAAATCGGTCCGGGAGGCGCTCGGGGTTCACGAGGGGGACTCGCTGGTGTTTCGCGTCGAGGGTGAACATGCGGTGGTGGCCGCAACGCGAGACCTGCTCGACCTCGCTGGGGCCGTAAGGGTGCCGGTCGAGTCTCGCGGGCTGAGATGGCACGAGGTCCGCAGTAGGGCCTGGCGGGCACGGGCGAAAGAGATTGCAGGTTGACGGCATTCGTCGACACCAACATCTTGATCCGGCACCTGACCGGTGATCCCCCCGACCTCGCGCGGCGGGCAACCCGATTCCTGGCGGCCACCGAACCGCTGTTTCTAACCGATCTCATTGTGGCCGAGGTGATCTACGTCCTCGAGTCTGTGTACGCCGTCGGCCGTGACGACGTGGGCCAGTTGATGCGCGACGTGCTGACCAGCGACCGGATGCGTCTGGCCGACCTGCCCATTTTGCTGCGAGCGATCGAGATATACCAGTTCGATCGGCTCTCGTTCGCCGACGCATACCTCGTCGCCTGTGCCGAGCGGAGCGGGGACGGAAGGGTGGTCTCGTTCGACAAGGCGATCTCTCGGGTGGGAACAGTGGAGCGGATCGAGCCGTGAGAGCCATTCGAGCAAGGCAGATATCTTGCAGGTAGCCAGGACGAAGCGGCTGGTGGACATCGATGACGAGAAGCTCGAGAAGGCGCCTCAGGCCCTCGGGAGCACCAGCCACCGGGAATCACGCGCGTCCGTTTGACCCGGTGGTGTCGGGCGTACCGGCGGACCGGATACTAAAGCGGTGACTCTACGTCGGTGGGTGACGGCGGTCGCGGTCGTCCTGCTGGTGGCCGACTGTAGCAGAGACCCTAATGGCTCGCGGCAGCCGATCGACCCCGTTACGTCGGCGGTGCATGGGGCGGCGAAAGCTGCCACGCCACTAACTGGCGGGTCGGTTGCTGGGCGTGTCCCCCGCTTCGACCACGTGGTCGTCGTCGCGCTGGAAAACCACGGCTACAGCCAGATCATCGGCGCGCCGGACGCCCCGTTTGTGAACTCCCTGGCAGATTCCGGGGCGGTGCTCACCAACGCCCACGCGGTCGCCCATCCCAGCGAGCCGAACTACTTGGCGTTGTTCTCTGGGTCGACCCACGGGTTGAGCGACGACTCGTGCCCGCACGATTACACCGGGCCCAATCTTGGGTCGGCCTTGATTGGCGCTGGTCACACGTTCGTTGGCTATTCCGAAGACCTTCCGGCGCCCGGTTTCACCGGTTGCGGCAGCGGCGGCTACGCCCGTAAGCACAATCCCTGGGTTGACTTCCCTGCCTTGCCCAGCGCAGTCAACCAGCCGATGAGCGCCTTCCCCACCGATTACGCGGCCTTGCCGACCGTGTCGTTTGTGGTTCCCAACCTCGACCACGACATGCACGACGGCACGGTAGCCCAGGGTGACCAGTGGCTGAAGGCACACCTGGGTGCGTACGCGACCTGGGCAACAACCCATAACAGCCTGCTCATTGTCACCACCGACGAGGCCCAGTCGACGGACAGCAACCAGATCGCCACAATCATCGACGGTGCGCACGTCCGGCCGGGGCATTACGGCGCGTACGTCGATCACTATGGTCTGCTTAAGACCTTGCTGGTCTGCTATCGGTTGACGCCGTTCGCGCGTACGGTCGCCGCCGTACCGATCACCACGATCTGGAATCCCTGACGCTTCCCTAGCGGGGAGCTTGGCCTCTATCGGCCGTGCCGTCCGCCCATCACGACACGGGGCGTGCACCGAGCTCGACGAGCTTGGTGAATCACCTGCACCCGCAAGTTCAGCGGTCGAGGCTACGTAACAGTGGTTGCCTTCTTATGGTCGGCCGGGTGACGGGTCGAAGACGCGTCAGGGGCGCACGCGGTCGGCATCATTGAGTCTGGGCGAGATGCTGCGATCGTGGCGCGTGTCGAAGGGTGAATGCGACGGTGAGTCCGCCCCCCGGTGTCTCGGTCAGGTTTACCGTGCCGCCGTTGGCGGTGATGAGTCGGTGGACGATGGCCAGGCCGAGTCCGGTTCCGCCGGTGTCGGCGTGATCGGTGGCGAAGCGCTGGAAGGCGCTCTGCCGGAGCGTGGAGGTCATGCCTGGCCCGTCGTCGGCCACCGTGATCGTCACGGTGTCGTCATGCCCGGACAATTGCATGGTCACGTGGTGTGGTGGCGGTTCGAGGTCGAAGCAGTTTCCCAGCAGGTTGTCCAGAATCTGTTCGAGGTGGCCTGGAACCGCCGAGGTGTCCGCGTCTGGTCCCGGCTTCAGGGTGAGATCGACGCCGTGTTCGGCGGCCAACGGGTGCCAGGCGGCGGCGCGTTCCGCGATCACTGCTCGGGTGTTGATCGGTGTTGGTCGTCGACCGGTGGCCTCGGCGCGGGCCACTGCGAGCAACCCGTCTACCAGCCGGGACAGCCGGTTCAGTTCGGCGAGTGCACCGGTGAGCTCGATGCGACTTCGCGGGTCTTGTTCGGCAAGCAGCTCCAGACGCAACCGCAGCGCCGACATCGGTGTGCGCAGCTGGTGGGATACGTCAGCGATGACTGCCCGATGCCCGTCGAGCAGCGTGTTGAGGCGACCTGCCATGGCATCGAAGGTGCCGGCCAGTCGTCGTACCTCCAGGGGACCGCCGAGGCTGCCCGCGCGCGCCTCGAGGTCTCCGGCTCCGACGAACTGCGCCGCCTGCTCCAACCGCCGAAGTGGACGCGCCACCCATCGCGATAGCCACACGGCGAGGAACACGGCGGCCGCCGCGGCGACGACAGCAATCCCGGCCAGCGTCGACCACAACGTATGAACTCGGCTGTCCAGTGGCTCCGTCGGTCGGGCCAAGACGACGATGCCGGCACGGTTGGTTCCGCTTCCAACCGGGACGGCCGCCAGCAGCATGGTTTCACCGCCGACGTCAACACTGGCAGTGGTTGCGGTGTTGGCCGCGATCAGCCCGCTCGGAACGGGGAAAGCGCTCCCGGCGCTTGCGATCCTGGTGCCAGCTGAATTCAACAACAACACCCCCTCACCCGGGATGACGAATTTGCGCAAGTCACCCTGCAACGGCGCTCCCGACTCGTGATCGCTCAACCGTTCTTCCGTGACGCCAGCGACGGCCGTGGCCTGAGCGATCGCGGCGTCGGCGTAGTCGCGGCGGTAATGCGCGGCAGTTTCGAAGCCCAACGGCAGCACCACGGCACCTACCAAAGCGCCGGTCAACGCCAACAGTGCGGCCAGGATGCGACGGGTCACGACCGGTCACCGAGGCGAAATCCGCGACCGTACACGGTCTCAATGAGCGACGGTTCGCCGAGCTTGCGGCGAAGCGCGGCGACGTGGACATCAAGCACCTTGGTGGGCGCGTACCAATGTTCGTCCCACACCCTGCTGAAGATCTCCTCCCTGCTGACCACCCGCCCGGGCTCGACGATCAGGGTCTTGAGGATGTCGAACTCGCGTCCGGTGACGGCGATCTCCTCTCCCGCCAACAGCACCCGCTGGGAGCGCTCGTCCACCGTGAGGCGTCCGTGCCGGTAAACACCGAGCGCCTCCGGCAACGCACGGCGGAACACCGCACGCAGCCGGGCGGTCAACTCGGCGAACCCGAACGGCTTCACCAGGTAGTCATCGGCTCCCAGGTCCAACGCGGCTACCCGGTCCGCCTCCTCACCGCGTGCGGTGATAACCACTATCGGTACGTCGCACCGGCGACGCAGCGCGCGGCAGACGTCGACGCCATCAATGTCGGGCAGCCCAAGGTCAAGGAGGACGAGATCCGGCAACTCCGCGGCGAGTGCCTCGACTCCCGACGCGACACGGTTGACCCGATAACCCTCTCGGCGCAGCCCGCGCACGAGCTGGTCGCCGATCCCCGGGTCGTCTTCCACGACGAGGACGCCCAGACTCTGCACTGACGCCTCCAAATCTTGGCCGTCCACAGCGACACGGTACGACGGGACGCAAGGCCGGGCGGTCATCTGAACCGCTTCTTAGCAACCGGTCACCGACCATGGTGAGATGACACCTCGCCGACCTCACGACCCCAGCCGACAGCCCAGCCCCGGCCTCCGACCGCAGTGGTGGGTCAGTGGACCCGAGTGGGCGACCCACGGTTTCCGTCAGCCGGGATGGCTGCTGCTGCCGCTTAGAGGCTTCCTCGGGTTTACCTTCGTCTTCGCAGCGCTGCAAAAGCTGGCCAACCCCGACTTCTTCAACGCCAACTCCACGGCCTCGGTGCAACATCAGATGCTGGCGCTCGCCCCGAGCAGCCCGATCGGGCCGCTAGTGCAGTTGAGTCTGCACGCGGGATTCCTGGTCGGACTGCTCATCGCGCTTGGTGAGTTGGCCGTCGGCGTCGGCACCTTGTTAGGGTTTCAGGCCAGGTTGGCCGCCTGCGGTGGGGCGCTGCTGGCCCTTACCTTCTTCCTGACCGTCAGTTGGACCACCACGCCGTACTACTACGGTGCGGACATTGTGTTCCTGTTCGCCTGGACGCCGTTCATCACCCTCGGAGCCGGCGGGGTGTTGTCTACGGACGCCTGGCTGAGACGGCGAGAGGCGACGCCCGGACGTTCGGCTGCCCACCCGCAAGCCGAGACGGTCCACCAGCGCGAGCGACGCGCGTTGCTCACCATCGGGACCGCCACCGTGCTAATCGGTGCCGCCACGGCGGGCATCGGCCGCCTCGTCGGGGGCACCGGTAGCGTGCACACCCAGGCACTGGGTGCATCGACGACCAAGACGAAGCGACCGAGTGCGCCGACCACCGCGTCACCCCAGGCCAAGCACGCTGCGGTCCCTACAGGGATGACCAGAATCGGCTCGGTGAGCGCGGTCCCGGTGGGTCAAGCCGGACAGTTCCAGGACCCCGCCAACGGGGCCCCCGCCTGGCTGGTCCGCTTCGGACCCGACAAATACGCCGCCTTCAGCGCTGTGTGCACACATGCCGGCTGCACGGTCCAGTACGACGCAGGAAACCAGGAGTTCGTCTGCCCCTGTCACGGCGGAACCTTCAGTGCCCGCACCGGCCAGGTGCTCGCGGGCCCACCTCCAACGCCACTGCCCGCCATCCCCATGCAGGTCACCAACGGACAGCTGTACGTCAAGTAGCACCCACGTCACTTCCAAAGGGACACTCGCGACCGCAGGCCGAGAAGATGAGACGCTCAGCTGGCCCGGGCCAGTTCAGCGTCGGACCTTTGCGTAGCGTGCTGGGCTGGCGGCGAAGGTGGCTCATCTTGCGCCGAGCCCCACACTTGTTTCGCGCTAAAATTCCTTCGCTGAGTTCATTTATACCTCTACACGATGAGGAGCATGGTCCCATCGGCGACACATGATTCGCAGCCCAGCCTGTCCATCAGCGGGCTGGCTGAGCGTACCGGGGTGCCCGCGGCCACGTTGCGCAGCTGGGAGGCCCGCTACGGCCTGCCCCGCCCGCATCGCCTGACCGGCGGACACCGACGCTACGGCGAGCACGATGTCGCACTGGTGGAGGAGATTCTCCGGCAGCGAGCCAGTGGGCTGAGCCTGCACATTGCCGTCGACCGAGCCGGGGCCCGGACCGACGAGTTGGAGCCGTCCGTGTTCGCCGGGCTACGTCGCAGCCATCCCGAATTGGTGCCTCAGCTGCTGCGCAAGTCCACCCTGCTCGCCCTTACCCGCGCGATCGAGGACGAGTGCTGTGCCAGGGCCGAGCATGCGGTCTTGTTCGCCAGCTTTCAGCGGGAACGCTTCTACCGACAGTCGGCGGCGCGCTGGGCCGAGCTGGCCCGGACCGCGCGGGCAGTTGTCGTGTTCGCCGACTTCCCCGAAGCTGCAGCACTACACGACTCGCCATTGACGGTGTCTGTGCCATCCGACGCACCACTGCGTCGTGAGTGGGCGCTGGTTTGCGATTCTCCGAACTACCCGGCCTGTCTGGCCGGTTGGGAACGCCCAGCCGAGCAGGCAGTGAGTGACGCGAATCGTCGCTTCGAGACGCTGTGGACAGTTGACCCCCGCGCCGTTCGCGACGCTGCCCGCATCTGCGCACAGCTCGCTGAGGCGTTCTGCCCTGACCTCGACCGGCGGTTGAGCGATCTGCTGACCGGTACGCCGTCGAGGGCCTCCGCCGATCTTCGACGTGCCGCCGGGTTGCTCAACCGCATGGTCGGCTACCTCGAAACGGCGACCGCACGATAACCACCAGCCGCCAACCGCTAGCTGGTAGAGCCTGGGGCAGGTTGCGCACGTCGGCGAGGTAGTCGAAGAGCTGCCCGGACGGGGCGTCGACGTCTTAGGTGTGCTGGTGGCCGCCCATGGTCTTCGTCACGTCTCGTAGCTGCGCAGCGCGTTACCGAGCGCGAAGAGCGTCGGCGCCCACTGGCCAACGAAGATGCCCCACCGGTCGGCGCGATCGGTGCCGGCGTCTTCGGCCTGCTTGGACGTTGCCCAGGAAAGGAAGGACAAGCCGATGCTCGCGACTCCGGCGAGGTAGGCGTAGTCGGCGCGTACACCGGCGTCGTGCAGCTTTTCGATCATTTGTGCCTCCGTGTGTCTCTTGTTGGGGCCGATAGGTTGTGGCGTACTTACGTGCATTCCTCTGCACGATATCCAGATTAGCCTATTCACGCTGCTTAAAGGCTGGGGTCGCCTGCCGCGTCGTTGCCCTCATTGCAATCACCGCCTGGGAGGTCAGCGGGTTCGAGAGTTGGGACTGGTGGATTGGGGCAGGGCTGGAATCGTCGCAGCCGCAGACTGTTGGACACCACGAACAGCGAGCTGAACGCCATTGCTGCGCCGGCGATGAGCGGATTCAGCAGCCCGAGGGCGGCCAGTGGCAGCGCGGCGACGTTGTAGGCGAAGGCCCAGAACAGGTTGCCTTTGATCGTCGTCAAGGGGCACGCCCGTTCACCAGGCCGGACACGCCTTGCCCCTCAGGGTTTCGGAAGGCGTGGGTGTGGCCAGCCCGAGCGCATGGACACGCGATAGCGGACTGCAAGGCCTTCGTGGCAGCGGCGAGCTGCGTCAGCACGTCGATGCAGTAGTTGTCCTCATCGACCATTCGCTGCAGTCTTCGGACTTGCCCCTCGATACGCCGCAGCCGCTTGAGGAGGGCGTCCTTGTCGGCCGAGTACCCCGGTGCCCCGGGTGTCGTGCTGCCCATACCATTGCTCATTGCGAGCCTCTCTGTTGCTATGCAATACCCTGGTAGGGTAATAATCACGCAAAGCACGGGCTCTTATCCGCCTAGGGGACAATGGAGGCATGCAGCGTAGATCCACGTCCGTTCGCGCCCGAGGTTGAGCTGGCATGCCCCTGCCAATGACGCCGTGGTCGTGGAGTCTGATGTTCACAACCTGGCAGAGCAACTTGGGCTGGGACGTTCTCGTCGTGGCCGTCTTTGCGGCGTACGTCGGCGGGCTCGCCGTCGTACGCCGGCGCCGCACCGGCGGCCTGGCCTGGTGGCGAATCATGTGCATGGTCTTGGGCCTCGGCGCGCTCGTGGTCACCGTGAACTCCGCCCTCGAGACCTACAGCCACTCGCTGTTTTGGGTGCACATGGTTCAACACCTGCTGCTGATCATGGTGGTGCCGGCGTTGGTGATCGCCGGTCACCCGTTGACGCTGCTGGTGCAGGTGACGCCGGCCCGGACGCAACGCGTCATCCGCTCGATCCTGTCGTCACGCGCGGTGGCCGTGATCACCCATCCACTTGTCGCGCTCGGCCTCTACACCGTGATCATCGTCGGCACGCACCTGACGTCGTTCATGCAGCAGATGCTCACCCACATGTGGCTACACCATCTCGAGTTCGTGCTCTACCTCGTCGGCGGCTACCTCTTCTTGCTCCCCTTGCTAGGTGATGAGCCGATTCGGTGGCGCTTGCCGTACCCCGCTCGGATGGTCGTGCTGTTTATCGCCATGGCACCGGACACCGTCGTAGGGCTCGTTCTGCTGCAGACCAACCACGCGCTGTTCCCGGCGTACGCCGCGATGCATCGCGCCTGGGGGCCGAGCCTGGTCCAGGACATTCAGACCGGCGGCGGCATCATGTGGGTGTTCGGTGACGGGTTGATGATGTGCTTCATCGTCGCGGTAATGATCGGCTACCTTGCCAACAGCGGCCACAACGCGACAGCCGGGGCATGGCTGGAAAGCGTGCGTCACAACACCCTCGTTCACAACCTGGGGGGCGTCGAGGTCGGCGACGGCACGTTCACCGATGCGAACGCCGACCCGGACGACGACGACGCCACCTTGGCGGCGTACAACGAGATGCTCCGGCGCCTCAAGCAACGCGACGGCTGAACCAGAGTCGGACTAGTTGCCCACAACGTTCGCTTCGTCTCTCTCCGGACACCCGGACGGGACGACTCAGGGGGCGGTTTGGTCAGCAGTTGTTGCGACCAGCGACTACTCATGCGGAATCACCACCACCGGCACCTTGTGGTGTTGGGGTGACAATGCGTCCGGCCAGCTAGGCATCGGCACCACAGCGGTCAGCAGGTCGCCGGCTCAGGTCGCACCCTGACGAGCTGGGTCAGCTTGGCAGCCAACCAGGACCACACGTGCGCGACCCAGACGGACCACACCTTGTGGTGTTGGGGAAACAACGCGGATGGTCAGCTCGGTGACGGTACGACGACGAACCGGCTGTCTCCAACTCAGGTCGGCACCGGGACCAGCTGGGCCGCTCTCAGCGCAGGCTTCGCACATACCTGCGCCACCCAACTCGACGACTCGCTCTGGTGCTGGGGCGACAACGCCACCGGCCAGCTGGGCAATGGCACGACGACCGCTGAGCATGCACCCACCCTGGTCGGCGCGAACTCCACTTGGGTCAGTGTCGCGGCAGGTGGACAGCACACGTGCGCCACCCGAACCGACAAGAGTCTTTGGTGCTGGGGTGACAACTCGCACGGTGAGCTTGGTCAAGGAAAGGCCGTGCTCCAGACGTCGGTCGCGGAGTCCGCGCTCACCCCGGACAAGCCCCCTCTGTGCAACCCCGCCGACGACACCTTCCAACCAGTGCCGTCCCACCGCTCGACAAGAGTCCCGCCGTGCCGCGTCGCGTCGTCGTAGTAGTCACCGACCGCAAACACGTCGTTCCCGGAAACCGCGCTCCCCCCCAACAACTCGTCGTAACTGGTTCCCGGGTTCGGGCTGGCGACCTGAGTCCAGCTGGCGCCGTCCCAATGCTCGACCAGCGACTGTGTCGTAGACCCGTCATATGCACTGCCGACCGCCCACGCATCGGACGCCGACACCGCATCCACCCCGAGCAGAGCCCGCGGAAAGTAACGTGAGGCACTGGGAGTCGCGGGTGTGGCGACCGGGGCGCCGGTCCCGCGAGGGCACCGATCACCCCCAACACCACGAAACCGACACCCACCGGCGAGAACTGACCATGATCACCACGACCCCGAATGTGGCCTCGAAGCAGACGCTGAAACCCCTGAGCGCACCCTACGCCGCCCCAGGGGCTGTCGCCGCGATTCCGGGGAAAGCCCAAATCTCATCCCGGCACACACAACGTAGTCAGCAGTCCGTTGACCGATGAGTTTTCGCCGGCATCATGGTCTATCGGACAATACGGGCAGCGGAGCCATCACGGCTCACGGTGAGAGGAAGAAGCGATGCACAAGGTCACCCCCTGGCTTTGGTTCGACACCCAAGGCGAAGAAGCGGCGAACTTCTACACGACGGTCTTCAAGAACTCCCGGGTCTTGGACGTGACCCGATACGGTGCGGCCGGTCCCGGTCCCGAAGGCGAGGCCATGACCGTCACGTTCGAGCTCGACGGGCAGGAGTTCACCGCCTTGAACGGTGGGCCGCAGTTCACGTTCAACGAGGCGATCTCGTTTCAGGTGAAGTGTGAGTCCCAGGAAGAAGTCGACGGCTTCTGGGCCAAGCTTTCCGAGGGCGGGGAAGAGGGCCCATGCGGTTGGCTGAAGGACAAGTACGGCGTGTCGTGGCAGATCGTCCCGACCGCCTTATCGGAGCTGCTCAGCGACCCGGATCCGGAGAAGTCGCAGCGGGTGATGAGCGCCATGCTCGGCATGCACAAGATCGACATCGCGGGGCTGGAACGCGCAGCCGAGCAGCAGTAACGTCGGCGCCTGCTTTCAGAGCCGGCGACGCCCCTATCTGCGCGGACTCTCGGGCTTAGAAATACTCGCCAGGGTCGCTTCCGTCGCGTTCGCTGCCTCCGACCGCCGAGGTCCCTCTGCTACGCGGAAGCCCCTGCGACTCTTGGTGAGAGAACTCGCCGCCTTGGCGACCTCCGAAGGGCCTGCCGTGATCGGCGAACTCCTCCCGGAAGAACGACATTGACCAGTCCCCGAGGCCTATCCGGTCGCCGGTGTGCAAGGACTTCTCACCGACACGTGCACCGTCCACCGTGCTGCGCCCGGTGAGGCCGACGTGCGTGTAGATGTACTCATCGTCGACATCACGGCGAACTTCGGCATGCCAGTCGTCAAGGCCAGGCAGACTGAGGTTGGCGTCCGGGTGGCTGCCGATTGTGGTGACTCCAGGAAGCAGCGCGAATTCGAACGCGGCATCGTCCACGCCGTGTCCACTACCGTGGCGGGTGCTGCTCTTGCGGGAGAAGATCAACCGCGGATGCCCACCGCCATGCGGGTCGTGCGTCGTGGAGACGCGGGAGACGTTGTCGAACGTGGTCATAATGCCCGTCGATCCAGGCCCCTTCGGGGCGGTTGCTGATCGCCAAGGGTGAGGCCAGCGAGGCCGCCAGCGTCCGAAATACCCTCGGTGACTCAACTGTACGCCGCGAGCCCCCGGCAGGTTGTGCGCATCAGCCTTGCCAGGTCCGACGTCGTACCGGCCACCAGATGAATGCGGCAGTTGCTGCTGCCACCACCGCGAGCAGGATCAAGCCGGGGCCATACCCTCCGGTGCGGCCGTAGATGACACCCATTACGAGGGGCGGCACGAAACCGCCGAGTCCGCCGGCAGCGCCGACGACGCCGGTGACCGAGCCGACGTCTGGGACTGGGGTGACGTCGGCGACCAAGGCGAAGCAGGCGCCCGACGCAGCGCCGAGTGTCGCGGCGAGGCCGAGGAACGCGACAGTGCCGGCGGGCAAGAGCTGGAGCTTGCCGGCGGCTAGCAGGGCCAAGGCGGCGGCGCCGGCAAAGCAGGTGGTGAGGACGGGGATCGGACCCACTCGGTCAGACAGCCACCCACCGAGCGGCCGCATCGCAACAGCGAGCAGCACGAACCCGGCGGTGCGCATCGCGGCGTCGTTCGCGGACAGGTCGTAGGCATTGCTTAGGTAGGTCGGCAGGTAGACGCTGAAGGCGACAAAGCCGCCGAAGCTCACCGCATAGATCAGGGACAGCTGCCCGGTGGCCGGAATCTTCAGGGTGGCCCAGGTGCGGGCCAGAAAGGCCGACTTCGGTGGAACCCTGCCGGGCGCGTCACGCAGCAACAGCATGGCGAGCGCGGCATAGCCGGCGAGCACCACCGCAACGACCACGAACGGCGTGGAGCTCCCGTACGCGTCGGACAGCCGAACGGTGGTGAATGCTGAGATCGCGGTGCCACCCGTACCTACCCCGAAGATCCCGAGCGCGAGCCCGCGACGCTGCCGCGGAAACCAGGCATTGACGAGCGGGACGCCCACCGCGAAAGCAGTTCCGCCCAGCCCCAGGAAGATTCCGCCGAGGATCAGCAGCGCATAGGTGTCGGCAACCAAGCCGACAAAGAGGGTGGGAATGATCGTGGCGGTGCTCACCACCGAGAACATCACCCGGGCACCGAACCGATCGGTCAACGCACCGACGGGAATGCGCCCGAGGGAGCCGACGACGACTGGCACGGCGACGAGGAATGCCTGTTGGAAAGCGCTCAGCTTCAACTGGTCGTGGTAGCTCGCGCCCAGCGGGCTGATCAATGCCCATGCCCAGAAGTTCACCAGAAAGCCGACGGTCGCCAACACCAACATGCGACGCGCTGGGACTGGTGTGACTTCTGGTGGGTTGATAGCCGCATCGGTGCCTGTGGGGTGGTCGGCGGTCGAGTCGGTCATCGTCGGCTCCCACTCGTCGACGTACGGCTGCTGGTGACATGGTAGGCGACGGTCGACCGGATCGATCGGACCACCGGACCTGTCGGTGACTGCGGCTTGGGTGTGTGGTAGGGATGATCGCAAGCGCACCAGCCGAACTTCTGCCGGTGAAGAGGTGGTCTGATGATCGAATCGCTCTCACGACACGCCAAAGCGGCCGATGCCTGACCCGGCGGAAAGCCGGGAGCTTCTGGCCCCGGTGCTGCCTGGCGGTGAGCCGGTAGAGCGGTTGTTGCGCCGAGCCCAGTTCTTCTCCTCGGGCACCCCGTCGGCCGACCACCGCGAGGTGCACCATCGCGGCGGTCGGGAGGCGGAGGAGTTCTGGCATGAGCGGTGGCGACACGACAAGGTGGTCCGGTCCACGCACGGCGTGAACTGCACCGGGTCGTGCTCGTGGAAGATCTACGTCAAGGACGGGATCATCACCTGGGAGACGCAGCAGACCGACTATCCGTCGGTGGGCCCGGACTCTCCCGAGTATGAACCACGTGGCTGCCCGCGGGGTGCGTCGTTCTCCTGGTACACCTACTCCCCCTCCCGGGTCCGCTATCCCTACGTCCGGGGACCGCTGCTGGAGCTGTGGCGTGAGGCACGCGGCAGACTCGGCGACCCGGTCGACGCATGGGCCGAGATCACCGCGGATCCCGATCGGATGGCCCACTACAAGAACTTTCGTGGCAAGGGTGGGTTCGTCCGTGCGTCCTGGCCCGAGGTCAGCGAGCTGATCGCGGCCGCTCATGTGCACACCGTCAAGAAATACGGCCCCGACCGGGTGGTCGGCTTCTCGCCCATCCCGGCGATGTCACCGGTCTCCTACTCCGCGGGCACCCGGTTCCTGTCGATGATCGGCGGCACGATCTTGTCGTTTTACGACTGGTACGCCGACATGCCGATCGCCTCACCGCAGGTGTTCGGCGACCAGACCGACGTGCCGGAGTCGGGTGACTGGTGGAACGCGTCGTACCTGATGATCTGGGGCACCAACCTGCCGATCACCCGCACACCGGACGCACACTTTATGGTCGAGGCCCGCTACCGCGGCCAGAAGGTGGTGGTGGTCAGCCCGGACTACTCCGACCACACCAAGTTCGCCGACGACTGGCTGGCCGCGCAGCCGGGCACCGACGGGGCACTCGGGATGGCGATGGGTCACGTGATCCTCACCGAGTTCTTCCGTGACCGGCAGGTTCCCTACTTCACCGACTACGTGAAGCAGTACACCGATCTGCCGTTCCTGGTCACCTTGCGTGAGCGTGAGGACGCCTATGTCCCCGACGGCTTCCTGACCGCTACGGACCTCGCCGCCACCAGTGCGGACAGCGAGTCGGCGGTCGGGGAGGGTGCAGCGCATAAGACTGTGGTGCTGGACTCGGTGACCGGCGAACCACGGGTGCCGAACGGGTCGCTCGGCTTCCGGTTCACCGAGTCCGGCAAGGGCCGGTGGAACCTCGACCTCGGCGACATCGACCCGCTGCTGTCGCTGTACGGGCGGCACGAGGAGGCGGTCGAGGTCGACCTGGCACGTTTCGACCAGGGGGCGACCGAGGGTGGCTCGGTGATCCGTCGCGGTGTCCCGGTCACCCGCATCGGGGGTCGCCTGGTCACGACCGTCTTCGACCTGCTGATGGCGCAGTACGCCGTGGGGCGAGACGGGCTGCCCGGGGAATGGCCGAGTGGGTACGACGACCCGCAGCCCTACACACCAGCCTGGCAGGAACCGATCACCACGGTGCCGGCCGCTGCCGTGGCCCGGGTGGCCCGGGAGTTCGCCCGCAACGCCGAGCTGTCCAAGGGCCGTTCGATGATCGCGATGGGGGCCGGGACCAACCACTGGTTCCACTCCGACCAGATCTACCGCACCTTCTTCACCTTGACGATGCTGTGCGGCTGCCAGGGCGTCA
>JBPCQA010000041.1:0-6021 GCA_050998615.1 Nocardioidaceae bacterium
CTAGAGTGAGCACGCTCATCGCGCAGCCGGTGGAACCCACGTCCGGGTGGCGGAATAGGTAGACGCGCTAGCTTGAGGTGCTAGTGCCCGTATTAGGGCATGGGGGTTCAAGTCCCCCCTCGGACACTTCGAAAGACCAGGTCTGACCTGGTCTTTTGCCTTTTTGGAAAGTCCTGCGTCGGCGGGGACGCGAAGGAGGGTGCTGCGGCTACGACGTCTGAACTTGGCTGCTACGGGCCTCGTAGTGACACAGCTCGGAGACGGCTTCGACTTGGTAGAAGCCCGCGTGTTCGAGGGTCCGCTGTGAGGCAACATTGTCAAGATCGGTGTCAGCGCGGATCGTCGTCACACCGAGACCGGCGGCAATCTGCACAAGGGTTCCCAGTGCTTCGGTCGCGTACCCCTGACCTCGAGCGGAGGGCACCAGGCCGTAGCCGATCTCAACGACTCCGCCATCGGGGGGTCCCTTGAAGCCAACGCCACCAATAGCCAGACCGTCGGACTGACGCCTGATCTGGTAGTAGCCGAACGGACGCTGCTCGCCGTTCTGCTCGCTAGCGCGCAGAAAGCTGCCAATGGCAGCCAGGTCCCCTTCGAATGGGTAGTCAGCCGCCCAAGCGTCGCCTGATTGGGGGGCACGATCGTGGATGCGCCGTGCCTCCAACTCATCGATCGGGTGCAAGCTCAACCGTGCAGTGCGGGAATCCATGACGAGCACTCAACCAGCATCAAGCAACTGAGCTCAACGCAGTTACGACCGGATCTGCCGAGAGTCGCTCGATCATTGTCCGCGACGATCGAAAGTGAGGGTTTAGCGTCACGTCGGCCGGAGATTCGAACGTCGTCGACAGTGCTTGCTAGTCCCGAGCGTCTGCTGCGCGAGAACAAGGCGGCCTACAGAGCGAACTAGTCGACGCATTCCTTGCACCCCGCGACCTCCGCCCAGACGCGAGTCGCACGCCCCGCCGGCCGCGGCATTCCACCGCCAGTGGGCGTACACAGACCTGGGCCCCGACGCGACCTGTCGCGAGGCGGAGACGGCCCTGATATGCCGATGAACGTGCGACGGCGAACGGCGTGAAAGAGTGTCGCCGCATGATGGACACGCTTGATTTGCTGCATAGGTTCTGGGGAATCCGTCCCGCCGATGTCACGCCGCTCGGGGGCGGGATGAACTCAGAGACCTGGGTCGTCGAGCATCAGGGATCGACATACGTCGCCAAGCGCGTCCCCGCGACTGAGATCGATGATCTGGTCGCTGGGTGCGAGGTCGCCTCGGCACTCGCTGACGCGGGGTTTGTCACGGGACGGTCAGTCCCCGCCGCTGACGGAAGGCTCGTCCTGACCGAGCATGCTCTGGCGTTGCTCGAACATGTGCCCGGCCGCGAACTGGAGGGCGAGACTGACGAGGAGCAGCGCTGGATCGCCAGCACGCTGGCTGGTGTGCATCTGCCGATGAGCGGGCGTTCAGGCATTGCCCGGGGCGCGTGATTTGTCGCAGCCGCATTCGCGGGTCAAGGCGGGTTCGTCTAAGGTCAGCGTTTGTGAGCGAGAAGCACCGGCGGCCGTCGGGCAGCCCGCCCTACTGGGCCGCCGGCACACAGATCATGTGGCGGGAGGGTGACGGGCCACTTGGCACGGGCGCGACGGTCGTCGACGGCTCGGTGCCGCACTTCGCTCAGCCTGTGACCGTTGTGCGTGACGACGCTCACGCCCTGCTCGTATGGCTGCCGACCGGGACGCCGGTGCTGCGGGCGGCGCGGGCTGATGTGCTGGGCAAGCGTGACGACACGAGCACGCTGTTCACAGCTGAGCTCGTGCAGGACCGCGGAGTACACGCACACTTCCATCAGCTCCGGGTGGCGCCTACCGGGCGGCCTTGGTCGGTGTGGGTCTTCTTCACCGAGGGCACCGGGGAGTTCGCGGGTTGGTACGTGAATCTGGAGAAGCCGCACGTCCGCGACGAGCGGACCGTCTACACCAGTGACCATGTGCTCGATCTCGTCATCGAGCCGGATCGCACCATGGTGCGCAAGGACGAGGACGAGCTCGCGCTCGCCGTCGCGCAAGGCGTCTTCGACCCGACCGCTGCGGCAGCGATCGAGGCCAACGCCGCCGAGGCGGAAGCGTTGGTCGGCGACTGGGGTCCGCCGTTCTGTGACGGATGGGAGCGATTCCGTCCCGACCCTGCCTGGCCGATCCCAAGACTGCCGGACCACGGGGCTCGTTGACTAAGCATGTCCGGTCCCGTACAAGCCGACAGATCCGACCAGTCGGACAGTCCGCTCATGCCGCACCGTGGCGGCGATCCGACTCACGATCGAATCCGTGCACCACGGTGGTGCCCAACGGTAAAGAACAATCTTCGTCCGCGCCCAATAGTAGGGATCTTCTCCGGGAAATCCCTCCAACAATCAGCCCTAAAGGGGCTGGCGACCTCCGGTTCAAGTCCCCCATCGGACACTGTCCAATTGGCCTCTGACCGGGACCTATTGTCATGTTCGGGCACGTCGATCTGGGCAATGCCCTCCCGTCCCCGGGACGGAAGCCACCACAAGCCCCGCCCCGAAATGGCGGGAACCGCGCAGTCATCACCCCGCCACGGGTCCCGCGGCGGCCGTCGTGTCCGCACAGGCCTACCGGGCGGACGCGATCCGGTTCGGTGACTGTGTCGCGCCAGTAGTGCAGCAGCATCGTCACGATGGTGTGCCGCAGCTGCACTTCGCCAACTTCGACGCCTTCCTCGCCGCGCTCGTCCTGGACCGCCTCGCCCGAATCGGCACCCAGGCCGCCGCCCCGCGTAACGCCGCCGGAACCGGTACCGTCGCCGACAACCCCACCGGCGCGCTGGCGACCGTGGACGGCGAGAAAGTTCGCAGATGTCAGGGAACCTGCTTGTCAGTTGGAGTCGAGTTCGGCGACGAGTCGCGTCGCAGCCGTGTTGCGGTAAGACGAGTCGATCAGCTCGCATACCTGCTCCCAGCCGGCATCGGCTGCGGTCAGGTCGAGGCCGACCCAGCCGTAGCTGCCCAGGTAACCCGGCACGTACACCCGAGAGTCCGCCAGTAGTGCCTTCCGCTCGCTCGGGTCCGGCAGCACCAGCAGCGACTGATCGTGCTCGACCCACACGCCGTCGACCTTCACGGAGCCGCCGTAGTAGGCAAAGATCTTGATTGTGTAGAACGCCGGTCGCCCGTGAGAGATCTTCTCTGCGGAGCCAGGAAAGCCGTGTGCGATCCGTCGAATCCGGGCGAGCACCGGGTCATCGTCGCGGAACATGATCGGGTGATCCACGGCTTCACTGTAAGAGCCCGCGCGGAAGGCCCTGCGGTCAGGCTCACCCGTCGGCGGTGTGCGCTCAGCGGCCGGGGCAACGGCCGGCAGGAGAAGACCCGCAGCCGAGTGCTCAAAGACCAGCGGATGCGCCATCGTGTGCGGGACCATCACCCATTCATCCTGGAAGAGACCCCAGCCAACCCGTGTAATCGCCGATGTCTCAGCGGACAGGCGAGCCCTAGCGGCATGGCGGATGTTTCGCCTTCGGGGGCGCTACCTCATGTGCTTATGGCGGGAGAGGCGGAGTTCTTCGTCGTCGAGCCGGGTTTGCACTTGGCGAAGGACGGTGTCGTCGATGCGCTGTTCGTCGCGAAGTCGCAACACCGTGGAGCGCTTGTGCGAGAGCGCGGCTAGGCGCAGGGCGGTGACGAACACGATCAGGTCTCGATCCGGGAACGGCGCGCCGGAGTGAAGGGTTTGCGGCACGGCGAGGGCGGCGGCGAGCGAGACTGCGCCGCGGAACCCGGCGACGCCGACAACCACTCGGGGGCGGGCTCCGACGCGGCGTTCGCGCTGTTGCGGCCGCCGGTCGAGCAATCGGATGAAGTACGGGTTGGTAAACAGCCACGCGAAGCGGGCGCCGATGACAACCGCGGAGATGACCGCGAGGAGCCCCAGCCCGCGAGTCAGGGCGACGCCGCTGAGGTTGCGGACGGCCGACTGTGCTTCGAGGCCGATGAGGACGAACAGGGCGCCGTTGAGCAGATAGGTCGCCAGCGTCCAGAACGCGGTCGTTTGCTGGCGGGTGTCGGCGCGCCCTATCCGCGGTCCGGTCTGGCTCATGATGAGACCGCATACGACGACGGCAAGAACCCCGGAGGCGTGCATAGCCTCGGCGAGCAGGAACGCGGTGAACGGAGTCAGCAGAGTGGCAACATTCTCCTGCAACGCGTCATGGAGTCGGCGGCGCACCTGCCCGGCCATCCACGCGGTCACCACCCCCGCGACCGCGCCGCCGCCGTAGGACAGCAGCAGCTAGCCGGAGACGTGCAACACTCCCAGCGGGTCCTCGCCGGTGGTGACGCCGATGGCCAGGCCGTACACGACCAGGGCGGTGCCGTCATTGACCAGGCTCTCCGCGCGCAGCGTGGTCACGGTACGTCGCGGCAGCGCTCTGGTCAGCGCGGCGACCGCGGTGGCATCGGTTGGCGCCAGCGCTGCCCCGAGCACCCACGCCGGGCCCCACGGCAACCCCAACGCGTGCGCGGCAGCAGCGACCGCGGCCGCGGTTGCAACAACGAGCGCGGTGCTGAGCAGCACTATGGCGCGCAGATTCTTGCGGATCTCCCGCAGCGACGTGGTGAGGCTCTCCCAATACAGCAGCGCGGGCAGGAAGATCAGCAGGACTGTCTCGGGAGGCAGGTGCGCTGCGCGCAGCACGGGTACGAATCCGAGCAGCACACCGCAGGCGAGCAGCGGCACCGGCGGCGGGATACGGTAGCGGCGGGCGAGCACGCTGCACCCGAGGATCACTGCCCCGAGGACGACGATCAGCTCCAGACCGAACACGGCGACCTCCGACGCCGCTGCTTGGCGGACAGGACACCGAGCAGACCGACCGCGCCGTCGCCGACCACGGCCACAGTCATGCCCCGTCGCACGCAGGCGGTGCCGATCAGAGTCGGCTCGGTCACCGGGGCTCCTCGAAGCGGACGTCGCCGGGGGCGTAGAGGACTGCTCCTCGCATGATGTCGCTCCTTGTTCTGATGTGTTGCCGATGCGTCATGGGTGAGTTGGACCGGCAAGGTCCGGAGTCGCCCGTGGTGCTCAGCCGGCTTGGAAGACCTGCTTGGCGACGGCCATCGCCGACATCGCCTTCGGCCATCCGGCGTAGAAGGCCAGGTGCGTGATGGCCTCGATGAGCTCGGTCTCGGTCGCGCCATTCTGCAGGGCCAGGTCGAGGTGGTAGGTGAGCTGCTCGGTGTTGCCGCCAGTGGTCAAGGCGGCGACCGTGATCAGGCTACGTTCCTTCGGCGAGAGCTGCGGGCGCTCCCAGACCTGCCCGAACAGCACGTCGTCGGTGTAGCTGACGAACGCGCCGAGCATCGCCTCCAGGTAGGTGTCGCCGTACCGCCTGTACTTGGCTCGGTGGGCTCGGTCGACGCCGTCGTGAACAGTGTCGCCGTCCCGGCGCTCGAACGTGCCGTCGCGTTCGACGCCGGGCCGCGGCCATGACGCCGTCGTGGCAGTGGCTTGGCTGCGCCCCAGCCCCGCACGCTCGCACGTCTCCATCATTGCTGCTTCGTCTCTCCTCATCGCTTCGTCGTGGGTGGCAGTCGCCAGCAACCTTGCATTACAAAGCAAACCGCTGCACGTGCGGGCGCGGCAGGTCGCGCTTATCGGGGTTACAACAGAACCCACCTCCGCCCAGCAAGCCGACGTAGCGTGAACGTCATGGACAACCGGACCGAGATACGCCAGTTCCTCGCCACGCCAGCGACGAGATCGACGAGCAGGAACCCGCCCAGCCGACGGACGGACACATAACCTACCCGGCCTCTCACCACCGACTCCCCATACAAACCGGATCAGCGTTGCCAGCAGCGCAACGGGGCCGTCGTCATCCATCGCGACCGCGACTCGATCACAAGGAGTAGGAAATGGAACTCACGCCCATCAGCCCCACGGCCAAGGCCCCGGCCGAAGCGTTCACCGGCGACGTCTACGTCAACGTGATCTACAAGG
>JBPCQA010000001.1:0-120949 GCA_050998615.1 Nocardioidaceae bacterium
TCAAGACCAAGTACAACCGCCGCCGACGCCAACGCGCCCTCGGCCGACTGACCCCGGTCGAGTTTGAGATGATCTACCAGGCCGCATAAGCGGCCTGAGTACCACACGCCCGAAGTGTCAACAAAACTCTGGGCAGACCCGTTCTCGCCCAAAGCCTGCTTGCCTAGGGACAGCTCGCCACGACGGATAGGTCAGACGATGTTGGAGCCACTGCCTCAGGACGAGGCGTGGCCGCGCAACGACGACGTCGAGCTGCCGACTGACCTGCTGCTGCGGGACTGGACTGCCCGACTCGGCATCTGCGGGCTCGTCACGGACTCAATCGCTGGCTACTTCTACTGCAAGCGGACCGAGGCCTTGTGGGCCGTGACGACGATCTGTCGTACCTGCGGGCCGCAGGTCGCCTGGCTCTGCAGCGACGACGTGCTGGAGGTGCTTATCAGCCTCTACGTGCCTCAGCTGCAGCTGTTCTGCACCCTCGCCCAACGCCATCACCAGATCGTGGCCCTCATGGAGGTCCGAGAGATGCCCTCAACCGCCAAGGAGCACGAGGCGACCCTGGCCGAGTACGACCTGGCACCCGACAAGACCTGTCGGTGGTCGCCACACCCTGACCACGAGGAGTGCGGGGACGTAGCGAGGTACAGCCTCGAGGGCCGAGATTCAGTCTGCGGGCAAGTCTGGGTGAGCTACACCTGCGACTGGCATGCACCGAGCCTCTGGACTGCTGCTCGCTGTGGCAACTGGTGCGCCTGCGCGCAGCACACGGGGCACATGATGGTCGACCTCGCTTTGAGCCGGCTCGTCTGATGGACGACGGGTACCCACATCTGGTTATCCACGATGCCGACGAGCAGGAACTTCGGGACGGCACGGCGGGTTTCCGGTGCCGGTGCGAGCTTCGGAGTGCAACCGGCCGATCGAGGCTGTGCATGGCAACCGCTGACCAGCGCGTCACCGTCCTCTGCCGGACCTGCGGGTCGCGCACCTTCATCATCTGTCCCCACGGCTGCTTGGCGACGCTGTTCGAGTCCGTTACGGGCATCGAGGGTTACGTGACCTGCTACTGCGGCAAGTGGGCGCCGGGCCACGAGATCGTGGCGGTCATGGCCTTGAGGTCCGTCTAGTCCAGCCGGAGCGGCGCCGGCCGGCGGAGGGAACAGACGGGGAACATGACAACGCCCAGCACCGACTCGTGATGACCAACAACGATTGACATCTTCGCAGGTCAGGGCGGGTGCTGGGCGTTTCCTCGCAGGTGCGAGGAGTGCCTTGCTCAGATGTCGTAATAGAGCTCGAATTCGTGGGGGTGGGGTCGCAGCGAGACTGGCAGCACCTCGTATTCGCGCTTGTAGTCGATCCAGGTGTCGATCAGGTCGGGGGTGAAGACGCCGCCCTCCAACAGGTATTCATGGTCGGTTTCGAGCGCGTCCAGCACCGCGGTCAACGTGGCGGGCACCGTCGGCAGACCTTCGTGCTCCTCGGGAGGCAACTCATAGAGATCCTTGTCGATGGGTTGCGCCGGCTCGATCTTGTTCTTGATGCCGTCGACGCCGGCGAGCAGCATCGCCGAGAAGGCGAGGTAGGGGTTGGCGGAGGGGTCCGGGCAGCGGAACTCGATCCGCTTGGCGTTTGGGTCGGGGCCGGTGATCGGGATTCGAATGCACGCCGACCTGTTCCGCTGGCTGTAGACGAGGTTGACCGGCGCCTCGAAACCTGGGACCAGCCGGTGGTAGGAGTTCACCGTGGGATTGGTGAAGGCCAGCAGCGACGGGGCGTGAGAGAGCAGCCCGCCGATGTAGTAACGCGCCGTGTCGGACAGGCCGGCGTACCCCGACTCGTCGTAGAACAGTGGCGCGTCTTGTTGCCGAAGAGACTGGTGGCAATGCATGCCTGACCCGTTGTCGCCGAAGATAGGCTTCGGCATGAAGGTGGCAGTTTTGCCGTTGCGCCAGGCGACATTCTTCACGATGTACTTGAACTTCATCACATTGTCGGCGCTGGTCAGCAACTCGTCGAAGCGGAAGTTGATCTCGGCCTGGCCGGCGGTGCCGACTTCGTGATGTTGCCGCTCGACGACCAGTCCCGCCGTTTCGAGCTCCTTGGACATCTCCGCCCGCAAGTCGGCAAAGTGGTCGACCGGCGCCACCGGGAAGTAGCCGCCCTTGTACCTGACCTTGTAGCCGCGATTGCCCCCGACCTCTTCGCGACCGGTGTTCCAGGCGGCGGCGATGGAGTCGATGTGGTAGTAACCCGCGTTCGCCTTTGTCTCGAAGCGGACGTCGTCGAAGACGTAGAACTCGGCTTCTGGCGCGAAGAACGCCTGGTCGCCGATGCCGGTGCTCTTCAGGTAGACCTGCGCCTTGCGGGCGATGTTGCGGGGATCGCGGCTGTAGGCCTCCCCGGTCAGTGGGTCGTGGATGAAGAAGTTGACCACGAGCGTCTTGTCCGCGCGGAACGGGTCGACGTACGCCGACGTGGGGTCGGGCAGCAGCGACATATCCGACTCGTGGATCTCCTGGAAACCGCGAATCGACGAGCCGTCGAACTGCAGGCCGTCCTCGAAGACGCTCGCTCCAAACGATGAGACGGGGACCGTGAAGTGCTGCATCACGCCGGGCAGATCACAAAAGCGGACATCGACGAACTCCACTCCCGTGTCGCGGATGTAGGTAAGCATCGTGTCGCGGTCAACGAACATGGACTCCTCCTTGCCGGCAGCGCTCCTGGGTGGTCGCTGATGCCGACTACACCATAGGAGGTGGCGATTTCCCTGCCGTGTCTGCGATGTTTCCACCGTGTTACGTTGCGGCGGTGGACTCTCAGACCGAGCAGATCTACCCAGGCCAACGACTCGGCCTGCCCGAGACCGGGTCAGGCGCGGTCGCCGGCTGGGGGCGCCGGGCACTGGCGCTCGCGATTGACTGGGCGCTGTCGATGCTGGCGGTTGCGGCGTTCATCGGCCCGGCCGTGTGGAGCAGCCAAGGTGTTGCGCGGTGGGCGCCGCTCACCGTCTTCGCCTTCGAGGTGTGGATCCTGACCACGCTGCTCGGTGGATCAGCCGGCCAGATCGTGACTCGGGTCGTCGTACGTCGTACGTCCGGCTCCCCGCTGGACATCATCCGGGCCCTGGTCCGGACGCTGCTCATCTGCCTGGTGGTCCCACCGGTCATCTACAACCGCGACCAACGGGGCCTACACGACCTGCTGGTGGACTCGATAGCGCTACGCCGCTGATTGGACCGCAGGAAGAGCGTTTAGCGGGAGCCGTCTTGCTCGGCATGCGGGAGGCGGCGTACGACGGGAAGCCGCCTGAGCCACAGCTGCGCGCCATGCAGGCGAATCAGCGCGGCCACCCGCTGCGGCATCAGCGGTGATCTGACTGCCACCGCCACGACTCGCCGAGGCGTGACAGGTGACGCCTGACCGGTGAAGCTGCCGGTGAAGACGACCCGGTCGTCTTGCCGCAACGAGATGAAGGCTCCCACCGAGTCACCGTCGAGGACGAACTTGAGCTGATAGCTACCGAAGACGCCAAAGAAGGGTGAGACGTAGAACGCTTTGTCGGCATGGCCGCTGCCGCGCTCGTCGAGCTGCACGACATAACCGTGGCGCTCGCCGTAGGTGTTGTGCACCTCGGCGAGCACTCCCTCCAGCGCCCCCTTGGAGTCGAAGCACCAGTAGACAGTGAGTGGGTCGAAGACATACCCCAGGCACCGCGCATTGGTGAGCATGAGCACCCGGTGCGCCGCCCATGAAACGCCTTGTGCGGCGAGGAATCCACGGACGTTCTGACCAAGGGATGCGTCAGGTGAGCCGAGATGATCACGCGGCTGAAACGAGACCAGCGAACGCAAGTAGCGCGGCACGATGTTGGGGTGGTCGACGTCGATAAGCCACTGGTGCGTCCGGTAGCGGAACGCATGCTTGACCGGATGGAAGCGTGCGTGGCGCACTTCTCCACGCACGAGCGCGGGCACCGTGACCGCGTTCGTCACCACGAGACTCCAAAATGCTCCGCGGCCGCCACCCCTGATCGGCAACCGTCCTCGTGGAATCCCCAGCCGTGGTAGGCGCCCGCGAACGCGGTCCGCTCGGTGTTGAGGCTGCCGAGTCGGCGTTGCACGGCGACCGATGCGGGCGTGAACAGCGGATGCGTGTAGGTCATCTCGGCGATGACACTGACCGGGTCGACGCGATCGGCCGCGTTGAGCGTCACGATCAGCGGATGGTCACCGGGATGTCCCTGCAGTCGGTTCATCCAATAGCTCACCTGCACGGTGTCGGATCGTTGCGCGCAGTCGGCAAGCCTGAAGTTCCAACTCGCCCGCTCGCCGAGTCGAGTCGGCAAGACGGTGTCGTCGCGGTGTAGCTGGGTGCGGTTGGTGGTGTAGCCGAACGCGCCCAGCACATCGAACTCGTCCTCGCTCGCGTCGGTGAGCAACGCGAGCGCCTCGTCGGCGTGGGTGGCGACCACGACCTTGTCGAACTCGTGGAGAATGCCTGACGCATCCTCGAGCACGACCCGGTCGGCCTTGCGGGTAACGGCTTTGACCGCGCGGTTCTCATGTACGACGTCCAGCCGGCTCGCCAGCGCGTCGACGTACGCACGGGAGCCACCCTCGACGACGTACCACTGGGGCGCGTCGCCGCAACGCAGGAAGCCGTGATGGCTCAAGAACTCGAACAGGTAGCCGGCCGGGTAGCGCAACGCGTCGGCCTGACCACTGGACCACACGCAGGCGACCACCGGCAGCGCGTAGTGGGCGATGAAGTCGGCGCCAAAGCCGTGCCGGGCCAGAAAGTCGCCGTACGTCTCCAGTGAGTCGCGGTGGCTCGTCAAGGTCGCGAGCGCGATCCGCTGGAATCGGCGGATGTCGCGCAGCAGTCGCCAAAACCGTCCGTCGACGACGCGGGAGCGTTGCGCGAAGATGCCGGCCGGGCCGCGGCCACCGACGTACGCCAGGCCGCATCCGTCACAGGCAATGCCCATGCTCATCTCGGTGGGCTTGATGTGCACGCCGAGCTCGGTGAACAGTCGGCGCAACAGTGGGTAGGTGCGGTCGTTCAGCACGATGAAACCCGAGTCGACCGGCAGGCTTCCCGACGGCACCGGCACATCGTGAGTGTGCGCATGACCCCCCAAACGACTCTCACGCTCGAACAACGTCACATCGTGGCTGCCCCGCAACAGGTACGCCGCCGTCAGGCCCGACACACCAGCGCCGACGACCGCCACGCTGGTTCTGTCGGCTTGCCGGCGGTTGCCTAGCGGCCCCGTGTGGACTGCCCTCGCATGGACTGCCGAGCTTGCCGGGGGTTCGTCGGAATCGGCCCCTTGGGCACCGGTGCCTGCGGACGCATGGCGTCCAGCGCCTTCAGCCGTTGCATCACGTCGGTCACGTCGGCGGGCCGGATGTTGCGCGGCAGCTTCATGATGTGCTTGGCAAGCTTCGGCACCGGCACCTCGTCGTCGCCGCCGTCCCCGACGAGGACATCATAGATTGGCACCTCACCGACGACCCGGGCATGCTTCCGCTTCTCCACGGCCAGTAGGTTGCGCACCCGGTTCGGTTGACCCTCGCCGACCAGAACCACCCCAGGACGCCCGATGACTCGGTGCACCAGGTCCTGGCTCTTGGTGACAGACACCGCCGGCTGCACCTGCCAGCCGCGACGCAACACTCCCAATGCCGCGGCGGCTGCCCCAGGTTTGCCTTCAACCTGGGCGTAGGCAGCCTTCTCGGCGCGTCGCCCGAAGACGAAGAGCGCCGCCAACACGCCGAACGGAATCGCGACGACAGCGGCGATCGGGAAGATGAACCACCAAACCAAGGCGCCGATCACCAACACAACAGCGAGGAAGACGGCAAGGCAGATCAGCCCGACCGCCTTGTCCTGCTCCTTGGTCATCCGATAGGCGGAGATGAGCTTGCGCAGGCCGCCCTGCTTCGGCTCGGGTGTGGTGTCCTTGCGTGCCATCGTGTCGATGCTATCTTCCCAGTCGGGGTCAGGGGGCGAGGGCTCCGGCGAGCCGTCGAGACTCTAACGCTTGCTGATACAAACGACCTGCTCGGTACGACGACCGCACCAGCGGGCCGCTCATCACACCGGCAAAGCCGAGCTCCACCGCCTCATCGCGCAGCTCGACGAACTCTTCGGGCTGCACCCACCGCGCGATCGGATGGTGGCGCACCGACGGACGCAGGTACTGGGTGATCGTGATCAGATCGGTGCCAACCGAACGCAGATCCTGAAGCGCGCCAGTGACCTCGTTACGGGTCTCACCCATGCCCAAGATGAGGTTCGACTTGGTCACGAAGCCCACAGCCCGGGCTTGGTCGAGCACGTCAAGGGAACGTTCATAGCGAAAGCCGGGCCGGATCCGGCGAAAGATCCGCGGGACTGTCTCGATGTTGTGGGCGAACACCTCCGGAGCGGCAGCGAAGAGTTGCCCCAACAAATCGGCGCTTCCGCCGAAGTCAGGTGCCAACATCTCGACTCCGACACCCGGATTGAGCTCGTGGACCAGACGGATCGTCTCGGCGTACAGCCAGGCGCCCTCGTCTTCGAGGTCGTCTCGGCAGACGCCGGTGATGGTGGCGTAACGCAACCGCATTTGCCGGATGCTCTCCGCGACCCGCAACGGTTCACCGACGTCGAGATCCTCGGGTTTGCCGGTATCGATCTGGCAAAAGTCACAACGTCGGGTGCATTGGTCGCCGCCGATCAAGAACGTGGCTTCGCGGTCCTCCCAGCACTCGAAGATATTCGGACAACCGGCCTCTTGGCACACTGTGTGCAACCCCTCGCGCTTCACCAGCGATTGGAGCTCGCGATACTCCGGCCCCATCGTCGCCCGGGTCTTGATCCAACCCGGCTTCTTCTCGATCGGGGTCTTCGCGTTGCGCACCTCAAGGCGCAGCATTCTCCGTCCCTCTGCGGCAATCGTCACGTGCCTCAGCCTACGCGGTGCGAGGTGGCAGCCGGTAAGTCACGAGGCTCCGCCGGAGGCCGCTTGGCAGCTAACGCGAGGCCTGGAGCGCGTAGCTGAGCTGCGGATCGTTGATTCCCGTCTCAGGTGGGCATGATCGCCCAACGTCTGGCGACCGTTGGTACTGCGCCCAGCTGAGCAACTCGCCTAGGTGTCGCTCGACGAGTGGCGCGGCCGTTGCTACCGAGATGTCTCGCCCGAGCTCCGCGCTCAGCGATGTCACGCCGGCATCGGCGATGCCGCAGGGCACGATCGCGTCGAACGCTGCCATCTCGTTGTCGCAGTTCAACGCGACGCCGTGCATGGTAACCCCGCGAGAGACCCGGACGCCGAGCGCAGCGATCTTGCGCTCGGGACGCGCCGGCGTCTGCGCCAACCAGACCCCGCTGCGCCCGTTGACCCGCCCGGTCAACAGCCCGAGGTCACCGCAGGCGCGGATCAGCGCCTCCTCGAGTCGGCGTACGTAGTCGACGACATAGACGTGAGACGGCAACCTGGCAATCGGGTAGGCCACCAACTGACCGGGCCCGTGCCAGGTGATCTTGCCGCCCCGGTCGACCTCGACGACCGGAGTGCCGTCGGTGGGCCGGTCTTGCGGCTCGGTGCGTTTGCCTGCGGTGTAGACGGCCGGGTGTTCAAGCAGCACAACGGTGTCGCCGATCTCGTCGGCGACCCGCCGCGCGTGCAGCTGCCGCTGATAGTCCCAGGCCAGCTGATAGCCCATCGCGGCTGCGCCGAAACCGGCTCGGACGAACGAGACTCCCACGTCCTCGAGCATAGGGCCCGCGCAGACGTGGGCGAGCCTTGCTGACACCGGTGGTTGACGAGGCCGCTCCGCTCGCTCCCGGTCCATCGTGACTGGGCGCGGTGAGCCGCCAACTTCCGACGTTGAGCTCGCTCTCACCGGGTGGGCGCCTGTTCTTGGCGGCTGGTCCGGCAAGAAGGGCCGCAACGTTCCGACGCTGAGTTCACCGCAACCGGGTCAGCGCTGGCAGCGTGGCGGCTTAAGGCTCTTCGCGCGGGCTCTTGATCATCCGGATCTGGCTGACGCCGAGATAACGGGACGCGAACCCGGCCTCACAGTAGGCGAGGTAGAACTCCCATGTGCGGCGGAAGTGCTCGTCGTAGCCCAACGGGGCGATAGCGTCCCAGTTGGCGTTGAACTTGTTGCGCCATCGGCGCAGCGTTTCGGCGTAGTGGACGCCGAGCTCGCGGCGGTCGGTCATCCGCAGCGAGGTGTGGCGGCTGCATACTTCCTGGATCGCCTGCAGGGACGGAATCAGGCCGCCGGGGAAGATGTACTTCTGGATCCAGCCGTAGGAATTGCGCGTTTCGAGCATCCGGTTGTGCGACATGGTGATGGCCTGCAACGCCAGCCTGCCGCCCGGGGTCAGCAGCCGGTCGACGGCGGTGAAGTAGCTAGGCCAGAAGCGTTCTCCGACAGCTTCGATCATCTCGATGCTGACTATCGCGTCGAACTCGCCGGCGACATCGCGATAGTCCAAAATCTTGACATCGACGAGATCGTCAAGGCCACGACTTTTGATGCGTTCGGTGGCCAGCTCGGCCTGTTGCCGAGACAGCGTGATCGTGGTGACCTGAGCGCCCCGCTCCGCTGCCCGGATCGCCAACGACCCCCAACCTGATCCGATCTCCAGGACTCGGGTCCCGTTGCCCACCTCGGCGTAATCCAGGACACCGTCCAGCTTGCGTCGTTGCGCCGTCTCCAGCGACTCATGCTCGAAGTCCGCGAACCAGGCCGATGAGTAGGTCATCGTCTCGTCGAGGAAAGTCGCGAAGAGATCGTTGGACATGTCGTAGTGCGCCTCGATGTTGGTCTTGGCACCTTCGCGGGTGTTCCGGGTGTGGTGGGGGAGTCTTCGGTCGATCACCACCCGCATCTTGCGAAGCGGCGCCGGCACCAGGTCGGCGAGCTTGGCGGCGAAGGGAGTCAGCAAATCCGCGAGGTCCGTGTGGTCTCCGGCCCGCCACTCGCCGGCGACGTAGGCCTCGCCCAGGGCCATCTTGGCGTCGTGGCCGAGGCGGCGATAAAACGCAGGAGGGTCCATCAGCCGGAACTCTGGCGCGTTCGCGTCCTGGGCTCCCCAGTGCGTGCTGTCCGGGAACGTGAAACGGACACCGACCCGGTGAGACGCCATCTTCACTATCGAACGGGCGATTGCGGCGGCGGCGGCGTCGTACAACTGGCTCAAGGATCTGACCTTTCGAAGCTATCCCCGGTCACGGTCAAGCCTACGGGGATACCTGGTCATGCACTCCGGACGGGATAGATCGCCGGTGCGATGGTCGCTTGATCGGTAACGTCGTCAGCGGCGAAAACTCACCGAGTACGCCGCAGCAGCTGGTGCCTGGCGAGGCCGACCAGGTCGACTTCGTCCAGCGACGTGACGACGAGATCGGCGTGCGCCGCCGCGAGCAGCTCCTCGTCGTCGACGCGGGCCAGGCCCAGTGCCGCGATTCCGCCTGCCTTCGCTGCCTGCACACCGCTGGCCGCGTCCTCGATGACGAAACAGTCTTCGGGTGCCACACCCAGTTCGGCGGCCCCGGTCAAGAAGATCTCCGGATGGGGCTTGCCCTGAGCGAAGTCTCTTCCGGAGATGTCGACATCGAAGAACTCCAGCAAACTCATCTGACGCCGCAGCGAGTCGTAGTGCAGGCCCTCCTGTTCGGCGAACGTGTCGAGCCGGATCTGACGCAAGAAGAGCCCGGCGTTCTTCGACGATGAGGCGGCCGCCACAGCAATGCCTGCGTTGCGCACCGCCAGCACGAAGCGCAGCGCGTCGGGGTAGGCCTGGAATTCACCTGCCTCGATCAGCTTGACGACCATCTCCTGTTTCCGGGCGGCGTACTCCGTCACCCGCTTGTCCGCCCCGGGGACCTCGAAGTGCTCCAGGGCCGCCAGCGCCCCACTCATCCGGGGTTTGCCGGACATCACCTGCTGGTAGACCTGGGGAGTGAAGCGCTCCGCGGACCAGGTGGTCTGCTCGCGGATGTCGAGCCAATCGTGCTCCATCAACTCGCGCAGCGAATCTCGCCAAGCCCGTTCGTGCGGCGAGTCGACCAGAACGCCATCGACGTCGAAGATCGCTCCCGTGAATCCTTCGGTGGCCACGATGCTCCCTAGGTGTTGTTTGCCAGCTGTCTTTAGTGGGGCTCCGGCGCACTACCCACGGGCTGGGGCTCGTGAAGTGCGACCACCCACCGCTCTCCTGGCCCTAGCTCCCTGACCTCCGCACCGACACCGATCTGGACGGGGCGACCGAAGCCCTCGGCGAGGGTGCGCACGCTTATCTGGCTTTCGGCGATGCTGACCCGGATCGACGTGCCGCGGAACTGCATCGAGAACATGAGCCCGTCGAGCCGCTGCGTGAGCCTCGGCTGAAAGTGCAGCACGCCGTGGCGGACGCTAGTGCCGACATAGCCGCGTTGCAGTAGATCCAACGTTCCGCACATGACACCGAGGTGGATGCCTTCCTTGGTGGTTCCACCCTGCACGTCCCCGATGTCGCTGTCCAGCGCCGCGACGAATCGTGTCCAGGAACTCTCCGGGTCTGATCGCGCCAGTACGGCGGCATGCGCGACCAGGCTCAGCGTCGAACCATGGGTGGTGCGCTGGTCGTAGTAGTCGATGGTCCGCCGGGCGGTGTCGGGGGTGTAGTCGTAGCCGAGCCGGTGGAACAGCTCGACGAGCTCGTCGTCGGCGAACAGAAAGAAAAGCATCACCGCATCGGCCTGTTTGGACACCTTGTAACGATTGGGGTCGTCGCCTTCAGCCTTCAAGATCCGGTCCAGACGTTGGATGTTGACATGTTCGGCTCGGTATCGGGCCCAGTCGAGCTCCGCCAGATCGGCGTACCCCTCGAACTGGCTGATCACTCCGTCGTCGTGGAAGGGAAGGAACATCTTGCGACTGATCTCCTGCCACAAGTGCAGCTCCGCGTCGCTCAACTCGATGCGGTCCCGCAATGCGGCGCGCCGGCTGGCCGGGAGCAACTCGAGCACCTTCGGGGCGGTGTCGGCGATCCACGCCACCATCGCGTTGGTGTAGGCGTTGTTGCGCAGGCCGCTGGTGGCGGCGCCGGGATAGCGTTCGTGGAACTCGTCAGGGCCCATCACCCCGTGGATCTCGTAGCGATCGCGTTCGGCGTTGTACTGCGCGATCGATGCCCAGAAGCGAGCGATCTCCAGCATGAGCTCGGCACCGTAATCGCGAAGGAACTCCAGGTCGTCAGTGGTCTGGTAGTACTGCCAGACGTTGTAGAAGATCGCGGCGTTAACGTGGCGCTGGTTGTGACTCTCGTCGGGCTCCCACTGCCCCGACAACGGGTTGAGGTGGACGACCTGGGTCTCCTCGGTGCCGTCACTGCCGCTTTGCCACGGGAACATCGCGCCCCGATAACCCGCATCATGCGCGGCCGCCCGAGCCTCGATGAGGCGGCGGTATCGGTATAACAGCAGCCCGCGCGTGATCTCCGGCAGCCGGAAGTTGAGAAACGGGTAGACGTAGAGCTCGTCCCAGAACACATGTCCGCGGTAGGCCTCGCCATTGAGGCCGCGGGCCGGGACCCCGGCGTCATGACGTGCGGTGTGTCGGGAACACACCTGCAGGACATGGGCGATGTGGAAGCGCAGCAACCGCTCGGCGTGCGGCTCTTTGGGCAACGTGAGGTCACAAACGTCCCACAGCTCGGTCCAGGCCGACTCGTGTTCGGCTAGTGCGTCGGCGAACGTCGGGCAGCGCGCCACGTGGCGCCCGGCGGCTTCGAGTGGCTCGGTGATCGCGTTATCGTGCGAGGTGAACAGCGACACCAGCTTTTCCACGCGCACCTCGTTGCCTGGCTCGACGTCGAAAGCGAGGACTTGCTGGATGTAGTCCTCCATCCGGTACAGGCTGCGCGTCGCGTCCGTCGGCGCGTCGTTGGCGAACGCCCGAGTGCGGGCGGCCTCGGCGACGTAGATGCTCGACTGCCGGGTGCGCACCTTTAGCGCGATGATCTCCGCGCCAAACATGCGGGCCGATACCGGGTTAAGGTGGCGGCCCTCGAGCTCGCGATAGCGCGCCACCATCCGGTTGGTCACCCGGCCGTCCAGCCCCGAGACGATCTCGACGCGCCCGGACCAGTTCTCGGGAATGAGCGTCCACTCGATGCCGGCCAGGTGGCTGTGGGCCATCGACACGAACCGTCGGCTGCGCAGGGTGCTCTCGCGGCCGGCCCGGTCACGAAAGCGCAGCTCTCGTTGCACCAGCGCCAGCCGGATGTCGTAGGAGTGCCGGTAGGTGAGGAGCTCGACATTGTCCAGGCGGACGGCGTCCTCACCCTCGATCCGCAGCTTCAGCACGAGCCAGTTCGGTAGGTTGACCAAGTCCTCGTTCAGCACCGGGCGCCCACCGAGCACGGTGGTCTCCCGGTTGTAGCCGCGATGCACGTAGGTGCCCGGATAATGCACCGGTCCGGCGTCCTCCCATTCCGCGGTTCCCCGAGTACAGAAATAGCCGTTGCCCGTCGAGGTCAACGCCTCGCGCAGGCCCTCTTGGTCCGGCTCAAAATCGGCATAGTCGAGCCTGAAGTCCTCGGACACAATCCCTCCCGTCTATCATCACGTACCGTTCACCGGTCACCGCCGATTACTGGCCGCACGACGCCCTCGTCACGGATGGCCGACCGAAGCGATTGCCGATAGCTCCATGCTCGCTCACAGTTGACACTGTCGCACCTCCGCGACGATGCACGTTTGCCACGCGTCCCTGAACGTTGATCGAAGGTGCTCGGCACGTCGACACTCGACGCTGTGGATAACCGGCGCGGCCGGATGCTGTTTTCCGGCAGGCTTGGGACGTGATCGAGCCGCGAAACCACCGACGAGCCGATCGGAGCCTGGTGTTGTCGATCAAGGTGTTGATCCTGGTCGCGGTGGCGATGGCAGCGCTTGGCGCGGGCGTCGTTGGCTGGCTGGTGTCGATCAGCGGCGGCACGTCGGCTTCACGTGACCGCGCGGGCCCGAGTAGCGCGCTCGCTGATCCGGCCGCCGCCAACCCGGCCCCGGCGCGCCCCACGGTGACCGACCGTTGGGGTAACGTGCTCCAGCGCATCGACTCACGCAGGTCGCGAGCCTGGGCAAGCGGGGATCCGGCCCTGCTGCTGGGCGTCTACACCTCGACCTCGCCGCAGCTCGAGACCGACCAGGCGATGCTGCGTGCGTACGTCGCCCGTGGGCTGCGCGTGCACGGCGTCGCGATGATCTACTCATCGGTCGAGGTGACCCGGCAGGCGCCGGACGTGGCGGAGTTGGTCGTGATCGATCGACTCCGGGCCTGCGTTGCTGTTGGTCCAAATGGCGCGCGAATGGTGTTGCCGCTGGACGAGCCGACTCGACACCGAATGGTGTTGCGTCACACCGGCGGACGGTGGCGAATCGATCGCGTGTCAATCGCCTGAGATAACAGGCATTGTGCCATCGAAAATTACGCGCCACTAAGCGTGGTAGACACTTTCGGACACCCGCATAAAGACCCACAAGAGTTGACCGGGTTCGAGTGCGCCATGTGACATGATCGGCTACCGGGGATTTGGGTGGGGGTCCTTAAACGGCGGTTGCCGACACCAGCCGGCGGAGGTCTCTGCGGACGGCCCGCGGCGGTTCATCAGCGGTGCGTCAAACCGCATCACCCGATCTTCACCGCCGATGCTGGCGGTTGCTCGCTGTGGAGAACTCACCCACTCACTCGCCCACAACATTCCGACCATGAGCACCTCGGGTCGGCTACCGTCGGCGAGAGACACGACTACCGAGGTCCCCGCCTTAGGAACCTCACCGAACACTGCCCACCAGCTCTCTGCGCGTTCGTATGCACCCTCTTGAGACGGTCCCCATATCGCACGATCCTCATCCCTATCCCACGGGCTCCAAGGTTCCTCGCCATGGGAGTCCCCCGTGGTCCTTGCCGATGCATCAAGCACTCGCCACTGTTGGTCAGACTCACGCCACTGCAGTCGTAGCCCAGAGATTGGAAGCACTAGAGTCTTCAAGGTGTATAACCGTCTCCAACTGCATTCCCTGGCAGCTTGTTAACTGCCTGAAAGTGAAAATCATGGTGATCTGCGGCGTAGGCAACCACGCTCCGTCCGTAGATATACCAGTATCCTTCATACTGGGACAAGTGCCAGGACATCTCCGCGACCATGTTGTGATAGGGCGTCGTGGCATTGTAAACGCCACATCCAACCTTAGGCCAGCGGCGTGTTACATCAGCAGCAGCTGCACCTATACTAATAGGGATGCATGACCCTAGAGTGTTTCCTCCATAGGGAGCGCCAGCCCGTCCATCGTCTAGTTCGCCGTTGAAGTCAGAGCTTACAGTATAGGTCGAGACCGCGAACTGTACGGGGTTCTGACGCATCTCTGCGCCGCGAATCCTCCATGTGATGTAGGCATTTCCAGAACCGAGATTTGTCCCGCCGTAACCGAAGAAAAACTGCGCACTATACCATTCCACCAAATAGGATTTAACGCGGTACCAGCAATTGTCATGGACATCGCAGTGCTCAGTTGTGGTCGCAGATTTTGCATTCGGAGCTGGGGCCCTTATACCAGTCGAACAGATCCAGCCACCAGTCCGCTCGATCTGCGGGAGGGAGCAGTTAGCGCGGTCGCTTCCGGCTTGACCTCGCCACATTGAAGATGCAACGGGTTGATCGGCCGTGATGGGGTCGAGAGAAACCTGCTGTGGGGCAGCGGCTTTCGCCTGGCACGTCCATCCACCGATCCTGTATTGCGCTGGGTGAATCACATTGAAGGCGTTGGGTGGCCCTGTCCGCCAAGCCAGGCCGAGGCGCCTGAAAATCAGCGTGCCTATGTGAGGCAGAGGCCGCTGCCCCAAGTTGGCCCGTCGCAGGTAAGGCGAGCGCGAGGGCGAGCGCGGCCATCAACACCATCCGACCAAACGACACCGTCCAACCAGCCCATGACCTCATCTCCGCCTCTTGTTGATCGGTAGAGGAGCGATCTGAGATAGTCCGCGAGTGGCCATGGGTTTTCCTGTGGATGGTGTTCCTTCAACATACCTCTCCGTGAAGGTCAGGGTCAAGAGGGCGCGTTGACTCATCAAAAGTGCGCGCGTGGAGGGGTTCGTTGACTCATCTAAGAATGCGCGCCTAGGGCGCGCCTACCGGTCCGGCTGGTCGGTGACCGGTAGGCCCCGAGGATGGGACTGACGATGAGCCAACGGCGGGCCGTGACCAAGACGATTGCGACGCGGTACAAGGGCAGCGACAAGGCGGCCAAGGGCGTGATCCTCGACGAGTTGTGCGCGACCACTGGGTGGCACCGTAACCACGCCCGCAAGGCGCTGGCCGCAGTGTTGAAACCCAGGATTGTGAAGCCGGCACGCAAGGCCCGGACCCCGAAGTACGACGCGGACACCGTGGTGGCGTTGGGGTTCTGCTGGGCGGTGCTCGGCGCCCCGACCGGCAAACGGCTGGCACCGATGATGGGCGAGCTGGTGCCAACGCTGCGGCGGTTCGCCGAACTGGAGGTTTCCGATGAGGTGGCCGCCGCGTTGATCGCGATGTCACCGGCGACGATGGACCGTCGCCTGGCCGGCGACCGGGCGAAGCTGGTGCTCAAGGGCCGCTCCCACACCAAGCCCGGCAGCCTGCTCAAGGACCAGATCCCGATCCGCACCTGGGCCCAATGGGACGACGCGGTCCCGGGGTTCGTCGAGATCGACCTAGTCGGCCACGAGGGCGGCAACGCGGTCGGGGACCACTGCTACACCCTAACCGTCACCGACATCGCCACCGGCTGGACCGAGAACCGCAGCGTGCGCAACAAGGCACGCAAATGGGTCATCGCAGCACTGGAGGAGATCGCCTCGATCATGCCGTTCCCCGTCATCGGGGTAGACAGCGACAACGGCAGCGAGTTCATCAACCACCACCTGCTCGACTGGACCCAACGACGCCAGATCACCTTCACCAGGTCCCGACCCGGCAACAGCAACGACGGTGCCCATGTGGAGCAGAAGAACTGGGCCGTGGTGCGCACCGTGGTGGGCTACCACCGCTACGACACGGCCGCAGAACTGGCTCTACTGAACCAAATCTGGGCTCTGCAGTCACAGATGACGACTACTTCCTACCCCAGCAGAAGCTCATCTCCAAGGTCCGCGACGGCGCGAAGGTGACCAAGAAGTACGACAAGGCGACCACACCACACCGCCGCGCTGAGCGACACGACACGGTCACCCTCGAAGACAAGACCATCCTCGCCGAGGACTACACCGGCCTGAACCCTGCCGCGATCCAACGCCACATCCAGGCCCTGACCGCCCAGCTCCTGACCCTGACGACCAGCAAGGCAGCCGCCGCCACCAAGCCCGCCCTCACGCGCGCATCCGGTCATGAGTCAACGAACCCGGCTACGCGCGCATCTTGACATGAGTCACCGGGGAGGGCCTTGACTCTCGAATCAGCGTGACGTCGCAGTCAGGGCCGAGCTGGGCAATCCACGGGAGGCTCCGGCTGGTCGCGTCACCCGATCAGCCTGTGGGTCCCGCGTGCCGACCATGATCAGCCCGTGGGTCCCGCGTGCCGACCATGATGTGTAATGGGCCGTTCATCTGGCTCGCTGGCGGTTCGACTGTATGCCATCGTGTCTGTGGCCACCGTCATCAAGGCGAACCCGGCGCATCGAGTCGGAAGTCCGTGGTCCCGGCAGGATTCGCGAGTCTGTCGTTGCGCGGGTCCGAGGTGGCGATTAGCTTAGCCTGAATCCGTGGACCGTTAGCGGTTTGGTGGCCTGATTGGGCGGGTCGAACACGTGAGAGTGCCTTCTGTGCAAGGAGAATCGGGGCTGTTGACGTCCTGATTCGGCCGAGAACGGAAGGCACTGGAAGTGAGACTATCCCACTCGTGGTCCAAGGCGACGCCGTTGTTTGATGATGAGAATCTGGTGTCGGATGCCGGGCTGGTCCCGGTGATGGCCTTGGCCGAGCAGGCCGGGCTCTCGGAGTTGGTTGCTGAAAAGGTCAGCCTGGACTCGCTGGAGCCGCGGGTGGCCTCGGCAGGGGTGAACGCGGCTGGGAAGCTGACCTCGATCATCGCCGGGATGGCCGCCGGCGCGGACAGCATCGATGACCTGCAGGTGATCCGCTCAGGGGGGATGAAGCGGCTGTTTGACCAGGTGTATGCCCCGGCAACGTTGGGGCAGTTCCTGCGCGAGTTCACCCACGGTCACTGCTTGCAGTTGGCCTCGGTGGCTCGGGCGCATCTGGTGGGTCTGGCCGAGCGGACCGACCTGCTGACCGGGATCGAGCAGCAGGCGTTCGTCGACATCGATTCGCTGCTGCGGCCGGTGTTCGGTCACGCCAAGCAGGGCGCCAGCTTCGGACACGCCAAGATCGCCGGCCGGGTGCTGCTGCGCAGGGGGCTGTCGCCGTTGACGACCACGATCAGCACCGCGGATGCGACGCCGGTGATCGCGGGGATCCGGCTGCGGGCCGGGAGGGCCGGTTCGGGCAGGGGGCGGCGTCGATGGTCCGCGAGGCGATCAGCACCGCCCGTGCCGCCGGTGCGAGCGGGGAGATCTTGATGCGTGGCGATTCGGCCTACGGAAACAGCGCCGTGGTCGGTGCGTGCCTGCAGGCGAAGGTGCGGTTCTCGGTCGTACTGACCAAGAACCGGGCAGTGGTCCAGGCAATCGGAAGCATCGACGAGCAGGCCTGGACGCCGGTGCACTACCCCGGGGCGGAGGTCGACCCGCAGACCGGGGAGCTGATCAGCGATGCCGAGGTCGCCGAGACCACCTTCACCGCGTTCGGCTCCACCAAGCGCCCGGTCACCGCCCGGCTGATCGTGCGTCGGGTCCGCGACCAGAACAAGCTCGATGAGCTGTTCCCGGTCTGGCGCTACCACCCGTTCTTCACCAACAGCGCCGAACCCACCGTCCAGGCGGACCTGACCCACCGACGGCACGCGGTCATCGAGACGGTGTTCGCCGACCTGATCCACGGCCCCCTGGCGCACCTACCCTCGGGCCGATTCCCGTCCAACCACGCCTGGGCCCTCTGCACGGCAATGACCCACAACCTGCTCCGCGCGGCCGAGACTCTCGACCCCAGCCGGCCCGCGGTCGCACGCGGCGCGACGCTGCGCCGCCAGATCGTGCACGTTCCAGCACGACTGGCCCGGCCACAACGACGGCCCGTGCTGCACCTGCCCGAGCACTGGCCCTGGGCCATCAGGTGGCTGGCAATCTGGACCGGAGTCTTCGCTCAGCCAAAGGCGCCACCAGCACCTTCCTGAGTCCCATCCACCGCCGCACCAGGCAAAACCCGAGGAACCCCGAAGTGGAAAGGCTGGACAGGCCAGCGGCTTCCTCACGCCCACACCCCCCGGCCCTCCCGCTACAGCACCACGATGCCCACCCCGCCAGCCACTCCACGGATTCAGGCTCAGCTAGCGAAGTGCGGTGGCGAGCTGACGGTCGATGTCCGGATCGGCGAAATCGAAGCCCGCGTCCAGCAGTCGGGCCGGCCTTACCTTCAGACTCCCGAAGAATTCCCGGGCCGGCTCGCCGACGACGACCCTGAGCGGCAACATCGGCACCCGGAGCAGGGTTGGTCGGTGCAGTCGGCGCCCTAATGCCTTGGTGAACTCGGCGTTGGTTGCCGGCTCGGGAGCCACCAGGTTGTAGACGCCGCTCGTCGAGGTGTCAATCGCCAGCCGGGTGACCGCCGCGACGTAGTCGCGCAGCGACACGGTAGGGAACCACTGCTTGCCGTTGCCGATCTGGCCGCCGACCCCGGCAAGGAACGGCAGCCGCATCGATTTCAGTGCACCGCCTCGTTTGTCCAAGACCACGGCGTTGCGGGTGACGACGAGTCGCGCACCCGCCTCGCTGGCCGGGGCCGCCGCCGCCTCCCACTGCTGGGTGAGCTGCGCGAAGAAGCCGTCTCCGGGCCCGGATGTCTCGTCGAGTAGCTCGTCACCACGGTCTGGGCCGTAGTAGCCGACCGCGCTGGCGTTGATCAACGCGGGCTTGCGCGACAAGCCGGCAATGCCGTCGGCGAGCGTGCGCGTGGTGGCGGTGCGGCTCTCCAGAAGTGTCTTCTTGTACGCCGCGGTCCACGGCCAATGTGCGATCGGAGCACCGGCGAGATTGATCACGGTGTCGGCGGCTTGCAGCGGGTCGAGCGGCACGTATCTGCGAGACGGGTCCCAGGACGCCTGATCGGGGCCGTGTTGGGGTGACCTGACGAGCTGCACCACCACGTGGCCGTCGTCGACGAGCCGTTGTCGCAGCGCCGTACCCAAGAACCCGGACGCACCCGCTAGCAGGACTCGCATGGCTCCATCCTGCCGCACGTCCCGACGATCCGCTGGTGGCTGAACGATGCGTTCGGTGGAGCCGGACGCTTTCCGCCGCAGCCAAGCAGATGCCTTCCGCCGCAGCGAGCTGGACGTGGGAGGTCAGACTCCGAGCTCGGACTCGAAGTTCGCTTCCTCGAGCCGCTGCTTGATCGCCGTCAGGAAGCGGGCGGCGTCGGCGCCGTCGACGAGCCGGTGGTCGTAGGTCAAGGCGAGGTAAACCATCTGGCGGACCGCGATCGTCTCACCGAGGTTGGGGTCGTCGATCACGACAGGCCGCTTCACTACGGTCCCAGTGCCGAGGATGCCGACCTGGGGCTGGTTGATGATCGGGGTGTCGAACAATGCACCACGACTGCCGGTGTTGGTCAGCGTAAACGTGCCGCCGGACAGCTCGTCGGGGCTGATCTTGCTGTCTCGGGTGCGGACCGCGAGATCGGCGATCTTGCGGGCCAGGCCGGCGATCGACAGGTCACCGGCGTCCTTGATCACCGGCACCAGCAAGCCACGCTCGGTGTCGACCGCGACCCCGAGATGCTCGCCGTCGTGATAGGTCACCTCGCCTGCTTCGGTGTCGATCGACGCGTTCACTTGCGGGTATGTCTTGAGCGCGTCGATCGCGGCCTTGGCGAAGAACGGCAGGAACGACAGTTTGACGCCCTCGCGCTGCTCGAAGCCGGCCTTCACCCGATCGCGCAACCGCGAGATCGCCGTCACGTCGACCTCGACCACGGTCGTCAGCTGAGCCGACACCTGCAAGGACTCCACCATTCGGGCTGCGATGACTTTGCGCAGGCGGGAGAGCTTCTCGGTCTTGCCGCGCAGCTGACTAGCCGGCCCGGCGCCGGCGGCAATCGGCGCCGCTGCCTCGGCCTGGGCTGTCGGTGCCTCGGCAGGGGTTTGAGCGTCTCGCTCGGCGGCTTCGGCAGCGGCGAGCACGTCTTGCTTCCTGACCCGACCGCCGACACCGGTGCCGGTGAGGCTCGACAACTCCACGTTGTGCTGGGCAGCGAGCTTGCGCACCAGCGGCGTCACATAGCTGTGAGAGTCAGCCTCGCCGCCTGTGTCCTGCTGCCGTTGCCCGTCCGCGGAACGTCGCTCTGAATCGACGGCACTGGCCGCGGCGTGGTCTGCGGACTCTGTCGGCGCTGCTAGCTCAACCTGGGACGGCTCTCCTTCTGGTTGAGCCCGGTCGGGCTTCGCGCGCGCGGGCTCCGCAGCCTCGGGCGCGGGCTTCGCCGACCGGTCCTCGGGCGGCGCGGACGCCGCTGGCTCGTCGGCCCGAGCGGTCTCTTGCGCCGCGGAGGGCGGCTGAGCACCGCCCGAGCCCGCCGCCTGCGGCTCGCTCTCTCGACCGGCAGCGGCGCCGTCGGAGCCGATCCGGCCTAGTACGGCGCCCACCTCGACCGTCTCGTCCGCGTCGACGGTGATCTCCAGCAGCTTGCCGGCAACGGGAGAAGGAATCTCGGTGTCAACCTTGTCGGTGGAAACTTCCAGCAGCGGCTCGTCGACGGAAACCTCATCACCTACCGACTTCAACCACTGAGTCACCGTGCCTTCCGTGACGCTCTCACCGAGCGCTGGAAGCTTGACATCGGTCGACTCGCTGCCGCCTTCTTCGGACGACCCCGACGGTTGGGCTTCGGCCTGCGACGCCGGCTCCTGCTCGGACGGCGGCTGTTCGTTGGCGCCTTCGTCAGTGGCCGCGCTCTGGTCCTCGGCAGGCTCTTCCCGGTCAGGCGAGTCGCTGGGCGCCGCGGCGCTGGAAGGCCGCGTCTCCTGCTCCGCGCCAGAGGTCGGTGTCTGCTGCTGCTCGTCGGACTGGTCCGCGGGCGCGGACGTGGTGTCTGTCGCCGCCGAGGCACCGGCCTGCGCGTCACCGGAGCCGTCCTGGTCCGACGTACCGGCAGACTCCTCGGCGTCACCGATCACCGCGAGCACGGCGCCGACATCGACGGTCTCGTCCTGGTCTGCCCTTATCTCAAGCAGGGTTCCGGCCACCGGGGAAGGGATCTCGGTGTCGACCTTGTCGGTCGAGACCTCCAGCAGTGGCTCGTCCACGGCTACCTCGTCGCCAACCGACTTTAGCCATTGCGTAACAGTTCCCTCGGTGACGCTTTCACCGAGTGCCGGAAGGTTAACTTCAGTCGCCATGTCGGTCGAGGTCCTTTTGTCCTTGGTCGTCGTCGCGGGTTTGTCAGGCGTACGCCGTCGCTGGCTCAGCCTAACGACCACATGTCAGACGTGCGCGTGGAGCGGTTTGCCGGCCAGCGCGAGATGCGCCTCACCGAGCGCCTCGTTTTGGGTCGGATGCATGTGGATCAGCGGCGCCACGTCCTGCGGGAACGCCTCCCAGTTGTAGATCAGCTGTGCTTCACCGATGAGCTCGCCGACCCTGGCGCCCACCATGTGGACTCCGACGACGGGGCCGTCCTTGCGGCGGACCAGCTTGACGAATCCTTGGGTCTTGAGGATCTGACTTTTGCCGTTACCGGCGAGGCTATAGGTGATCGACTCGACCTGCGAGCCACCGTACCTGTCGCTGGCGGTCTCCTCGGTGAGACCCACGGATGCGACCTCCGGATCACAGTAGGTCACGCGGGGGATGCCCTCTTCGTTGATGACCGTGGGATCGAGACCGGCAATGTCTTCGGCAACGAAGATGCCCTGCTGGAATCCGCGGTGGGCGAGCTGCATGCCGAAGACGATGTCTCCGACTGCGTAGATGTGCGGCGCGGTGGTTTGGAGCCGTTCGTTGGTGCGCACGAAGCCGAAGTCGATCTCCACACCCTGCGCCTCGAAACCTTGGTCGGTGGTGTTGGGGCCACGCCCGACTGCGACGAGGAGGATCTCGGCTTCATAGCTGTTGCCGGAATCGACGGTCACCTTGACGCCCGCGTCGGTTGTCTCCATTCCCTTGAAGGCGGTGCCGGTCTTGAAGGTGATGCCTCGTTTGCGGAACGCACGCTCGACTGCCTTGGAGCACTCGGCGTCTTCGGCCGCTACCAGGCGAGGGAGTGCCTCGATGATCGTCACGTCAGTCCCGAATGAGCGCCACGCGGACGCGAACTCGACACCGATCACGCCGCCGCCGAGCACGATCGCCGACCCTGGAAGCTGGTCGAGCTCCAGCGCGTGCTCGCTGGTGAGGACCCGCCCGCCATCGACGTCGAGCCCGGGCAAGGACTTGGAGTAGGAGCCGGATGCCAACACGATGTGCCGACCCTCGTAGCGGGTGCCCGCCACCTCCACGGCATTCGGTGAGACCAGGGTGCCGCGGCCCTCGACGAGCGTGATTCCCCGACCCGCGATCATGCCTTGCAAGCCCTTGTAGAGCCGCGCCACGACGCCGTCCTTGTAGCTGTTCACCGCGGCCAGGTCGACGCCGTCCAGTGAAGATTTCACTCCGAACTGCTCCGACTCGCGGACCGCGTCGGCCACCTCGCCGGCGTGCAACAGGGCCTTGGTGGGAATGCATCCACGATGCAGGCAGGTGCCGCCAACCTTGTCCTGCTCGATGATCGCCACCGCGAGCCCGAGCTGGGCGGCCCGCAACGCGCAGGCATATCCGCCGCTGCCTCCGCCCAAGATCACCACGTCAAAACTCAAACCCGCCTCCGCCACGGTTCCTCCGGATCACTCGAGGACGTCCCTCGTTGCTCGCGCATGTCGCTCGTTCATTGAGCGCCTCGCCATCTTCGCACCTCGCCCGGCCGCGGCCACAGTCAGGTTCACCGGGATCGCGCCGACTGTGATGCCCACAATGGCGCGCAGCGAGCCGGCGTACCCTCGCCTGGTTCCCGGTGCCGGCACCCATGATGAGCGATACTTACTTGTGCACGGCTAGCCCGAGCTTATGGCTCGCGAACGACCGGGAAGAGAGGCTCTTGGATGGCGCTGTTCAAACGCCGGCGCGGCAAGGCGGGTACGCTGCGGCCCGCGGAGTCCGACGATGCGCGTTATCTCAAGGAGTGGATCACCACCCGGGCAGGCATCGAGGGGTTCGTCGAGCCCCGCACGGCGGTGACCGACACGACCTTGCTGCTTGTCGCGATCGACGGCGAATGGACCCGACGGCGAGTCCCATCGGTCGAGTGGGCCCACAACTTCGCCAACACCGCGGGCATCCCCAGCTATGACGCGGCAGTCGTCGGCTACCCCGACCGGATGCGGGAGTGGAACCGCCGTCAGAGCAAACAAGCCAAGGGGGAGTAACGCCGTCCGATTCCCGCCTATCCCTTTCGGAAGCTAGCGCGGTCATCGGGTCGCTAGTGTCGTCGGCTCTTATCCGGCGGCCGTCTCCGCCGCCAACTGAACGAGGGTGCGTACGGAGGCGCCGGTGCCGCCCTTGGGCGTGTAACCCCACGGGCTGTCGTCGTTGAAGGCGGGCCCGGCGATATCAAGGTGCGCCCACCTGATGCCGTCGGCGACGAACTCACGGAGGAATGCCGCAGCGAACAGCGCACCGCCATAGGGCTCGGTGTTGACTTGGCTCAGGTCGGCGATCTTGGTGGCCTGCACCTTGTCTTTCATCTCCTCGGGGATCGGCAGGGACCACATGAGCTCACCGGCTCGCTGGGCGATCCGGGGCAGTTCCTTATGCAGCTCGTCGTCGTTGCTGAACACCCCCGACACGTTCTTACCGAGCGCCACCACGCACGCTCCGGTGAGTGTGGCGACGTCGACGATCAGATCGGGCTTGTCGGCGTTGGCAGTGGTGATGCCGTCGGCCAAGACGAGCCGGCCTTCCGCGTCAGTGTTCAGGACCTCTACCGTTTTGCCGCCGTACATCGTCAGCACGTCACCAGGCCGCGACGCGTGCCCCGACGGCATGTTCTCGGCCAGGCAGGCGTACGCGGTGACGCGGACCGGCAGGCCGAGGTCCGCGATCGCGAACGTCGCCGCCGCCACGGCCGCGGCCCCGGCCATGTCGCACTTCATCGTCATCATCCCGGTGCCGGTCTTGATCGACAGGCCGCCGGAGTCGAAGGTGATGCCCTTGCCGACGAGTGCAATGTGCGCCTTGGGCCGGGTCGGCTGATAGGACAACTTCACCAGTCTCGGCGACCGGATCGAGCCCTTGCCGACGCCCAAGATGCCGCCATATCCGCCCGCTTCGAGCGCCTTCTCGTCGGTCACCTTGACGCTTACCCGGGACCTCTTGGCCCGAGCCTTAAGTTCGGCGGCGAAGGACTCCGGGTAGAGATCGTTGGGTGCGACGTTGACCAGGTCGCGGGCGAAGTTGACGGCCGCTGCGACGCTGGTCGCGGTGGCGAGGGCCTCCTTGGCTGGCTTGGAGCGCGCGATCTCGGTGAGCACGAGGACGTCGGCGACCTCGTCGTGTTGCTTGCTCAGATAGCGGTCGAACTCGTAGCCGCCCAGCAGCGCACCCTCGGTGAGAGCCCGGACCTGTTCGTCAGTTGTGGCCGGGAGCGCGAGGGCCACCGTCTGGCAGCCGGCCAGGGCTCGAATCGCGGCGCCGGCCGCTCGACGAAGCGACTCGGGATCGACATCGGCGCTGTCCCCGAGGCCGACGAGCACCAGTACCGCGGCTTGGACGCCGTCGGGAGCCGGCACCTTGGTGGCTTCACCTGGCTTGCTCGACACGCCAAGGCTGGCCATCGTCTTCGCGAAGTCACCGGCGAACGCCCTGGCGATGTCACGGCCGCTCTCTGCGACAATCAGCGCGTCTCCGTCGCAGCAGACGCCGATCACGATCGCGTCGGCTTTGACGGCGGCAGGGCGCGCGGCGCGCAGACTGACCGCGGTCACGAGCGGATGGTGGAGCGGGTGACCGTCGAAGCGATCGCCATTCCGTTGGTGGTGCGTTGCGCGACCGGAGCACCTTGGGAGTAGGGGTTGTAGGGCTGCTGGCTCGGCGGTTGCCCGTACGCCGACGGTGGCGGCTGTTGGCCCTGTCCCGATTGTTCAGAGTAACCCTGCTGCTGATACGAAGTCGGTCCGTACCCCGGATACGGCTGCTGCGACCAGCCCGCTTGTGGATAGGGCGACTGGCCATGCGTCGACTGGCCGCGGCTCGGCTGGTTGCCTTGCGGGTCAGGCAACTGATCGGACCCCGGATAGCGCCACTGTGGCGGACCAGACTTCGGGTCTTGCGGAGGCTCTGCAGACATGAAGTGCTCCTCGGCGCTCGGTTCCTGTGGTGCACTGTACGCTGGCGGCCTTGTCCAGACATTCGGTTTTGCCAATTGGGGCAGGCGCCCTCTTCGAGCTGCACAGGTAGGGAATCGTCGGGCTCGCCGCACGGCACATTCCCGGTGGCGGTGATCTGGCTGCTCCGCGCCCTTCCGCAAGACGCTTCTCCTCGGCCGTGCCGATGCTGCGGTAGGTTCCGGTCCATGGTCGACGACACCGCTGCTGACTTGCTGACCTCACCGCTGCACGAGCGGCATGTCGCGCTGGGCGCCAGGTTCGCCGAGTTCGCCGGCTGGTCGATGCCACTGGAGTATTCAGGCGCGGTAAAGGAGCACAACGCCGTACGCGAGTCGGTCGGCCTCTTCGACGTCAGCCACTTGGGTAAGGCGGTCGTTCGCGGGCCGGGCGCGGCGTCGTACGCCAACGCATGCTTTACCAACGACCTCGGCAAGATCTCGCCGGGCAAGGCGCAGTACACGTTGTGCTGTCGCGACGATGGGGGAGTCGTCGACGACCTGATCGCCTACCTGCGCGGTGACGACGAGGTGTTCTTGATTCCGAACGCCGCCAACACGACCGAGATCGTCCGGCTGCTCACCGAGTCGGCGCCGCCGGGCGTGACGGTCGTCAACCTGCACAGGAAGTACGCCGTCATCGCGGTGCAGGGTCGCCACAGTGACGAGACGTTGGCAGCGATCGGCTACCCGGTGGGCCACGATTACATGTCGTTTGTCGAGGTCGATCACGATGGGGTGCCGGTCGTGGTGTGCCGGACCGGCTACACCGGCGAACGTGGGTATGAGCTGGTCGTTCCCAACTCCGCCGCCGTATCCGTGTGGGACGCGCTCACGGCCGCCGGCTCTCCGGTCGGCCTGCTGCCGGCCGGGTTGAGCGCGCGCGACACGCTGCGCACCGAAATGGGCTACCCGCTGCACGGCCAGGACATTTCCGCGTCGATCACCCCGGTGCAAGCCCGCCTGGGGTGGGCCGTCGGCTGGGGCAAGGAGCGGTTTCGGGGCGATGAGGCACTGCGGGCCGAGCGGGAGGCCAAGCCGGCCCGCCTGTTGCGGGGGTTGGTGGCCTCGGGGCGTGGCATCCCGCGTCCGCACATGGCGGTGGCTGGCGCCGACGGTGCGCCGCTCGGGGAGATCACCTCGGGTACGTTTTCGCCGATCCGACGCCAGGGCATCGGGCTGGCGTTGCTCGACAGGTCGGTCGCTGACGGCGACGAGGTGTACGTCGACGTACGCGGACGGCCGGAGCCTTTCGTGGTGACCAAGCCCCCCTTCGTCACCCCGGGTGCACCCGTCACCTGACAGAGCGGCCGCCGCCGCACCGCTCCTCACCTCGGCTCGCCGGGATGGCTTGGAGCCCGCGGACTCCGGCTCGCAATTCGCACGCCGCGTGGGCGTCGCGATGGCCTGAAGGGTTAGCCCCCGAGGAATGACAGCCGGACACTTCGCTCGGTGTTGTCGACGTTCAGATCGATCAGGCAGATGCTCTGCCAGGTGCCCAATGCCAGCTCGCCGTCGATAACGGGCACCGATAGGTACGGCGGCACGAACGCCGGCATGACGTGTGAGCGGCCGTGCCCGCGGCTACCGTGTCGGTGCCGCCACCTGTCGTCGGTGGGCAGCACGTCGCCCAGCACGGCGAGCAGATCCGCATCGCTGCCAGACCCGGTCTCGATGATCGCCAAACCGGCAGTCGCATGCGGCACGAAAACGTGCAGCAGGCCGTCGGATTCGCCGCGGACGTAGTCGGCGCAATCGCCGGTGAGATTGACAACGGTCTCACGGTCACCCGTGCGATAGGAGCGAGTTTCAGAACGCATGCCGCCATCTTTCCAGCCCTGCTCATCTCTACCGCCGAGCCGTCAGGTTCTTCCCGCCGAGCCGTCAGGTTTTTCGGTCGAACCGTCCGGTTTTCGGTCGAGCCGTCCAGTTTGTCCCGCCGAGCCGTCAGGATGTTCAGGTCCGGTATCTCGGCTGGGGACTTTCCCATCTGTCACCACTTCTGAGATGGCTCTTAGGCTGGGCGTTCAACACTACAGATCAGGGAGTCTCGATGGACGCCGAACTTCTGCGCAGAGATGGCGCGCCACGCATTGTGGTCGTCGGGGCGGGCGTCAGCGGACTGACCTGCGCGGTGTGCCTGCTCGAGGCCGGCGCCGAGGTCGTCGTACGCACTGCTGGTGGACCGCTGGGAACCGTGTCGGCGGTGGCCGGTGCCATGGTCGGCCCTGTCTTCGGTGATCCAAGCGATCCGAGCGTTGCCTGGGCAGTGGAGTCAGATCGGCGGTTCCGAGACTTGGCTGGCGATGACGTCACAGGCGTTTCGATTCGGCGGGGCCGGTTGCTTTCCACACCGGCACTCGGCCCCGGGCTGCCGCCATGGGCTCAGTCGGTCCCCGGATTCGCCCCCTGCGCGGCCGCCGATCTGCCGCCCGGTTTCCCGGGCGGTTTCTGGGCGGAGTTGCCGTTCGTCGACATGCCGCGGTATCTCGCTTGGCTGGTCGATCGGGTCGGGCAGTTCGGAGGACGGATCGAGCCGGCGATAGTCACCGACCTGGCCGGAGCGGCCCGCATGTACGACGGTCGCGCCGACGTGGTCGTGAACTGTGCCGGCCTGGGTGCGGTCGTCCTGGCCGGGGACGACGCGTTGGTGCCCGTGCGTGGTCAACATGTCATCGTCGACGCGCCTCACGTCCGGGAATTTGTCTTCGAGGGAGGTGCAGCTGGAACGGTGATGGGAGTTTTCCCGCACCGCCGGCGGGTTGTGCTGGGCGGCGTTTCGCAGCTCGGCCGAGTCGATCTCACCCCCGACCCGGCGGACACGGCCGGGATCCTTGAGCGCTGCATCGCCGCGTTACCCGCGCTGGCAGGCGCCCCGGTCATCGGCGTCGAGGTTGGGCTACGACCGGGGCGGCCAAGCGTGCGACTCGAGCGGGAGCTCCGCGGTGACGTGGCGGTCGTGCATGACTACGGTCACGAGGGTAACGGTGTCATGCTGTCGTGGGGTTGTGCCCGCGACGTGGTCGCCTTGTCGCTAGGCCCTGCCGTAGCTTGACCGTTAAGGTTAAGCGCCTGGCCGGAACCAACCTGCCGGCTCGGCCGGAAGAACTTGCGCGCTCGACCGGAAAACGGAGAGCTAGCCGAAGTGGGCGCGGCGGGCGGTGCGCCGCAGCGCGTTGAGCACCGGCCGGCCGGCCACAAACACGGTGGCTGCGGTAAGGATGCCGCGGGGCACGTCCCAGCCAAGTGACGTGGTGGCCCAAAAGACCAGGTACCGGTGGATATTGGCGCCGAGCGAGCCGCCCGCGACGTAGCTGATCTCCGGTGTATAGGACGCGAACGGCCAAAACCACAAGTTGGTCAACATGCCGTAGAACAGCCCGGCAACCACGCCGTACGCCGCGAGCACGATGAGCTCCAGCCACCCGCGGCAGCGTGGCAACATGCCGGCCCCAAGGCCGACCCAACCTGCCGCGAGCATCTGGAACGGCAGCCATGGCCCTACCCCTCCGGTGATCAGCGCACCGGCGAACAGCGTGAGGCAGCCGAGCACGAAGCCGAAGCCACGTCCGAACACCCGCCCGCCCAGCAAGATCACGATGAAACTGGGCTCCAGCCCGGCCGCTCCCGGGCCGAGGGCGCGTAACGCGGCTCCGATCGCCGCGAGCATGCCGAGCATCGCTATCGCCTTGGCGTCGATACCGCCCGATGACAACTCCGCGATCACCACCGCGGCCAACAGCGGCAACAACACCACGAACACCCAGGGCGCGTCGGCACTGTGTGAGGTGTCGAGCGCGGCACCCGGTTGCACCACGAACGGCCAGGCATAGGCGACCACTCCGACCGCGGAGACCAAGCCGAGCACCAGCGCCGATCGCACCCGGACCCGGATCAACGGCTGTCCCGTTATCAGGGTCATCGGATCACGTCGGGTTCTGCGCGGGCCCTTACCGGGCGGGTGTCGAGCCCGGCCGTCACGTCGGCAACCGTGAGCCACCCCTGCGGGGCCAAGATCTTGGCGACCTGAGGTGCGAACGCCGGTGAGGACACGACCACGTCCGCCGTCGGCCCGTTCGCGACGATTTCCCCCTCTGCCATCACGATCACCCGGTCGGCGACCTCGGCAACCAGCTCCACATCGTGGGTGGCCAACACGATGCCGTGACCGGTTGCGGCGAGGCCGCGCAGGATCTCCGCAAGTCGGCGCTTCGCGCCGTAGTCAAGGCCGCGAGTCGGTTCATCGAGCAGAACAAGCGGTGGAGCCGCGGTGAGCACGATGCTGAGCGCCAAGATCAGCCGCTGGCCCTCCGACAGATCGCGGGGATGATGCTGGTCCAGCACGCCGGGCGCCAGCTCCCTGAAGATCCCGCGACACGTACCGGGGGAGACCTGGGCGTCGCGATCGGCGTGGGCACATTCGTCGGCCACCGATTCGGCGTACAAGATGTCGCCTGGCTCTTGCGGGACCAGCCCGACAGTGGTGATCAGCCTGGAGGGCTTCAGGCTGGCAGGCTGCCGGCCGGCGACACTGACCTTGCCGCCCGCCGGAGATGCGAGCCCGACCAGCGACTTCAGCAGGGTCGACTTGCCGGCGCCGTTGCGCCCCATCAGCGCCACAATCTCACCGGACACGAGCTCGCAGGTGACGTCTCGCACCGCTGGTGTCACGCCGTACTTGACCACGAGATGTCGCGTGGTCGCCAAGACCGTTCCCGTTCGTGGCATCGGACGGCGCGGTGGGGAGGTCTCGCCGAGTCGCTCGCGCAAGCCGGCGGCTTGGCGTCGGGCGTCCCGGATCGACAACGGGAGCGGAGCCCACTGAGCGAGCCGGCCTAGCTCCACCACCGGCGGCGCGATGGGGGAGCTGGCCATCACCTCCGCCGGCTCGCCGATCCGAGAGGGAGCGGCGTCGCCGGGCAGGAGGAGCACTCGGTCGGCGTACTGCACGACCCGCTCCAGGCGGTGCTCGGCAAGCAGGATCGTGAGCCCCAGATCGTGCACGAGCCGTTGCAATGCCGCAAGCACCTCTTCGGCGGCTTGTGGATCGAGGGCGCTGGTCGGCTCGTCGAGCACCAACAGGCGTGGATGGGTGGTGAGCACAGATCCAATCGCCACCCGCTGCTGTTGGCCGGCGCTGAGTGTGGCGAGCGGACGGTGGCGTACGTCGGCCAGCCCCAGCAGGTCCAGCGTCTCTTCGACTCGCTTGCGCATCACCGGCGCGGCGATGCTGAGCGACTCCATCCCGTACGCCAACTCGTCCTCGACGGACTCCGTCACGAAGCCGGCCGGCGGGTCCTGCCCGACGAAGCCGACCACGTCGACCAGGTCACGCGGCCGGTGAGTGCGGGTCGACCGTCCGTCCACGGTGACCTCGCCGGTCACGGTGCCGCCGGTGAAGTGCGGCACCAGGCCGTTCACACATCTCAACAGCGTCGACTTGCCCGAGCCGGTAGGCCCGACCACCAGGCACAGCTCACCCTCGGGGATCACGAACGTCAGGCCTTGCAACACGGGGACAGCAGCATCGTTGTAGGTCACGGTGACGTCGTCGAAGCGGATCATGTCTGACTCCGGGGATCGCGGTGATGCCGATCAGGTGGCAATGGTGCGACGAAGGCTGGCAGCAACCCCACCAGCGGGCCGAGGAGAGCCAACAGGGGCAGCGCGGGCACGGCGATCGGATACGGCGGCACGGCGGCGTTCGGGTCAGTGGCGGCCAACCAGAAAATGAGCGCCGCAGCGCCGACTCCAGACCCGGCGACCAGCCACTCCGGAAGCGCCCATGGATCTGGACGGTAGCGGGTGCGTTTGGTGCGACGCCCCCCGACGGCGAGACCGACGATGGCGACAAGGCAGCCGGCCAGCAAAACCGGCATCCCCATCCAGGCGGCACTGCTCGCGTCGAGAAGCCCATAGATGCCGATGCACACGCCGAGAACGCCGGTGAACACGAGTCCGGAGGTAAGCCGGCCGGTGGCGCGATCGGGAGCCGCGGTGTGCCCATAGCCGCGGCTGTCCATCGCGGCCGCCAACTCGACGGACCGGCTCAGGGCGCCTTCGAGGATCGGCATTGCGGTACGCCGCGTGATGGTGAGCCCTCGACCGTCGTACCCGCGAAGCCGCTGGGCGGTGCGCACCCGGGCGGCGTCGGAAACCAGTTGCGGTGCGAACGTCATCGCGACAACGGCGGCAACCCCGACCTCATACAGCGCCCCCGGCACGCACCGCAACAGCCGTTGAGCGCTGGCGAGCGCATTGGCGGCGCCGACGCAGCAGATGATCGTGGCAAGTTGTAGTCCCTGCGCGAGCGCGACGAGGACGGCCTCCCAAGTGATGAGTCCACCGAGCTTGATGCCCGCGGCCCAGGCAGGCAGCGGTATTTGCGGCAGGTCCACGATGACGTGGATGCCTTGCGACTCGCTGGAGAGCAACGCCTGCAACCCAATCCGCACCACGATGATGATCAACCCCAGCCGCAGGAAGGCGCCGTACGCGTACGCCCACGGCGCCCGGGAACGCCGTGCCACCACCACGAACCCGGCTACCGCCAAGAGCAGCAGGCAGATCACCGGGTTGCTTGTGCGGCTGGCCGCGGCTGCCAGCCCGATCGCCCACAACCACCACGCGCCGGGATGCAGCGAGCGCGAGTACGTCGGTGAGTGGACCGGCCGCATCATTTACTGCCCCGTCCCCTGCCTCCTACGCAGAACCAGCGCGCCAACCATCAACGCGATCACCACCACGGCCGCGACGACGATCAGCGGGATGTTGACGCCGGAGCCGGTGGAGTCGTTGCCGAGCGGCTCCGACTGGGCGGACTGGCCGGTTGCGGTGCCGGTGTTGCCGGCGGTCTGGCTATTGGGCAGCTGCAGCGTCACCTTGGCGTCCGGCGGTCCCTCCTTGGCGTTGGCGACCTGGGCACCACAACCCGAGGCGGGGTAGCTGCTGATGCCGCAAATGAGCCCATTGCTCCCGGTTCGCACGGTCGTGACGCTCTGCAACGCCTGTTGCACAGTGAAACCGGCGCTGACATTCGCACACAGACCCTGTGGTGCGGGCGCGGTCTCACCTCGGGGGGCGTCGGTGGCGGTGCCGTAGTCAAGCACGAACGCGATCCGCTTCTGGCCCGCTGTTGGCTTTTGCCTCGCGCAGATCGCGGCGAAGTCGCCACTGGCGCGTGGCAGCCGAGGGGTCTTGACCACCAGGGCCCAGCGGAAGCCGTAGACGTCACCGTCATGCGGAAGCGACTTGCTGTCGTTCGCGCCGACCTTCATGTAGTCCCACGTCCGAGCCTTCGCATCCCAGACGTAGAAACCCCAATAGGTGTAGCCGCTGTCGGCTGCTTGGCGTGGCGAGGCCGCCACCGCGGCGCCGGGATGAGCCGAGGCACCTAAGGCCGGCGCTCGAGCGATCGGCGGGTGGCCGATTCGGGCCTCGCCGGCCAGGCCACGAGCAGCCAGCGCAGGAACGCTGCCGGCCCGGCTGCTGAGGACGGATGCCTGGGCGGTCGACGCCACCAGCGCCGTCGTACCGGTGAGGAGGAACAGCGCCGCCATAGCGGCGGTGAGTCGGCGTGGCAACGCCATGGGTGAGCCTTTCAGCGAGCGGTCCGCAGACGTCTCCGGATCACCCGGCCGACGGGGCACCGCCAGGCCAACTGTCCGGCTCCGTCCCGCAAACCTCGACGGACACGTGGAGCCGCGGCACCTTCAGAGGTGTTCCGGCTCGTCACCACATCACGGCGAGACGTTTGTCTGCTGCGCGATGTCGCGACCTACGGTTGCGGGTCAGCGCCGGCTTTCGACCGGCTTTCCCTTGAAGGTGCAAAGCTGTTCGCCCGAACAGTCGCACGCCACACCCCGGTTAGTCAATGCAGGCGGTTAGGCTCATCACGAGCGTCGTACGACGCATCGGCCCGCACCAGCCGCCCGGCGGCAGTCGCGGCGGTATGACGAGGAGGCACCATGTGGACGTGGCGCATCGAGAAGAGCGACGGAACGTCAGTCACCCTCGACGTCGACGTCCCTCATTTTTCGGCACAAGGTGACGCCGAGTCGTGGCTTGGTGAGACGTGGCATGAGCTGGTCGAGTCCGGAGCCGACCAGGCTACGTTGCTTGATGACGCCCGTGTCGTCTACGGCCCGATGTCTCTGCTTGCCGAGTAGTCCTACCCGGCCCCAGTCTCACCGGATCACCCCCGGATCCCGGGATCACCCCTCCGGATCCCCGTCCTCGGATCCCCCAGGAATAGCGGGAATTCGGTTGAGTCGGCCGGCGTGTCGGCAGCGCTTTTCCCGCAATTCGCGGCGGCGTGCCGCAGGGCCTGGCTAGTTGAAATCGCGGGTCGGCGGAGACTTCGTCTCGGCCGGGTTTCGCTCGATGATCGGGCCCAAGACATCGTCGATCTTCGCGAGTACGTCGGCGTCAAGCTTCTGGCCGGCGGCCTTGACGTTCTCACTGACCTGGTCTGGGCGGGTCGCCCCGATGATCGCCGACGACACTGCCGGGTTCGACAACACCCAGGCGATGGCGAGCTGAGCAAGCGACAGCCCGACGTCATCGGCGATCGGCTTGAGGTCCTGCACCCGGGTGAGGACGTCGTCGGACATGCGTTGACGCACGAACGATCCGACTTGCTCATCTGCCGCCCGAGAATCCGGCGGAGGCGCCTGGCCAGGCAGATACTTGCCGGTCAGCACGCCTTGGGCGATCGGTGACCAGACGACTTGACCCAAGCCAAGCTCTAACGATGTCGGAATCACCGCGGCCTCGATGACCCGCCACAACATGTTGTATTGCGGCTGGTTGGAGACGAACGGGACGTTTAGCTGACGTGCCAGCGCACTTGCTGCCCGAATCTGGTCGGCAGTCCACTCCGAAACGCCGATATAAAGCGCCTTCCCCTGCCGTACGACGTCGGCGAAGGCGCTGATCGTCTCCTCGAGCGGTGTCTCGTGGTCGTAGCGGTGGGCCTGGTAGAGGTCGACGTGGTCGGTGCCGAGCCGAGTCAGGCTGCCGTTGATCGCCTCCAAGATGTGCTTGCGGGACAAGCCGGAGTCGTTGGGGCCCCCGGGACCGGTGGGCCAGTAGACCTTGGTGAACAGCTCAAGGGACTCGCGCCGTACCCCTTTGAGAGCGCGTCCGAGCACCGACTGGGCCTTGGTGTTGGCATACACGTCGGCGGTGTCGAACGTCGTGATGCCCTCATCGAGAGCCCGGTGGACGCAGGCAAAGGCCTGCTCCTCTTCGATCTGCGACCCGTGTGTGAGCCAGTTGCCGTAGCTGATCTCGCTTACCTTCAGGCCCGATGTGCCGAGATGTCGAAAGTCCATGCCGTCGACCTTAAACCCAGCTCTTACCGGTGGTTCACGCCGCTCCTACCGGGGTTCACCCCGAACTAGACCGGCTGCCCGTGCTTGACCTGCGGTTTCGGGAGTCGCAGCCGGCGCATCTGCCAGCTGCGCATCAGGGTGTACATCGTGACGCCCTTGGTCTGACCTTCACCGAATCGCGACGAGATACCCGACCTGATGCCGCGCAAAATCCGCAACGAGTCGAACAGCACCGCAGCCAGCACGACGATCCACGCGACGCTTCCCAGGGCCGCGGCACCGGGGAGGTAGACGAGCACGAAGATCACCAAGAAGATCGGGATCAGGAATTCCCCGATGGTGCGATGAGAGTCCACGTAGTCACGGATGAACTTCTTGACCTCGCCCTGGTCGCGCGCCGGCAGGAATCTCGGGTCGCCGCTCGCCATCGCTGCCTTCTGCTTCAGCCGCTGCTCCCGGGACCGTTCACGCTGCAAGGCGTTTGCCTCCTTGCGACTGCGCGGAGGCGCATTTCGCTGCTTGCGGTAGGCCTCTGCCTCTTTGCGCTTGGGAGTGGGCTTGCCCTTGCTGCCGACCCTGCTCACTTTGAGCTCCACGCTCGCATCGGTGCGGCTGGCGGCTTCTTCGGCTGACGTACGACGACCAAACACCGAGCACGCGCCTCACTTGTAACTGGAATCGATCCGCCCCGGCCGGCTCCGGTGCTTCCTTGTGGCGAAGCCTACCCCCGCATCGCGGGGCTCATGGCATCTACACCGGCGGCCAAGTAGGGTTTGAGGTGTACGGCGTGCAGCCGTGCGCTTGTGCGACCAAGAAGGGGTAGGCCAACTCGATGAGCAGCCTCATGCAGCGGATCACGCTGATCTTTCGGTCCAAGGCCAACAAGGCCCTCGACCGAGCCGAGGATCCCCGGGAGACGCTCGATTACAGCTACACCAAACAGCGCGATTTGCTCCAAAAGGTGCGCCGGGGCGTCGCCGACGTAGCCACCAGCCGCAAGCGCATCGAGTTGCAGGTCCAACAACTCGATCAGCAGTCGACCAAACTGCAAGGACAGGCCCAGCAGGCGTTGGCCGCCGGCCGCGAGGATCTCGCACGGGAAGCGTTGACGCGTCGAGCCGGTGTCGCGCAGCAGATCGCTGACCTGCAGACCCAACACGCGGACCTGCTTGCTCAAGAGGAGAAGCTCACCACCTCCTCGCAACGGCTGCAGGCCAAGATCGAGTCCTTCAAGACCAGGAAGGACACCCTCAAGGCGACGTACACCGCTGCGGAGGCGCAGACGAAGATCAACGAGGCCTTCTCCGGGATCTCCGAAGAGATGGGTGACGTGGGCCAGGCCATCGAGCGGGCCGAAGACAAGACCGCGCAGATGCAGGCCCGCGCCGGCGCGGTGGATGAGTTGATCCAGTCCGGTGCCCTCAACGATCCGATCTCTGGCGGCAAGGATGACATCACTGCCCAGCTCGAGCAGATGTCGTCAAGCAGCGACGTCGACGCCGAGTTGGCGCGCATGAAGGCGCAACTCGGTGGCAGTCAGGCACCGGCTCAGATCGAAGGTGACGCTAATGCCAGCCCCAATCCACAGACTGCGCCGGCCCCGGCCACCCAGGAGGAGCAGGCATGATCATCCGGATCTTGAGTGAGGGGCAGTACGACGTTCCCGACGACGAGGTTGCCGCGCTCAACGAGCTCGATGACGTGCTTGAGGACGCGATAAATCGGGGAGACGACGACGCCTTCCACGCGACGTTGGGTCGGCTGCTGGATCGGGTGCGTTCAGCCGGGTCTGAGGTGGCGTTGGACGCGTTGCTGCCGTCGACCCTGTTGTTACCGCCCGCCGACGCCAGCCTTGCCGAGGTTCGTGACCTGCTCAATGGCGACGGCTTGATTCCCGGCCGGGGCGTCGCGAGTGGCGGCGCTGACGAGGAAGCTGGCGCAACACGCAATGCGGCCCAGGGCAGCCAGTCGGGGCCGAGCCTAGATTGAGAATATTTGCGTTTCCGATGGGCCGGCTGGACCCGGTCGATGGAACAAAAGATCTGCCACAAACGTCGTACTAGTAGTACTAGGTGACACAATGACCCGAACAAGAGGAGAGGCTTTCAGCCGTTATGGCAAGCACCCGATTTCGCAGTGACGCCGGGCTGACCGCCCGGATGACGATCGTCATGCTGCTGCTCGGCGGGCTTTATGTCTCGGTGATGGCGGCGCTGATCGCGTTCAAGGTCGCCTCAACTGGGGCGATCATCGTCATCGCGGTGTTGCTCGGGCTTGGGCAGTGGTTCTTCTCCGACAAGTTAGCCACCACCGCGATGCGGGCTCACGACGTGAGCCCGGATCAGGCGCCGGAGCTGCACGGCATGATCGATCGACTGTGTGCGCTTGCCGATATGCCGAAGCCGCGGGTGGCGATCGCCGACACCGACGTACCTAACGCGTTCGCGACCGGACGAAGCCCCGAGCACTCTGTGGTGTGTGTGACGACCGGGATCATGCGTCGACTCGACACCGAGGAGCTTGAGGGCGTCTTGTCCCATGAGCTCTCACATGTTGCCCACCGCGACGTGATGGTGATGACGATCGCCGGATTCCTCGGCGTGGTCGCCGGTCTGGTGATGCGTTGGGGGCTGTATTTCGGTGGTGGCCGGCGCAACAACAACGGCGCACCGGTGTTCCTGCTGGTGTGGCTCGGCAGCATTGCCGTCTATCTGATCTCGTTCTTGTTGACCCGCGTCCTCAGTCGATATCGGGAGCTGTGTGCCGACCGTTCCGGTGCCTACCTGACCGGCAAGCCGTCGGCGCTCGCTTCAGCGCTGACGAAGATCTCTGGTGACATGGCACGGATCCCCACTCGCGATTTGCGCGAGGCGCAGGCGTTCAACGCGTTCTTCTTCGCACCGGCCCTGCACAAGGAGTCGATCACCGCTCTCTTTGCCACCCACCCGCCGTTAGAGAAGCGGCTCGACCAGTTGGCCCGGATCTCCGCAGACCTCTCCCGCCCTGGCGCCTGACGAGCCGGAGCCACCTTTCATTCCGGGAGGATTTGAGACGCTTGCCGGCGCTCGCTCCTCAACCAGCGGTGGGAATCGCTTGCTCGTGACCGCCGTGGGTCCAGCCAGCTGACGTAGCGACCAAGGATCGCTAGCACCACGGACAGAGGCGGTTCTTCAGCGTCGCCGGGCTGCTCGGCCTAGTCGTAGTCAAGACGTGGGAGGATCATTCACGTGGGCCTCTTCAAGAACGTCTTCGGTCGAAGCGATCCGCCGCGGGCAAACCTCGACAACCTCTTCGCGGTGCCCTCGGCGGCGATCACCCTCGAAGTATCCAGTGGATTCAAGCCAATCGGTGTCGCATCCGTTTGCTATCGCCAAGCCGAGGGCGGTGCGTTCGCGACGGCTCAAAGCGACGTACAAGAGCTGCTCGACGCCGACGCAGGCCCCAAGGTGGAACGCAGCACCGATGACTTCGGCTTTACCTGGCTGGTTTGCCGTAACGATCCCTCGCAGCTGCCGGATCTGATCACCGACGTGCACGCGGTCAACAGCAGTCTGGAGAGCGCCGGCTTCGGGCCGTCGCTGCTGTGCTCGTTGGTGGTCTTTGCGGATGCGACCGAGCGCAAGTTCGGGCTGGTCTACCTCTACAAGCAGGGCACGTTCTACCCTTTCGCCCCCAGGTCTGGAAAGCAACGCGACAATGCGCTCGAGTTGCAAGTCAGGGGTGAGCTTCGTGACGACCTGACCATCGAGCCGGAGCTCGGTAGGTGGATGGCTGTTTGGGGTGCCCCCGGCCTTTGACCGCGGGTGGTGGTTTCGAAACGCTCGGTGCCGCCCCTCAACGGTCTTAGAGAAAGTGCCCGGAGGGGATGTACGGCGACGGGGGCGCCATGCCTCGCAACGCCAGATAACCCCGGTTGTGCAGCTCCAGTCCGGCGGCCAACCCAACGTCGATCGCCCAGGCCTGATCACTGCTCAGCTGGCCGAAGTCGACCGGCGTGTCCGGGTTCGACTCCGCCAGCGTTGCCCACATCACGTACGAGGCGGCCACCGGGTCGGTCGCCGCCAGGAGGTAGGGGGCTCCCATGGAGTACCGGTAGGCATAACCGCGCGAGGCGCCTCGGTCCACGACCTTCAACGCGAACTGTCTGACCAGGATTTCGTGGTCGACGCCGTGCGCGAAGCCACGGCAGGCGCGGTCGATGTCATTGAGCAGGTCGATGTCCTCGTCGTCGCCGTCGCGCACGTGCGACAGAGACGGGATGGATGCTCGCGACACGGCACCCCACATCAGCATCGTGGGATACACGTTGAAGCCGGACAGGCGATACCGGCGAACTGCCCGTGGGTCGTGCGACGAGCAGATGAATCCGGGCGCCTCAGGCCCGGGCGGCCCGTACGCCAAGGCCGCCTGCATTAGCTGGCTCCCGATGCCGCGAGTCTGAAGGTCCGGTACGACGGCTACCGTCGACAGGCCCCACATTCCCTCGCGCAGCAAGGCAGCGGCACAGCCAACCAGGTCACCGTCGTCGGCAACCGCCACCCAACAGCCCGCCCCGTCATGATGGAGCAGGTGGCGCAATCGCGCCATCCACGGCTCGGCACGTTCGGGCGGTCGGGGCTCGGGAGGCGGCCAGTTCGCCGGCCGGGTCAACTTGTCCAGCTGGTAAAACGCCTCCGCGGTGATCCGCTCGACGGCGGGGACGTCGTCGTACACCATCTGCCGAATCAGCACTCGGCGACACTAGCGGTTCTTGACGCCAGGCCCCGACGTAAGTCTGACTAACAGCTGCGCCGCGCCGGATGCCCGAAGGCCGTGGCGGGTTTGACACGATGTTCATATGCGCGTGGTCATCGCACCCGACTCCTTCGGCGGCACTCTCAGCGCGGTCGAGGCGGCCCAGGCCATTGCGACCGGCTGGCGCAGGAAGGCTCCCGACGACGATCTGATGCTGGTACCCATGTCGGACGGCGGCCCGGGATTCGTCGAAGTGTTGCACGCGTCGCTTGGTGGCGAGCCGCTCTCGGTGACGGTTCCCAACCAGTACGGCGATCAGACGGACGCCACAGTGTTGATGGTCGAGGGCACCGGGTACGTCGAATCCGCGCAGGCCTGTGGGCTGTCTTTGACCAACCGCCGCGACCCAGAGCACGCCACGACTTGCGGGGTCGGGCAGCTCGGCGACGCCGCCATTGACGCGCAGGCGAGACGGATCGTGGTCGGCCTCGGCGGATCCGGAACAAACGATGGTGGCGCGGGCTTCCTCTCCGCGCTCGGTGCGGCGTCGACCCCGCCGAACGCGCTGGCTGGGGGGCCTGGTGCCCTAGAAGGGCTGGAAGCGGTCGACCTAGGGCCGGTGCTGGAACGTTGTTCCGGCGTCGAGTTCGTGATGGCCAGCGATGTGGACAACCCGCTGCTCGGTCTGCGCGGTGCAACAAATGTGTACGGCCCGCAAAAGGGCATCGCCGACGACCGGTTACCAGAAATCGACGCCCGGCTTGCCAAGCTCGCCGACTGCACAAACCCGGAACTGGCGAAGGCGAAGGGGGCGGGTGCGGCCGGCGGCCTCGGGTTCGCTTTGTTGCTCGTCGGCGCGTCACGGGTCGACGGAATAGGCATGGTCGCGGCGGCCACCCGGCTTGCCGGGCTGGCTCGAGACGCCGACCTGGTGATCACCGGGGAGGGATCGTTCGATTTCTCCACCCGCTCCGGGAAGGTGCCGTACGGCGTGGCCAAGATCGCCGGAAACTCCATCACCCCCTGCATCGCCTTGGCCGGACGGGTGCTTGTCGGATCCCGGGAGATGCGGGCGTTGGGGGTGGAGTCGGCGTACTCGCTTGTCGACCTGGTGGGTGAACCCGCCGCGTTCGACGCACCCGCGCAGAGCCTCACGGCCTTGGCAGAACGGGTCGCGCGCACCTGGTCACGCTAGCCTCTAACGATGAGGTTCTCAGTGTGACACCATGGGTACTGGATGTGTCACGATGGGAATGTGCCTGGGGCGTTCGACGTTGCCCTAGACACCGAACGAGAAGGCGCGCAAGCGCATCAGCACACACTTGGGAGCATGCGACATGACCGACCAGCTCGAGTCCACGATGGCGGCCACCGAGGCTACGACATCGACTGACGGCGTCATCCTCACCGACAAGGCCGCCGACAAGGTCAGGGCTCTGCTCGATCAGGAAGGCCGCGACGACTTGCAGTTGAGGGTTTCAGTCCAACCAGGTGGTTGCTCGGGCCTGCGCTATCAGCTCTTCTTCGATGAGCGCAATCTCGACGGTGACGCCGTGCGTGACTTCAACGGCGTCTCGGTTGTCGTCGACCGGATGAGCGTCCCCTACCTGCAAGGTGCGACGATCGACTTCGTCGACACCATCGAGAAGCAGGGCTTCACCATCGACAACCCGACTGCCACCGGATCTTGTGCCTGTGGAGACTCATTCCACTAGGCAGAGCCGGTCGTCAAGGCAAAGCACACAAAGAAGGCACACAAATAGGGGCGCATCCCAGAAGGACGCGCCCCTATTTGTGTGCACTGACGCCCTGGCGTCGGGTGCCGTGGGCTGGTGGGGTGCCTGAGCGCGACCTGATTTCGACCCACCTCGTCCGCGGGCAAACGCGCTGCTGGAGTAGGGTGCTGTGAGTGGTTTCACCGCCCGAATATCAACCCAGGAAGGCGCCCGTGAGTCGGACTCTCGCCGAGGGCAGCGCGCGACGCTCCAAGGCTCGCAGGGTGGCAGCCTCGGCTGTCGGTTTGCTGTCGTTGCTTGCCCTGACCGGGTGTTCCCAGGGCACGGTCGCCCAGCTGAAGCGGCTCGGGTTGCCCGAGCCGGCAAGCGACCGCTCGCCGTACATGAGTCAGTTGTGGATCGGCTCCTGGATCGCCGCGGGGCTGATCGGGGTGCTGGTGTGGGGACTGATCATCTGGGTGATGATCCGGTACCGGCGTCGCGACGACAGCGCACCGACGCAGGTGCGTTACAACCTGCCGATCGAGATGCTCTACACAGTGGCGCCGGTCATCATCATCGCGGTGCTGTTCTTTTTCACCGTCGAGAAGCAGGACAAGATCAACGCACCGGTGGCCCACCCGCAGCATCAGGTCGTGGTGACCGCACAGCAGTGGTCGTGGACGTTCAACTATCTCCACGAGCCCGCGGCGGGGGGGCAGAACGTCTACGATCTGGGCACCCCGGCGCGCTTTCCGGAGTTGTGGTTGGTCAGGGGACAGTCGGTGAGGTTCGACCTGCACTCGCCGGACGTCATCCACTCGTTTTGGGTGCCGGCGTTCTACTTCAAGCTCGACGTGATTCCGGGCCGGGAGAACACGTTCGACATGACCCCAACCAGGCTGGGCATCTTCGAAGGCCATTGTGCGGAGCTGTGCGGTTTGTACCACTCGCGGATGCTGTTCGAGGTTCATATCGTCACTCCACAAGCCTTCGCCAAGCACATGCGGGCGCTCAAGGCCGCCGGTCAGATCGGTGTGCTGATGGGTGGGCAGGGCTCTCAGACAGTTGCTGGACTCGCCAGCTCGGCAGGAGGCGCCAAATGACCGCTATTTACGCGAGGACTACGACCGCCACCCAGACGACACGGCGCCTCACCAAGGGTCAGATACTCGTCAAGTATCTGACGGCCACCGACCACAAAGTGATCGGGAACCTGTACCTCATCACGTCGTTCTCGTTCTTCTTGATCGGTGGCGTGATGGCGATGATCATCCGCTCCGAGTTAGCCCGGCCAGGCCTGCAGTTCGTGACCGACGAGCAGTACAACCAACTGTTCACCATGCACGGCACGATCATGCTGCTGCTGTTCGCGACACCGTTGTTCATCGGGTTCACCAACGCGATCATGCCGTTGCAGATCGGCGCGCCCGACGTCGCATTCCCGCGGCTAAATATGTTCAGTTACTGGCTGTTCTTGTTCGGCGGGCTGATCGTGCTGTCTGGGTTTTTGGTGCCAGGCGGCGCCGCTGATTTCGGGTGGACCGGCTACTCTCCGCTGTCCAACGCGGTGCGATCACCGGGCGTGGGCGGTGACCTGTGGACGATGGGTTTGTGGATGGCCGGCCTCGGCACGATCTTGGGTGGCGTCAACTTCGTGACCACGATCTTTTGCATGCGAGCACCCGGGATGACCATGTTCCGGATGCCAATCTTCACGTGGAACGCGTTGATCACGTCGCTGCTCGTGCTCATAGCCTTCCCGATCTTCGCCGGCGCGCTGCTCTGCCTGGAGGCCGACCGGGCACTGGGGGCGCACATATTCGACCCGGCAAATGGCGGCCCGATCCTCTGGCAGCACTTGTTCTGGTTCTTCGGGCACCCCGAGGTCTACATCATCGCGTTGCCGTTCTTCGGAATCATCACCGAGATCTTGCCCGTCTTCAGCCGCAAGCCAATCTTCGGTTATATCGGCTTGGTCGGCGCGACGCTCTCAATCGCCGCGCTGTCGGTGTCAGTGTGGGCGCACCACATGTTCGTCACAGGCGCCGTCGCGTTGCCGTTCTTCTCATTTATGACATTTCTCATCGCCGTGCCGACTGGAGTGAAGTTCTTCAACTGGATAGGCACGATGTGGGGGGGATCTCTGTCGTTCGACACGCCCATGCTCTGGGCGATCGGCTTCTTGGTCACGTTCCTGTTCGGCGGCCTGACCGGAGTGATCTTGGCGGCCCCGCCGCTGGACTTCCAAGTCTCCGACTCCTATTTCGTAGTCGCACACTTCCACTACGTCGTGTTCGGCACGGTGGTCTTTGCCATGTTCGGTGGCTTCTACTTCTGGTGGCCGAAGCTGACCGGGCGCATGCTCGACGAACGTCTCGGCAAGATCCACTTCTGGCTGCTGTTCATCGGCTTCCACACCACGTTCTTGGTGCAACACTGGCTCGGTGTCGAGGGCATGCCGCGACGGATCGCTGACTACCGGCCAACCGACGGGTTCACGACTCTGAACGAGATCTCGTCACTCGGCGCCTTCGTATTGGGGGCCTCGACGCTGCCATTCCTTTACAACGTGTGGAAGACACTGAAGGCGCCAAAGGTCGGGATTGACGACCCATGGGGCTGGGGACGGTCGCTGGAGTGGGCCACTTCGTGCCCGCCGCCGCGCCACAACTTCGACGTTTTGCCGCGCATCCGTTCCGAAAGCCCCGCCTTCGACCTGCACCACCCGGAAATCGCTATGGCCGAGATCGCCGTACACCCAGAGGTAGCCGACGGCAAGCGCACTGACGCGCCCGATGGACGGGGCAGATCCGAACATTTGCAAGACATAGCCGGCGGGACACCACCCGGCGGGCGCGCCGAGGAGCAGGGCACCCATGAAGATTGAGTCGTGGGTGTTTGGCGGGAACGCCATCTTCTTCGCCATCGTCACGCCGTGCTACTGGTATTTCAGCCACGATCCAACCGGAACTGCGGCGCTGGTGATGACGACGCTCTTGGCCTCACTTGTGATGTTCTATCTCGGCTTCCACGCGAAGAAGATGGACGCGCGACCAGAAGACCGTAAGACCGCCGAGGTCGTGGAAGGCGCCGGAGAGGTCGGCTTCTTTCCGCCGTACTCGTGGTGGCCGCTGTGGTGCGCCGCCTCGTTGGCCGTCTGTGTCTTGGGAGTGGTGTTTGGGTGGTGGCTGTTCATTATCGGCGCTGGAATTGGCACTGTGACGCTGATTGGCTGGGTGTTCGAGTTCTACCGCGGAGAGCACGCGCACTGAGACCGCGCGCAAAGCTGCGACTCGCGTCACGTGTCAAAAGCTTCGTCTGACAATCCGCACTTGCTACCCTGAAGCAGCACGCCTGTTGGTCACTGAGCGTCGAGTTGAGGAGTCTGAGCAGCATGGTCGCACGCGGGGCAACGCGTTCGAGGCTGGCGGTGGTCGCAGTCTTCGGCGCAGCTGTCAGCGTCGGCGTAGCCGGCTGCAACACCTCGATCAGCTCGACGCACAACGCGGCAGGTGACCACGCGGCCGCAAACCAAGGTTCACATCCAGCCGATGACACCACCTCAACCGGCGCCTCGACCAACGGTCCACCCGTCGGCTCGGTGGCGAGGCTGACAACCAACATCAAGGACGGCGCAGCCGACGTCACCGTCGACACACCAGTGACCGTTCGCGCCAGTGACGGAAAGCTTGACTCCGTCGTTGTCTCGGCCGGAAGCACCACGATCCCCGGCTCGTTCAACGACAACAAGACAGTCTGGACCGCGTCGGATCTGCTCGAGCCCGGCACCACGTACGCCGTAAGATCCAAGGCCACCGGAGCTGCAGGCAAGTTGACGCACTCAAGCTCCTCGTTCCGAACCCAAGATCTGAGCCTCGACCAGCAAACATATGCGAAGATCATGCCGGTGCAGGGTCAGACTGTCGGGGTCGGGATGCCGATCATGGTCACCTTCGACGTGCCGGTCACCGACCACGCGGCCTTCGAACGACACATGACCGTGACGTCCACACCGTCGAAGGTGGGGACGTGGCACTGGGTGAATGACAACGAGGTTCATTGGCGGCCGCGGGTCTACTGGCAGTCGGGCACGCACGTTGCCGTCCATGTCGACGTCAACGGGGTCAACGCCGGCAATGGCATTTACGGACAGATGAACCGCGACGTCAACTTCACGGTCGGCAGTTCGGTGATTATCAAGGCCGACCTCAAGACCGACAAGATGGGCGTGTATCTCAACGGCAAGCTCGCCCGGACAATCCCAATCACCGGTGGCAAGTCCGGAGGATACGAGACCCGTAGCGGGATCAACGTCATCGAGGAAAAGTACACAAACATAGCGATGGACGCTGCCACCGTCGGCATCAGCCCAGGCTCCTCAGACTACTACAATATTCCCGACGTCAAGTATGCCCAGCGAATCACAGACAGCGGCGAGTTCTTGCACGCCGCGCCGTGGTCGGTCTACGCGCAGGGACACCAGAACGTCTCACATGGCTGCGTGGGAATGAGCACGGCCAACGCCGAATGGCTCTTCGGCAAGACCCATATCGGGGACCCGGTCGAGGTGGCGGGCACTTCTCGGCCCCAAGATGCCGGCAACGGGTGGACCGACTGGAACGAGTCCTGGCAGCAATACCAGGCCGGCTCCGCGCTGCGGTGACGAAGCGTTGACAAAGCCGTTTCCGGCGCGCGCCGCATGCGGGCTGGCTTGGAGCTAATAGCCGGTAGCGCCGTCTATGCGCTCGCGAAGGAAATCCGCGTGGCCATTGTGGCGCGCGTATTCTTCGATCAAGTGGATGTAGATCCACCGCAGTGACATCGTCCCGGCCTTGTCGTGGACAAACGTGTCATCCAAAGCCGCACCAGCAACCGCGTCGTCTGCCAGTGCCCACTCGTTGACGAGCTGCGCATACTCGGCATCAGCACGCGCTGGTTCCACGTCCTCGAAGCACAGGTCCCAGTTGTCATCGCGGTAGTACAGCGGGTCGGCAGACTCACCGCGAAACCTTCGCCGAAACCAGCTCCGCTCGACGTCAGCGTGATGGCGTATCAGTCCTTGCAGCGAAAGCGACGAGGGAGGCACTGCGCGTTGCGCCAGCTGCTTCCCGGTAAGCCCAGCGCATTTGTGCAACAGCGTGGACCGCTGCCAGCCAAGCCATCCCTCGAGCATGGCCCGCTCGCCACCCACGAATGGCTGGTCGACTCGAACGACTTCAGGCGCAATCCACTCCATGACGTCCATACTTTCATCTCGTACGGCGCTCGCCCCTGTCTGGGTGGGGCGCTAAACGCCGGGACTCTTGCTAGGCTCTTCGAGCTCCCAGTCGTCGCCACCGACTTGACCGCCGGTTTCGATGCCGACGTGGTGCCCGTCGTCGACCATCGGGTTCTCTTCCTCGGCGTGGCGGTTGGCCAGGGCGAGCTCGGTCGCAGTGGGTTTGGGTATCGCGTCGCCGTACCAGAAGTCGGACAGTCTCGCGCGAAGCTTGCCCATGCCCTGGCTGGGTGCCGGCACACCGTTAACGTCTTCGCCGACGGGCAGCTGCAACGGCTCATGGCGGTCGCGTGCGGTGATCTGGTAGGCATGCTCGCGATTGATCGGCGCGTGGATTTCGCTGTACGCCCCGTCGGGGGAGCGAATGATCACTCCGGTCTCATAGCCGTGGAGCAGGGTTTCGCGATCATGGCGTTGCAGTGATATCGCCCACCGGCGCGCGATGATGAACGCCACAACCGGCCCGATGAAGATCGCGAACCGCATGAACCAGGTGATCGCGTTGAGCGAGATGTGGAAGTGGGTGGCGATGATGTCATTTCCGCCGGCGGCCCACAACAATCCGTAGGCGGTGACGCCGGCGACACCGAAGCCGGTCCGGGTGGGTTGGTCGCGAGGGCGATCCAGCAGGTGGTGTTCTCGGGTGTCGCCGGTGACCCAGCGTTCGATGAACGGGTACGCCGCCAGCACCGTGAACAGCAGACCCATGATCAGCAGACCAGGGACGAAGACGTTCCAGGAGATCGTAAATCCCCACAGATGGGTCTCCCACGGGGGCATGATACGCAGCCCCCCTTCCAGCCAGCCCATATACCAGTCGGGCTGTGATCCGGCGGTCACCTCGGCCGGATCATACGGGCCGTACATCCAGATCGGGTTGATCTCCATCAGCGCGCCCATCAGGGCGGTAACGCCGAACACGATGAAGAAGAAGCCACCGGCCTTGGCCATGTAGACCGGCAGCAGCGGGTAGCCGACCACGTTGTCGTTGGTGCGCCCGGCACCGGGCCACTGAGTGTGCTTTTGGTAGACCAACAACAACATGTGCGCGGAGATCAGCCCCAACAACAGCCCGGGGATCAACAACACGTGCACGATGTACAGCCGGGGGATGAAGATGTCACCGGGGAACTGGCCCCCGAAGATGAAGAACTCGAGATAACTGCCCACCACCGGGATCGACCGAATCAAACCGTCGGCGATGCGCAACCCGGTGCCCGACAGTAGGTCATCAGGCAGCGAATACCCGGCGAAGCCCTCGATGATGCCCAACGTCAACAGGCCAAGTCCGATCAGCCAGTTGATCTCCCGCGGTTTGCGGAACGCACCGGTGAAGAAGATCCGCAACATGTGGATCGTCATCGCCGCCAAGAACAGGTTCGCCGCCCAGTGGTGCATCTGCCGCATCAACAGGCCACCGCGCACGTCGAACGACAAGTCCAACGTCGACGAGTACGCCTCGGACATCTTGATGCCCCGCAACTGCGAGTACGACCCCATGTAGTCGACTTCGGCCATGCTCGGCTTGAACCACAGTGACAAGAACACCCCGGTCAATATCAAGATCACGAAGCTCCACAGCGCAATCTCACCCAACATGAACGACCAGTGGTCCGGAAACACCTTCCGCAGCTGCTTCTTCGCCAAACCGGCCAACCCGACCCGGTCGTCCAGCCACTTCACCGGACCACCCGCTGTGCCACGGTGGCCGGCCTTGGCCGTCCTGGGACGCACTGCAATCGCCATCATCAACCTCGTTCCCAAAAACTCGGCCCGACCGGCTCATGAAAGTCGCTCTGCGCCACGAGATATCCCTCGCCGTCAACCATCAACGGCAGCTGCGGAAGGGGTCGTGCCGCCGGTCCGAACAGCACCTTGCCGTTGTTGGCCAGGTCGAACGTCGACTGGTGGCACGGACACAACAGCTGGTGAGTCTGCTGCTCCCACAAACTGATCGGGCAGCCGACATGGGTGCAGATCTTGGAGTAACACAAGATCCCGTCGACTCCCCAGTCCTCGCGGCCTTTGGCCGGGTGAATGTCGGTGGGCTGCATGCGCACCAAGATCACCGCGGCCTTCGCCTTTTCGTCCAGCAGCGAGGAGCCGTCGTACTTGGCCGGAATCACCGTGCCGCCTGGGCCGAGTTCGTCGAAAAAGAGCGCGGGCTCGCCGTTGACAAGCTGACCGATCTGGATGTCGGCAGGTGTGATCGGAGTGCCGGAAACGTCGTTGACCACCCGGATGCCCCTGCGCCACACCGTGTGGTCGAGGGAATTGCCGGGCAGCGGACCGAGGTCGCGCAGCATGACGACCGCGGGCAGCCCGAGCAGTCCTACCGCGCCAAGCAAGCTGTTGCGGACCAGGGTGCGGCGACCGAAGCCAGACTCCTCCGCACCGGCATGGAAGGCGGCCAACGCCTGCTCCTGGTCTTCCGCGCTGGAGGACGACGCGTGGCGATATTCGACGATTTCGGTGTCGGCCATCAGCTTCCTGGCCCATTGGATAGCGCCGACGCCGATCAACAGCAACGCGCCGCCGAGAGTCAGGCCGAGAGCGACATGCTGAATCCCATAACCGACCACGATCTTGTTGGGGTCGATCGCGAGATACGACACACAGAAGAGGATCGCCAGCACCGAGGCGGCGCCGAACATGGTGGCGATCTGTCGCTCGGCGCGACGCTCCATCGCGGGGTCAACATCAGTCGGTCGTGGCTCATGCGGTGGGAGCCCGGGGTTCGGAATGGGCTCGTCAGGGGTCTCCGCGAGCAGAGACACGTCACGATGGACGTGCTCGCGGTGACCGTTGCCGGATGCGTTGTGGTCGCTCACTTACGTTTACCCGCTCTCGCACCGTTGTTGGCTATCCACACTGCTACCAACACAAGCAGCCCGATCCCCCCGAGCCATCCCCATAGGCCTTCGGTGACGGGCCCCAGACTGCCGAGCTTCGAGCCGCCGTATGCCGGCTGCTTGCCCAACATTTGTATGTAGGAGATGATGTCACGCTTGTCCTGGGGAGTCATCACCTGGTCTGAGAAGACCGGCATCTGTTGCGGACCGGTGAGCATGGCTTCGTAGATGAACTTGGGCGGGACGCCCGTCAGGCTAGGCGCGAATCGGCCATGCGGCAACGCGCCTCCCTGAGCAGCGAAGTTATGGCAGGCCGTGCAGTTGGTGCGGAAGAACGCGCCACCGCGAGCGACCTCCGCGGTAGTGGCGTTGCTGGTGTCATACTTGCCTGGCTCGGGAATGGCCGCGCCAGGGCCCAAGGAGGCTACATAGGCAGAAAGGGCCTCGACCTCGGCAGGGGTGAAGACCGGCCTTCGGGCCAATGCCTGCGTGCCGGGCTGCGGCAAGGGCATCCGGCCGGTGCCGACCTGGAAGTCCACCGCGGCTGCCCCGACACCGATAAGCGGCGGACCGTAATTGGTGCCCGCCTTGGTCATGACTCCTTCACCGCTGAGGCCGTGGCAGGTGGCACAGCTCACCACGAAGAGCTTGCGCCCCTGCGAGATCAAATCGGTGGCGCTCGTCGACTGGTCAGCGGACGCCGGCCGCAGCGCCGAATACAGGCCACCCATCACCATCAGTCCCAACAACAGGACCACCAAGCCCGCCAGCGGGTGTCGTCGGCGTGTCGACAGGAATTTCACGAGGTGTCCTCTCGCCGGTCCCTATTGCAGCAGGTAGATGGTCGCGAACAAGCCGATCCAGACGATGTCGACGAAGTGCCAGTAGTACGACACCACGATCGCCGTGACGGCCTGCTCATGGGTGAACGTCTTGGTCACGAACGTTCGACCGAGCACGAACAAGAACGCGATAAGTCCCCCGGTCACGTGGATGCCGTGGAAGCCGGTAGTCAAGTAGAAGATCGAGCCGTACGGGGACGAGGGGATCGTCACGTTCTCCCGGATCATCTCGGAGTATTCCTTCACCTGGCCGCCGATGAAGAACGCGCCCATGGCGTACGTGAGCACGAACCACTCCCGCAGACCCCACTTGCCGACCTGGAGAAGGTTGCCTGCTCGCCCGACCTGGCCGCGCTCCGCTGCAAACACGCCGAGTTGGCAGGAGACCGAACTCAGCACGAGCACGGTGGTGTTAATCGAGGCGAACGGCACGTTGAGCTTGGGCGTCTCTTGTGCCCACAGCTCAGGAGTCACCGCGCGGATCGTGTAGTAGCACGCGAAGAGCGCGGCGAAGAACATCAGCTCGCTGGAAAGCCACACGATCGTGCCAACACTGACCATGCTGGGCCGGTCATGCTGACCATGCAGGCGGGATGCGGGAATCGCGGTTGAGGTCGCCACCCGGCCATTATGTAGGTAGACCTGCCCACAGCCGCGGCGACCCCCGCCTTTCGCAGCTCCGCGGCTTCGCTATCTGCGCGAGCCCCGAGCCGGTAGCATCGCGGCAGAACGCTCCGGCAGGCAAGGCCGACGAGAGGCCATCGCGAGCGGCCATTCACAGTGAGGTAGGCAGCAGGCGGGCATGAAGATTCTGGTTTACAGCGACGACTCACACACGCGGGCTGAGGTCATGCTAGCGCTCGGCAGGCGTCCACATCCCGACCTGCCCGAGTTGGAGTACGCCGAGTGTGCGACTGAGCCTGTAGTGATCTCGGCCTTGGACGCCGGAGGCATCGACCTGGCGATCTTGGACGGGGAGGCGGTGCCGGTGGGCGGGATGGGGATTTGTCGGCAGATCAAGGATGAGATCTACCAGTGCCCACCGGTCTTGGTGTTGACCGGGCGTGCCGAGGACGGCTGGCTCGCCACCTGGTCACGTGCTGAGGCGGCGGTCCCACAACCGATCGACCCGATCCAGCTGGCAGAGGCGGTCATTCGGCTCTTGAAGCCGCGCTCGGACATCACCACTGCAGGCTGATCCAGCCAAGTCATGACGGAACACAGCTGGCCCGAGGTGCTGTCACGGCTCGTCGGCGGCACCGATTTGACCACTGCGCAAACCGGTTGGGCGATGCGGCAGATCTTGTCCGGGGAGGCGTCTCACGCGCAAATAGCCGGCTTCGCCATTGCGCTGCGCGCGAAGGGCGAAACGATAGACGAGGTCGAAGGCCTGGTGGCGACGATGTACGACTTCGCCATCCCACTGCCGCTCAAAGCGCGGGCAGTCGACATCGTGGGCACGGGAGGCGACCGGTCCCACACTGTGAACATCTCCACGATGGCGGCGCTGGTGACCGCAGGCGCCGGGGTGCCGGTGGTAAAACACGGGAACCGGGCAGCCTCCTCTGACTGCGGATCTGCCGACGTGCTGGAAGGGTTGGGGATCCCGATGGACCTGCCGGTTTCGGTAGTGGCTACAGCGGTCCGGCGGGTAGGCATCACATTCTGCTTCGCCCCGGTCTTCCACGCCGCCTTGCGACACTCGGCCGTGGCGCGCCGCGAGTTGGGGGTGGCGACCACCTTTAACTTCCTTGGGCCCTTGGCCAATCCGGCCCGCCCTGCCGCTCAAGCCGTCGGAGTGGCAGATGCGCGGATGGCACCGATCATCGCCGGCGTGCTGGCCGGGCGAAGGGTCGACGGGTTCGTCTTTCGCGGAGACGACGGGCTCGACGAGCTCACCACCACGACCACGTCATCGGTCTGGACAATCGTCGGCGGCCACGTCAGCAGGCATCGACTGGATCCCGCTGAGCTCGGCCTAGCGAGATCGGCCGCCGCCGATCTGCGAGGCGGGGATGTCACATTCAACACCGGGGTGGTGCGGGCCTTGCTCGCCGGTGAGACCGGAGCGGTACGCGACGCCGTACTGCTCAATGCCGCTGCGGGGATCGCCGCCTACGAGGCTCGTGACGCCGCCTTGGCGGAGCGACTCGGGGACGGATTGTCTCGGGCAACCGAATCGATTGATTCCGGCGCAGCACGCGACAAGCTGTCCGAGTGGGTCGACGTGGTCAACGGCCCATGACCCAGTTGGACGCTTGGTCTCTCACGTCAGAGTTGTCTCAGTCACTGCTCGGCGCCGAGTGAGAAGGCAGCTTCGAGATCGTGCGTCGAATAGGTCCGGAACGCGATATGCGTCTCGGTGGATAGCACGCCTGGAACCTTGTTGAGGTGATCGGGCACCAGCGCCGCGACGTCTTCGTGATTGCGCACCCGTAGCAGCGCGATCAGGTCGATTTTGCCGGTGACCGAGTAGACCTCACTGACGCCGTCGAGCGCAGCCAACTGCTCGGCGACCTCGGGGATCTTCGCCACGTCCGCCTTAATGAACACGATCGCCGTAATCATGGCGTCTCCTTGTCTCGCCCAGGTACGCCGGGAAGCCTATCGTCTCCCCCGGTGGCTGAGGAGCGAACGGCAGCGAGCGTCTCGAAACACCGCCCGGCCCGGTGTGCCAGCCGGTGGCTGAGGAGCGAGACGGCCGCGAAGCGGCCTCCTCCACCACCGGCAATGCGGCACCTGTGCCGGCTGATGGTTAGTAGGGGTCAACCGGAGTTGGCACTAAGCTGTCTGCTGGGGGACGACGCGACGGGCTGCGGTAGGCCACTTTTTGGTTGCCCGGAGCCTGGGGTGCAGTCGGACATCGGCTTACCAAGCCGGGAGCGCATGAGGTGAGGAACACGATGCAAACAGGCGCCGAAGCGCGCGGGCCCCACGGCGCGGGCGACCATCAGCGTGGCGACCGCTCTTTTGTCTCCTGGACTGGCCTTACCATTCTCGGAGCGGTGATCCCGGGCAGCGGTTTCTGGTTCGCTGGACGTCGACTCCTGGGAGTTGTCGTCTTTGCTATCGCCGCAGCCAGCCTGACTGTGGCGATCGTTTTGGGTGTGGCCGACCCCCGCGCTTACCTTCATGCCGCCTTCAAGACCGACACGCTGATGTGGATTTCGATCGGCTGCATTGTCACGGCCTGCCTGTGGATCGTGATGGTTGTCACGTCTCACTGGCTGTTGCGGCCGAGTGAGGCGACTCGTAGCGAGCGCGCGTCAGGCATCGCGGTGGTGCTCGTGTTGTGTCTCGCGATCGCAATACCGCTAGGCGTCGGCGCGTACTACGCGAATATCCAGCGCACCACCGTGGTTCAGGCTTTTCCGAGCCAGCCGCAGAGCCAGACGGCACCACAGAACATGCCAACTCAAGGCGACCCGTGGACGAAGATGCCCAGGGTCAACATCTTGCTGCTCGGCGGCGACGGTGGAAACGGACGGATCGGCGTACGCACCGACTCGATGATTTTGGCAAGTGTTGACACCAAAACCGGAAACACCGTGTTGTTCAGCCTGCCGCGAAATCTCGAGAATGCACCGTTCCCCAAGGATTCGCCGTTGCACCGGCTCTACCCTCGCGGCTTCACCGGTCCAGGCGATGTCGGCAACTGGCTACTCAACGCGATCTACAGAATGGTGCCGATCTATCACCCTGGCGTGCTCGGGCCCACCGACAACGAGGGTGCTGACGCACTGAAGCTTTCGGTTGGTGACATGCTTGGCTTGCATGTCGACTACTACGTGCTGATCAATCTGGCGGGCTTTCGCGAGCTGATCGACGCGCTCGGCGGAATAACAGTGAACATCGACAAGGTCGTGCCCATTGGGGGCAACCTTGACACCGGACAGCCGCCGACGGGCTGGATTCAGCCGGGGCCGAACAAGCACCTCGACGGGTTCGACGCACTGTGGTTCGCTCGGGGGCGCTGGAACACTGACGACTACGACCGGATGCAACGGCAGCGTTGCGTGATCGACGCCATGATTCAGCAGGCGAACCCCCAGAACGTGTTGCTTCGCTACGAACAAATTGCAAAAGCCGGCAGCAAGATCGTGACCACCGACCTGCCACGCGGACTGTTGCCTGCACTGGTAGATCTCGGGCTCAAGATCAAGGACGCCAGCGTGCACAGCGTCGTGTTCCAGCCATCTGCGCAGTTCAATCCGGCTGACCCCGACATTGCTTATATGCGGTCCGTTGTGCAGAAGGCTCTGAATCCGTCGCCGGCGAAACACCAGAAGCCGAAAATTATCCAGTCGCCGCAAAATGCCTGTGCATACCACCCTGGCGCCTAACGATTCCAGGGTGCAATCCTGTAGCCATCAGCGTCAGCGAGCGGGTCGAACGAGCGTGTTGGAAATCCTCGGATTATCGAACGGGACAAGAGAATCGAGGGACACATCGATTGAGTCGAGCAAGGCTCGTTGGGACTCGGCGCCCGAGATCGGGCAACTCCATTCTCCATCGACATGCACGAGGCGCACCCCGGCCTGGTGCACCCAACGGATGATCATTTCGGTCTCTTCGGGTGTGGCGGCTGGTGCGGGTCCCGCCCCGGGCAGCACGGTGTCGGCGGCAGCTCCGCAACTGTTGCTGCCAGCCCGGGGCGCTGGCAGCAGGCGGAATCACCCCAGCCGCGGCTAGCCGACCAAAGCGGATCACGTGAACCTCCCACCCGCCGGAGTCATTGCGCCGTGCCGCGACAACCTCTCGGCAACGGGTCAAGGCGGTCAACCGCTGACACGGACCGCGGCCCGCAAAAAGCTGGTCATCCGGTTTCGATGGCTGGCAGCCTCTTCGAAACGCTCGGCTCGGGCGAGCAGCTCCATGCGCCTGCTGATCGACTCGACGACCACGCTGGGGTTTGCGACCAGCGCGCGACGCAGCGTCACCACCATGCCTGCGTATTCGGCATCGGTCACTGACCCGTCGCAAGGAGCCATACATCGCCCCATTTCGGCCATTGCGCAGGCGTTGCGACTGGGCCGCTTCGGCAACCGGCCGCTGCATTGGCGGATCGGAAAGCTCTCGTGGACAGCAGCGACCGTCGAACCGTCAGCCGTCGAACCCTGACCCGTCGAGCGTCACTCGTTGAGCCGTGAGCCGTCGAGCCTTGACGCATTGGGCAGGCCGCCTGGCGCGGGTCGATCACCGGGACGGCAGGCCTGAGGGGGTCTCATGTCGACAGACGCTAGACGTGGCCACCGACACTTTCCCGCGGGCTCTAAGCTGAACCTGGGAGAAATCAATCGAAGGAGCCCCACCGATGGTCGACGGACGCATGGAGTCGGCACCCGATTTCATGCCCCGGCCTGAGGATGCGACGCCCAGTAGGGGTGCCCAGACGCACGCCCCATCGACCGGGCAGCCAGATTCCCAGACCGACTTCCGGGCAGCTTCGTTGCCGGCCACGGTGCGGGCAAAGATGATCACACTCGCCTCGCGAGGGGTAGGTCAGATGCCGCCCAATCAGGTGCCCCCGGCGCTGCGCAAGACCGCCTCATTCGCCTCGGGCAAGCGTGCAAAGTTGGTCGGTGGCCAGATCGCCGACGCGGTGGACAGTGATGCGGAGTTTCGCGAGCACTTGGCTATTCAGGTCAAGGCGCTGGTGCCTGACGTGATCGCCGAGTTCGAAGGGGACACACCACTGGATCCAGGGACGCAGCTCGACTCCGCGGCCGTGGCGTATCTAGTACGCCCCAAAGGGTGGGCAGACATCGTGGCAGCAGCCGCTCGCGCCGAACGCGAGCGCTTGTCGGGAGCCCCGCGAGACCTGTCGGTCGCCGTCGACAAGCTCAGCTCGCAGCTGATGAAGGCTCGGGCTGAGGTGAATCAGGTGCGCGACAAACTTCGGGGCCAGCTCGAGCAAGTCAAGAACGACAACGCACAGCTACGCCGCACATTGGGACTCACTCGACAACGGCTCCGCGTTGCCGAGGCCGACACCGCGCAAGCGGCCGAACTGCTGGGAGACCTACGTCGCGACGCCGACCTGAGCGCGCGGGCGCATGAGGCAGAGGTACGTCGGCTGCGCGCGCGTATCGGGGAGCTCGAATCAGAGGGTACGTCGGCGAAGAGAGCGGCCCGCGACGAGCGGCAAGCAGAGAGCGCACGGCTTCGACTGTTGCTCGACACGTTGGTCGAGGGAGCCGTCGGGCTGCGTCGTGAGTTGGCGCTGACACCGTCGGCGGGGCTACCGGCCGACACGGTTTCGATGGTCGAGCCCGGCTCGCACGGGCCGATCAGCGCTGTGGGTCGGGCCATGCTCGACGATGATCCCGCGTTGCTTCGGCGTCTGATCGAGCTGCCGAGGGCACACCTCATCGTCGACGGCTACAACGTATCGAAGACGGCCTGGCCGAACGCCCCGCTGGAACAGCAGCGAGGCCGCCTGGCCGGCGGTGTCGCCTCACTGGTGGCAGGCAAGGGAATGGAGACCACGATCGTCTTCGACGGGGCAGATCTGCTGATTCCGCCGCCGGTAGCTGCCCCCCGGTCCGTGCGAGTCCGGTTCAGCCCACCCGGGGTGATCGCTGACGACGTGATCCGACACCTCGTCGAGGCTGAGCCGTCTGGGCGTGCGGTGATCGTGGTGTCGACAGATCGAGAGCTGGCGGAAAGCGTGGTGGCAATGGGTGCCCGCTCCGTGGCGTCGATGGCCCTGGTCCGGGCGATGGCCCTGTGACAGCAATCGGACCCTTCCCCGACCAAGCTAAGGCCGCGGACCTTGAGCGCGGGGGCACCGTCACGGCGGTGAGCCGCAACGCGGGTCACCATTTCAGCAAGGACAACGTGCCGACGATCCGGCTGTTGTGCGGCCTCGGTGTCGAATGCGACGGCCATGCGGGCGTGACAGTGCAGCACCGGTCCCGGGTGCGCAAAGACCCGAGTCAGCCCAACCTTCGTCAAGTGCATCTCATCCATTCAGAGCTCCATGACGAGTTGCGGGATCGCGGCTACGCCGTACAGGCCGGTCAGCTCGGAGAGAACATCACCACACGTGGAATCTCGCTGCTGGATCTGCCGAAAGGCTGCTTGCTCCACATCGGCCCGGCCGCCGTCGTGGAAGTTACTGGTCTGCGCAATCCGTGTTATCAGATCGACCACTTCCAGCGAGGGGTGCTGGCAGCTGTTCTCGATCGTGACCCAGCTGGGAGTGTGGTGCGGAAATCGGGAGTTATGGCGGTCGTGCTCGGCGGCGGCGACGTACGTCGAGGCGACGCGATCGACGTCGAGATGCCTCCGGGCCCGTGGTTGCCCCTGCAGCCGGTCTGAGCCAGACCCGACGTGCCGCATTCACGGTGGTTGCTGGAGACCGCAAGTGCCCGCGGCTCGCACCAGCGAAAGTGTCGGAGGGCCTGTCTAACGTTTCCGGAACGAACGACTGTCCACGTCACGGAGGTCCCCGATGATTTACCAGGCACATGTTTCGCAGCCCAGCGGTGCGCCGTCATCGTCTGGTGCCTCGACTCCGCTGCAATCGCCTAGCCGCGCCGCCCCTTCGCGGCATCCGGTGACCGATCCCCGGGCTCTTACCATCGACTGCGGACGCTGCGTCATGCGTGACCTGCGCTGTGGAGACTGCATGGTCACAGCTTTGCTGGGCGGGCCACCAGTTGGCGTGGCGCTAGACGAAGCGGAGCAGCGCGCGCTCGGAGTCTTGGCTGACGCAGGTTTGTTGTCGCCGTTACGCATGGTCGAGCCAATGGATTCGGGGTTATAGAGCCCGGGTAGGGGCGGACCTACGAACGAGCGCGCTAAGAGACCGGGTCCGAATGTGACAAAGATTACAGCCGACCCTGGTGGAGTCAGCCGCGGCCCAGAATATCCACAAAACCGGTCGGCAGATCTGGCCGAGTCCGCACATGCTCGGTAGTGTGTGCCACTGGTTTCCGTACGACGTGGGCCACGCCGGGCCGACTCGGGAGCCACGCCACACCCGGGGGGACACCCCGACGGCGTTCGCGATCTGAGAGGGGACCGTCGACCCGTGTCGAACGGCCAACAACACCGCCTGCCCCGTGCCTTTACCCGTGTCTCGCTCATTGGGGCAGCCGCCTTGCTCGGAAGCCTCGTAGTGGCGCCAACGCCCGGTTTCGCCAACCCTTCCGGCCCACCGACGCCTGCGGGGGGCCAACAGAACGCTCAGCCGACGATCGCCTCGGTTCAGGCGCGGCTGAGCCAGCTAGACCATGAAGCGGAGATCGCCGCCGAAGACTTCAACACGGTTCGCGTGCAGATGCAGGCCGCGGGGCGACGGCTCACCACCCTCCAGGCGGACGTCAAGAGCCAGCGACACCGGGTTGCCGTGCTGCGTGACCAGGTCGTCGGTTCGGCAATCTCGGACTACCAAAATGCCGCTGGCCTGTCGTCGACCACGTCGTTCCTGATCTCGCACGATCCCAGCAAGTTCGTGACCAACCTCGCGGACACCTCGGTGGTCGAGCATCAACAGGCGGGCGCCCTCACGGCCCTCGAGCAACAGCAGAACCAGCTCGGCATCGGGCAGAGGCAGGCGGCCCGCGAGGTCGCGGTGATTTCGGCCGACAAGGCGAAGCTGGCCGCGCATAAGGCCGTCGTCGAGCACAAAATGCTGCAGGCGCGCAACCTGCTTTCCCGCCTCAAGGCACAAGAGCGAGCCCGGTTGTTGGCCATCCAGAAGCACCAGCAAGAGCTGGCCCTGGCCCGCAGCAGGGCTGCTGCCGCGGCTGCGGCGGCTGCGAACACCGCGCCCGCCGCTCCCACGACCACCGCGCCCGCCGCTCCCACGACCACCGGCAACGGTGGCACTCCCAGCCAAAGCCGGAGCACCACTACCTACAGCCAGCCAAGCCGTAGTAGCTCCCGGCCAGCCCGCGCTCCAAGCCCGCCGGCGTCCGGTCGAGCGGCGACCGCCGTCAGCTACGCGCTTGCACACCTCGGCGACCCCTATGCGTGGGCGGCCGCCGGGCCAAACGCGTTTGACTGCTCCGGTCTCACCATGGCCGCATGGGGTGCTGCTGGCGTGTCATTGCCTCATTCGGCAGCCATGCAAGCGAGCATGGGCACTCCGGTGTCCACTTCGCAGCTTCAACCAGGCGACCTGGTCTTCTATTATTCGCCGATCTCGCACGTTGGGATGTACATCGGCAACGGTCAGATCGTGCACGCCCCGCACAGCGGCTCTGTCGTGCAGATCGTGCCGCTGACGTCGATGCCGATAGCCGCGGCGCGACGTGTCGGCTAACCACTAAAAGGGGGGAGCCGCCGGTCTCGCGGTGACCGCCGCCTGCCGGCATTACGCTTGGCCGATGAATCTGCGCGGCCAGCCCCATCGGCGGATGCCGACAGTGCGGGCCGCGGCGGGCGCCCGGCGTTGGGCCACTCCTGCCGTATTCGCGTTGCTTGCCGCTTCGACGGCCGGTTGTTCCCACTCCGGTGCGTCCGAGCTTGTCGCGTCTACTCCGGCCTGGGCGAGCGCCCCGATCACCCGGACGGCACAACCCGACGACTCCCTACTTGCGCGGGCTCTTAGCCGCGAACGGCAGGCGGTCGCCGACAGAGACGCCATCGGCTTCGTCAACACGTGGGATCCCGGCCAGGCCGGCACGCGTCAGCGAGCACTGACGATCTACCAGAACCTGGTTGACCTGCATGCCGAGCTGAGGCCTATGGCCGTGGCAACCGACCAGACGGCGGGGGCTGATGTCTCGTCAAAGCCGGCATCGGCCGCGCCAGCGGAAGCTGCATCGGCGGGTCCAACCAAGCTCGATCCGGTCCACCCCGATGGATCCAGCTGGGCGGTCCGGGTGGACATGGCCTGGCGCTTGGCTGGCCTTGACCACAGCGACGTACACTCCTGGCTCGTCTACACATTCGTGCAACGCGGCTCGCGGGCGTACGTCGCCGACATCGCCGCGGTTGCTGGCTCTCGTACGCCGATCTGGCTGATTGGTCATCTGTACGTGCACCGTTCGACCCGCACCCTGGTTGCCGCTGGATCGCCAACGTTGGCCACGGTGGTGTCTCGTGGGCTGACCCAAGCAATCCGGGACGTCTCCGCGGTGATGCCAGGCTGGCGGGGCGATCTTGTCGCCTACGCGCCGTCGACCCCGTCTCAGTTCGACGCGCTGCTCGACTCGTCGGCCCACGAGTACCAGGGAATCGCCGCGGTCACCGCAACCGTAGACGGCTCGCGCCGCCTCAACTCTCCAGTGGCGATCGTGACCAACCCCATGGTGTTCGGCAGGCTCAGCCTTGTCGGCCGGCATGTGGTGATCAGTCACGAGGCGACCCATGAGGCAACGAACGCCGCGGTCGTCGACATGCCGCTGTGGCTCGCGGAGGGCTTCGCCGACTACGTCGGGGTGGGGGCGGTCCACGTGCCGCTGGCCGTGTCGGCCCGCGAAGTGCTGGGCGACGTACGTGCTGACCGCGTGCCGACCCGGCTGCCGGCAGACTCGACCTTCACCGGCTCGGGGCCACAACAGGAAAGCAGCTACGAGCAGGCCCGGCTGGCGATCACGCTGATAGCCAAGACATCCGGCCGGTGGAGGTTGGTGCAGTTCTACCAGTACGTGGAGCACCATCCGACCGACGTGGCCGCCGCCTTCCGCACCGTGCTCCACACCACCACGGCGGCATTCACGACGCGCTGGCAGGTCTATCTCGAGGCGCTCGCCGATGCAGGCTAGCGGCTGGGAGGCCGAGTCGCGATCGACTCGGGTGGCTGCCGGCTTGCTCATCGGGCTGCTTGCCGCCTTCCTCGTCGTGGTGGGCATGCTGACGCCGTGGCATCCACTGCCCGGCGCCGACGTGGACACTGCCCCGATTCATCACTTCTTCACCCAGCCGCAGATCAACCGGTCACAGGCATTTTTCGACGCCGACCGGTGGCCCTCATGGCTGGGTCTGCTCGCCGGATTGATCGTGGCGGCTGTTCTCGCCTTCTCCGTGATCGGCCACCGGGCGGTCTCGTTGGTGCGTCTCCATATCCCACTGTGGTGGCTGCAGGTGATCACGTTGGTGACTGCCGTTTCGGTGATCGAGACGGCCGCGACCGCGCCGTTCGGCCTGTGGTCTGCTCAACTCGGTCGCGATTACGGGCTTTCGACGCAGAGCCTGGGCGGCTGGGCAGTCGACCGGATGAAGGCTCTGCTCCTCGGTGTCGCGGTCGCCTCGATGCTGCTGCTCGCACTGATCGGCTTGGCACGGCGATTCACCCGCGCCTGGTTCGTGCCGGCCGCCGTGGGCGCCGGTGTGCTCGTGGTCGTGTTCTCGTTCTCTTACCCGATCGTCGTCGAGCCGTTGTTCAGCAGGTTCGCCCCGTTGCCGCCCGGCCCGCTGCGCACACAGTTGCTGCAGCTCGCCCACCGCGATGGAGTCAATGTGTCCGATGTGTTGGTGGTGGATGCGTCGCGTCGTACGACGGCGCTGAACGCCTACGTGTCGGGGTTCGGCACGACGAAACGCATCGTGATCTACGACACGCTGCTCAAGTCCGTGCCGGACAAGGAGATCAACGTCATCGTCGCTCACGAGTTGGGTCACGCCAAGAGCGGCGATGTGGTCATCGGCACGCTGGAGGGCGCGCTGGCCGCCTCGGCGGGAATTGTGGCGCTGTTCTTGCTCTTGCGGCCGCGGCTGTTGCGCAAGCAGGTCGACGCCGGCTCGGTCGGAGATCCAGCAATCGTGCCCGTCGTGATGGGTTTGGCCGTGCTCGTGTCGTTCGCTGCGCTGCCGATTCAAGACACGCTCAGCCGCCATGTCGAGGCGCGCGCCGACGCGCATTGCCTGCAGCTGACTCATGACCCCAGCGACTTCATCAGCTTGCAGCAGCGACTCGCGGTCACCAATCTCGACCACTTGCAACCCAACGGCTTCTTGAGCTTTTGGTTCAACAACCATCCGCCGACGCTGGACCGGATCGGGATGGCGTTGGCCTGGGAACGGCTGCACGGGCCTGGCGTGACCCCTAGCTCGGACTGGATCCACAGCGGCAGCGGAGCAGCGGACGGCGGCTGATGGGCAGCGTTTTGGTCGTAACCAACGACTTCCCTCCGCGAGTAGGAGGCATCGAGTCGTTCGTCTTCTCGCTTTGCTCTGGGTTTTCCAGCGACCAACTCGTCGTCTACACGGCCACGATGAGCGACAGTGTGAAGACCGACGCCAGCCTGCCCTACCCGGTGATTCGGGACACCCGCCGCATCCTGCTTCCGACGCCTCGGGTGAGTCGGGCCGTACGTCGGGTGGCTCGCGACTACGGCTGTGACCGGGTGGTGTTCGGCGCGGCGGCGCCGCTTGGTTTGCTGGCCCGCGATCTTCGGAGCACCGGGGTCCGTCGCATCGTTGGGTTGACACACGGGCACGAGGTCTGGTGGTCGAAGACACCTGGCGCACGGACGATGCTGCGCCGGATCGGCGAGGACATCGATGTGCTCACTTATGTCAGTGATTACTGCGGGCGCGAGATCGCCAAGGCGTTGAGTCCCGCTGCTGGCAACAAGATGGTGCGGTTGTCTCCAGGAGTGGATACCGCGGTGTTTCGACCGGCCGCAGACAAGGCGCTATTGCGCCGGGAGCTGGGGCTCGAGCCGGCTCGGCAGGTGGTGCTGGCGGTGTCTCGTCTGGTGGCTCGTAAGGGGCACGATGTGCTGATCGCGGCCTGGCCGGCGATCCTGGCGCGCTGCCCGGGCGCCGTACTCCTGATCGTCGGCGATGGGGCGCAACGTGCTCGGCTCCAGTGGCTAGCACGACGAGCACGCATCACCGAGTCGGTTCGATTCCTGCCAGCCCTGCCGTGGTCGCAGTTGCCGCCCGTGTACGCGGCCGCCGACGTCTTCGCGCTGCCGTGCCGGACCAGATTGCGCGGACTGGAGCCGGAGGCGTTCGGTATCGTGTTTCTCGAGGCTGCCGCTGCCGGCTTGCCGATCGTGGTCGGCGCTTCCGGTGGGGCACCGGAGACGGTGTCAGAAGGGGAGACCGGCTACGTCGTCGATCCCCGCGACGTAGTCGAGGTTGCCGCCAGGGTTGTCGATCTGCTCGCCGCGCCAGCCGTCGCTGCGGGGATGGGTCGGCGTGGCAGGGAGCGGGTGCAGTGCATGTGGTCCACGCGTAGGGGGGTGCAGACTCTCCACGGGCTGCTCGAAGAGATTCGGTAAGGTCGACACAGCCACCACGCGAGTGACCTGACGTTGCAGACCCCGGGAAGTGTTTCCATGGTGAACCAGACCACTTCGAGCATCCTGATCGCCGCCGACCCGGCGACGGTGATGGGGGTGATCGCAGACTTCGACAGCTATCCCGAGTGGGCCAAGGGCGTGAAGTCGGCGACCGTCTCGTCGGCGTACGACGACGGGCGCGCCGAACGAGTCGCGTTCGTGCTGGATGCCGCACCCATCAAGGACCAGTACACGTTGGCTTATGAGTGGGACGACAACACGCATGTCAGCTGGTCGTTGGTCGAGGCCACCATGCTGAAGGCCATGGAAGGCTCCTATTCGCTGGCATCCGACGGTGACGCGACGCAAGTGACGTATCAGCTCAGCGTCGATTTGACGATCCCGATGATCGGGATGCTCAAACGCAAGGGAGAGAAAGTCATCATCGACACCGCGCTGAAGGGATTGCAGCGACGTGTTGAAGCAGCCGCGTGATGAGAGCTCCGTCGTGGCTGCCGTGCTGAGAGCTCGCGCGAGCTCTCAGACGATCAATGGGGTGGCTTGATGGAGCGTTGCGGTGAGTAGCCGTGAGCCGGTCGGAAGTCTGGCCGAAGAGGCTGCCCGGTTGGCGGCCGTGCTGCGTGGCTGGGCCGGCGAAGATGGTCGCGATCGGTCGGACGCTGAGGCGGTCCATTCCGAAGCCATCGACGACGTACCGGGTCATGAGCCAGCTTCGGAGTGTCACCACTGCCCCATCTGCACCGTGGTTCGGGCCGCGAAGGGGACCAGCCCGCAGACGCGACAACACCTGGCGAATGCCGCCATGTCGTTGGTCATGGCGATGGAAGAGATGCTGAAGACGTCGCCTGGGACGGCAGCTCGCAATGCGCGTGACTCCGGCGAAGAGATCGAACTCCCGGAGGACTGAAGCGATGAGCTTGACGATTGGTATCGATGTCGGAGGCACCAAAATTGCCGCCGGCGTGGTTGACCAGGCGGGCGCGGTCGTGGAGGAGCAGCGTCGCAATACGCCGGCGACCGACGCTGAGGCCACCGAGGCTGCGATCATCGACGTGGTGAGGGAGTTGCAGACCCACCACGAGGTTGAGGCGGTGGGGATCGGCGCGGCGGGTTACATCGACGCCGATCGGTCGACCGTGCTGTTCGCGCCCAATCTTGCGTGGCGAGAGGAGCCTTTGCGTGCCGCCATCGAGATTGGCACCGGTGTCCCGGTCGTCGTAGAGAACGACGTCAACGCGGCGGCCTGGGGCGAGTTCCAGTTCGGTGCCGGGGCCGATGTCGATGATCTCGTTATGGTCGCGCTCGGCACCGGGATCGGCGGCGGCATTGTGTTGAAGGGCGAACTGTTTCGTGGTTCGTTCGGCATGGCCGGAGAGTTCGGTCATGTCCGGGTGGTGCCCGATGGTCAGGTGTGCGGTTGTGGCAACCGAGGCTGCTGGGAGCAGTACGCGAGCGGGCATGCGCTGCAGCGTTTCGTCCGTGAGGTTGCCGAGACCGGCTCACCGTTAGCTGCGGCGCTGCTTGAGGCAGCTGAAGGCTCGGTGGCCGCGATCTCCGGGCCGATGATCACGGCCGCGGCGCAACGCGGCGACCGACTGGCCTTGGACGCGTTCGAGTCAGTGGGGATGTGGCTGGGCATCGGCATCGCCGACCTGGCCTGCTCCCTCGACCCTGGAGTCGTGGTGGTGGGAGGCGGGTTGTCCGAAGCCGGGGAACTGCTGCTCAAACCTGCGAAGACGGCATTCAAACACCAGCTGACCGGTCGAGGGCACCGACCGGAGCTGCAGATCCGTGTCGCAGAGCTTGGCAACAAGGCGGGGATGACGGGTTCCGCAGACTTGGCGCGACACCGCTGAGCCGGCGACGGCACGGGTCGTGACGCCGGGATATCGCTGGTTGGAAGGTTCAGATGGCCACGATCGTGGTGATGACATACAACGTGTGGTGGCCGCACAACCAAGCGCAGGTGACGCGGGTGGTCAATGCCGTCTCGCCGGACCTGGTTATCGTGCAAGAGGCGCCGAAGGCGATCGGGGTGTGGCGCTGGCAGTGTGATCGGGTGGCCCGCGCGTGGCAGCTGCGGCGGGTTTCCGGTGGACGCGATGCCGGCAGCAACATGATCTGCGTCTCGGGCCGGGTCACGGTGCTCGACGCGTCGAAGCGACGCCTCACGCAGCCGCGCTTCAAGCCTCGGCGCGGCATCGTGACAGCGCAGTGCGAGGTCGGGGGTTACGAGTTCGGGGTGGTGGGTGTGCACTTGTCCTTGCTGAAGGACTCGCGACCCGCCGAGGCCGCGGAGGCGCTGGCCGACGCGGCCCGTTTGCGCGGCCCGACCATCGTGGCCGGCGACCTCAACGAGCTACCGAGTGGCCCAGCGTGGCAGGTCTTCCGTGATGCGGGGTACGTCGACCACGCCCGACCCGACGACACGACGTTCAGCTCCACCACCCGCGAGAAGCGGATCGACGCCCTGCTGGTCAAGGGCCTGACGGTGGCAGATCAGGGAGTGCCAAGCCTGGCGCCGGAATTGCTGTCAAAGGCGAGCGACCATTGCCCGGTAGTGGCCACTATCGAGCTCTGAGGCGGATGCTTCACTGCGAAAGGAGGATCAGTCGTTGCATGACAACCGGTATACCTGCTGATTTTCGGATTGCATCGCTGGATTCCCCCAAGAGGGGTGGTTACGGATCAGCGGTCTACTCACCTGCCGCGATGCCGGGCTGTTCTCGGCTGCGGCGTCGATGGCTGCCCTATCGGCTCCATTTGTGGGTCAGGTTGGGTTTGTGGGCGCTGATGTGTTCGCTCATGGGCTGGACCTTCGGTAAGCGGTGGGCAATAGCTGGGCCCTTGGTCGCCGAAGGCTCTCTCCGGGTGGTCTCCATCGCGGCAGCCCTTCGCCGCAAGAGTCAACGGGCCACGGGATGAGGTCGTCATCTGGCCAGTAGCCCCCGACCGCTGCTGAGCGGCTCGGCTACGACATCCACAGTCGGGAGCGGTGTGGCCGAACGGTTCGTCTTGGCGCAGCGTGGCCGGCAAGCCCCGACGCTGAGCTTGCCCCAGCCGGCTCAACGTCTCATCTTGGCGCGCAGGGTGTGGGCGAGTAGGGGCGGGCGCGAGTGGGGCCTGGCGGTAGAAAGGGTGGCGGGCCGTCGCGCCGCCGAAGCCTCCGACGCAGCCGAGCATCCGACGCTGACGTCGCGTCAGTGGGCTGCGTCAGTTGGCAGGTCTCGTCAGCTGGCGCGGCGGTAGTCGGGGACTAGCACCATCGCGAGCTGCTCCAGGAACAAGCCGACGTCTGTGACGATGCCGCGGGCCTGAGACGAGCCCCGGTCCGCGAGCTTGGTGACGGTGGCCGGGTTGATGTCGACGCAGACGAGGGGCACCGAGGCCGGCAAAAGGTTCCCGGTGCCCACCGAGTGGAGCATGGTCGCCACCATCAGGCAAAAGCCGACGTCCGCGAGTTGCGCACGCATCGCCCGCTGACCCTCGATCACGTCCGTGTAGACATCGGGCAACGGCCCATCGTCACGCACCGAGCCGACCAGCACGAAACTCTTGCCACCCTTGACGAGGGCGTGCATGATGCCCCCGGTCAGCACACCCTGCTCAACCGCGTCGGCGATCGAGCCCGCCTTGCGGATCGTGTTGAGCGCACGAATATGGTGCTCGTGGCCGTGCTCGACTCCCTTGCCCAGCGCAAGATCGACACCCAAGGAAGTGCCGTACAGCGCCGCCTCGATGTCGTGGGTCGCTAGGGCGTTTCCGGCGAACAGTACGTCGACGTACCCCGCGTTGACCATCGCCACCATCGCCGGCGCGGCACCGGTGTGCACCACGCCGGGACCGCCAACCCACAACACTTTCTTACCCGCCTGTTTGGCGTCCCGGATCCCGTCCGCCACCTGGCGCACAAGCAGTGTTTGCGGTTTCTCGCTGGAGACGTCGGACTCCATGAAACCGAAGATCTCGTCCGCGACACCACCGGCCGGCGCAGGTGTCTTTACCTTGATACCGGAGACGCCGCACACGACGTCCATGCCGGCCTTCACATCAGACATCGGGAGTGTGTAGACACGCGGCGACTCACCACTGCGTTCGACGATGAGGCCACAGTCCATCTCGGGGTTTTCCACGGTCAGCCATTGCTTGTCCAGCCGCACCTGAGTGTCGAGATTGGTAGTCGAGTAGAAGCCGTCTGGGAACACTCCGTCGATCTCGGCGGCACTGACCGTGAGATCTCCGGGATCGACCATGTTGACCCCGCGGGTCTGCAGCCTCATCAACAGCCGCTGCAGCGATTCGTCATCGCTTGCGGTAACCATGATTCGGGCGTACGACGGGTCGTCGGAATCATGGCCGACCTTGAACTCCTCGATCACGTGGTCGCTGCCGTAGTCACGGATGTCGTCGAGCACCCGTGACAAGATTCCGCTGTCCATCAAGTTGCCGGTGATCTCGACGGTTTCGGAAGCCTCAGCGCTCATCTGCACAGCCTAACGATCACCAGGCCTTGAAGCCCGCGGGCTCTTAGCTATAGCTAGACCACTGCTCCGTCGTCGGAGCCAAAGTCGTCATCGGAGCGATCCTTCATGGTCGCCACCAAGGTGATAAAGCCGCCGATGAAGCCGCCGGCAGCGATCAGCGCTAGCCAGGACGGCAGGGCGATCGAGAAGAAAGCGGACACGAGCAGCAGCATCGGCCCTCCGACCAGCCCGAGCCAGGCGAGTTGCTTGGAGCCCGGGAGCTTCGGTAGCGGGGGTGGCGGCTCTGGGACGAAGCGCTCACCGTCTTCGTCGGCCGCTTGACCCCGGGAAATTGCAGCGAAGCTCTCGTCGTCGGGCGGCGTCTGGGGCGACGGCTCCGCTGGCGTGGCCCAGTCAAGGTCTTCGTTCACCGGCCAGCGGGGAACATCATCGAAGACGGGTTGGTCGAAGCCTGCGACGATCTGGGCCCAGATGAGGTCATCGTTCGTCTCGATGAGCAACGGATCCTGCTGGAGGACCAGCTGACGCGCCTGCGCCGACGCCGCCGCATCGACGTACAACCGGTCGACGACATCGATGCGGAACTCGGGTCGCTCAAAGCCCGTCGTGCTCGCTGTCTCGGCGGGCTTGGCGTACGCGGCGATGCCACGGTCCCGCAGCTCATCGAGCAGTGCGTCGGCCAGCCGGGGGTGCAGGTCGGCGACAGGCGTGTAGGAGGCCGCGGTGAGGCCGTTAGACCGCATGACGATCGGTCCTCAAAAGACGTCGGTCACACGTCCTGGCGATGAACCGCGCGGATAGTGAAAAGATGCTGGCCGCATCGTTGTCGAGTGTGGCGACATGGTAGCTGTCGGCCAGCAGCCGCTCAGACACGTCGCGGGATGAGACCCGTTGGGTGATCAGCTGCGCTGACAACGGCTCCACCACATGATCCTCGACCGAACGGAACAGCAGCAGCGGCGACGTGATCTTGGGCAGGTCGTTGCAGGTGACCTTCCAGGCCGACCGCAAGGAGTCGAGTGCCTTGAGGGGGACGCGTTCGTAGCAGTGCTCGTCGACGCCTGGCATCTTGATGTCGTTGCCAATCCCGGCCAGCGAGCCAACCAGGTGTTTGAGGAGTGGCACGGCGATCAGCCGCTTGTGGGTGCTGCTCACTGAGGGGTTGACCAAGACCAAACCGGCCACGGTTTCGGCGCGTTGTTCCGCCAACCGCAGGGCAAGTGTGCCGCCCATCGACAGGCCTGCTACGACGACGTGTTCGCACCTCACGCGAAGCAAGTCGAAGGCGCGGGAGGCCTCGGCGTACCAGTCGTGCCACCGGGTCTTGTTCAGCTGCTGCCAGCCTGTCGAGTGACCGGGTAGCAGCGGGACGTTGACGGCCCACCCTTGCTTGGCCAGGTGTTCGGCCCACGGCCGCATCGAAACCGGAGAGCCGGTGAACCCGTGCAACAACAGCACTCCAACGGGTCCGCCCTCGACATGGAACGGCTCAGCCTGTGCTACCGACACGGTTTCTCCTGCAGTGCCTCGGCCCCCTGCGGGCTGTGTTCATCGTGTCATGCCAGGCGCTGGTTTTCGAGTGATGTCACGATTGTCGTGCGGCTACTTCTCGGCGCCGCCTGACCGCAGTCCCCCGCGCGTCAGGCGCTCAGCGAGCTCCGCCGGGCGCGGGGTGGGAACTTGCCGGTGGCCCCTTCGCACAGTCACCTCCATTGATTCCAGCCGCGGAGAGGACCGTCGTTCCCTCAAGTTTCGGGATCGTCAGTATGGTGACAAGCGTCAAGGAGGTCGTCGGTGTTCTATTGGATGCTGAAGTGGGTGTTGGTCGGCCCGCTGCTCAAGCTCATCTTTCGGCCGATCGCCGTGGGAACCGAGAACGTCCCAGCTACCGGGCCAGCGATCTTGGCAAGCAATCACCTGTCCTACTCCGACTGGCTGTTCATGCCGGTGACAATTCCTCGACGCGTCACATTCGTCGCAAAGGCCGAATACTTCACGACGCCGGGGATCAAGGGTTGGTTGCAGGGCAAGTTTTTCAAGGGGGCGGGACAGGTTCCGATCGACCGCTCCGGAGGGCGGGTGTCTGAGGGTGCCATCAAGACCGGCCTGAAGATACTGGGGGCCGGTGACCTGTTCGGGATCTATCCCGAGGGCACGCGTTCCCCCGACGGGCGGCTCTACCGCGGCAAGACCGGCGTGGCCCGGATGGCGCTAGAAGCGAAGGTTCCGGTGATTCCATTGGCGGTGATCGGCACGAATGTGGTGGCGCCTCCGGGGAGAATCTTCGGCAGATACGCGCGACCTGTGGTGAAGTTCGGCAAGCCACTCGACTTCTCCCGTTATCAGGGGATGGAAGGCGACCGCTTCGTGCTGCGCTCGATCACCGACGAGATCATGTACGAGATCTTGGAGATGTCTGGTCAGGAGTACGTCGACATCTACGCCGCCCGCGCGAAAGAGGAGGCGCAAGCCGAGGCCAAGGCCGCGGTGGCGGCCGTCAGGGCGAAGGCGAGGGAGGCCGCGGCCGCCGCGAAGGAAGAGGCGAGGCAAGCTGTGACCGCGGTCAAGGAGCAGACCGAGGAGCTGGTCGAGAAGACCGCAGGGACATCGGAGGAAACGCCCATCGACCAGCCGGTTTCCGACCGATCTGGAAGCGGGTCGCCCCGCCTCCAACCACCAGACTCCGGTCCGCAAGGCTCCCCGCCTAAGTGAACTACCGCCTCACCCGAGTGTCGGCGCGTAGAGCGGGTTCTAAAGCGAAAGGAAAAGCAGATGCGGGTTGGGGTGTTGACCGGAGGCGGGGACTGCCCGGGGTTGAATGCGGTGATACGCGCCGTCGTACGCAAGGGAGTCAGCGAGTACGGCTTTGAGCTGATCGGGTTCCGTGACGGCTGGCGTGGTTTGTTGGAGAACCAGACCAGTGAGCTTGGGATCCCTCAGGTTCGGGGGATTCTGCCTCGAGGCGGCACGATCCTCGGGTCATCGCGGACCAATCCGTTCGGAGTCGAGAGCGGGGTCGACCTGATCCGGGCCAACCTGGAGACCAACCGGGTTGACGCGCTGATCGCGATCGGTGGGGAGGACACCTTGGGGGTCGCGGCCAAGCTCGTGGAGTCGGGCGTACAGGTTGTCGGCGTACCCAAAACAATCGACAACGACCTCAGCGGCACCGACTTCACTTTCGGCTTCGACACTGCCGTGAACATCGCAATGGAGGCCATCGATCGCCTGCACACCACGGCCGAATCCCACCATCGGGTCCTTGTGGTCGAGGTGATGGGGCGGCATGCGGGCTGGATCGCCTTGCATTCGGGACTGGCCGGCGGCGCGAACATAATCTTGCTTCCCGAACAGCCGTTCGACATCGAGAAGGTTTGCGAGCTGGTCGAGCGACGTTTCAAGCTGCAGTACGCACCGATCATCGTGGTCGCCGAGGGTGCCGTCCCGGTGGAAGGGTCGATGGAGTCGGTGACCGGTGACCAGGACGCCTTCGGTCACGTCCGTCTCGGCGGCATCGGTGACCGGCTCGCCCAAGAGATCGAGGGCCGAACCGGCAAGGAGGCCAGAGCCGTCGTCCTGGGGCACATTCAACGTGGTGGCACCCCCACGGCATTCGACCGTTGGCTGGCCACTCGGTTCGGCCTGCATGCGATCACTGCGGTCCACGACGGCGATTTCGGCACAATGGTCGCCCTGCGTGGCACCGACATCGTGCGCATCGACCTCAACGAAGCAACCCGTGAGCTGAAGACCGTCGACCCGTCGCAGTATGCCGAGGCCGAGGTGCTGTTCGGCTAAGAGCCCGAGAGCCCGGCGACTCCCTGTCTATGCGGGCTCTAAAAACCGGCTCACAGCACGGGGGGCCGGCTCGGTCGACCGGCACCGAGGATCCGGACCGTTGCGGCGTCGTACAGCCGGGGCGCTCTCTGGTCGGGCCAGTCGATTACGCTTGCCGACGTGCCCATCCCCACGCTCGAGCAGCTGCATTCGCTGGGAGCTGAGCAGCAGCCGGTGTGGCGTGACCGAGGCGAGGTGGCCGCAGTCGTTTCGCGGTTGCGCCGACTGCCGCCGCTGGTGTTCGCCGGCGAGTGCGATGAGCTCAAGGCGCAGTTGGCGGCGGTAGTCGCCGGCCGGGCGTTCGTGTTGCAGGGCGGCGACTGCGCCGAGACGTTCGAGGGAGTGACTGCAGAGAACATCCAGGCCAAGCTTCAGGTGCTGTTGCAGATGGCTGTCGTGCTGACGTACGCCGCGTCGGTGCCGGTGGTGAAGCTGGGCCGAATAGCCGGGCAGTACGCGAAGCCGCGCTCCAGCAATGTCGAAACTCGCGGCGGTCAGCGGCTGCCCGCGTATCGCGGTGACGCGGTCAACGGTGCTGCCTTCACTGCGGCGGATCGATGCCCTGACCCGCAGCGGCTGGTCCAGATGTACCACTCGTCGGCCGCCACTTTGAATCTGTGCCGCGCCTTTTTGCAAGGTGGCTACGCGGACCTGCGTCAGATGCACGCCTGGAACACCGACTTTGTGCGCACCAGCCCGGTTGGCGCCGTCTACGAGAAGTTGGCTGGCGACATCGACAAGGCGCTCGACTTCATGAAGGCGATCGGGGCGGAGTCCCACGAGCTGCATCGGGTCACGTTCCACAGCAGTCACGAGGCGCTGATCTTGGAATACGAGCATGCGCTCACCCGAGTCGACTCGCGCACCGGGGCGCCGTACGACGTCTCCGGCCATTTCTTGTGGATCGGCGAGCGGACTCGGCAGCTCGACCATGCCCATGTCGAACTCTTGTCGCGGGTGCGTAATCCGATTGGCGTGAAGCTCGGGCCGGCCACGACCGCGGATGACGCGGTGGCGCTGGCGTCCAGACTCAACCCCGACAATGAGCCAGGTCGGTTGACCTTCGTCACCCGGATGGGAGCAGGCAAGATCCGTGATGTGCTCCCCGACCTGGTCGACAAGGTGACAGCGGCGGGGTCGCAGGTCGCCTGGGTGACCGACCCGATGCACGGCAACACGTTCGAGACGTCGACCGGCTACAAGACGCGCAATTTCGACGACGTGATCGAAGAGGTGCGGGGATTCTTCGAGGTGCACCACGCACTCGGCACCTGGCCGGGTGGTCTGCATGTCGAGCTGACCGGCTCCGACGTGACCGAGTGTGTTGGCGGAGGAGAGGCGCTCGACGAACACGGGCTGCGGCACCGCTACGAGTCCGTCTGCGACCCCCGGCTCAATCGCACCCAATCGTTGGAGTTGGCCTTCTTGGTGGCCGAAATGCTGCGCGAGAAGCGGCATAATGCCTGATCGGCAACCGGTGATCGATGCGTCACGTACCCGGGCTTTGGTGACAGCGGCCGGGGCATGATCGACCTGCGCAGCGACACGGTCACGGCGCCGTCTGAACAGATGAGACGGGTGATGGCGGCGGCCGACGTCGGTGATGACGTGTACGGCGAGGACCCGACGGTGCGTGCCCTGGAAGAACGGGTTGCCGAGCTCTTCGGTTTCGACGCCGCGCTGTTTACGGTGACCGGATCGATGGCGAACGTGCTGGCCGTGCGCGCGCTGGTTGGGGTCGGCGAGGAGGTGTTGTGTGAGTCGTCTGCACACATCGCTCGAGCCGAGCTGGGTGCCCATGGTGCGCTTACGGGCCTGACCATGCGCACTTGGACGCATCCGTGCGGCGCAGCGGAGCTGGGCCCCATCGAGCAGTTGTTCGCGCCGGATCTCGGGCCGTTCTTCGTCCGAACCGCCTGTGTGTCTGTGGAGAACACTCATAACTTCGCGGGCGGTCGGGTTCAGCCGCTCGCCGATTTGCATGCGGTGCGTGCGTTCGCCGATCGCGTGGGCATCGGCGTGCACGTAGATGGCGCGCGTGTGTGGAACGCGCACGTCGCCACGGGCACGCCGCTAGCGGAGCTGGGGGGCCAGGTCGCGGACACCATGATGGTCTCGCTTTCCAAGGGGCTCGGAGCGCCAGTCGGTTCGTTGATGCTCGGCAGCCACGACCGGGTGGCGCAGGCTCGGGTCTGGCGCAAGAGACTCGGGGGCGGCTGGCGACAGGCTGGGCTGTTGGCCGCAGCCGGCTTGTTCGCTCTTGAACACAACCTCGATCGGCTCGCCGACGACCATGCGCATGCGCGCATGCTTGCCGCTGCTGCTGGTGTCGACGAGCAGACCGTGGACACCAACATCGTGGTGATCCCGATCGACGACGCCGCCGGTCTCGTCATTCGCTGCCAGGCCGAAGGGGTGCTGGTATCGGCGGTCGGCCCAAACGTCGTACGCGCTGTCACGCATCTCAACGTCACCGCGGAGCAAACGGCCACTGCCGCCGAAGTGCTCAAACGCGGCGTGAAGCCTTAGCCCGGTCGAGATTCCCCGCAACCCACCTCCCCGGCCGAAAATGACCCACGGAAGAGTCACAAGAGCCATTGCGGGACCCGGCGGCCGACACTCCGGACGGACCAGCGGATCTCCCGCTCTTGCGCACTCGCCAGCGCCGCACTGATCGCATCGACGAGCATGATCGCCGACTCGGCGGTCAGCTCGACGGCCACCCGTGCGCCCGGTCCCTTGGCAGGGTTGGCGAAGTCGATGTTGAGAGTGTGCTCCGCCATCGCGTGGACGGGGTGATCGTAGTAGACGGTCGCCGATGAGAGCGAGAACCACCCATTCGGTCCCTTGCCGCTGCCCTCGATCGCTCGACGCTCGGTGTGGTAAGTGCACATGACTTCACCTAACCCGGATGTACGTCGAGGTGACGGCCGAAGAAGTCACGAATGCGCTCCCAGCCTTGCTGGGCGGCCTCGACCCGGTAGCTCGGGCGGTCGACCGCGAAGAAACCGTGACCGGCCCCCGCGAATGAGTGGAGGTCGTGTGGCTTGCCCGCCTCGGCTAGCCGTTCGTCCAGCTCGCAGACGTCTGCTGGCGAAGGATTTCGGTCCTCGCTGCCGAACAGCCCCAATAGTGGGCACGACAGCTCGGGTAGCAGGTCGACGATGGGTGTGGCGGACATTCCTGACCCCTCGGGCGGCGTGCGTACGACGAAGGCTCCGTAGCAGTCGACGGCAGCGTCGAGCGGCAGGCTGCACGCGGCAAGCACGGACTGCCGGCCCCCGGAGCAGTAGCCGATTACTCCAACTTTGCCGTTGCTGGTTGGCAATGTTCGCAGGTAGTCGACGGCCTCTGAGACGTCTCCCACGAGCCGGTCGTCGGGTACGCCGCCGGCAGCACGGACCGCTGCGGCCGCGTCGTCGGGAGCCGCATCGGGCGCCTCGCGATAGTGCAGGTTGGGGCAAATCGCGGCGTATCCCCATGTCGCGAAACGGCGGGTGATCTCCTTGGTCGCCTCGTCGAAGCCGGGCATGTGGTGGATGACGACGACGCCGCCGGCTCGCGCATTGTCCAGTGCCTGCGCGGCGTACGCCGCGATCGGGTCCCCGTCCTGTCCGGCGATCATCACGGTGCCCGCCCCTATCGCGTCCTTCACAACTGTCTCCCTTTCCTTATCACCCTGCGGCGCCGTCATGTCGTACCCATCGCGCGAGCAGTCCCACCCAGCAACGATGCGCCGTGCCCGAGCAAGCAAGCACCGGCGCCGAGCCCGGTGTCGGTGCTCGGGGCACCGACGTCGTCGCCCCAACCGCAAATGCCGCGAGGCTCACGACCGAAACCGCGACCGCCAAGCCCATCATGCCGATCTGCGGGAACACGCGCGCCAGCGGCAAGAAGTGGACTCCGACCACGAGACAGACCCAGGCGGCGATGAACTCGCAGTGGCCAGTAGCTCCCAGAATCGCGGCGCCAAGCCCGCACAGGCCGACCTCGGTTGCAACGATGATCTTGTACCGCTTCCTCGCACCAGGCCCACTCAACGGTGACGGCTCACCGCGTGTTCGGCGGACTGTCATGATTCCCCCAATCCGAACCAGTACGGCGAGCACGGCGCCCACGATAAGGACGATCCACGCCCAGGCCGGGGGGCCCTCCTGCCCCCAACCGAACCACATCAACCCGAAGAAGCCCTCGATGATTGCGGCGTTGGCCTGCGTGCGTCTCGGTGTGTCAGCGAAGAGCATCCGCACATTCCATCACTGGCTCTGCCGCCTGCATGTCATCACCTACCCACCCACTGACGGCAGTTAGCGTCGCAGGCTCCGCCACGTTGGCCGACACAGCTCATCGAGGTTCTCCAGGCTCTGATGGACACTCACGCGTGAGGAAGTCGATCACGGCCTTCGACCAGCGCTCCGGTTGCTCGAACTGCGCCATATGGCCCGATTGCTCGATGACCTGCAACTGACTGCCGGGCACCGCTTCGTGCAATCGAAGCGCCAGTTGGACGGTGAACACCATGTCCTGGGCGCCATGCAGGATCAGAATTGGTCGGTCCAGGTCACCCAAGACCCGCTCGGGATCCTGCGGTCGCCACGGATGGAGCCGCCCAGCTCTAAAGGGCTCGAGCCAGTCCCCGGAGAATCTGACCTGGTCCAAAAGCGTCAGGTATTCGTGGAGGAGGTCGAGATTCCAGATCGCCGTGGTCGCGCCGTGGATGGCCCACCGCATGGTCGTAGCCAGATTATCGAGACCATCCACGGGAGACGGGGCGGTAGCGACTCTGCGCTCGTACTCCTCCCAGCCCCGCAGGTGAAGTGCTATATCTGAGTACGCCGTCGTGGAGGCCAACACCAGCCGACGTACCAATCGCGGATATGCCTCGACGAAAAGTTGTGCCACCTGGCCGCCGGTCGAGAAGCCGATGACATCGACGTGCTCATGACCGAGAGTTCGGATCAGTCTGGCGAGATCCTCGACGACGAGCTCCGGTTGATAGGCATCTGGGCCCAGATCGCGACTACTGCGGCCGCAGCCGCGCAGGTCGAACGCGACCACGTGTCGTCGGCTCGACACCGGCAGGAGCCCGGGGAGCAAATAACTGTGATCCCAGCTCGGTCCACCGTGAATCACCACCAAGGGCGGAGCTGGCGGTTTGTCGGGACCAATCTCACGCACGAACAACTCCACGTCGCCGACAGTGATTCTGCTCGTTCGGTCCACCGAGACATCATGAGCCACTCAGTCCTCGGCCACACCTGGCGGTCGTCTTCACGGTGGTTGACCGGCCGCCTTCACGGTGTTGAGGAGGCCGCGCATTCACGGTGGTGAGGAGTCCGCGCATTCACTGTGGTGAGGAGGCCGCTTCGCGGCCGTCTCGAAACCACAACTGCCCGGCCAAGCGGTGCTTCGAGACGCTCGCTTTCGCTCCCTCCTCGCCCACCGTGCAGCAGAACCGCATTTCCTGACGTGTCGGTGGGACAAACCCTGGCGGGTCAGCGGGGAAAACCTGGCGGGTGGGCGGGACAAACCTGGCGGGTGGGCGGGACAAACCTGACGGGTCGGCGGAGGGTTTAGACGGTGAGGTGAGGCACCTCGCCCTCGACCTTGCGACGAGGCGCCAGCTCCACGAGATACATGGCGCCCAGCACGAACAGGCCGCCCACCACCATCCTGAGGGTCAGTGTCTCACCCCCGAAGATCACCGCGAAGAACGTTGCCCAAACCGGCTCCATGGTCATGATGATGGCGGCCCGAGTGGCGGCCAGATGCGCCTGTGCCCATGTCTGCGCAAGCAGCGCCAACGCCCCGGCCACTAGCGCCATGTACAACAGTGACAGCCAGCCGGACGTGGTCTGCGGCACACCAATCCCATTGGGGGCGCCGGCCAACGTGCACAACAGCGCGATCATCGTCATCTGGATCACCGACAGGCCAACCGCATTGGCGGGCTTTGACCATCGCCCCAATCCGAGGATGTGCAGCGCATAGAGCATCGCCGACGCGAATGTCAGCCCCACGCCGCCGGACACCGTCAGACCCTGCAAGGACAGGAAGGCGAGCCCAGCGGTAGAGGCGCCCACGGCGACCCAGACCACGGTGCCGATCCGCTCGTGGAACAGCAACGCGGCGAGGACGGGCGTTCCGACGACGTACATACCGGTGACGAAGCCGGACACACTGGCAGGTGTGCTTTCGAGGCCGACCGTCTGCAGCACCTGCGCCGACCCGTAGACGACTCCGAGAATGGCACCTAGCTTCAGGTCGCGCCGAGAGAGTCGGAACACCGACCGCGGTGCCGCTAAGAACAACGCGACCGCCGCGATCGCGAACCGGATCGACAGGAAGTCCAAGACCGAGATCTGGTGGAGCAGATCCTTGATCAAGAAGAACGTCGACCCCCACGCGGCAGTGACGCTGAGCAACGAGAGCGTGGGGAGCGCGGCTGACCGGCGAGGTGTCACCCAGCGGCCCTGAGAGCCCGGTGGCTCGTGCGGATTGCACACGTGTTGGGTTGCATTGTCAGACGATCGTGACACTGATTGTCGACCCGTGCGGCGCCATGCTGCCGCCTCCAGGCGACTCCTTCACCACGAAGCCGAGGCCGAAGTTGATACTGCTCTCGCGTACGTCGACCTTGAACCCCGCCCCAGTCAGGGCGGCCTTAGCGTCGGCGATTCTCCACGTCCTGACATCTGGAACCTGAACCAGGTGCGGCCCAAGGCTGACCACCAACGCGACGTGATCACCCTTGTGGCCGATGCCGCCGCCGGGCCGCTCGGCCACGACGTCACCGCCGGGGACCACGTCGTCGTACCGCTGGGAGACGTCCACCACGAAGCCGAGGCTTGTCAACGTGTCCTTCGCGTTGATTGCGCTGGACCGGACGACGTTGGGAATCGTGATCGGCTCCGGACCCCTGCTCACCACCATGGTGACCGCGGCGTCCCGCCTCAGCTGCGTCCCGGTCTTGGGCCGGAAATCGATCACCATCCCCTTGGCGGCCGTGTCACTCCACACCAGGTCCGTGGCGCCAACCCGCAGTGCGTTGTGGTGAAGCACGTTGGCGGCCCGAGTCGCGGTCAGCCCATCGAGATCAGGCACGCTGTGGCGCTCGGGACCCTTGGACAGGATCGCATCGACGGTGCCGTGTTTGAGGACGTTGTCGCCGGGCGCGGGACGAGTCGACAGGATGTGTCCGGCCGGCACGGTTTCGGAGTAGGCGGTGGTGGTGATCACCAGACTGAGCCCGGTGTCGGCGAGTTTGGTCTTGGCCGATTGCTGGCTTAGTGAGATGAGGTCCGGGGTGTTCTGGAACCTGCCCACGCCGTAGTACCAACCAGTCACCCCGGCACCGGCCGCCAACACCAGCACGACGAGCAGCGCGAGCCAGCCGACGCGCCAGCGTTTGTGGACCGCGGGGCCGCCTGACGGGCCAGCGGCCGACGGCGGGCGTGCGGCAGCGGCTGGGAGCTGCCGGCTGGTTTGGCGTCGCGCGCCCGCGGGGCCGGCTGAGAACCGTTCGGCGACTAGGGTGGGTTCGCCTCGCGAGCCGAGCTCGGCAAGAGCCGGCTGGAGACTCTGGAGCGGATCGAAGCCAGTCGCTCGATGAGCCCCGATTTCATGGCTGCCTCCCCCAGCGGCGGGCGCGCCAACGCGCACAGCGACGCCATCAAGAGGCGCGACGCCAGCGGGGGCCAGGAGCAACAGGGTCAAGTCGTCGGTGAGCTCTTGGTCGTCCAGCACACCGTTGTCGATCGCACGGCGGACGCGACGCAGTTGCTGCAACATCACATGCGCGTCGGCCGGGCGGAGGTCGCGCTGACGCGCAGTGGCACGAGCGACAAAGGCGTCGAGATAGCCCGGCAGACCCGGCACGACGGAAGAGGGGGACGCCACGTCGTCATGCACGTGTTTGTAGGCGACCTGGATCGGGGTGTCGCCGACATGGGGTTTGGTTCCCGTCAACATCTCGAACAACACGACACCCAGCGCGTAGACGTCAGAGCGCGCATCTGCGGTGCCGTCTGTCACCAGCTCAGGGGCGAGATAGGAGACTGTCCCCAACAAGACACCACCGGTCGCGGTGGCCGCAGTCGAGGAACTGATTGCACGCGCCAACCCGAAGTCGGCGACCTTGACCTGGCCGCGGGGGCTGATCAGCACATTTTCCGGCTTGACGTCACGGTGGATGATGCCGGACTCATGTGCGGCGGCGAGCGCCTGCACCATCCCTTCCAGCAGGCCGAGCGCCCGCGGCGGTGAAAGCGGTGCGTCGGTGCGGAGCAAGTCACGCAACGTGCGTCGCCCCTCGACGTATTCCATCGCCAAGAACAGCACACCGTTGTCGTCACCTTGGTCGTAGACCGCGACGACGTTGGGGTGCGTCAGTCGCGCCGCCGCCCGCGCCTCACGCACGAAGCGCTGACTGAAGTCCTCGTTGTCGGCCAGCACATCAGGCATCACCTTGAGCGCGATCTTCCGGTCCAGCCGCAGGTCGGTCGCTTCGTACACCGACGCCATGCCGCCACGCGCGATCTTGTCGCCCACTCGATAGCGGCCGTCGAGCAGACGCCCGACCATCGGATCGGGGGGCACGCCGCGACCAGGCACGGTAGGAGTTTACGGTCCCAGCGCCTGCCCGGCCGGGAACCCCGCCGGGTGCCAGGAGACGGACGGAGCCGCCCGCGGCACCGGCATAGGCCACACCACACCGTTCGGGCGCCGTGGCAGGCTAGTCGGATGATCGGACCTGCTGACCGTCTCGTGGACTCCTGGCTCACCGCTCAACAGGCGGCCGATCTGCTCGGGTTGAGTGTCAGCAAGGTGCGACAGCTTGCTCGTGAACACCAACTGCTGCTGGTACGCCGAGAGGGTACGGCAGAGCTCAGCGTTCCCGCCGGGTTCCTCCAAGACGGCATGATCGTCAAAGGCCTGAGCGGAACACTCACCCTGCTCTCCGACCGAGGGTTGAGTGCGGACGAGTCGCTCGAGTGGCTGTTCACGGCCGACGACTCACTCCCGGGCCGGCCAATCGACGCACTGCGCGAGGACAGAGGCAAGGAGGTGCGCCGGCGCGCCCAGGTCATCGTCTGACCGGGCGTCACACCGTTCGATCGGTGGCTCGCTCGGCCAACAGGCGCTGCGCTGTCACCGCCTCGGCGTCGGGGACCCGTGCCTGGTCGAGAGCGGCAAGCGCGGCCGTAGTGAGCTCCTTGATGACGGTCTCACCAAAGACACCGAGCATGTCATCGCGCAACTGGAAGGCACTCAGGCATCGACCCGGTCGCAGGTTGGGTTGGCCGCGCCCCATTGCCGGGCCACCGGGGTATGTGGTTGGCTTTATTGGTTCTGCTCGCAGCCGTCGCCGTAGGAGAATGTCATGCCGCACTCAGCTCGTCGCCGCCTCTTGGCCGTAGCAGCCGGCAGCAGCGCACTCGCGCTCACCGCTTCCGGTTTCGCGTTCGGGGCCGCGCCGCCTTCCTCGTCTTCGTCGTCTGACCAGCAAACCGGGCACGAGTGTTTGAGCGCGGTCGCGCCCGGCGCTGCGACGTCGTATCGCCAGCGTGTCTTCGTGGCGGCCGCCAAGACCTATCGGGTGCCGCTGTCGGTGCTGCTCGGCGTGTCTTACCTGGAGTCACGGTGGGACAACCACGGTGCATCGCCGAGCACGTCCGGCGGTTACGGTCCGATGAACCTGACCGATGTCACGGTCGGCGCCGAAAGCGCCAAGGGCGACGGATCGCTGATTTCGACCAACGGGCCGAGCTCCCTGCACACCCTCAATCAGGCGGCCTCGCTCACACAACTCGCCAAGCAGACGCTCAAGTCGAGCACTGCCGCCAACATCTGCGGGGGCGCCGCGCTGCTGGCGTCGTACCAGCAACGACAAGGCGGCACCACCGGCACTGCGACATCCGTGCCGTCGTGGTACGCCGCCGTGCGCACCTATAGCGGCAGCCTGGGCACCCAAGACGCCGACGTCTTCGCACAGGAGGTGTTCAGCCAGATCAAGTCCGGGGAGGCGCGCGTCACCAACGACGGCCAGCGCCTGTGGCTGCGCGCCCAGCCGAGCCTGGTCGTCCCGCGCATCCAGCAGCAGACCACAGCGGCCGCTCGCTCCCACATCGACTGCCCACGAACGCTCGCGTGCGAGTGGGTGCCGGCGCCGTACGTATGGTATGGCAAGCCCGATCCGTACGCCTACGGCAACCACGATCTGGCCAACCGGCCGCACGACATGAAGATCGACTACATCGTCATCCACGACACCGAAGGCTCCTACGACTCAGCCCTGCAGCTGGTGCAAGACCCGACGTACCTTGCGTGGAACTACACGATCCGCTCCAGTGACGGTCACGTCGCGCAGCACCTGGACGCCAAGAACGTCGGCTGGCACGCCGGCAACTGGTACGTCAACATGCACAGCATCGGAATCGAGCACGAGGGCTTCGCCGCCCAGGGCGCGACCTGGTACACCGAAGCAATGTATGAAAACTCCGCCAGGCTTGTTCGCTACCTAGCACACGAGTACAACATTCCGTTGGATCGCGGCCACATCATCGGGCATGATCAAGTCCCCGGCATTACCCCCGACTTGGTGCAAGGCATGCACTGGGATCCGGGTCCGTATTGGGACTGGCAGCACTACATGCAGTTGCTCGGCGCGCCGTTGCGTCCTGCCGCGCACCCCACCCCCAACGTGGTGACCGTGGCGCCGGGGTTCAACCGCAACCGGCAGATCGTCACCGACTGCAACGGCCCGAACACCGGTCTGTGCCCCACCCAGGGCACCAACTTCGTCTACGTGCACACCGCGCCCAGGCAATCATCACCGCTGGTGAAGGACATCGGCTTGCACCCGGACGGGTCGTACTCCACCACTGACGTCGCCGACATCGGGGCACGCGTGGACGCCGGACAGCGGCTTGTGATCGCAGCAAGGGCTCCGCATGGTTGGCTTGGCGTCTGGTATCTCGGCCAACTCGGCTGGATACACAACTCCCCGGCTGCGGTGGTTCCCGCCCATGGACAGACGGTGAGCGCGGCACCGGGACGGACCACTGTCCCCGTGTACGGTCGCGCCTACCCCGAACAATCCGCCTACCCGGCCAAGATTCCCTACCAGACGGTGACTCCGCTGCAATACACGATTGTGTCCGGTCAGCGGTATGTGCTCGCGGACGGCTCGATCCCGACCGACTATTACTACGCGCAGACCTTCAACAACGCGGTTCCGAAGGATCACACCGTGGTGATCGGTCATGACAAGTACTACGAGATCTGGTTCGGACACCGGATGGCTTACGTCCGGGCCGCCGACGTGGTCGTGCGTTGACCATCCGCGTTGGCGGCGGACGACGAGCGCGTCAGCGTTCACCGCGGCCGGATCGGCGCACTCTGCAGCGATCGGCGACCGCTGCAGGGGGGCAGGTGGTGACGTGCGTCAGCGAATCGTGACGATTGCGACGTTGGAGGTGTAGCCGTTGGACTTGTCGATGAGCCGGAAGTTGTTCAAGCCGGTGTGACCTGACTCGATGTACGTCGTGTACGAGCCGCCGCTCACGGTGGCGGTCACGGTCGCGAAGTCGGCCCAGACCCCGTTCTCCTCGCGTTGCACTTGGAGTGTCGCCCCGTCGGAGCCCGGGTAGCTGCCGGTGAGGTAGATCTTCTGATAGCTGGTGACGGTCGTCGGGCTGGCGGTCAACGAAAATCCGGGTGTCCCCGACGGAGGAAGCACGCTCGTGGTCGTCGGCGCGGGGCTTGTCGACTTGGTCGGCGACGGCGAGCTAGGGGGTGCGGTCGAGGGGAAGGACGGCGCAGACGTCGTCGGACTGTTGCTGGTGAGACCTGCGACGTCGGCCGCCTTCAGGCCGATCCAGGCGACGATCCCCCCAATGAGCAGGCCCACGACGATCAACATCGCGACGCCAACCAGGACCTGCTGCTTCCAGCTGTCGTCCTCTTCGCTCACGGATGCTCCTGACCATGGGTGATGTGCTTGGATTGATGTGCGCTCGATGCAGCGCCCATCGTCTCAAACCCGGGCTCTTAGACAAACCGGCATGGTCAGTTCGCGAGATGCCGGGCCTTTAGTCGACATCGATTTCGGTGGCTTTGGTGAGCGTGAGCAGCTCGTCGTACGTCGAATTGAAGACCGCGTGCGAGTGCCCGGCAGCCGCCCAGATGGTGTCGTAGGCGGCCAGCGCCCGGTCGAGATAGGTCGGGATGGGGAAAGGATGCCCGAGCGGGGCGACTCCGCCGATGGCCTGACCAGTGTGGGCGCGCACAAACTCGGGCGCGGCTCGGTTCAACGCGTCGACACCGATGCGGGCGGCGACCTTGGCGGTATCGACACGGTGGGAGCCGGAGGTGAGAATCAAAACCGGCGAGCCGTCGGCGTCGAAGATCAGCGAGTTCGCGATCGCTCCCACCTCGCAACCCAGACCAGCCGCGGCTGCCTGCGCGGTCCTTGCCGAGTCGGGCAGCGTCGTCACCGAACCGGCCGCACCCAGCCGGTGCAGCTCGGCGGTGACATTGGCAATGCTTCGGTGCGGTCCAGGGGATTCGTCGCGGCTACTCATGCATCGACCTTAGAGCCCACGACGCGCTCTGACGAAGCTCCCGCACACCGATGCGTTCCATTCACCAAGGCAGCACCGTTGGTGCTACGCCCGGTTCAGGAGCTACCTGCCGGTAGAGCGACGCACGGTTACGCGAGCCAACCGGATCTCTACCCGGAGCTCACCGGTCGCGGTGGTGGTCGCTGATGAGTTCGATCGAGGGCTTGACTGACTGTCGCCGACGGGGTTTACTATTCTCAGTGTTCGAACAAACGTTCGAGACTCGGGTGGAGTTTCGCGGCCCACTCGTGAAGCGGTTTGCCGGGTGGGGGTGGCTTCGACCCCCATCCTCACCCGGTGACCGAGGGGAAGGCAAGGTGTGCCGTGCGTCGTTATCACGAGCCTGTTGAGGTGCGTCGAGGGTTGGTCGGCGGCCTGGAGGCTCCCGAGCAGTTTTTGTGGCGTGGGCGGCTGTGGTTGGTCACCGAGGTGGTTGCCCACTGGATCGAGACCGGCGCCTGGTGGGAGCAGCCAGGAGTGTCGGCACTTCTTGGTTTGAGCGCCGGTGATTCTCATGCCAGTGATCCGGGGAGTGACGAGCGTGTCGCCGGGGATGGATTCGCAGCGCTCGCGCTGGGCTCGGAGTCCTTAGCGCCCAACGCAGGCGCCGACCTGCTCGGTGAGCGTGAGGTGTGGAGAGTCGAGGCGGGTCGCGGTCGGGCCGCCGTAGCCAAATCTGCTGAGTCAACTGAGTCTGCGGCCATGATGGGGTGCGGAGTGTTCGATCTCGCCTTCGACTGGGGAGGTGGGCAATGGCAGCTGGTCTGCAGCATCGACTGAGCACCGCCAGCTCCGCCACCTCAGGCAGCCCGGCGCGTTCCTTGGCTGCGACGAGCCTGGTGGCGTTCGGTGATGCGCAGCAGACGAAAACAGCGGGTTAGGTGCTGGCCGTGGATCCCTTCGTGCACCTGCATGTGGCGTCCGGCTACTCGTTGAAGTACGCCGGGTCTCATCCGCATCGGCTCGTCCAACGAGCTGTCGAGGCCGACATGGACACCTTGGCGTTGACCGACCGAGACGGGGTCTACGGCGCCGTACGTTTCGCGAAGGCTTGCATGTCACATGGGGTCCGCCCCATCTTGGGTGTCGACCTGGCCACCGAGCCGTCGGGGCTGGTGGTGCCGGGATATCGGGTGAGTGATTCTCATCCCTTGACAGGCGCCCGGATGTCTCCAGCTCGCGGTGGCCCTTACCGTGACCATGACCGCCGCCATCCCCGAGTGACCCTGCTGGCCGGCAGCAAGGCTGGGTGGGCAGCGTTGTGTCGCCTGGTGTCGGCCACCCATCTGCGAGGCGAGCGCGGGGTCCCGGTAGCCACGCGGGAGCTGATCCGGGAGCACCTGTGTGACCTCACCGCAGGTCACGACATGGTCCTCATGCTGGGGCCGACGTCTGAGCTGGGGTGGGCGGCCACCCTTCGCCGTGATGACTTGGCTCGTGCGGTGCTTCGCGATTGGCAAGACGTCACCGACCCTGCCAATCTGTTCGTCGAGGTGGTCTCCCATCGCAGCAGGGGCGTGGGGCCGGGGTCGAGTTCGCATGCCGCCCGGATGGCGGGAGTCGCCACGTCGGCAGGTTACGACGTCGTGCTGACCAATGCGGTGCGCTACGCCGACCGGTGCGATGCGCCGGCTGTTGACATCCTCGACTCCGTGCGCCGACTCGTCCCCCTCGACCTGCGCCATGTCGACCGGGCCAACGCCGAAGGTTTCTTGAAGACCGGCAAGGAGATGGCCGACCTTGCCGATGAGATCTGCCGGTTCGCCGGTTTCGATTCACGCGCCGCCGACCGGTTGGTCGCCCGGACCCGTGTGGTTGCCGATCGATGCGCTGTCGACCCGCGTGCCGACCTTGGGCTCGGCGAGGTCCACTTTCCGGAGTTCGACATCACCAGCGCAGCAGCAGCCGGTGCCGCCTCCGGTGACGCGGTGCTACGCGCTCGTTGTGATGCCGGCATCGGGAGGCGCTACGCCGCCGACCAGCACAGTGTCGTCCGTGCAGTCGCCGCGCGTCTGGATGCCGAGCTTTCGGTGATCGCCCAGCTTGGCTACTCCGCCTATTTCTTGACCGTCGCCGACGTCGTCGACTTGATCCAGAAGATGGGGGTTCGGGTTGCGGCTCGAGGATCAGGAGCCGGCAGCCTCGTCAATTATTTGCTCGGCATCTCCGGTGTCGACCCGCTGCGTTACGGCTTGCTGATGGAGCGCTTCTTGTCTCCGCTGCGCCAAGCGTTGCCCGACATCGACATTGATGTGGAGTCTGCCCGCCGGACCGAGGTTTACGAGCAGATCTTGGCCAACTACACCGGCAACCGCTGTGCTGCGGTGTCGATGATGGACACCTATCGGGTCCGCCACGCCATCCGCGATGTAGGCGCCGCATTGGGGATGCCCCCCGGTGAAATCGACTCCATCGCGAAGGCCTTCCCGCACATTAGGGCCAAGGATGCCCGCGCTGCCCTTAGTGAGCTTCCCGAGCTGCAAGCCTCGGGCCTCGATGAGTTGGGTCTCGAGGTGTTCTTCGGGCTGGTCGAAAGGCTCGACGGGCTGCCTCGCCACATCGCGGTGCATCCATGCGGAGTGTTGCTGTCCGACGCCACCCTGCTTGACCGCACCCCAGTCGAGGCCAGCTATCTCGGGTTCCCGATGAGCCAGTTCGACAAGGACGATGTCGAGGATCTGGGCCTGCTCAAGCTCGACGTGCTCGGCATCCGGATGCAGTCGGCGATGGCGCATGCGATCGATGAGATCAGCCGCGTCCACGTCGTCGATGTGGACATCGACGACGAGACACAGGTCCCCCGTGACGACCCGGCGACGTACACCCTGATCCAGAGCACCAAGACGCTCGGCTGCTTTCAGATCGAGTCACCGGGGCAGCGCGAGCTGGTCGGCAAGTTCGCCCCCGAAACCTTCGAAGACATCATCATCGACATCTCGCTGTTTCGGCCCGGGCCGGTCAAGAGCGACATGGTCAACCCATTTCTCCGGGTCCGCCAAGGTTGGACCAGACCCGAATACCTTCACCCTGACCTGGAGCCGGTTCTCGCTCAAACCTGTGGCGTGGTGGTGTTCCATGAGCAGGTGGTCGAGATGATCGCCACCTTCACTGGGTGCACCCTCGCCGAAGCCGATGAGGCACGTCGAGGTCTCGGCGACCGGGAAGGCAAAGAGGAGGTCAAGGTCTGGTTTTTTCCTCGGGCAATGAGCCGTGGCTACTCCACCCTCATCGTGCGACGCGTCTGGGAGGTGCTCGAGGCGTTCGCCTCGTTCGGGTTCTGCAAGGCGCATGCTGCCGCGTTCGCATTGCCGACTTACCAGTCGGCGTGGCTGAAGGCACACCATCCGGCGGCGTTCCTCGCCGGAGTGCTCACCCATGACCCGGGCATGTATCCCAAGCGGTTGATCCTCGACGACGCGCGCCAGTTTGGAATCGCGGTGTTGCCGCTGGATGTCAACTCATCAGACGACGTTTACCGGGTCGAAAAGGTTGGTATCCATGACGAGCCGCCGCCCCAAGTGCTTGGTCGGTCACCTCGGCTCCCACCAGAAAGTGGCCTGCCCGATGGACGTGCCTACGGGATCCGGCTTTCGTTACGCGACGTCAAAGGCATCAGCGACGCCGAAGTGGCCAGCCTGATCGCCGCCCGGCCCTTCCACTCACTTACCGACCTGTGGCAGCGGGCCCACGTGTCTCGTCCAATTGCCGAACGTCTTGTGCTGGCGGGTGGTCTGGATGCGATCTACGGCATCGGATCGTCGGTTCCGGTACGCCGCCGTGGCACCGTCACCAGACGCGACCTGCTGCTCCAAGTGGTTGAGCTCGACCGGTGGAGCCGTGCCACCGATCGAGCAGTGCGAGCCGCATCGCCACGCCGCAGGCCTCGAGCTCGGTCCGGCGCCGACCAACACGAGCCCTCCACCGATCCCCGTGAGCTGGCCGCCGGGCAGTCTCAGGCAGCCAAGCCGGTCGCGCCAGTCGGGGCAGTGCAGCTGACGCTCGACCTTGGCGACACTCCTGCCTTGTCCGAGGCGTCGGGGTTGCCGGAGATGTCTGGCGCCGAGCGAGTGCGGGCCGAGCTGGAGATTCTCGGGCTCGACGTCAGCCATCATGTCGTCGACTTCTATGCCCCGATGCTTGAGGAGCTCAAGGTGACCTGGTCGGGTGATCTGCTACGTCGACGCAGCAGGTCAGAGCTGTTGGTGGCTGGGGTCAAGGTCGCCACCCAGACCCCCCCGATCAGGTCCGGCCGCCGGGTGGTCTTCTTGACCCTTGACGACGGCACCGGCCCGATCGACGCGACCTTCTTCGAAGACGCTCAGGGGCCCTATGCGGCGACGTTGTTTCACTCTTGGCTGTTGGTGGTCCGAGGCGAGCTGCGCCGTACCGGGCCGAGGGGAGTCTCGTTGCGCGCGACCGGATGTTGGGAGTTGCCGGTGATGTATGACGCCTGGCAACGCAACGGGCTCGTGGGTGCGCATCAGATCATCAGCCAGCCGCCCCTGGGATTCGACGGTGAGCAGGCGGCCCAAGGTGCCGCCGAAAGCAGATCCACCCGCCCGGTGATGGCAAGAGCGCCGAGCCTGGGAAGCGATGAGGGAGAGGGCGGCGCAACCGCTGGTGGCATGGGCAGGCGCCGAGTGCTGGTTCACCCCAGTGGCTTCAAGCAATCTCCCTACTCCGACATCCGGCCGGCAGGCGTGGACACCAAGAGCGTGCCACGCAAGTTGTGGCACAGCAGCCCAGGAAGTGCAGGGTGACGCGGGCTTTGAGAGCCCGCACGGAGAGGGAGTCGCCGGGCTCTAGGGTTGAGCCACCGGCGACTCAGCAAGGGAGGCCATGAGTGGTGGAGCGTCGTCGCGGCGCAATCCGTGCCGCGGTCGTGTGGGACGGCTTATCGGCCGCTGTGCGGTCTCGCTCGAAAGTGGCTGGTTCGGCGCGACAACTCCACATTGTCGACCTCGGCGGCGGCACCGGTGGCATGGCGGTTCGGATGGCCGAGCAAGGCCATCGGATCACTGTGGTGGACCCCAGCCCCGATGCGCTCGCTGCGTTGCAGCGACGTGCCTGTGAAGCAGGTGTCACCGCGACCGTCCGAGGAGTCTTGGGAGACGCAGCCAACCTGCTCGACGCGGTCGCGCCGGCGTGCGCTGACGTTGTCGTCTGCCACGGAGTTTTGGAGGTCGTCGATGAGACCACCCAGGCGCTGCATGGGATGGCGACGGTGCTCATGTCCGGCGGCTATCTCAGCCTGGTCGCACCTCAGTGGTCCGCCGCCGTCCTTGCCCATGTCCTGGCCGGCCACCTCGCCGATGCCCACACGCTGCTCATCGGCTCCGATCAAGGAAGCGACAACAGTGGTGCGGTGCCACGTCGGTTCTCTCGAAGAGACCTCGAGTCGCTGGTGGTCGCCGCCGGCTTAAACGTTGTCGACGTGCACGGCATCGGAGTCTTCACCGACTACATCAGCAGTGGAGTGGCCGACTCCGTCCTTGAAGCAGCCGAAGACCTGCAGGCATTGGAGTTCGCTGCCTCCACGCACCCTGATTTCATGTCGGTCGCGACCCAGCTTCACGTGCTCGCTGTCCGGAGTTGACGATGGTTGATGACATGGGGTGCACGATTCTTCATGTCGACATGGATGCGTTCTATGCGTCTGTCGCCATCCGGGATCGACCGGAGCTCCTCGGGCGTCCCGTCATCGTTGGAGGTGGCAGCCGCGGCGTGGTGCTCTCGGCCACCTATGCCGCCCGCGCCTATGGCGTCCACTCGGCGATGCCGATGTCACGGGCTCGTCGGATGTGCCCGCACGCCGTCGTAGTAACCCCTGACTTCGAGCAGTTCAGCGCCACCTCGAACGCGATCATGGAGACGTTCCGTAGCGTGACGCCAGTTGTCGAGCCGCTGTCGATGGACGAGGCATTCCTCGACGTGGCCGGTTCGCTGCGGCGGTTCTCTTCACCGGCCGAGATCGGTGACTACCTTCGGGCTCGCATCACAGATGAGCAGCGGATCACCTGTTCGGTCGGGGTGGCGGCGACCACCCAGCTGGCCAAGCTCGCCTCACAGCGCGCCAAACCCGACGGCCTGATCGTCGTGCCCAAGGCTGCTGTCACAGCGTTCTTGCATCCGCTGGACGTCGAGGAGCTGTGGGGGGTAGGTGAAGTTACCGCATCGCAGCTGCATCGGCTCGGACTCCGCACTGTCGGCGACCTGGCGCACACCCCCAAGGCCACCTTGCAGCGGGCCCTAGGGGGCTCGCTGGGTGCGCGCTTGCACACGCTGGCCTGGGGTGGAAACGACCGCCAGGTGAAAGCACGCCGCGGATCTGACGAACCAGAGCACAGCATCGGGTCGGATGAGACGTTTGGGCGTGACATCGACGACCCGGTCACGGTGCTGAGAGAGTTGTTGCGGCTGTCCACCAAGGTGGCGACGCGGATGCGAGCCGCCAAAGTGTGTGGCCGAACCATCACGATCAAGGTCCGGTTCGCTGATTTCACCACGATCACCCGCTCCAGGACGCTGCCAGATCCCACCAATCTCACCCCCGAGATCTATGCGACAGCCGGTGGCCTCTTCGCGGCCATGCGGCTAGAGCGAGCACGTATTCGCCTGGTGGGCGTCCGTGTCGAAGGCCTGCTCGAGTCAGCCAAGGCGACCCGCCAGCTCAGCTTGGGGCAACGAGACCACGGCTGGGAAGACGCCGAGAAGGCCGTCGACGACGCAGTCACCAGGTTCGGCAGGTCAGCAGTGCAGCCAGCGGCCCTGATCCAGATACCACGTCCTTGAGCCGCCGGCAAGTTCCGAGGCTGAGCTCGTCCTGGCCGGTAGAGCGTGTCGACTGGGCGCAGCGACGAGCCAGTCCCCTACGGCACAAGCCGAACGCTGGCCGACAGTGGTTGAAGCCGACGTCCTGCACGGTTTCCTCACCAATTTTCTCGGCTGGGTTTCGGAGTCCCGGTTGCGGGCATAAACTAAGGAGAACAATCCGACACAACCCTCGTCGGCTGGAGGACATGGTGCCGCTCTCAGAAGAAGAGCAGCGTCTGCTGGAGCAGATGGAAGAGGCGCTCGCGGCTGAAGACCCCAAGTTCGTCTCCGCGCTAAGAGGTGCGTCTTCACGCCGCCGACGTATGCACCTCATGATCTTCGCCATCGTGGGTTTCGTCTTGGGCATCTGCATCCTGATGGCAGGGGCGATCAAGATGCTCACGCTGGTGGCAGTAGGTGGCTTCGTGGTCATGTTGGGCTGCGCGTACGTCGCACTGAATCAGTGGCGTCGGATGCGGCAACCGGACCTGCCAGACAACGTGCGCCCGATCGGAAAGGCGAAGAAACACCACTCCCCGGCAAAACCCGCTGGCTTCATGAACAAAATGGAAGACCGCTGGCGCCGTCGTCGCGACGGATACTGATCAGCTCGACCGGCTGGCTCAGCTCGACCGGCTGGTCGACGACCTGGGTCGTCTCGACGAGATCTTGTCCAGTCCCGCGCGGATCTCCGGAATCAGCGAAGCCGGCCACACTATGGCCCTGATCCGTCGGGGCCAGTCGACCCCGCACGAGATCATTGCCATCACTTCCTGCGCGTCGGCGGCCGGCGTGGCTTGAGCGAGCGGCGCGATGGCGTAGCGCGAACGTTCGACACTGTCTGCCAGCCGCCGCAATGCCGCAAGCCCACGCTGGTCGCCACCCAACAAAGGCCCGACGGCCTTTTCGCGTGCCCGTGGAGTCAGGGAACCCGACCATGGCAGATGCAGGTCACGCAGATGGTCTCTCAACTCCAACCAGGCGGATTCGGCAGCGCCAGACCCGGACTTGTCGACCGGCCGGGTCAGCCGTGATCGACGTACGCCGACGCGCGCCAACGCCGGCAACAAAGCCACGATCAGCAGCCCAACCAGCACCAGCCAGAGCTTTGACGGCGGCCCTCCGGAGGATGATCCCGAGCCCGCGTGTGCCTGCGTCAGCGTCTTGGTCGCATTCAGTTCATTTGGCAGCCGCCCCTGAACGCCCGGGGCAGACGTCTTGGTAACCCCCGGGATCTTGGCGCTCCCCGGAAGTGGCTGGATCGGCGCGTACCCCGGTGCACCTGCGCCCACCCCGGGGGTCGGCTCGAACCGGACCCATCCCACGCCCTGGAAGTACAACTCCGGCCAGGAGTGGGCATCGTGGGACGTGAAGACGTACCCATCCGAGGCCTGGCGAGGATGCAAGAAACCGACCACGATGCGTGACGGAATCCCGACCGTACGAGCCATCATCGCCATGGTCGCGGCGAATTGCTGACAAAAACCGCGCCGCTGATCCAGGAATTGAACCATCGCGCCGTAGCCGTAGCCGTAGCCAACCGAGACGTCGTAACTGAACAGTTGACTGTCGCGGAAAAAGCTCTGCAGCAGCACCGCACGCTGGTAGTCCGAGGTGGCGCTTGCCGTCACGGCGCGAGCAGTCTTGGTGACGATCGCGGGAACGCCGCTGGGCACTGTGCCGTAGGTGCTCATGATGTCGCTGGGCGGCCGGCCGGCGGAGGCGAGCTGTTGCTCGGTCGGCTCGACCGAGGAGAACACGGTGGTGTAACTGTCGAGAGCTACCGGCGCCGACCCGTCTGTCGACGTGACCGTCTGATCACGAGGCACGAAGTTCCAGCCGGGGCCAACCGAGACCGAACTCAAGTCGAAGGGTACCGGCAGCCAGGTGCTGTCTCGCGGGAAGTCCGGCAGCGGGCTGATCGTCAGGGAGTGCGGGGTGCTGGCGACTTCTTGCGACAAACCGGTGGGTGCCGGCAGCGGGGCGGGAAGCGGCACGGTCTGCGCCAGGTCGACTGGCTGAGCCCGCCAGCCGTCGGGACCGGGTTGGTCCAACACGGCCATCCGCAGATACTCCGGCGGCACATCGCTTCTCACCGAGAGGAGATCGACGGACTGGGTGCGGCGAAGACTTTCAGCCAGAGTCACCATGGGGTCCGCGAACGTCAACGAGCCGCCTCCGGGGCCGATCCCGGACCCGCCATTGCCGAACAGGCGGGCCTGGAAGCCGGGAATCAGCAACGGCACGATGACAGCGGTCGCCAGCGCGAAAAACGAAATCCGCCGGCCCGCGCTGGCCAGTCCGGACGTATCAATGGCCTCGGAGCGAGCCCGCGGTGTGCCCGCCGCGATCAACCGTCCCCAGTGACCAAGGCGCTCCCGTTCGCTCACCATCAACAATGCGATGTAGCCCACCGCGCCGGGGATGAAGTAGATCACCGAAAGGCCCTGTGGCAATGCCGCCACCGGCACCACGTAAAGGGTCAGCAGCGGCAAACCGGCCAAGGAGACGCGCGACAACGCTACCGCGATGAAGTCGACGAGGGCCGCGACCACCGCGATGAAGAACACGACCACCATCACGAGCCCCGGGCTGTGCGGAACCGGCGCGGCGTACTTGTTCGCCACGTCAAAGCCGCTGGTCACCAGCTCACGCACCGACCTGAACGTCGACGGTGTCGGGATTAACCCGTATCGCGTGTGCCCGCCAAAGCTGACCGCGAGCGTCTCGATCACGACGAGCAGTTGCACAAGCAGTACGGCGACCGAGGGCACCCGCAACTGTCGCAACAACATGCCGACCGCGAAGACAGCGGCGCTGGCCAGGATGCCGAAGACCAGGAAGCGCTTGTCGCTGAGGGCAGGAAAAAAGCTCCACGACATCGCGACCGTGGCAAGCCAGCCGAAGACGGCAACTCGGTGTTGCTCTGCGAGAGTCATCGTCACGCCGCCGGTCCCTCCTCGGCATCGCGCGCCGAAACGTGGAAACCGCGTCGACCCGGGGCGCCGTTGGCCACCTCGCGCCAGACATCTGCCAACCGGTCGTTCGGGGCTGCTACGGCGACAGACCAACCGCTGCGACGCAAAAGCATCGCTTGATTTTCCGCCGGTGTGAAAACCGAGCTGGCCGAGCTGACATGCTGCCCCCACGCCGCGACGTCGAGCAAGATCGCCAGAGCCCGAGTGGAGCCGGCTCTTAGACCCGCCATGCCGGCCACGTCGCTGGGGTGGATGCCGCCCAAGATCGCGATGACCAGACCGGTTCGGCCTTGGTCGGGCGGATCCGCCGTGATCTCCTTGTATCTGCCCGATGACACGACCGCCAAGGATTCCAACAACAACTCGATCTCGGCGGCTCCGCTGACCCCGCGGTCATGCCACGTCGTCTCGCTCCCCGTCATGCCGCCGGTGATCATGCGGATCACGAACCCTTGATCCGACAAATGCACGGCGATCGAGGCAGTCGCCGCGACGGCGTACTCGAATGACGACGTCGGACCGGTGCCACGGTGCGCGATAGCCCGAGTGTCGAGCAGCACGGTGGCTCGGCTTTGGTGCGGCTGCTCCTCTCGTCGCACCATCAGCTCGTCTGTCCGCGCGGTGGAGCCCCAATGAATACGGCGCAGGTCGTCACCAAGGCGGTATTCGCGGACCGTGACATCCTCGGTCCCGGCGGCGGCGAAGGCGCGCGGTCGGTTGTCGCCGGTGCCAGACCAGTCACCGGACAGACTTGCCCTGGGTAGTTGGTGGATCTGCGGCGTCACGATCAGCGTGGCCCGGGAGGTAAATGCGCGGCTCAGCTCGACGAAACCAAACGGGTCGCTCAGTCGCACGGTCAGCGGCCCGATGGCATACCGCCCGCGGACCTCCGATCGGACTGTGTACTGGATCTCCCGATGCCACTTGGGCCGCAACTGCTCCACCACGAAGCGTGGCCGGCTGCCGAGCACGTACGGGACCTGGTCCTCGAGCAGCATCAAGCCTGTTGGGGCGCGTCCAGGATTTTCCAGTCGCAACGAGACCGTGGCGTTCCGGCCTGCCTGAACACGTCCCGGCGAGAGCTCCCGGGAGCTGGCCAGCAGATAACGAGAGCGGTTCGCGACGATCGCGGTGATGATCGGCAACGCGACGAGCAGCAGGCCCACCCGCAACAGATCTTTTTGTCCCAGAATCAACGCGGCGACACAGCAGGTGATCCCTGCGGACAAGAAGGCGCGCCCACGAGTCGTCAGCGTCGACAAAACCGAGCGCATCAGAGCAGCCTAGCGCTCGGCACCGGCGGGATCCCGACGCTCGGGCACGGGAATCGACCGCAGCAAAGCGGTGACCACATGCGCAGCGTCCCGGCCGGCCATCTGTGCGTCGAGGCCGGTAATCAGCCGGTGTGCGAGCACCGGCACCGCCAACACCTGGAGGTCGTCGGGGATCACATAGTCGCGTGCCTCTAGAGCCGCATGGGCTCGGGCCGCACGAACCAGATGCAAGCTGGCGCGTGGGGAGGCTCCGAGCCGAAGATCGGGCGAGCGCCTGGTAGCCGAGGTGAGCTCGATCGCATACTGCTTCACCGGGTCCGACACGTGCACGGTGCGGACGACCTCGACCAGCTTCGCGATCTCCGCGCTGTCGGTGACCGGCTCGAGATTGTCCAGCGGGTTCGCGGCGGAGTGGCTGTCGAGCATCGCCAACTCCGATCGGGTGACCGGATAGCCCATCGAGACTCGCGCCATGAACCTGTCCTTTTGGGCCTCGGGCAGCGGGTAGGTGCCCTCCATCTCGATTGGGTTTTGGGTGGCGATAACCATGAACGGCGCTTGCAACTCGTACGTCGTCCCGTCAACGGTCACCTGTCGCTCTTCCATGCATTCCAAAAGCGCGGACTGCGTCTTGGGGGAGGCACGATTGATCTCGTCCCCCACGACGACGTTCGCGAAGACACCACCGGGGCGGAACTCGAAGTCACGAGTCTCCCGGTTGTAGATCGACACTCCGGTGACGTCGGACGGCAACAGGTCGGGAGTGAACTGGATGCGCTTGACCGAGCAGTCAATCGAGCGAGCCAAGGCCTTGGCCAACATGGTCTTGCCGACACCGGGCACGTCCTCGATCAGCAGGTGGCCCTCGGCCAGCAGCACGGTCATCGATGTGCGCACGACATCGTGCTTTCCCTCGATAACCTTCTCCACATTGTCGCCAATGCGGCGGGTTACCGCGGCCAGCGAGTCGAGCGTGCTCATTGCTGCCCCTTGCCGATCTGCCGTGTACAGCCATGTCGTCGAAGCCCAAGGGCCGGGGATGATTGTGGCAACTGCACTCCACGAGCGCGACGTCACCACGATAACGATGTGGTGACGGAAACTGAGCGCCTGCAGCTCGAGCGGCCGGTCAACCCCGGTTCGTGACCGGGAAAACACCTTCGCTCAGCCTACGCCAATCTTCACCGCGCGCTGTCGAACTCCGCGGAACCGCCCGGCAATCGCGGATGATCTCGCTTCGGCGCCGACCGGTGGATGGAGACGCTCTCCTCAACCACCGTAGCGGGGGGCGAGCCGTCTTCACGGCGGGTGCAAAGACCGAGGAAACGCTGTGCGTCTGGTAGCACAATGGGGGGAAGTGGGGTATGGTGGAGCGCAGTGGAGGAGGGAGATGGGCCGGTGTTCTTGGGTACGTACACCCCGCGCCTCGATGACAAGGCCAGGCTCTTTCTTCCCGCGAAGTTCCGAGACGAGTTGTCGGAGGGTCTGGTGCTGACACGAGGGCAAGAGCGGTGCATCTTCGTCTGGCCGAGTGCCGGCTTCGAAGCGTTCGCCAGGGAGCTGCAAGCCAGGCCGGTGACCGACAAGGCGGCGCGCAGTTACGCGCGCATGTTGGCGGCCGGGGCTTCCGATCAGATGCCCGACAAGCAGGGGCGGGTCACCTTGCCCCAAATGCTGCGCGACTACGCCAGCCTGCGCCGCGACTGCGTGGTCATCGGCGCCTTCAATCGCGTCGAGATCTGGGACGCCGACACCTGGAACACCTACAGCGCCGATCAGGAGTCGGCCTTCGCCGATTGGTCGGAGGAGGTGCTGCCCACCACGAACGTCACCTCCTGACCGAGCAATCTCCCAGCAAAGCCAACCGCAGACGACGGCGTCGTACGCCTAGGTCTCCGAACCGCCTCTTCGCACCTTCTGACACACCTTCCCCGGTGCCAGACGGAGCTCCGCGAAGAAGCGGGCGGGGTCCTGGGCAGGCGAAGAGCCGATGGCAGTAATCCGCGAACATCGCCCCCGCTGGGCGATGCACCACGTCGAAGGGTCGAACATGTTGAACTGGGGAGTCATCACCGATTCCACCGACACTGACAGGCCGGTACGTCGGGTCCGCGACGAGGTCAAAGACGGCGTGGGGGTCATCGTCGCGTCGGCATTCGTCTCGATCTCGATCGCGGTGCTGGTCCTGCTGATCATGAAGCTGGCTGGCTGAGCATGATGAGCGGTCCTGGCGGCGGCCACTTGCCGGTGTTGCTCGATCGGGTTGTCGCCCTGGTCGCACCCGCGCTGGCCGGCCACGGCTCGGTGCTCGTCGACGCCACCTTGGGTCTTGGTGGTCACTGTGCGGCGATCTTGACCAGCTGCCCCCACGCCCGCGCGGTGGGGCTCGACCGCGATCGCGACGCCTTGGAGTTGGCTGAAAAAGGGCTCGCCCGCTTTGCCGATCGCGTTACATTCGTGCACGCGGTGTACGACGAGATCCCGCGGGTGCTGACCGAGCTCGGCATCTCACGCGTCCGGGGGGTGCTGTTCGACCTCGGCGTGTCGTCGATGCAGCTTGACCAAGGCGCCCGCGGCTTCGCCTATTCGCACGACGTTCCCCTCGACATGCGCATGGATCGCACGCAGGGAGTCACCGCCGCAGATGTCTTGAACACCTACTCGTCGTCGGCGCTGGTCCGGTTGCTGAGCCGGTACGGCGAGGAGAGGTTCGCTGGCCGGATCGCCGCCTCCATCGTGCGCGAACGCGGCAAGAGACCGTTCGACACCAGCGCCCGACTGGTCGACCTGATTCGCGACTCGATTCCGGCTGCCGCTCGCCGCACCGGAGGGAATCCGGCCAAGCGCACGTTTCAAGCCTTGCGCATCGAGGTCAACGACGAGCTTGCCTGCCTAGAGCGCGCGTTGCCAGCCGGGATCGAAGCGTTGGCCATGGGTGGGCGGATCGTGGTGCTGTCCTACCACTCACTGGAGGACCGAATCACCAAGAACGCATTGAACCCGCTGTCGAAATCGACCGCTCCGATCGACCTGCCGGTCGTGCCCGCCGGGCACGACCCCGAGCTCAGACTGCTCACCAAGGGAGCCGAGATGGCCACTGCTGAAGACATCACACAGAACCCACGCGCGGCCTCGGTACGGGTGCGTGCGGCGGAACGGATCCGGGAGGCCGCGTGAGCGCGTTCATGACCCAGGCACGGGCGCGCGCCTTGCGCCCCACAGTCAGTCTGCCCCGACCTCGACTCACGATCGTCCCCAAGATCGCGGCTCGCGCGCCTCGGGTGCCCTTCGTGGTGCTGGTGGTGAGCATATTGGCGGCCGGGCTCATCGGGCTGTTGCTCGTCAACACGGCCTTGCAGCGCGGCGCCTTCCGCGTTTCGGCGCTGCAAAGCCAAGCCGACGGCCTGACACTTCAACAGCAGAGCCTCGAGGTAGAGGTAGCGCAACTCCAACAGCCGGGACACCTAGCCTCGGCTGCCGTTCGCCTCGGCATGGTGCAAGACAACAGTCCCGCGTTCCTTTCGCTGGCGACCGGCAAGGTCATCGGAGTCCCCGCACCGGGAGTTGCGGGCAACACGGTAAATCTCGGGATGCCGCCGACCTCGGCGCTGGATCATCTCAGCAAGGTGCCGCCGGTCACCGGGGGGCAGGCAAATGGGCAGAGCACCGGCGTGGTCACCCATCGAGCCATCCGGCCCGCCACACCAGGCACGGCGCAAAAGAACGGGACAAACCAGCGCGACACTCATCGCACGTCCCGACGCACGCCGGCGCGGACCGGTAGAACTGTCCCAAGTCCTAATGGCGGCCAGCAGCACACTAGCCCGAAGAGACACCCACCCACCCACTGACATAGCCCACGACTGACCATGGGCGGTCACAAGTCACGACCCCTATTCGGGCCCTGAGGAGCATCGGTGACGCAGCGACCATCGAACGCTGACCGCGGCCGCGACGCCAAGCGTCGTACCAGCGCACCGAGTGACTCACGGGGTGGGGGACGAGGGGGCCGGCAACTGAGGTTGTCCGGCAGCCCGTTCAGGTTATGGAGTGCCTTTTGCATGGTGGCGTTCGTGCTCTCGCTGTTCGCTGCCCGGCTGGTCCAGCTGCAGGGGATCGACTCACAAGACTATGCGGCTCTGGCGGTGCAAAAGGGCGCCGAGACGATCACCCTGGAAGCCCCCCGCGCCCCGATCTACGACCGTAATGGCGTGGCATTGGCGCAGACCGTGGACGCTGCCATGCTCGTCGCCGACCCGACGTACACGACCAAGAACGCCACCGCGATCGCCACCGTCTTGCACCAAACCCTGCACCTTGACTACCTCGACACCGTGGGGCTGCTACGCACACCCAACACGCGGTACGCCGAGCTCGCCCGCCACCTCGACCCACAACGGGCCGACTCGGTGGTCGCGAAACTCAACCAGGCGAACCTGGCCGGGGTATACGCGGCCAAGGACACGACGCGGATCTACCCAGCCGGCGACGTGGCGGCGAACCTCGTCGGGTTCCTCGGCGAAACCAAAGGCGGCGGGGCCGGCCTGGAGCGCTCGTTGAACTCGACTCTGTCCGGAAGGAACGGCTCGGCGACGTTCGAGGTCGCCGACGGTCAGCAGATCCCACTGGCCGCAAGCACGCTCGTCAAGCCCATAGAGGGAACGGGGGTCAGGCTCACGATCGACGAGGACTTGCAGTTCCTGGCGCAACAGCGGTTGCGTGAGGCCGTCAAGAAGGCCGGTGGCCTGTCCGGTGCCGCCGTCATCATGGATGCCCGAAACGGTCAAGTGCTGGCACTGGCCGACTATCCGACATTCAACCCGAACACTTACCAAACCGCCGACCCGGCGAATATCGGCTCCCGGGCACTTCAAGACAGCTACGAGCCCGGCAGCGTCGAGAAGGTGCTGACGTTTTCTGCCTTGATCGACAGCGGGAAGATCACTCCGCGCACAAAGTTCACGGTGCCCGGCTATTACACCGAAGGCGCAGACACCATCCACGACTACTTCTCCCACGGCACCTTGCACCTGACGACCACCGGTGTGATCGCGAAGTCGTCCAACATCGGCACCTTGCTGGCCAGCAAACAGATCTCCAACCAACGGCTCTACCACTATCTGCGGGAGTTCGGCCTCGGGAGCACCACGAATCTAGGCCTGGTCGGGGAGTCGCCCGGCCTGCTGCCCAAGCCGCAGAATTGGCAGCCGATCACTCACGACACCATTTCGTTCGGTCAGGGCTTGAGCGTCAACGCTTTGCAGATGACGGCTGCGGTCGCCGCGGTGGCCAACAAGGGAACCTACATCACCCCGTCCCTCATCGAGGGATACGTCACCAGCGACGGCAGCTTCAAGCCGGCCAGTCCACCTGCGGAACATCGAGTGATCAGCGCCGCGGCCGCGACTGAGGTCGCACACATGATGGAGGCGGTCCCCGGCCCAGAAGGCACCGCGCCGGCCGCGAAGATCGCGGGTTACCGGGTGGCCGGCAAGACCGGAACCGCGCAGCGGGTCGGCCCGACCTGCGCCTGCTACAACGGCTCGTTCACCGTGTCGTTCGCCGGATTCGCACCGGCAGACAAACCGCGCTTTGTCGTGTACGTCGTCGTGCAGCGTCCCACCGACGGAAACGGCGGTGGCGCGACCGGCGGGCCGGTGTTCCACGACCTGATGGCCGCGACCCTGCAAAAGTACGGCGTCCCCCCGACCAACACGCACCAACCCGCATACCCCGTCTATTGGTGAGCGCGGCTAACCTCTGGCTGTGCAAGTCACGAATGAGAAGACAGTGATGAGGAGCCGGTGAACCAGCCAGCACGCCCACGCACCGTCGTGCCGCTGCCGCTGATGACACTTGCCCAGCAGCTAGGGGCCCAGCAGCTAGGTGCGCAGCAGCGAGGGGGACGCTCATTGGCGGCCGATCCTGGTGCCCCGGTGACTGGTATCACGTTGAGCTCCGCCAGTGTGTCGCCAGGTGACCTGTACGTCGGGCTGCCGGGATCCCGGACGCATGGCGCCCGGTACGCGTCGGTGGCCGCGACCGCTGGTGCCGTGGCGATGCTGAGCGACGCCGAAGGTGCGGCGATGGCGCGTGACATCGGCATCGAGATGCCGCTGCTGGTTGTCGAGCGGCCCCGAAGCCTGCTGGCGCGCGCGGCCGCGATCGTCTACGGGTTTCCTGCCAACCGCCTGACGCTGATCGGGGTGACCGGCACCCAAGGGAAGACGACAACCACTCAACTCATCAATGCCGGGTTGGCGGCGATCGGACGACGTACTGCCGTGATCGGCTCGATGGGAACATGGATCGACGGACATCGCGTCGAGAGCGTCCTGACCACGCCCGAGGCCCCGGACCTCCATGCGTTGTTCGCGACCATGTGCGAGGCGGGTGTCGACGTGTGCGCCATGGAAGTCTCCAGTCATTCACTGGTGATGGGCCGAGTCGACGGAGTCGTCTTCGACCTGGCGGTGTTCACCAACTTCGGGCGAGATCACCTGGATTTCCATGCCGGCGTCGAGGACTACTTCGCTGCCAAGGCGAGCCTGTTCACCCCGGAGCGAGCCACCGCGGCGCTGCTGAACATCGACGATGATTACATCGCCCGGCTGGTCCGCGCACCGAAGATTCCCACCCACACGTTCTCCCCATCCGGCGCTGCCGCAGACTGGCGCAGCGTCGGCGCGAACACATCGGACGGCGGGTCGACGTTCGAGGTGAGTGGGCCGGCCGGGCACCGGATCGCCACCTCGGTGCGCTTGGACGGACAGTTCAACGTCGCCAACGCGTTGACGGCGATCGCGGCGATCGGCGAAATCGGCGGTGACGCCTCGGCAGCGGCCGCGGGTATCGCCGAGGTCGACGCCGTACCCGGCCGGATGGAGCGCATCGATCGTGGCCAGGACTTCTGCGTGACCGTCGACTACGCCCACAAGCCGGACGCCGTAAGCGCCGCGCTGGCCGCTCTTCGACACGTCATTGCCGGCCGGCTGTTTGTGGTGATCGGTGCCGGTGGCGACCGTGACCGGGGCAAGCGGCCGCTGATGGGCGAGATCGCCGCTCGACAAGCCGACGTGGTGATCGTGACCGACGACAATCCGCGAACCGAGGATGCGGCCGCGATCCGGCGGGAGGTCTTCATCGGCGCCACCGGAGTGGCTGCGGCGCAGGTGGTCGACATCGCGGACCGTCGCGGCGCGATTGAGCACGCGCTGACGACCGCCGGTCCCGGTGACGCAGTCTTGATCGCCGGGAAAGGGCAAGAGACCGGCCAGCAGGTCAACGACGAGGTGCTGGCGTTCGACGACCGATTAGTCGCGACCGACATTCTTGATCGGCTGGTCAAGCAGCGGGCAGCCTCGTGATCCCGATGACACTCGGCGCGATCGCCGATGTCGTGGATGGACGCGTGCGCGACGGCTCCGACGCGATCAAGGTCGCTGGCGACCCGTTCGCCGACTCCCGCGACGTGGTGGCGGGGGGACTGTTCGTCGCGGTGGCAGGTGAGCGGGTAGATGGGCACGAGTACGCCGCCGCTGCCGTCGCCGGAGGAGCAGCAGCCGTCTTGACCGCCCGGCCCGTCGGCGTGCCCGCGATCGTGGTCGCGGACCCGGTGCGGGCCGTGGGGATGTTGGCGCGCCACTTGGTAGCTCAACTGCCGCGGCTTTGCGTCATCGGGATCACCGGCTCCCAGGGCAAGACGAGCACCAAGGATCTGCTCGCGCAGATTCTGGAGACCGCGGGAGAGACCGTGTCGCCGATCGGGTCGTTCAACACCGAGATCGGCGTGCCGCTCACCGCGCTGCGAGCCACCGAATCGACTCGCTTCTTGATATCGGAGATGGGAGCTCGCGGTCCCGGCCAAATCCGCTACCTGACATCAATTGTCAGTCCGGCGGTAGGGGTGGTGCTCAACGTCGGGAGAGCCCACCTCGGCGAATTCGGTAGCCGAGCTGCCATTGCCGAGGCCAAAGGCGAGTTGATCGCTGCGCTGCCGGCCGACGGTCTGGCGGTGCTCAACGCCGACGACGCATTCGTCCTGGCAATGCGCGATCGCACCATGGCGTCGGTGCTCACTTTCGGCTCCGGTGAAGATGCCGGCGTCAGGTTGAGTTGCGTGCAGGTCGACGAGGCCGAGATGCCCAGCTTCACCATGGACACGGCCGATGCGTCGGCGCGCCTAACACTTCACCTTGTTGGTGAGCACCAGGCCCGCAACGCGATCGCGGCTGCCGCGGTCGCGCTCGGACTGGGCATGCGGCTGGAGGATGTGGCGGCGGCGCTGAGCGGCGCCGTACCCCGATCCAAGTGGCGGATGGAGGTGACGACGACGGGTGCCGGGACCACCGTAATCAACGACGCTTACAACGCCAACCCCGACAGCATGGCGGCGGCGCTGAAGACGCTGAGCGACATCGGCCGGCGGCGTGGCTCGGCCCACCGAACGTTTGCTGTGCTCGGAGAGATGAAGGAGCTCGGTGACACCAGCCGTGCGGAGCACGACGCCATTGGCCGGCTCGCAGTCGACCTCGCCGTGTCCCGCCTGATCGTGGTCGGCGAGGAAGCTCGGCCGATGCAGCTCGCCGCCTCGCGGGCCGCCGCGTCTGGCACCACGAGTCTGCTCGTCGATGATGCTGCAGCGGCGCTCGCCGTGTTGCATGACGAGGTCCGCGAGGGCGATGTGGTGCTGGTGAAGGCATCTCGCGCGGCTGGGCTGGAGAAGTTAGCCCTTGCCCTACTCGACGATCCGGTGCCGCGCGACCCGGCGGTGGTGAGCCGGTGAAGGCGATATTGCTGGCCGGTGGGCTTGGCCTCATCGGCACCTTGGTGGGCACCCGGTGGGCGATCGCGATCTTGGTGAAGAAAGGTTATGGCCAGCCAATCCGAGACGACGGCCCGACGTCTCACCACACCAAACGTGGTACGCCCACCATGGGTGGCCTCGTGGTCATCATCGCTGTCGTGATTGCCTACGTCGCGGCGGAGTTTGTGGCCGGATCCGGACCATCCGTGTCGGCGCTGCTGCTGCTCGGGCTGTTCGTCAGCCTGGGATTGGTCGGCTTCCTCGACGACTACATCAAGGTGGTCAAGCAACGCAGCCTGGGGCTGCGCAGCTCGGCGAAGTTCGGCGGTCAGACGCTGATCGCGCTCGCATTCGGGTGGGGAACCCTGCACTTTCCGGACGATCGGGGGCACACACCGGCTTCGGCCGCATTGTCGTTCATCCGGGTCATCGACTGGCGGCTCCCGACCGCCGTGGTGCTGCTGTGGGTGCTGATCATGATCACCGGGGCCAGCAATGCGGTCAACCTGACAGACGGGCTCGACGGGCTGGCCATCGGAAGCTCGGTGATGGTCTTCGGCGCCTACACGTTCGTCAACATCTGGCAGAACAACCAGTTCTGCCCGAACCGTCCGGGGCCGCAGTGCTACAACGAGATTCGAGATCCGCTCGACCTGGCAGTGGTGGCCGCGGCGATCACCGGAGCCTGTTTCGGCTTTATGTGGTGGAACGCGGCGCCTGCCAAGATCATCATGGGCGACACGGGTTCACTGTCGCTGGGCGGAGCGATGGCGGGGTTCGCGGTGATGACCAGGACCGAGTTGCTCCTCATCGTCTTCGGCGGTCTGTTCGCGATCATCACGATGTCGGTGATCTTGCAGGTCGGCTTCTTCAAGCTCACCAAGGGAAAACGCATCTTCCGGATGGCGCCGCTGCAGCACCACTTCGAGCTGCTCGGCTGGGCAGAGGTCACGATCGTGATCAGATTCTGGCTGATCTGCGGAATCTGCGTGTCCGGCGGACTCGGAATCTTCTACGCGGAGTGGGTGCTGGGCACGTGACTCCAGGGTCCCCGCCTGACTGGATCGAGACGGCTCAGCGACACTCGCCGTGGCCGCAGGCGCGGGTCGCGGTAGCTGGCGGGCTCGGCGTCTCCGGGTTCGCGGCCGCAGACGCGCTCCTCCAGCTGGGTGCCCACGTGGCGGTGCTCGATGACTCGGCCAGTGATCAGGCACGCGAGAAGGCGACGCTACTGGAGATCCTGGGTGCAGACGTGCGCATGGGCCCCGGATCTACCGCGATTCTCCCCGCCGATGTTGATCTCGTCGTCAGCGCGCCCGGGCTACCGACCACGACTCCGGTCCTCGTGGCGGCCGCCGCTCGGGGGCTGCCGGTGTGGAGCGAGGTCGAGCTTGCGTGGCGGTTGCGTGATCTCGCCCGGAAAACGCCCTGGTTGTGCGTGACCGGCACGAACGGGAAGACCACCACCGTGCAGATGTTGGACGCCATACTTCGCGCCGACGGGTTGCGTTCCGTTGCGGCTGGCAATGTCGGAACTCCGTTGTGTGAGGTCGTAATGGACCCCCAGCGTTTCGACGCCGTCGCCGTCGAGCTGTCATCACAGCAGCTGCATGCGACGAGGTCGATCTCGGCCAGGGCTGCGGTCGTCCTCAACGTCGCCCCTGACCACATCGCCTGGCATGGCAACCTCGAACGCTATGTCGCGGCGAAGGCACGGATCTACCACAACTGTCAGGTTGCCTGCGTCTACAACCGCGAAGACCCGACGACTCGACGGATGGTGGAGGAGGCCGAGGTCGTGGAGGCATGCCGAGCCATCGGCTTCACGCTGGGCGTACCTGCGATCGGCATGCTCGGCCTCGTCGACGACGTACTCGCAGATCGGGCCTTCGTCGAAGGCCGCGAACGCAACGCGGCCGAGCTGGCACGGGTGGCCGACGTCCCGACTGGCGCCCCGCACAATGTCGCGAACGCGCTGGCAGCGGCCGCGCTGGCCCGGGCGCACGGCGTCTCGGCGGGAGCGGTACGCCGGGGCCTGCTTGGGTTCAGGCTCGACAAGCACCGCATCGCCACGGTGGCCGCCATAAACGACATCACGTACGTCGACGACTCCAAGGCAACCAACGCCCACGCCGCGATGGCGTCACTACAGGCGTTCGACTCGGTCGTCTGGATCGCGGGAGGCCTCGCCAAGGGCGCGGCATTCGACGATCTCGTCTGCAGCGTCCGCGGCAGACTGCGCGGCGTGGTGGCGCTCGGTGCCGACCGTGGGGTGATTGTGGATGCGCTTTCGCGACACGCGCCGGATGTGCCCGTGATCCAGATCGACGACACCGAGACTGGGGTTATGGAGCGCGTCGTCACAGCCGCAGCAGTCCTCGCCGGCGCCGGGGACACCGTGTTGTTGGCTCCGGCGTGCGCGTCTCAGGACATGTTCGCGAGCTATGCCGAGCGCGGTGATGCGTTTGTTGCCGCGGTGGGCCGGCTACACACACGCTGAACCCCCCGTCGACCACTCGTCGATGAGGCCTGATCACCGGAAGGACGACGTGGCAACTGCGAGCGAGAAGAGCTGGCGCTCCGAGGCCCGCGACGTGGGTTTCCTTGCATCGTTGAAGCAGACCCTGGATCGTCCGTTGACGTCTTACCATCTGCTGCTCGGCGTGTCAGCATTGTTGCTAGCGCTGGGATTGTTGATGGTGCTGAGTGCCTCGAGTGTCGTCTCGTTGCGCGAATACAACAGCTCCTACGCCATCTTCTTGCGCCAGGCAGTCTGGGTAGGTGTTGGGTTGCCGATGGCCTGGATCGCCTCCCGATTGCCCCTGTGGCTGGTGCGGGCCTTGTCCTGGCCGGCGTTGGGAGTCTCCACGGTGCTGATCGCGATGACCTACGTGCCCGGCCTAGGCGTTACCGTCAACGGCAACCGCAACTGGCTGTCGCTTGGAGGGCCGTTGCAGATCCAGCCGTCCGAGCTTGCGAAGCTGGCGCTGATCTTGTGGTGTGCCGACGTCTACGCCCGCAAGGGCAAACTGCTCGCTCGCTGGCGTCATCTGCTGATCCCCATGTTGCCGGCCTGTGCGGTCGTGGTCGCGCTCGTCGTAGGTCAAGGTGACCTCGGCACCGCACTGGTGTTGTTCGCCATCGTGCTGGGGCTGTTGTGGTTTGTCGGTGCACCCGCGAAACTCTTCGCGGTCAGCTTCCTGAGCGTGGCGGTGCTGGCCTTCGCCTTGGCGACCAGCCAACCCGAGCGGCTTTCCCGGCTCACCAGCTTCCTCAATCCGATCGCCAACTATGGAGGCAACGGCTGGCAGGCAAGCCACGGCTTCTTCGCGCTGGCGACCGGAGGTTTGTGGGGCAAGGGCATCGGTGCCAGCGGGCAGAAGTGGGGCGCACTGCCAGAGCCCCACACCGACTTCATCTTCGCCGTGATAGGTGAGGAGTTCGGGCTGTTCGGCACCATCGTGGTGCTGGTGTTGTTCGCGGTCTTGGCCTACGTCGGCGTGCGTATCGCGGCTCGCTCCACCGTCGCGTTCGTGCGATACGCGTCGGCTGGGATCGTCGTGTGGTTGCTCAGCCAGGCCATCATCAACGTCGGCATGGTCCTCGGCCTGCTCCCGGTGATTGGCATTCCGCTGCCGCTGATCTCGTACGGCGGCTCCGCGCTGCTGCCCACGCTGGTGGCGCTCGGGCTGATGCTCGGCTTCGCGCGTACCGAGCCCGGCGCCGAAGCAGCGTTGCGGGCCCGCCGTCGAGACCGCCGGCGACTGTTCGCCAAGCGCGAGCTCTGAGTAGGTAGCTCCAGTGCGCGTCCTCCTCGCCGGCGGCGGCTCGGCAGGTCACACATCGCCGCTCCTCGCCACCGCGGAGGCGCTGCGGCGTGCCGTCCCCGACATCTCGATCACCTGTCTGGGCACCGAACGCGGTCTGGAGACCCGTGTCATCCCGGCGGCCGGATATCGGCTGGAGCTGATCCCTCCGGTTCCGTTGCCGCGTGCGTTGTCCGTCGAGCTGGTGAAGACGCCGCGGCGGTTGCTGGCAGCCGCAACGGCGACCCGAGACGTCCTGGCCAGGGTTGATCCCGACGTGGTGGTCGGCTTCGGCGGCTACGTCTCGATGCCCGCCTATTTGGCCGCGCACCGGGCCAAGCTGCCTTTGGTGGTGCACGAAGGCAACGCGCGGCCGGGCATCGCCAACAGGTTCGGCGCTCGCGTGTGCACCCACCTGGTGGCCACCTCCTTCCCCGAGACGAGGCTGGCACACGCCAGATTCATTGGGCTGCCGATCCGCAGGTCGATCTCGACGTTGCAGCGCTGCGAGATGCGCCCGCTGGCGCGTGCGCATTTCGGCCTCGACCAAGAGCGGCCGACGTTGCTGGTCACCGGCGGCTCGCAAGGTGCTAGGCGGATCAACGACTCCATGGCCGCGGCCGCCGCCGCGTTAGCCGCGGCTGGCATACAGGTGCTGCACATCACGGGTCCCAACGCAACCGTGACCCTGCCGCCGGAGATCGGGGCGGCGGGCGCGGCGCCGTACGTCGCAGTGCCGTTCGTCGACGCGATGGAATTGGCCTACGCGGCCGCCGACGCCATGGTCGGGAGGGCTGGTGCTAACTCGGTGACCGAGGCCGGGTGCGTGGGCCTGCCCGCAGTCTTCGTGCCGCTGCCGATCGGTAACGGCGAGCAGGTGTTGAACGCTCGGGCGGTGCGGGAGGCGGGGGGCGCGATCGTGGTCGAGGACGCGGCGTTCACACCGGCGTGGGCGGCGCGAGAGCTCACTGCGCTGCTTACCGATCCAGCGCGCCTGAAGCGGATGGGGATCGCGGCCGCCCGGCCGATCCGGCGGGACGCAGATGTCGCGCTGGCGCAAATGATCTTGGGCGCGGTGACGTCGTGATTGTGCCAGTCCCCGACCACATCGACCCTGCCGAGGCCCTCGGCTACGTGCACTTCGTCGGAATTGGAGGCGCCGCCTTGTCGGGGCTGGCGCGCATCATGGTGTCACGCGGTGTTGGGGTGACGGGCAGTGACGCGACCGCCTCGGCGATGCTCGATAGTCTGCGCGGCGTTGGGGTCCAGTGCTGGGTCGGTCACGACGCCAGCCACGTCGAGGGCGCCGACACCGTCGTGGTCTCGACGGCCGTGCCCGGCGACAACCCCGAGGTGAGGCGCGCTCTCGAGCTCGGGCTACGGGTCTGGCCTCGCTCGGCTGCAGTGCAATCGGTGCTGCTCGGCAAGACCGCGGTGGTCGTGACCGGCACTCATGGCAAGACGACCACCACGTCGATGCTGACGACCGCGCTGCTTTGGTGCGGCGCCGATCCGTCGTACGCAATCGGGTCCACACTGATCGCCTCCGGTCTCAACGCGCACGACGGCGCGGGTGACATCTTTGTGGCCGAGGGCGACGAGAGCGACGGTGCGATCTTGGTCTACACGCCAGCTGCCGCCGTCATCACGAACGTAGACGCCGACCACCTCGACCATTTCGGCAGTGTTGCGTCGTATGCCCGGGTGTTCGACGACTTCTTGGGCAGGCTCCGGCCTGGCGGATTTGTGATCTGTTGCGTGGACGATCTTGGCGCGGCCCGACTTGCCACCACCGCGACTCGTCGTGGGATCGAGGTGATCCGGGTGGGGCGCAGTGCCGCCGTCGATCTGAGAGCCGACGCCCTGACGTTCCAAGCCGAGACGTCTCGTTTCGAGGTCTGGGAAGGCAACCGCCGCCGAGGTGTTGTCGGCTTACGGGTGCCAGGGGCGCACTACGCCAGCGATGCACTCGCGGCTCTTGCCGCCGGACTAAGGCTGGGCTTCGGCTTTGACGATCTGGCCGCGGGGCTGGCCACTTTCCGAGGTAGCGGGCGCCGGATGGAGTTCAAGGGCGATGTGGGCGGTGTCCGGGTGTACGACGCCTATGCGCACCACCCGACCGAGATCGCCGCCGACCTGAACGCGGCTAGAGGCCTGACCGGAGGGGGGCGCCTCATTGTGTGCTTCCAGCCGCATCTCTACAGCAGGACCCGCATCTTCGGGGCGGCGATGGGGGAGGCGCTTTCTGCTGCCGATGAGGTCGTCGTGATGGACGTCTACGCCGCTCGCGAGCGACCCGAGCCTGGGATCAGCGGGGCAACGGTCGCAGCCGGTGTACCCGAACTCGCCGGCCGGGTGACCTATGAGCCCGACCGCTCCCGCGTGGCCGCTCGGGTGGCCGATCGGGCCTTCCCAGGCGACCTGGTTCTCACTCTCGGCGCCGGCGATGTCACCACCATCGGTCCCGAAGTGCTCGAGTTGCTCCACCTCAAGACGAAGGAGACCTGATGGCCCTGAACCGACGCTCATTCACCCGAGGGCGGTCGGCTCGGCGCCCCTATCTGCGCGGTCTCTTGGTTCTCTCTGTGGCCCTCGCGACGCTTGCCTTCGCCGGCTGGGTGGTGTGGTTCTCCTCCTGGCTCGCGGTCGACAAGGTCGTGGTGTCCGGCGAGCACACGATCCCGGTGTCCGTGCTGGTTACGACCGCGGACATTCCCGGCGGCACACCCATGGTCTCGGTGAATCTCGACGAGATCACCCACCGGATTGCCGGTTTGCCCGCAGTCGCCCATGCGTCTGTCCACCGCAGTTGGCCGCATACGATCACGATCAGCGTGACCGAACGCCAGCCACTCGCCCAAGTGCCGCGCGCGGGGGCATGGTGGGTGATCGACGCGAGCGGAACGGTGTTTCGCAAGAGCGCAACTCAAACTGCTGGCCTTCCGATCGCCGCCATTCATGCTGAGGTCGACCATGAGGTATTGCACGAAGTCGCGTTGGTGGTCGCCGCCTTACCAAAGAGCCTGTTGGGACGCGTCCGGACGGTCGAGGCCGCATCGATGGACTCCATCTCGCTCGTCTTGACCAGCCGGCATGTCGTTCGGTGGGGGAGCGCTGCCCAGTCCATTCGCAAGGCTCAGGTGCTAGCGGTGCTGCTCAAACAACCTGCCCGCGCCTACGACGTGAGCGTGCCGGCCGATCCGACCTTGACCCGCGGCTGACCAACCGGCCAAGTTTGGCGTGTCGGTTGCCCCGGACCGGCAATGTGACCTAAGGTCGTGCTCGATCAGGTTCCACTCTCCACTCTAAGCCTACACTACAGCTTGAGAGATGCCCTTATCGCACTCTTCCCCGGCTCCACCACAGCACATCTAGCACTTTCCGACAGCAGCACAGACACTGGTGGCCCGCAGTCCTTGCCGACCGCCCACCGTTCAACTCGAGAGGCACGCGTCGTGGCAGCACCGCAGAACTACCTGGCGGTCATCAAGGTTGTCGGCATCGGAGGTGGCGGGGTAAATGCCGTCAACCGGATGATCGAGGTCGGCCTTCGGGGAGTCGAGTTCATCGCCATCAATACCGACGCTCAGGCGTTGCTGATGAGCGACGCCGACGTCAAACTCGACATTGGCCGTGACCTCACCCGAGGGCTCGGCGCGGGGGCCAATCCAGACGTGGGCGGGCGAGCCAGCGAAGATCATGCCGAAGAGATCGAAGAGGTCATCAAGGGCGCCGACATGGTGTTCGTAACTGCTGGCGAAGGGGGCGGCACCGGCACCGGTGGAGCCCCGGTCGTCGCCCGCATCGCCCGCTCACTGGGGGCACTCACCATCGGTGTCGTGACGCGACCGTTCGCTTTCGAGGGGCGGCGAAGAGCCAATCAGGCCGAGGAGGGCATCGCGGCATTGCGCGAAGAGGTCGACACCCTCATCGTGATTCCCAACGACCGATTGCTGTCGATCTCTGACCGCAGCGTCAGCGTGCTCGACGCCTTCAAACAAGCCGACCAGGTGCTGTTGCAAGGGGTGTCGGGCATCACCGACCTGATCACCACCCCGGGGTTGATCAACCTCGACTTCGCCGACGTGAAGTCCGTGATGTCCAACGCGGGTTCGGCATTGATGGGTATCGGCCGCGCCAACGGCGACGATCGCGCGGTGGTCGCTGCCGAGATGGCGGTGTCGAGCCCGCTGCTCGAGACATCCATCGATGGCGCTCACGGCGTGTTGTTGTCGATCTCCGGCGGGTCGGACTTGGGGCTGTTCGAGATCAACGAGGCAGCCGCCTTGGTTTCGCAGGCGGCGCACGCCGAGGCGAACATCATCTTCGGCGCGGTCATCGACGATGCCCTCGGAGACGAGGTCCGTGTCACGGTGATCGCGGCTGGCTTTGACGGCGGCATGCCAAAGCGACGCGACCAGAGCCAGCCCGCTCTGCGACGCGACACCACGACGTCGACGGCGGCCACGGCCGGCCAACCCGGAGAACAATCCCCGGTTGCCGGGCAGGCCCAGCGACCAACACCACCAACCCATGGCCAGCAGCCGGGGCAGGGCACACCCTCGGCGCCGCCGGCACAACAACAAGCCGCGCCGGCGGCGGGCCGGCAGCCCGCCTCCACACCTCCACGCCAACCGCGGCCGATCCCGTTCGACGACAACGATGATCTCGACGTCCCCGACTTCTTGAAGTAACGCCCCATTGAACTTGCGACCGGTGAATTTGCGACCGGGCCGGCTGTAGTCCATGTTCGCTAGCCGAGCGCAGCGCCACGGCGTCTCAGGTGTGGTCGACGTGGGCTTCACCGACCGACATGGGGGAGTCAGCCCGCCGCCGTGCGACAGTCTCGACCTTGCCGGTGGCGCAGCCGGAGCGTTAGGCGCTCGGAGCTTCCGAGCCGCAGCGAGTGAGCGTAATTTCGCCTTGTTGGCAAGGGAGTTTAACGTTGCCGGCTTCGTGACGATGCGACAAGTGCACGGTGCCGAGGTGGCAGTTGTCGGACCACGGAATCAGGCCGGCTCGGTCGCCGACGCGCTCGTCACGTCCGCTGCCGACGTCGCGCTATGCGTCCGGGTGGGTGACTGCGTGCCGGTCGTGCTAGCAGACGCGGACCGTGGCGTGGTTGGGGTTGTCCATGCCGGTCGACCAGGAGTGGTGGCCGGTGTCGTGGCCGCCGCCGTACGCACGATGCGTTCGTCTGGCGCACAAGACATCGAAGCTTGGGTTGGTCCGCACGTGTGCGGTGGCTGCTACGAAGTGCCCACGGCGTTGCGCGCCGAGGTGGCAGCCGCTGCTCCGGCTGGCTTTGCATGCACGACCTGGGGGACCCCGGCGGTCGACATCGGCGCCGCGGTTCGTGCGCAGCTCGGGCTGTGCGGCTGCGTAGTCAACGACCTGGCTGTGTGCACGTTGGAATCTGACGATCTGTACTCCTATCGTCGCGACGGCAGCGGCTCCGGCCGGTCAGCCGGCGTCGTGGTGCTGCGTGGGCAACCTCGTGACTGAGCCGAGTCGGCGTGTTGAGCTGGCCGGCAGGCTCGCCGAGGTCCGTCAGCGGATCGTCTCCTCGGCTTTCGAGGCCGGTCGTTCTCCTGCCGGCGTCACGCTCGTCGTGGTGACCAAGACATGGCCGTCGAGCGACGTGCGACTGCTGCATGAACTCGGCGTCCACGACTTCGGGGAGAACCGACATCCCGAAGCGGAACGCAAGGCAGCCGACGTAGCCGATCTGGAACTGACCTGGCACTTCATCGGACAGGTCCAATCCAACAAGGCAGCGCGGATCGCCGGCTACGCCGATGTCGTGCAGTCGGTCGACTCGCCTCGGGTGGTGCAGCGGCTCAACGCCGGTGCCAACGCCTCCCGCCGTCTGGTGGACTGTATGGTCCAAGTGAATCTCGACCGCACGGGCGCTGCCACCGGTCGCGGCGGCGTACGCCCCGACGAGGTCGAGGACGTCGCGCGGGAGATCGTCGCCGCTGATCGACTTCGGCTGGTGGGGGTGATGGGAGTGGGGCCGCCGGGGCAGGACGCGACAGCGGCATACCTCCAACTCGCCGATGTTCGCGGGCGGGTGGCGCGGATGGCGCCCGAGGCGGGGGCCATGTCCGCAGGGATGAGCGCCGACTTCTGCGAGGCGATTGCCGCCGGCGCGACACATGTGCGTGTCGGCAGCGCGGTTCTCGGTGAGCGGCCGCCGCTCCGGTAGTGTCAGTGTCGACGGTTCGCCGGCAGCGCGGCCGTCGTACACGATCGGCGAGCGCGGAGGCGAATGTCATGGCGGGTGCAATGCGCAAGGTTGGGGTCTATCTCGGCCTGCTCGAAGACTCAGACCGCTACGACGACGACTACGACACCGCGGATGAGACGTCACGAGACGTCGGCACGAGCTCCGGGCGACCGCTGGCCGCGGTCGGGCCAGACCGTACGCCGACTGTCGCCTCGCTGTCGGAGCGGCGTAAGCCGGTGCCGCCGGTCGTCACCGAGTTGTCGAGGATCACCACGCTGCACCCCCGCAACTACAACGAAGCCCGCACCATCGGCGAGCACTTCCGTGAAGGCATCCCGGTGATCATGAATCTCTCGGAGATGGACGACAGCGACGCAAAGCGTCTGGTGGACTTCTCCGCCGGGCTGGTCTTCGCAGCCCGCGGCACGATCGAGCGAGTCACTAGCAAGGTGTTCCTGCTCTCGCCGCCGAATGTGTCGGTCGCGGCTGAGGACAAGCAGCGCATGGCCGAAGACGGGTTCTTCAACCAGAGCTGACGCCGGACGGCTTCGTCCGGCCAGTTCAGTGACCAAGAGCCGTTGGTGCGACCTCTAGACTCCTTGGTGTGCGGGTTCTTGGCGTCGTCTTCGAGCTGATCCTCTGGTTCTACTTCCTCCTATTGTTGGCGCGGATCGTCTGCGAGTGGGTGCAGGTCTTCGCCCACTCATGGCGCCCCTTGGGTCCGGTGTTGGTGCTGTTGGAGTTCATCTACTCGCTCACCGATCCGCCCATCAAGCTATTTCGCCGGTTCATACCCCCGCTTCGCCTAGGTGGGCAGGCCATAGACCTGTCGATCTTGTTCGTGCTGTTGATCTGCTACGTCTTGCTGTACGTCAACCGACGCACGCTGTTGGTCTAGCCCCGGCGGTCACGGTTGTTGAGGAGGTAGTCTCGCGTGGACGAGCGGCAGTGACGGCGGTTGAGGTGGCCGCTTCGCGGCCGTCTCGAAACCATGCCTGGCCACGAGATCCCTCAGTGGACGGGCAATCCGCACTCGGACACGAATCTTCGTGGCCCACGATGCCCATGGAGTTCCGGTTTCGAGACGCTCGCTGCGGGTCACTCCTCAGGTAACCGTGAATGCGGGGTTGAGGAACAACGGAACAGCGGAACAGCGGTTGCGCTCAGAATAATCCTGGTCGTGTTTCCGCCGAGCGCGTTGCGCAGGTAGGACGTGACCAGATCCTCGGCCTGCTTTTCAACCTCGTGGCGGGCATAGAGACTCCGCAACGGGTCAAGACGCATCCGCGCCGTGAACGTCTCGACAGTTGCGTCAGCTCGTCCAAATCGACCATGCCGAACGCGGTGATGTCCAGGTCGCCGCGGTGCAGCAACATCCGCCCAAGCGGCCAGAGCAGACTCTGGCGCGGGTCGGTGTAACCGGGCTCACCCAGGCGGGAGACGTGCTGCCCGAACAGATCCATGTCGATGCCCAGCCCACCGTGACGGTCATCCGAGACCCGGGTGTAGATGCGGATCGACTCCGGTGAGGCATGCCGGGGTAGCTGCGACAGCGGGATCCGCCGCAGCGGCAGCTCCGCGGCCAGCCCGTAAGCGACACCGATAATGCCCGGTGGGCTCACCAGCGCCTGGGTTGGCGGCCGGTTCAGGTCTCACGTCTTGCGGCGTGGACCACTAAGGCCGCAACGATCACCAGTGGGCAGGATGAATGAATGCAGCTGCCGGCTGGCCGAGCCACTGCGCGATGCGCATGGCGAGATCCATATCCGCGAAGCGAGCACTTCGCAGATTCGTCAACCGGCTTGGCGTGCAGTCGATCTCGTGCGCTAGGTCTGCCCACGTGAGACCGCGCTCGCGGCGTTGCTCGTTGAGCGCGGTGTGCATCTGGTTCAAGTCCCAGCGAAGCCGACTATCCGCTCCGGTCTCTGGCAGTTTGGCATCACCCACGTCCACAACCGGACCCGTCAAGAAGTCTTCCGGCGCGCGGCGGAGCCACCGCAGCATGAACAGCGCGTACTGGCAGGAGGTTGCGCCTCTCTGCGGCAGTCTTTGGATGGCCCCTCCGCACAACGGATGGTCCGTTCGCTGTTCGTTGAGTTCCGACGACTGCTGCCACAACTCGGCGGCAAGGGCGTACCAGTCCAAGCCACGGTCTCGACGTTGGGCGTCGAGCGCGCTGAAGAGGGCGCCGCAGTCGAAAACCGGCCGAACTTTCATGCCCACGAGCGTAACCAGAGGTCTGAACCTGAGCTCTGACGGCCGAGGGTCTGCGAGCTGACGTCCGGGTCACGGCGGCACATCAGCACCGGAGATCATCCAGCGTCGTGCGCCAATCTGGAAGCTTGCCCTGCCGGCTGGGCGGAAGGCCGAGCAAGCTGTGATGCACGACGCGGCCGGTCGATTTCAGCGCCATCGCCGCGAGGTTACGGGCAATCGTCACATCTGGCGGCAGCACGGAACGTCGGTTGGAGCCGTCCAAGACCATGTCAGCCACAGCGCCAAGCGCGCCCGCTGAGGGATTGGTTGCGGGAACCCGATCACGTCGGCGCGGGCGGCCGCACCGCACAAGTCCCGCTTGCGGATGCGGGACGACTTCAGGTCCGCCGCTCAACAGGCCGCGAAGCGCGTCTTGTCCAGATCTCCCCAAACTGCAGCGATTCGTCCTGCCGCCAGTCGCGCGGTCAGACTCCATCAGCACATCGTGCCAGCTGCCGAGTCGTGTGCGGGGAGCCCGCCGGACTTATGGCGGTGCCTGATCACTCCGCGCGACATGTGCTCCCCGTGCATACCGGACCGTCAGCGCGGCCGCGCGACCAACTCCGTGGCAGCGCGAAACGCGCGACCATTGCCGATGCGCAGGCGTTCCGCTCACCGACCCCTCAGCGGGTCCTGGCAGCGGTACTGGTGCAGCGTCTGCTCGGCGCGGTCAGCGAGGGTGTCTCGTAGCGCCGGTGGCTGGATCACCTGGGCGTCAGGGCCGAGGCCCCAAAGCACGGTCGCGGCGTGCTGTGGGTCAGCAAGAGGGGGTCAAGCAGCAGCCACCCGCAGGTGTCGGCCGCTTCCCCGGTGAGGGTGAGTGCAGCGCGGACAAGTTGGCCGCGGCGGACCGCCCGGACCCGGACTTGGACGGTGTACTCGGGCTGGGTCTCGCGGAAGTCCTGTCCCCGTTGCTGCTAGGCCTGCTCCAGATCGATGCCGGGTCGTCGTGATCCGCGGCGCCAACGCGCCAGACGCCCTCCCGCGACACGAACGCCGCCTCGACGCCGAAGTCGCCGAACGCTACGGCTCCGCCCACACCCTCACCGAGGTCTCCGGGGCCTGGCGCCCATTCCGCACCTGGGCTTGCCTGCACCTGCGCACCCTCCGCGAACAGCGGACCCACGAAATCAGCCGACAGCGCCCTGCGCCAGCCGGGTGACGCACTCGCCGAACTGCACCTGCCACGACACCGCCACCGGACACGGCCGACCCTCCACCGTCCCGCAGCGGATCGGTGACTGAGACGCCTATGGACTTGCGGCTGGTCGGCGGTGTCGGAACGGTGGCCACCGGCTGCTGGTCGCTGGGATGTCAGCAGACGGCAACGCCATGGGCGCGTGGGGCGCGTGTCTTTTCGGGTGCTCGGTTGTTCAGTCTGTGTAGAACTGTTCGAGCAGGGGACCCAGGACCTGGGGTACCAGGTCGTGAGTCTGACCGGGCAGCGTGTGCAGCTGTGCGTTTGGGAGTCCGTCCGCGACTTTGCGGGCGGCTGCCCGGATCGGCTCGGGGCTGGCTTCGCCGTGTATCACGAGGGTGGGCGTGTTGACCGATCCCACAAGTTTAGGGGGGCAGGCGAGGATCAGCGATTCGTAGGCGAGGGTGTGGGCGATCGTTTCGAGCGCCGGCCAGAAAGGGGCTTGCCGTAGCTGGGCCACGACCGCGGGCGGTATGCCGACTCCCTTCGTCTGGTAGAGCTCGACGGCGTCGCCGCGATGGCTGGCGCTGACGAGGTCGTCGATCTGGCGGGCCATCTCAGTCCAGTAGTCCGGGCTGGTGCCCTGGATCTGGAACGGCGGGTCGTACAGCGCCAGCTTGGTGAAGGGCAGGCCGCGCGCAGCTGCGCGCATGGCCAGTACTGCGCCCGAGGAGTACCCGAAGACCGAGGCGCTACCGCCTGCAGTGCCGATGAGCGCCTCAAGATCGTCGATTTCGCGGTCGACGGTGTACGGCAAGGTATCCGTGCTGGCGCCGCGGCCACGCCGGTCGTAGTTGACCACGGTCAACGCGGCGCTCAGATGGGCAGCTAGGGGAGCGCCCACAGCTCGATCGTTGAAGGCCCCCAGGACCAGGATGACGGGCGAACCGTTCCCAACCCGGTCGTAGCTGATCGTCGTTCCATCTGCTGAGGTGATGATGGACATGGGATCTCCTGTTTGCGTTGATACCAACGCCAGGTCGGCACTGGTGGCGGGCGATGTTGGGCTGGTGGCGGGTTTTGCCGGCGGGTCACGGCGAAGCCACCGCAGGGATTGCTTCACGAATCGGTGAACCGTGTTCCCGGTGCGCCTCGCAGCCGCCCGGGCGGCAGTGTTCGGCCGCACAGGACCAGCGCCAGGTCCTGCGCGGCACCGAAGAGGGGGGTCCCGGATCCGAACGACCAGTCGATGTCGTCAGCGCGCAGTTCGATACCCCTCAGATCGGCGCCGAAGAACTTGAGGGGTTTCGGCTTCGTGATGCCATGCAGGACAATCCGTAACCGTTGCTCCGGGACGAGGCGGCCGATTCCCAACGGCACCGCGAAGTCGAGACCGTGGATCACGTCGTGGATCAGAGCGCCCTCGAAGCCGCCGCCCGGCGGCTTCCACGGATACGTCGTATTGTCTTTGAGCGCCGACACGAGTTTGTCGGTGTCAACTTGCGCGTCTTGGCGGGCGCAACGGTCGGCCATTCGATCGAACTTCCCGCCCGACTTGATGAGCTCGGCGACGAACCGCGACGTTGAATACCGAAACGGCATCGTCACGTGCGCGACGACCTCCCGCACTCGCCATCCGGCGCACAGCGTCGGCGTGTCCCACGACGGCGCCGGCAAGCCGCTGAGAACGTCGGCCAGGTCCCGGCGTTCTGCTGCGATCTCCGCACTGATTTCTGCCTCCGTCACGGACTACCCGATCACAGCGATCCCTCTTTCTCATCCGCAATCTTCTTTGGCTCCTGGTTCGACCGAGTGTTGCTCGACAGCGTGCCGAGATAGGCCGCAAAGCGATCGAGCGACGTCGAAAAGCCGGCTTGCGCTTCAGGGCTGCGAAACGCCGCGGGCACATTCAGCTGCCGGATCCGGATCTCCGTGCGGGAGTCGCCGAGGTCGGCGAAAGTCGATGTCGTTGTCACCCCGGTACCCGCGTCGGTCCACACGAGCCGCTCCGGCTCGAGAATCTCCACGTAGACCGCCCGCATCGGGTATTGGCTACCGTCACAGTCATTGACCATCACGTCTCGAACACGCCGCCCGGACGCGCTTCGACGGTGATGTGCTCCAGCGGAGTACTCACACCGAGCGGTCCCCAGAAGTGGGTCAGATGCTCAGGCTCGATCATGCATCGAAAGACCAGCTCTCTTGGGGCATCGAAGACCCGGGTGAAGACCAGCTCGCCGGCCTCCGACGTCGCGTCAGTCATGGGCGTGTTCCTTCCGGTGTCGGAGAAGGTGCTTGTTGGACGTCGCGCAGATGCGCGTCGAGCTTGTCGAAGCGTTGTATCCAGAGCCGCCGGTTCTGCTCGATCCAGTCCACCGCGGAGTCAAGTTCTTCTCGCTCCAGGTGGCAGGGTCGAAACTGGGCCTGTCGAGTCCGCGAAATAAGCCCACATCGTTCGAGCACCTTGAGGTGCTTGGAGATCCCCGGAAGCGTCATGTCGAACGGCGCGGCCAACTCGTTCACCGTGGCGTCCCCCGTCGCCAGGCGAGCCACGATCGCCCGGCGGGTCGGATCCGCCAAGGCCGTGAACGTGGCATCCAGCGAGTCCTCAACCATGGTCATTTCGCCTCCCAAAACGGTCAGAGATGCCGCGCCAACGGAGCGGCCTCCGTTCACTTATTTCACCATATGGTTATTACGCCGCCAAGTTAACTACGAATGAGGATCGAGACCGGTCGGGATCAATTCGACGCCCGGATAGCAAACCAGCGACAGCAACGAACGACTTGGACGAGCCGACAGCGCCAGGGGCGATTCCGCTACCGCAGTAGTCGACCTGGGCGTTGGATCCTCCGCCATGGCACGGGACCCTCTCTGCTGCGCGAAGCGACCTCGTGTTCCGCAGTAGAAGGGCGAGTTCGCTCGCGCAGTGGTCGGGGATCGCGCTGGCCCTAACGCCATGACACCGTCATGCGCCGGATGGCAGTGAGCCCACGGGGAGCGGACGCCGTTGAACGTCTCACTCCAGACAACAGCCCGGACGCGATCGCCGTACAAGGATCCTTGGGTTCTCGCGGTGATCGCAACACCTGACTGAGTGGAGGTGTTGGTCATCCGGTTCGCTAATCACATGATCACGGAGAACGTGCAGGTGTTCTGGAGCGAGTTGCAACGCGGTGAGTTCA
>JBPCQA010000049.1:0-23106 GCA_050998615.1 Nocardioidaceae bacterium
GACCTGACCGAGCTGGCCGGCAAGGCGTCGGTGGGCTCGGTGCGGTTCCGGCTCCCCACCGGCCGGGACCGGATCCGCGCCCGGGCGGCCGCGAAGAAGGCGGTCGGCGGCGGTGTGCGCCGGCTCGACGCCAGCCGGCGCCAGCGCGAGCGCCTGGTGCGCAAGTGGGGCGACCCGCCGCGGCAGCCCTGGATCTACCTGATCGTTGCGACCGGGGACATCTACGAGGACATCCCGCAGGCGCAGGCCGCGGCGCGCGAGGGCGCCGACGTCATCGCCGTGATCCGCTCCACTGGGCAGAGCCTGCTCGACTTCGTGCCCGAGGGAGCGACCCGGGAAGGCTACGCCGGTACGTACGCCACCCAAGAGAACTTCCGGCTAATGCGGGCAGCGCTCGACGAGTCCAGCGCCGAGGTCGGCCGCTACGTGCGGCTGACCAACTACGCGTCCGGGCTGTGCATGCCGGAGATCGCGACCCTCGCCGGGCTGCAGCGCCTAGACATGATGCTCAACGACTCGATGTACGGGATCTTGTTTCGCGACATCAACCCGATCCGCACGTTCGTCGACCAGCGGTTCAGCCGGCAGATCCACGCCCGCGCCGGCATCATCATCAACACCGGTGAGGACAACTACCTGACCACCGCCGACGCCGTCGAGGCCGCTCACACGGTGACGGTCAGCCAACTGCTCAATGAGTTCTTCGCCAAGGAGGCCGGCCTGGAAGACTGGCAGCTCGGCCTGGGACACGCGTTCGAAATCACCCCCGAGATCCCCGACAGCTTCCGGCTCGAGTTGGCGCATGCGCTGCTGGCTCGGCAGCTGTTCCCGAAGGCGCCGCTGAAGTGGATGCCGCCGACACGTCACATGACCGGTGACGTCTTTCGCGGTTACCTGCTCGACGGCTTCTTCAACCTGGCCGGCGCGATGACCGACCAGGACATCTTGCTGGTCGGGATGATGACCGAGGCGGTGGTGACCCCGTGGCTGTCCGACCGTGACCTGGCGCTGCAGAATGTCAGGTACGTCGTCAATGCGGCCGGCAACCTCGCCGAGGACTTCCACCCCAGCCCTGGTGGGTTCATCGCGACCAGGGCACGGCAGGTGCTGGGGGAGTCGATCGAACTGTTCGAACGCATCCTCAACCACGACAACGGACTTCTTGACGCGATCGCCGACGGCACCTTCGGTATGATGAAGCGTCCGGCGAACGCCGGCAAGGGCCTCGAAGGCGTTGCCCGTAAAGCTGCCGACTACTACAACCCGGCGGCCGAGATCCTGGAAGGACCCTGACTTGTCCGAATCTCAACGGCCGATGACCCGCCCAGCGTCGGACAAGTCGGGGGGCATTGTCCGCCCGTACGGCGACACGACCGGCGACGGCATGGTCCAGGTGTCGTTCACGTTGCCGGTCACCCATGACAAGCGAGCCGAGGGAGCCGCGGCCCAGCTGGCCAACAGTATGGGTATCGATCCGGCCCTCGTGGTGCACGCCAAGCCCATGGGGCCGGACTTCACCTTCTTCGTCGTCTACGGCAGATGCAACCACCTCGTCGACCTCCGCAAAGTCGAGGTGCGCGAGCGTGGTTATCCGTTGTTGACCCCGAAGGAGGTCAACGCCTTGGTCAAGAAGGCGCTGCGTCGGCGGCTCGTCGTCGTCGGCGGCTGCATCGGCTCCGACGCCCACACCGTCGGGATTGACGCGATCTTGAACATCAAGGGCTTTGCGGGCGAAAAAGGCCTCGAGTACTACCGTGAGCTGCGCGTGGTCAACCTCGGGGCTCAGGTGTCAGTGCCCGACCTCGTCGAACGTGCTCGCGAAGAAGGAGCCGACGCCGTGCTCGTCTCGCAGGTGGTCACCCAGCGCGAGGCGCACATCCTCAACACCAAAGAGATGTCCGCCGCCTTCCGGGAGTCCTACCCGGCCCATCGCCGGCCGCTGCTGATCATCGGTGGGCCACGTTTCGACGAGAGCCAGGCCGACGATCTCGGTGTCGACCGCGTCTTCACCCGTGGCACGACCCCGGGAGAAGTCGCCAGCTACCTCGTGCACGAAGTCATCAGCCACCCCGAACGCGAAGCGGAGCCGACAGCGACAACCGGAGGGCAGCCCTAGCGGTGTGTCTCCCAAATGACTGTTCACCGTCTGCAGCGCCCAGGCGGCGCCTCGCTTCGGGGTGCGGGGTCTCCCCGCAAAGCACAGCGTCGCACGAACGAAGTTCGTCGTCGGCCATAGGCACCGCTATGCCCTCCTCCTCCGCCTGGCGATGCATCCACCTGGACATCCGCATCCGGCAAACGATTTAGGAGACACACACTAGTGAGTGACGACCCGCGCCTTGGTCTAACCGTGACGCACCGACGCTACGTTTCGTATGCCGATGCTCACTACGCCGGCAACCTTGTCGACGGTGCCTTCAGCCTTGCCCTGTTCGGCGATGTGGCAACCGAGGTGTGCATCCGTACCGACGGGGACGAGGGCCTCTTCGCGTCGTACGCCGACGTGCAATTCAAGGCCCCGATACGCGCCGGGGATGTCGTCGAGGTCACCGCTACCGTCGCCCGCCTCGGCGCACGCTCGAGGACTTTGCAGCTGCGCGTCACGGTGATCTGCCGCGGTCGCCCAGAAGGTGGCACCTCGGCCGCAGAGGTGTTGGCGGAGCCGATTCCGGCGACCACCGCCACCGGCACGGTGGTCGTGCCGGCAGCCGGCTGACCGTGCTCGGCGTGTCGGCAATGACACGCCGACCCGCACGAAAACGCCTGGGAAACACCTCGCTAACGGCTCCGGTCGATGACCTGCACGTTTGGCAAAACCCGCAGGTCAAAGGCGGGTTGACAGTGACAGCCGGCGTTGGCAAAGTTCCCGAAGTCCACTGAGTATGCCGGCCAACGGGCTCGGCTTCCGAGTGGCCGTGACACCTGGGTTGCCAAGCCAAACTCAGCAGTCTCGCGGCTTGTCGGCGCAGTCCGTCGAGGTCGGGGTGGACCCGGAAAGAGCCCGACTGCCAGTAGACAACGCACGTTCGGACCCGCCGCCAGCGGGACAATGTTCGGTCCGAAGGCGATCGGGCTCTTCTGTGCCTGTGGCGGCGGGGTAGTCTCCCCCCATGCCATCGCTTTCGCTGACTGGCGAGAACGTAGCGAGCCGGGATGCGAGGGCCCGCGAGCCCGCTGACTCTCTGTCTGCGCGGGCTCGTAAGGCGCGGGCTGTAAGGCCGGTGGCTCGCGCGGTGGTCGCGGTGGCGTCCGGCCTGGCACTGGCGGCGGCATTCCCGCCGTACGACGTCTATTGGCTGATGCCGCTCGGCCTGGCCGGTCTGATGGCCGTGATGCCGGGTCGTCGTGGGCGAGCCGGTTTCGGCTATGGCCTGCTGTTCGGGATGGCGTTTATGTTGCCGCTGCTGCGGTGGATCACGATTATCGGGGCCGACGCCTGGGTGGCGCTCAGCTTCGCCGAGGCGTTGTTCTATGGCTTGATGGGCATGTCGTGGGCCTGGCTGCGGCGCTACGCCTGGTGGCCAGTGGCCTACGGGGCGAGCTGGGTGGGTGCGGAGTTTCTGCGCGGCACCGTGCCGTTCGGCGGACTGCCGTGGGGTCGGCTGGCCTTCGGTTTGGTCGGTACGCCGGTGATCCGCTACGGCCGAGTCGGCGGCACCGCGCTGGTGAGCCTTCTGGTCGTGCTCGCCGTCGGCCTGGTCGTCGCGGCCTGCACGCGTCGCCGGCCGCGGACCATCGCTGCGCTGGTCGGCGGCGCTTTGGTGATCGGGCTCGTGAGTGCCGTGTTGCCGGTCGGTGCGACCCATGTGGATTCCAGCGTCACCGTGGCGGCCATCCAGGGCAACGTTCCCGGTCAGGGGATGGACCCGTTTGCCGAGCGCCGCGCGGTGTTGAACAACCACGCGGCCACAACTCATGCGTTCGCTCGGCGGGTGGCCGCCGGGGACGCGCCGCGCCCAGACATCGTGATTTGGCCGGAGAACTCCACCGACATCGACCCGTTCAGCGACGAGTCGGCATACCGCGAGATCGACGACGCGGTCAAGGCCATCGGTGTCCCGACGCTCGTGGGTGCGGTGGTGGCTGGCCCGGATCCGCAGCACGTGGAGAACATGGGGATCGTCTGGTCGCCGACAACCGGGCCGGGGGAGCGCTACATCAAGCGGCACCCGGTGCCGTTCGGGGAGTACATCCCGTTCCGGAGCGTCCTGACGAAGTACATCAAGCGGCTCAAGCAGATACCCCGGGACTTCGCCAGCGGCAGCAAACCCGGTGATCTGCAGCTCGGTCCGGCCCGGATCGGTGACGTCATCTGCTTCGAGGTCGCGTACGACGGGTTAGTGCGCGATGTCATCAACGGCGGGGGCCAGTTGCTCGTGGTGCAGACCAACAACGCGACGTACACGGGGACCGGGCAGCTGGAACAGCAGTTGGCGATCTCGCGGTACCGCGCGGTGGAGACCGGTCGTGCGGTCGTGGTGGCCGCCACCAACGGCATCAGTGCGATTGTGGCGCCGAACGGGGTGGTCGAGGCGAGCAGCCCGCAAAAGACCCGAGCGGTGCTCGAAGAGCAGGTCCCGCTCGTCAGCGGGGTCACTTGGGGCGTCAGGGATGGCTTCTGGGTCGACCTGCTGCTGTCTTTGCTGGCGCTGGTGCTGACCGTGGTGGCCGGCGTCCGGTCCATGAGTCACGCCGGCTCTCGTTTGGGCCGACGTCGTGAGGTTGACAGGATACGAGCGTGAACAGCGATCGTGGCCTCGTCATCATCCCTACCTACAAGGAGGCCGAGAACATCGAGCTGATCCTCGACCGGGTGCGCGCTTCGGTTCCCGCGCTGGACATCCTGGTCGTCGACGACGGCTCGCCGGATGGCACCGGCGAAATCGCCGACAAGGTCGCCGACCGCGATGATCAGATCTCCGTACTCCACCGCCTGGCCAAGGCCGGTCTTGGCGCTGCCTACCTGGCCGGCTTCGGCTGGGGATTCGAACGCGACTACGACACGTTCATCGAGATGGATGCCGACGGCTCCCACCTGCCAGAGCAACTGCCGCGATTGCTGGACGCACTGCCCCGAGCGGACCTGGTGCTCGGCGCCCGCTGGGTTCCAGACGGCAACGTTGTGAACTGGCCGTGGCGGCGTGAGCTGTTGTCGCGAGCCGCCAACACGTATGCGCGGCTGGCGTTGGGTCTGCCGTTGCGGGATGCGACCGCGGGGTTTCGCGCCTTTCGTCGTACGACGCTCGAACGCGTCGACTTGGCGTCGGTCCACTCGCAGGGGTATTGCTTCCAGGTCGACCTGGCGCGACGTGCAGTGGCGGTCGGCTTGCGGGTGGTGGAGGTTCCGATCACGTTCGTGCAGCGAGAGGGCGGCGAATCCAAGATGAGCGGGGAGATCGTCCGCGAGGCCTTGATCAACGTGACCCGGTGGGGTGCGCGGCATTGGCTCGGCCGACTCGGCGACCTCGTCCATCGTCGCAGCGGCGGGAATTGACATGCGTTACCGCTTGGCTTTGCTCGTCGGGCTGTTCGTGGCCCTGCCGATCCTGGAGATCTACGTGATCATCTCGGTGGGTCGGGCCATCGGCGCGATCCCCACGTTGCTGTTGTTGATCGCCGAGTCGATCCTCGGTGGATGGCTGGTCAAGCACGAGGGCAAACGCGCCTGGAACGCGCTGACCCTGGCTCTGCACACCGGCACGGTGCCCGGCAAACAGCTTGCCGACGCGGGCCTGATACTGGTGGGCGGAACGCTCTTGCTGACGCCCGGATTCGTCACCGACGTCTTCGGGTTGTTCTGCGTGCTGCCGATGACACGCCCATTGGCGCGCCGGCTCTTGAACGCCGTTATAGCCCACCGAGTCGTGGCCCGAGCTGCCCGGCCGTATTCGACCAAGCGAGGCGGCGTACACAGGCTTTACCGTGACGACGACCGCTCCTGAGGTCGTGGGCAACACCTCACGCCTCACCTGAGCCGGCAAGCTCCGACGCTCAGCCTGTCCCGGCCGGCTAAGAGCCCGCGCTAAGCGCCTGATGCTGGCGCGCAACGGTTCATTTGTTGAGCCACTTGGCATGGGTTGGTTTGGTGAGCGTGCCCCCGTTCATGCACTGGTACTGAACAACCCAATGCGTGCCGTCTGGTGAATTGTACTGCGGCGGGACCAAGCGGTTGATACCACCCTGACAGCTGCCGCCGCCAGCGCTGGTGATCGAGACGACCGCGATCACGAGGATGACAACACCAAGCCCCAACCACACCCCCGAGCCGATCGCCCAATTCTTCAGCTGCTCCCGACGAGCCGGATTCCGCTGATCATTCCGGAGCGCGAGGGCGGCGAGCAGGGAGATGAACGGGGCAAAAAAGGTAAGCAGACCGGCTACCAGGACGTTGATGCTCGGATAGCGGTCAGCCGGATCAGTGCCCGCGGCTGTCGGTGTTGGCGTCACTTCGTCGCTCATGCTGCACTCCCCGTGGTGTGACGTTCCCGTGATATCCCGCCTAGATCATGTCGCACCCGGTGCAACGGTGGGAAGTGCGAGCGAGGACAGCAAGAAGCCCGACCGCTACCTGGGATGGCGGTCGGGCTCCGGTTTTGATGCGTCAGGCGGACTTCTTCGACTTGGTGCCTGCGGATCGCTGCCGGCGGTGCAAGTGCGTCGGGCCAATGGCGCCGGCTCGCAGCAGCTCCAACCGTTCGGACAAAATGTCCTCGAGCTCGGTCATCGAGCGTCGCTCCAGCAGCATGTCCCAGTGGGTGCGCGCCGGCTTCTCCGACTTGGCTTCCGGCTGACTGCCGTCACGCTGGCGGGATTCGGCGCCACAGCGGGGACACTCCCAGGTGAAGGGGATTTCAGCCTCTTCGGCCATCGGGATCTCGAACTCGTGGCCGTTTGCACAGTCGTAGATCACTCGTTGCCGAGGAGCAAACTCGATGCCGCTCTCGTCCTCGAAACTCGTGCCGCCAAGACGTGACCCTCGCAGCGTTGCTCGCTCTGACATGGTGCTCTCCCGATGCATTGTGGTGCCCTGGTAAAGGGTGTGACGTGCAGCCAACAGTGTTGTGACGCGCAAGTGGCCGACATGGTTGCAAACGTGTGCGGTCATTCAATCATTCCCTGCGGACCTGAGATTGCCCTGAGCGCCGATGGTGATGCGGGTAAGACCTCTGCTCTTCGAAACCGGGGGAGTCGACACTTAAACCACGACCGGCGCTTGGTTGCCGGCCGCGGCGATCCCGCGCCGAGCATCGACCCGGCTGAGCAAGGCCAGGCCGACGAGGAAGAAGCCGACCAACGCCACGATCGCCGGACGATAAGAGTCGGTCAGCTGGTGGACAACGGCGAACACGAGTGTGCCGAGCCAGCTGGTGCCGCGCTCGCACGCCTGATACAGACTGAAGTACTCAGCTTCTCGACCGCGGGGAATCAGCTGACTGTAGAACGACCGGGACAGCGCCTGAGTGCCACCGAGCACGAGGCCGATGAGAATAGCCACTGCCAGGAACGGCACGAGTTGCCCACGCGGCAACACATATGCGATGACGACCACCAGCATCCACACGACGAGTCCCCAGAGAATCGTCTTGCGGCTGCCCCACACACCGGCCAGCCGGCCGAACAGCAAGGCCCCCCCGAAGGCCACGAACTGCACTAACAGGATCGTCGCGATCAAGACTTCGGTGGCGAAGCCGAGCTGCTTCTCGCCGTACGTCGACGCCGCCACGATGACCGTCTGGATGCCGTCGTTGAAGAAGAGATAGGCCACCAAGAACAGCAGCGTCATCGGATAGCCACGCAATTCCGTCAGGGTTGCCCACAGTTGACCGAAGCCTTGTCTCACCCCCCGCCAGGCACCGGCTCCAGGTTCTCCACTGGTCGGTTGCGGATGCCCAGATAGGGGATGAGCGTGAAACCGGCCCACCACACCGCCGCACTGAGCAGGCACAGGCGGACAGCCATGCCCTTGTCGACGCCGACGGATCCATGCAAGACCACCAGCGCGAGGTTGATCGCGAGCAGCAGGCCGCCGCCGAGATAGCCCAGTGCCCAGCCGCGAGACGAAACACGATCACGTTCATTGGGGTGGCGATCTCACACAACAGTGCGTCGTAGACGACCAAGCTCGAACCCAGGCAGAGATTGGCGCAAAACAGCAGGGCCGCGCCGAGTTGCCAGTCGCCGCCGCTAACGAAGAACATCGCGGCGGCGAACAGGCTGCCCAGCCAGGCGAACCCGGCCAGGATGTTCTTCTTGCGCGACGAACGATCGGCCACGGCACCCACGATGGGCAGCACCACGGCGGAGCAGATCGTCGACACCGTCACCACGTAGAACACCAGGGAGCCGGGCGAGACGCTGAGTCCGAGCACCCGAAGGTCGACGTTGCACGGCTTGTCGGTGGGTCCCGGTGCTCCGCACGCTGCGGTTTCCGCCACCGAGATGAGGTACGGCGCGAACAGCACGGTGGCGACCGTCGTCGCATAGGCAGAGTTTGCCCAGTCGTAGAAGTACCAGGCTCGGTGTTCGTCACGACGTGCCCGGGACGCATTGTCCACAACACCGGCCGGGCTTGGTCGTCGTCGTACGGTCATCGCCTCGGCCCGTTCCACACGCCGCGTGCTTGGAAGACGTCGCGAAGCAAGTCGATGCGGTCGCTGATGATCGCGTCGACACCTTGGTCCAAGAGCGCACACATCTGAGCAGGAGCATCGATCGTCCAGACATGCACGACCTTGCCGAGGTCGTGAGCACGTTCGATGAAACCGCAGGTCACCACCTCGACGGGGCCATGCCGGACGGGCACTTGAGCCGCCTGACCGCCTCGACCGATGGAAAGCTGACGCAGGACCGGCCGGGGAAGATAGCGCCAGGCTGCTACTTCGACGGGGGAGAGCGCCGACGCCACGCGGCGCCCTACCAGTTGGCGAAGATAGCTGAGCCGACGTGCGTTGAACGAAGCGACACAAACCCGATCCCAGGCCCTGTGTTCGGCTATCGCGCTTGCCAGTGGCTGTACGGCGCTGTTCGCCTTGGCGTCGATGTTGACGTGTAGGTCCGGCCAGCTCGACAAGACATCGGCGAGCAGCGGGATCGGCTCACGCCCGTCGATCTTGGCCTTGCGCACCGCGTCGTACGGAAGCCTCGCGATCACGCCGGTGCGGTCGGTGCTGCGCTCCAGCGTGCCGTCGTGGAAGGCCAGCAGTACGCCGTCGGCGGTGGCCCGCACGTCGGTTTCGATGTAGCGGTAGCCGAGCTCGACGGCTGTGGCGAACGCGACCATGGTGTTCTCGAGCCCCAGGCCGTCGCCGGTTAATGCGCCACCACGATGCGCGTACGCAATCGGCATCCCGGCGTTGTCGAAGAACGGATAGTCCTCAGCACGGGGCCGCCTCCTCACCGTTCCAAGTATGGATGGCCAAAGTATGGACGGCCAGAGTATGGAAGGGTAGGCAACAGGGTCAGCGGTGCCAGCGCAGTGTCAGATGTCGCGGAACGTCTCGATCTGAGCACCCAGCGCGTTGAGCCGATCCGCCAAATCTTCGTAACCGCGGTTGATCACATAGACATTGCGCAGCACCGAGGTGCCCTTGGCCGCCATCATCGCCAGCAGGATGACGACCGCCGGCCTCAGGGCGGGCGGGCACATCAGCTCCGCGGCGGACCAATGGGTGGAGCCCTCGATCAGCACCCGGTGCGGATCGAGCAGCGTCACCGAGGCACCCAGTTTGTTGAGCTCGGTCAGATAAACGGCCCGGTTCTCATACACCCAGTCGTGGATCATCGTCTGGCCCTCGGCAACTGCGGCAATCACCGCGAAGAACGGCAGGTTGTCGATGTTGAGCCCGGGGAACGGCATTGGATGCACCTTGTCCATCGGTGCGTGCAAGGCTGACTCGTAGGTGGTGAGGTCGACAAGCCGAGTGTGACCGTTGCCGGCCAGGTATTCCTCGGTGCGGTGATACTTCAAACCCATCTCCTCGAGCAGCGCGAGCTCGATCTCGAGGAACTCGATGGGCACCCGCCGGATCGTGATCTCCGACGAGGTAACGATAGCCGCCGCGAGCAGGCTCATCGCCTCGATCGGGTCTTCAGAGGGCGCATAATCGACGTCCACCTCGATGTCTCGCACCCCCCGGACGCGCAGCGTAGTAGTGCCGATTCCCTCAATGGCCACCCCCAGCTTGGTCAGGAAGAAACAGAGGTCTTGGACCATGTAGTTGGAGCTGGCATTGCGGATCACGGTCACCCCTTCGTGCCGGGCGGCCGCGAGCAGCGCATTCTCGGTGACCGTGTCTCCGCGCTCGGTGAGCACGATCGGCCGTTGAGGTGACGTCCGGACGTTCACGTGGGCGTGGTATCTGCCGTCGCTTGCCTTGACCTCCAGCCCGAACGGCCGAAGCGCGGCCAGATGTGGCTCAACTGTCCGGGTGCCGAGGTCACAACCTCCGGCGTACGGCAGCTCGAAGTCATCTTGCTCGTGAAGCAACGGGCCGATGAACATGATGATGCTGCGGGTACGCCGAGCGGCGGACTCGTCGATTGCCGTCAGGTCCAAGGACGCCGGGGGGACCAGCTCGAGGTCGTTTTCGTCGTTGAGCCACGTCCACTTGACCCCGATGCTGCCCAGCACCTCCAGGATGCGGCTCACCTCTTCGATGCGGGCGACCTTGCGCAGCGTGGTGCTGCCCTTGTTGAGCAAAGAGGCGCACAACAACGCGACCCCGGCATTCTTGCTTGTCTTCACGTTGATGGAACCGGCCAACGTCGTCCCGCCGGCCACCCGCAGATGCATCGGCCCAGACGACCCGAGCGAGACGATCTCGGAGTCGAGCGCCTCGCCGATCCGGGCCAGCGTTTCGAGCGTCAGGTTCTGGTTGCCGCGCTCGATTCGGTTGATGGCGCTTTGGCTGGTGTCCAGCACTTCGGCGAGCTGCGATTGCGTCCAGCCACGGTGCTTGCGCGCGTCGCGAATCAGATTGCCGATCCGGCGCAAGTAGTCGTCACTCATGTCGATCACGGTATCTCATATCTGAGATACCGTGATCGACAGACACGCCCATTCACCGGTGAGTTCTGCCATGGTGATGACTGTACGGCGCCAACGCGTCCGCAACGCGTCATGGTGCATTCGGTTGCGGGCGTGTCGGGCAGAGAGCACAGGGGGCTGGAAGGAAGGGCCTCAAGGTGAGAGTCCGCACACCACGGGATTCCGCCTTCGCCGGCGCCTTCCCGCGCTAACACAGATCCGAGATCTGCCGGGGCTACTCAACGGTGACCGACTTCGCCAGATTGCGCGGCTTGTCGATGTCGTGGCCCAGGGCCAGCGCCGCATGGTAGGCGAGCAGCTGCAGCGGGATCGTCAGCAAGATCGGGTCGAGCTCCGGCTCGTTCTTGGGTACGTCGATGCGCTGGGCTGCTATCCCCTGTAGGTCGACGCCGCGATGCGTGATGACCACCAACGGGCCCTTGCGCGCGGCGATCTCATGCAGCGCGGCCACGTTGCGCTCGGCCAATTCGTCGGCCGGCACGATCGATACGGTTGGCACCTCGGGGCTGATCAAGGCAAGCGGACCGTGTTTGAGCTCGGACGTCTGGTAGGCCTCGGCATGCCGATAGGAGATCTCCTTGAACTTCTGCGCGCCCTCACGAGCGACCGGATAGCCGCGCACCCGGCCGACGAAGAAGAGGCTCTCGGCCTTGGATAAGCCCCGCGCGACCTCGGCCAACTGGGCGTCCAGCGCCAGTGTCTCGGTCAGCTGCGCGGGCAGTCGCTTTAGGCCGGCGATGATGCGTTGGCCGTCACGCACGGACAGATCGCGCACCCGGCCGAGGTGCAGCGCGAGCAGGGCGAAGCCGATCGACATGTTGGTGAGCGCCTTGGTGGAGGCGACCGCGATCTCCGGGCCTGCATGCAGGTAGATGCCTGCGTCGCACTCTCGCGCGATCGTAGATCCCACCACGTTCACCAGCCCGACGACTCGGCCGCCCTTGCGCTTGATCTCCTGCACCGCCAGCGCCGTGTCCGCAGTCTCACCGGACTGACTGACCGCGACGTACAACGTCTCGGGCTCGATGATCGGGTTGCGGTAGCGGAACTCTGACGCAGCCTCGGCGTCAGCGGGGATGCGAGCCAGCCCCTCAATCAGGCCGGCGCCGAGCTCACCAACGTAGTAGGCAGAGCCACAACCAAGAATCTTCACCCGCTTGATCGCGCGGGTTTCGCGCGCATCCAGGTTGAGACCACCCAGATGAGCGGTGCCGAAGCGTTCGTCGAGTCTGCCGCGCATGACCCTTTCGACCGCGGCGGGTTGCTCCAGCATCTCTTTGCGCATGAAGTGCTGGTGGCCGTCGGTTGCGAAGTCCGCTGGTACGACGTCGACGGTCGTGGGCTGCTTGTAAGTAGGACGGCGGTCGGCGGTGAACGTCGTGAAACCGTCGGCGGTGATGGTGGCGAGCTCGCCGTCGTCTAGGTGGACGACCTGGGCGGTGTAGCGGACTAGGGCCGCCACATCGCTCGCCACGTGCATCTCTCGATTCCCCACGCCGATGATCAGCGGCGAACCGTTGCGCGCGACGACAATTCGGTCTGGATGGTCGGCATGCACAACCGCCAGCCCATAGGTCCCGTCGACCTGACTCAGCGCGTCTAGCACGGCCTCCTCGACTGTGTCGGCGGGAGAGGCGGCGATCAGGTGGGTCAACACCTCGCTGTCGGTCTCGGAAGCCAGCTCCACGCCGTCGTCGGTGAGCCGCCGACGCAGCGCCACGGCGTTGTCGAGGATGCCGTTGTGGACGACAGCCACCCGGCCGGTCGCGTCGACGTGCGGATGTGCATTTGCGTCGCTCGCGCGACCGTGGGTCGCCCACCGGGTATGCCCGATCCCGACCTTGCCAGCGAACCGTTTCGGCATCACCGCCGCGAGGTCACCCACTCGACCGGCCAACTTCTTGATCTTCAGGCCGCCGGGTCCTAGCACGGCAACCCCGGCGGAATCATAGCCGCGGTACTCCAGCTGACTCAGACCCTCCAGCAGCAACGGAGCCGCTGTCTGGCCACCGACGTATCCGGTGATTCCGCACATGACGAGGCTCCTTCAGCCGTAAACGATCCGGCGTAGCTGCCGGTCGCTGAGTGGGGGAGCGGCCACCACCCGGCGCGCCAGCTCGCCGTTGATTTGCGCGAAGATCTCCGGGTTTTTCATCCCGTAGCTCTGCAGATGTCTGTGTCGACGGCGGACAAAATCCTCGGTGGTTTCGGAGAAGTAGGCAATCACGTCACTGATGACCCGGCCGGCCTCCCCCGGGGAGAGGCCGGTGCTCATCGCGACCCGGCTCACCAAATCTGCGTCGGACATGCTCACATCATGGCCGCAAGGTCGTCATGATTCAAAGTTCTGCCCGCATTCGGGCAAATACCCGCTCATTCACCGATGGATATCCGGTTCTCCGTTGTGGCTGGACGTTGCGGGCTACGTCGCGGAGCGGGGCCTTCAGTGGGAGCGGAGGAGTCAGGAGGAAGCAAGGCGCCGCGCTGCCTCGGCTAGGCTGCGGCGTCGTGATAGGCATGCCAGCGGTGCCGGATCAGCGGCTGGTTTCGCCCACGTCGCCCGGATCATGTATGACGGTCCCTCGACCTTGCCCGAGGACTGGAGAACACTGGTGACTGAAGTCGAAGTCGCGAAAAACTGCACGCCCGAGCTCGTCGAGGCGTTCAACCGCCTGTTGCCGCAGTTGTCGATGTCTGCGAGCAGTGTCGATGTTGAGGCGCTGCAGAGAGTGCTCTCTTGGAACGGCAATGTCGTCTTTGTCGCGCGTTGCGATGGCCAAATCGTTGGCGCATTGACGCTGGTTACATTCCCCATCCCGTCTGGCCCACGGAGTTGGATCGAGGACGTTGTCGTCGATGAGGCCGCGCGTGGGAAGGGGGTGGGGGAGGCGCTCGTCGAGCGGGCCATCCAGTCTGCGCGGGCGTCCGGTGTCCGTTCCGTGGACCTGACGTCGCGTCCAACGCGGGCCGCCGCTAATCGGCTCTACCAGCGACTTGGTTTTGAGCTCCGCGAGTCCGTGTTGTACCGCCGGTCGAATCTGGCCGAGCATCACAGCCGGTTCCTCAGCCAGCCAGAAACCTCGGATAAGATGTGACCACACAACTGGTCACCAAGGAGGATCGCGTGGAGCCCGACAGGTCGGTTTCACTTGCGCAGGCCAAGGCAACGCTCAGCGAGTTGGTCTCCGGAGTCGAGTGTGGCGAGACAGTGGTCATCACTAAGCGAGGGCACCCGGCAGCTGAGCTCAGGGCACCGAGGCAAGTCCTCCAGGCAATTGACGTAGGGACGCTGCAGGCGATCACCGATCAGATGACCGAGCAGGAGGAGACCGCGGAGGTGGCCGTCCGCCGGATGCGGGACGAAGCTCGTTACTGATGCTGTATCTCGACACGAGCGTGCTCGTCGCCGCGTTCACGCCGGAGTCGGTGACCCACGCTGTCCAGGCCTGGCTCGGCGCCCAGGACCCGGCGGAGTTAGCTATCTCGGATTGGCTGGCGACGGAGTTTTCCTCCGCGCTATCCATCAAGACCCGGTCTGGCCAGCCCTGACTTCCAACGAATGGGCCATAGCCCTAGATGGCTTCAACATGCTGGTCAACCAGAGCTTGACTACCTTCACGGTCGCCCGAGCCGACTTCCTCGTGGCGGCGCGGACGTGCGATCGTCACGAACTCGGTCTCCGCGCCGGCGACGCGCTGCATCTGGCCGTGGCCTTACGGCTGGGGGCGAGGATGCAAACGTTGGACCAGCGGATGCTCGCGATGGCCCAACACGTGGGGGTCGCGGCCGGACGGCCGGTCGCATGAGGAGTCAACTCGGGCCGAGCACCATGAGCGCACCGGCCGTCACCGACGGCCGGCTGGTCTTCACCGTGGACGACCCGGCACGCGACCTGGTCCGGGTCCGGCTCGATTGCGATGACGCCATCGATGGCCCGCGGCGGTTTCGGCGTACGGCGACCGGCTGGGCGCTGGCGATTCCCCGGCCCGACCTGCGTCGCCTCGAGTATCGGTTGGTGATCACCGATCAGCGCGGGCAGACGGAGGTGCTGTGCGACCCCGGCAATCCAGAAGTGGTGGGGACCGCGTCTGGTGAGCGCAGCGTTGTGCTGATGCCGGGATACGAACTCCCGCAGTGGGTGCGGGCCGACGTCAAACCCGGCGTGTGGACGGACGTGAGCTTCACCGACGTCATCGGTGAGCTGCCGATCCGCGTCTGGGCGCCCGATGCCTTGGCCGCAGACACGGCGGCGCCGTTACTCATCGTGCACGACGGCCCGGAGTACGACGACTTGGCGGAGCTGACCCGCTACGGCGCCGTGATGGTCGCTGACGGCGTGCTGCCGGCGTTCCGGATGGCGTTGATGCAGCCGGTCGAGCGCGACGCGTGGTATTCCGCGAACCCCTACTACGTGCGTTCGGAGTTGGCCGCCGTAGCCGACATCGACTCAGCCTTCGCCCGAAGAGGCGCGCCGGTAGTCATGGGAGCGAGCCTCGGGGGGTTGTGTGCCCTGCTTGTCGCGTGCGCCGGTCAACCTGCGTTCGGCGGCGTCTTCAGCCAGTCGGGGTCGTACTTCACCCCGGAGCGAGACGAGCAGGAGTCGTCGTACCCGTTCTTCGACCGCATCACCGACGCGGTCGCCAAGGTTACGGCGAGCCCGCTAACCCGGCATCCGCTGGTGATCGGCATGACCTGCGGCGCGCTGGAGGAGAACTACGGAAACAACGTCGCGATGGCGCACGCGTTGGCAGCGAAGGGACACCGCGTGACTCTCGAGGCTGTCCCCGACCTGCACAACTACACAGCCTGGCGCGACGGTCTGCACCCGGCGCTGACTGACGTGTTGCGCTCTGCGTGGGGTGCGCCAGGATGAACTGGTGGAACAGCACGTGGTGGATCTGCCGCTGAGCGGACATGACCATGGCCTCACGGTGATCAGGTATGGCCACTACGGACGCCCGGTGCTGGTGTTCCCGAGCGAAGCGGGCCGGGCCTGGGACTTTGCCAACAACGGCATGGTCGAGTCGGTCGTCGACCTGATTGATGCCGGCCGTGTCACGTTCTATTGCGTCGACTCCCTGGATGCCTTCACCTGGTCCGACAGGGCGGCGCCGATTGATGAGCGCGCCGCCAGACATGGGCTCTACACCGACTGGCTGGTCAACAAGGCCGTGCCGTTCATCCACGCAGACACCGGCCACGGCTGCGATCTGATGGCGCTCGGGTGCAGTCTTGGTGCCTATCATGCAGTGCATTTCGCTTTGCAGCGCGCGGATCTGGTGCCGCTGGCGATCGGGTTCTCCGGCAACTACGACGTGAGCACGTGGCATGCTTGGGGCGACCTTGGCGAGGCGACGTACTTTGCCAATCCGGCAGACTACGTTCGCAATCTGCACGGTGACCATCTCTCCTGGCTGCGCCGCCAACTGTCGTTACTGATCGTCTGCGGCCAGGGCCAGTGGGAGACGGACCCGACCGGCTCGCTGCCCTCGTCGAAGGCCATGGCCGAATGCCTGCACGACAAGGGCATCCGCTGTGAGCTCGACTTGTGGGGCCACGATGTCAGCCACGATTGGCCCTGGTGGCGGCGCCAACTCGCTCATCACCTGCCACGATTTTGCTGACCGAAGGGAATCATGAGCCACCCGATCCGTCACCTCGTTGGCCTCCTGCTCGGCACTGAAGAGGACTGGCCCACTGCCTTCGAAGCGTTGACCCGGCGACTCGGAATGTTCGACCACGCCGGGAACTCGCATTCCATCGACACCGAGCGGGTCCGGATCGCGCCGTTCAATCTGCGTGAGCCCGCTCGCTACGATCTGGTGATCGACCGGTTGGCGCACTGGTATTACCATCCGCGAGAGTGGCTGAAGAAGGTGGCGTTGATGGACGACGTCTACCTGCTCAACTCACCGTTCACCTTCCAGTCGATGGAGAAGCACTCCGCCTACTGTGCCCTTATCCGGTTGGGCATGAAGGTCCCCGAGACCGTCTTGGTGCCCTACAAGAACCCACTGGACAATGTGCGGTGGGCCTACACGTCACAGCGGTACAACGAGCCGTTCGACTTGGCCTCGATCGCCCACGCGATGGGCTACCCGATGTACATGAAGCCGTTCGACGGGGGAGCGTGGCGGGGGGTGTCCCGGATCAAAGATGACCGAGACCTGTGGTCGGCGTACGACGAATCGGGTGAGATGCTCATGCACCTGCAGAAGGCGGTCGAACCGTACGACGTCTTCGCCCGCGCGCTCACGATCGGCCCCGAGTCGATGGTGATGCATTTCCGACCCGACGAGCCGATGCACAACCGCTATGTCGTCGACCACGACTTCTTGTCACCCGACGTCGGAAGCGAGGCCGTCACCATTGCGCAAACCGTCAATGCGTTCTTTCGCTGGGAGTTCAACTCCTGCGAGATGCTCATCCAGGGTGACGACGTCTTGCCGATCGACTACGCCAACGCCTGCCCCGACGTTGCCGTCACGTCGTTGCACTACTACTTCCCGTGGGCGATGAAGACGCTGTTGAAGTGGACGGCGTTTTGCGTGGCCTCTGGTCGCGAGGCCCGTCCGCATGCCGAGCCGGCCGAGTGGTTCACGGTCGCCGACGAGGAGGGCTTGTCGTATCGCGACAAGCTCATGGCCTATCAGCTACTGGCGGACACCTACTTCGAGCGGGAGCGCTACCACGAGTTCTGCGCCACCTCGCTGTCTCACGTCGACGAGATGGTCTTGGAATGGATCTCGTCACCGGCGTTCGACGAGCTGCTGACGCAGACTGTGGTGACGACGTACCCGCCGCATGAGGTTGAGCAGTTCCTGGCGCACTTCCGGGGGCTGGTCGGGCTGTGGACGCAGGAGCAGAGCAAAGCCAAGTGACACCGGGGTAGCACGGCTATCCTGGGGGGTGCGGACGGGTAGCTTTGCGGCATGACGATGAGCTACGGACAGTTGGGCAAGTCGGGACTGACGGTCAGCCGGGTTGGTCTCGGCTGCAACGCGTTCGGGTCTCGAATCGACGCCGACCAGACCCAGGGAGTGGTCGACGCCGCGATCGAAACCGGCATCACACTGTTCGACACCGCCGACACCTACGGCTCGGGCGCCAGCGAGGAGCTCCTCGTCCGCTCGCTCGGCAAGCGCCGAGATGACGTGATCGTGGCGACCAAGTTCGGGATGGACACCCGTGGCGCAAACGGTCCCGACTGGGGGGTGCGCGGGTCTCGTCGCTACATTCGCAAGGCGGTGGAGTCCAGTCTTCGGCGGCTGGGGACGGACTGGATCGACCTCTACCAGATGCACACCCCCGATCCGGTCACCCCGATCGAGGAGACACTGGCGGCCTTGCACGAGTTGGTGCTCGAGGGGAAGGTGCGCTACCTCGGCTCGTCGAACTTCGCCGGCTGGCAGGTGATCGACGCCGACTGGACGGCGCGTGGCTTGGGGAGCAGTCGATTCATCAGCGCGCAGAACAAGTACTCGCTCTACGATCGCGGGGCCGACGCCGAGCTGGTGCCCGCTTGCGAACGGCTGGGTGTTGGCCTGCTGCCGTTCTTCCCCCTGGAGTACGGGCTGCTGACGGGAAAGTACCGCCGCGGTGAGTCCGCACCGCAGGGCTCGCGGTTGGAGAGCCAGAATCAGCGCCTGCGGGACGCCGACTTCGACCGGATCGAGGCGATCGCGGCATACGCCGACGAGCGTTCGATCTCGATGCTCGACGTGGCGATCGGGGGGCTGGCGGCCCAACCGTATATCGCGTCGGTGATCGCCGGAGCCACCTCACCGGAACAGGTGCGCGCCAACTCACGGGCCGGCAGCTGGCAGCCAAGCGACGACGACCTGACCGCACTCGACGAGTTGACCTCCTCCTTCGGCCGCTGATCTTCCGCCGAGGCGTCGGGTTCTTCCCGCCGAGCCGTCAGGTTCTCGTCAGGCCGGCTCTTTCGCCCGGCGTTCGATCAGAGCACCCAGGCGAGGAATCGCCTGCTCGACGTGTTTCTTGGCCTGCGGGCGCAGTCGGCCGTACGCCTTCTTGACGCTTTCCCGCTTGGTGGCCCCGGCCCTGTCGTCTGTCACGACGAGCAGAGAATCCGCGACGGTGGAGGAGTGCGCTGCCAGGTGATCTGCGAAGCTCCCATGTGGCGACTGCACGAACTCGTCGTAGAACGGTTGAATGCGCACCACGAAGTCATCGAGCATGCCGTCTATGGCCCGCGGCACGAAGCTGGCGTTCACCCGCTTGACAACTCCATAGCCGCTCTTGATGGCCAGCCCGGACATCCCTCGCTTGTCGGCAACCTCGGCATTCACCAGCTTCTCCAAGTCTTGTACGACGGCCTGGCGACGCGGCGTGTGCAGGAGAGTTGCTTGAAGGTTGTCAGCCATGGCGTTCGAGCCCTTTGCGTCAAAGCGATGAGGTCGGCTGTCACTGTAGAGCAGCGACGCCTCGAAGCGTACTCGACGGGGCTGGTCGGCCGATCTCAAACCACTCAACTCGTGGTAGCGGCAATGCGCGCCAGCGAGGTCGACCAAGCGCCAGCCTCAGGCCGGTCTACACGATCACCGACAAGATGCAACTCTTGTTCTCTGCTCGCCGATAAGTGACATTATGTCAATCTAGCCTGCGTATTGCATCAGATGAATCAATCCCTCGGGCGCCACTCCACTACCCCGCTGGCAATGACGAAGGCCCACCTGACCTGCAGAAACTCCGCAGTGGCTCCGCCGCACTGGGTCGCCGCCAACAGTCTTTGAGGGTCGGGTTGGCGCAGCTGGCGGGTCTCGCGACACGCCGTTGACCTGCACAAACACCCTTAACGTCTCATCGGATGCATCATTGAATCACTGGATGTAACCAGAACTTCGGGAGACTTCGATGCGGATTGACGGCTCGGGACGCGTCCACCTGGTGCAGTCGATGCCGGTCCTGCGGCCCGACGAGCAGGTGCTGAAGATGATGCTCGACGGTTGGCGCAACCAGCAGCTCTCGCGCAACCTCCAGTTCGCCACGATCGACCAGCGGCTGGGCTGCGTGCAGCGGTTCTTGCACCACGTCAACGAGGACCCCTGGCACTGGACGCCGGCGATGGTCGAGGAGTTCTCCGCCGACCTGCGCACCGTCAAGCACGTCGCCCACTCGACGCTCCGTGGCTACCACTCGGCGCTCCGCGCGTTCACCAGCTACATCAGCAACCCCGACTACGGCTGGGACCGGATCTGCGAGAAGTACTTCGGCACGCATCCGGCCCAGGTCTTCTTCGAGTGGAACACGGCTCCCCACGTCCAGGAGTACGACGGCCGTCCGACGAAACGCCCGTACACCAGCGAAGAGATCAGCGCCCTCTTCGACCATGCTGATGACGAGGTTGAGCGGATCGGCAAGTCCGGCCGCAAGGGCTGGCAGGCTGCCTACCGCGACTCGGTGATGATGAAGATCGCCTACGCCTACGGGCTTCGGTTCAACGAGCTGCGCCACCTGCAGACCGTCGACTTCGCCCGCAACCCACACGCTCGCGAGTTCGGCGCCTTCGGGGTCTGCAAGGTCCGCTACGGCAAGGCTCGACGAGGCTCCCCACACAAGGGACGAAGCGTGCTGACCGTCTGGCACTGGACCCCCGGCATCCTCGAGGACTGGCTTGCCAACGGCCGCGGTGAGCCCGGCACCCTCGACTTGTTCCCAGCGAACGCGGCGGCCTGGTCGTCGAGTCGACCCTGATCCGACGAGTGCGCCGGTACTGCGAGGAGCTTGGTTTCTCGGACGGGCTCGACATCCACTCGTTTCGGCGCTCGTACGCCACCCACCTGCTTGAGGACGGTTGGGACCCGCGGTTCGTACAGGACCAGATGGGCCACGAGCACGCGACGACCACCGGCATCTACCAGTTCGTCTCCGACGAGTTCCGACGGTCCACGCTCAGAAGCGCCCTGGACCGTACGGTGAAGGAAGCCATGGCACGCAGGACCGAGGACGGAACATCATGAAGCGCAAGGTCGACTACACATGGCGACTGGCCGAGCTGATGGCGGCCCGGGGCCTGCACAACACGACAGACCTCATTCCCCTGCTGGCCGAACGCGACATCACCCTGTCCCGACCGCAGGTCTACCGACTCGTCAACCAGCGTCCGGAGCGGATGTCGCTCCAAGTCATCGCGGCCCTGTGCGACATCTTCGAGTGCACGCCCGCGGATCTGCTCACCACCACCGCGGCAGACGTACGTGCGCGCAAGACTGGCACGGCTGCTCCACCGAACGTCGTCTCGCTCGACCGCAGCGTGCGGTCCCGCCGCGCGAACATTCTCGACGACTAGCGATGGATCCGAAGCCGATCGGCCTCTCCCCTCGCTCCACCGTGCGCGGCCGACCGCGAACGACGAGCACCCGGGAAGACCCCTGCGCTCGTTGCGGGCGGAACATTCCCAGACTCGCGGCCACGTGGCCCGAAGGCCGGCTATGCAACATCTGCTACTTCGACGCCATTCACACTCGGGGCACCTGCCCCGAGTGTCACCAAGACCGGCTGCTGCCTGGCCCTCCCAACGCCGACGGGCACCCGATCTGCTCGACGTGCGCCGCGATCCCCTACGACTTCCACTGCGAGCGTTGCGATATAGAAGCTGGTCACCATCGCGGCAAGTTGTGCGCACGCTGCGCCCTTCGCGACGACCTCCACGGGCTTCTCGGTGGCGCTCCGACCGATGCCTCGCTCATCCGGCTGGTCAATGCGCTGTGCGCCTCCGATCGACCCGAGTCGATCATCGTGTGGAAACGGTCGCCCAAGGTCCAAGAACTGCTCCGCGGGCTCGGCAACGGGACGATCCCGGTCTCCCACGAGGGTCTCGACTCCGTTGCCAGCAAGCAGTCCGAGCACCTGCGCGCACTGCTGCAACACCATGGCCTGCTCCCTCAGCGTGACCCATACCTGCCAAGGTTCGAGCAATGGATCGACGCCAAGCTCGACGGGCTCCCGGATCAGGTCCGCCAGCCCGTGCAGCACTTCGCCACCTGGCACCACCTCCGGCGCATCCGCGCCAAGGCAGCCGCAGGCGCATCCACGCGGGGTTCGGTCCACTCGGCCAAGCAGGAGATCACCGAAACGGTGAAGTTCCTCCGCTGGCTCCACGAGACCTATCAGCGAACCGCGGACACGTGCACACAGCAGGACGTCGACGAATGGCTTGCAACCGGACCGACGACACGCAGCGCCATCCGGACGTTCTTCGTCGTAGCCAAGAAATCCCGGCTCAACACGGCGGTCACCATCCAGCACCGATCGGCCAAGACCAGTCCGTCCCTGAGCCAGGACCAGCGGCTCGCCTGGATCCACGAGCTCCTCACCGGCACCAGCGAGTCACTCCCCTACCGCGTCGCAGGCATGCTCCTGCTGCTCTACGCACAGCCCCTCGTCAAGGTCGTCACCCTCCCGACCAGCGTCATCGACGACAGCGACGACGGCATGAGCATCACCCTCGGGAAGCACGCCACAGACGTTCCCGAACCGTTCGCTTCACTCGTACGAGCACCTCGGCGCTCGCCCGAACCTGCGCACCGGCGCAGGCCCAGACAGCCCCTGGCTGTTGCCCAGCACGCTCAGCGGCCGCCACCTGCACCCGAACACCGTCATGGACCGGCTACGCGACCTCGGCGTCAACCTCCTCGGTGCCCGCAACCGAGCCATCGGCGAGCTCGTCCTCGAGTGCCCGCCCTCGCTCGTCGCTGAGGCCCTCGGCTACAGCCAGCAGGTCGCATTCCTCCACGCAGACAAGGCCGCCGAACCCTGGGCGCGCTACGCGGGCCGATCCATCAGGTCCTGAGTGGAGCACCTATGAGCCAGTACGCCGACTACCCTGCGGACGGAACGTCAGCCGGACTCATGGCAATGCCCGAGGCGCTCCAGACCAAGCGACTGAGTTTGCGGCTTCTCGGACCCACCGACATCGATGTCGTGCATGCCCTCTTCTCGAGCAGCGGACACACGATCGGCGACGGACCGGTCAGCGAATCGGCGCTGACCCTGGTGTGGCTGGAGCGACGAAAGCGACTCCACGAAGAGAACGG
>JBPCQA010000056.1:0-33184 GCA_050998615.1 Nocardioidaceae bacterium
CCCGCCGCCCTCCACCGCACCGGCCACTACGAACTCTTCGCCCGCACCCCCAACGGCGACGTCTGGCAACGCACCCACCGCGACGCCCACTGGTGGCCCTGGCACAAAATCGCCACCGTCACCTAACTCCTGGAGTCGCCGGCTCCAATCCAACGCCAGCACGAACAAGAACCAACCACGCAAGGGAAATCGGTTACGAGGAGTCCGCGATTCGATGTGACTCGGTGGAGTCGGCACGGCTCGTGACCGCGGCGACCCGAGCGGTGATCTCGCGAGCCAGCCCCGGCCCAGTCAGCCCGACCTGCTCCAAGATCGCTGCCCGCTTCGCGTGGGCCAAGAACTCTTGGGGGATTCCGAACACATGCACCGGCACGTCGACATCGGCGTCCATCAACGTCTGCTGCAACGCGCTGCCGCACCCGCCGACGCGGCCGTTGTCTTCGACGCTGACCACCATCTGATGGCTCCGAGACAACTCGGCGAGCGCCGGATTGACGGGTTTGACCCATCGCGGATCGACCACGGTGACGCCTATCCCCTGTGCTTGAAGCCGTTGCGCCGCGTCCAGGCACGTCGCCACCATCGAGCCGACAGCGACAATCAACACGTCGGGATCGCCGGCGCGCGCCATCACGTCCACCCCGTTGATCGTCTCGACCGCGTCGAGGTCCAGCTGCACAGCTCCCTTGGGGATGCGTAAGACGGTCGGGGCGTCAGACACGTCGACGGCCTCGCGCAGCAGGGCTCGCAGCCGAGTCCCGTCACGCGGGGCGGCGATCCGCAGCCCCGGCACGACCTGGAGGATCGACAGGTCCCACATCCCGTTGTGTGATGGGCCGTCGTCGCCGGTGACGCCGGCCCGGTCGAGCATGATCGTGATGCCGCAGCGATGCAGCGCGGCATCCATCAAGACCTGATCGAATGCCCGGTTGAGGAACGTCGCATACACCGCCACCACTGGGTGCAAGCCCGCCATCGCCATCCCGGCGGCTGAGGTGATCGCGTGTTGTTCGGCGATGCCGACATCGAACGTTCGCTCGGGATAGGCGTGGGCGAAGCCGTAAAGCCCCGTGGGGTGCAACATCGCCGCGGTGATGCCCACCACGTCGGGCCGCTCGGCACCGATCGCCACCAGCTCTTCACGGAAGACGTCGGTCCAGATCTGAATCTGCGGAGCCAGCAGCTCCCCGGTCTCGGGGTCGAAGGCGCCGCTCGGGGAATGCAGGTTGTCCTCCAGGTGATTGACCGCAGGGAGGTAGCCATGGCCCTTCTCGGTGATCGCGTGCACGATCACCGGCCCGCCGAAGTTCTTAGCCAGGCCGAGCGCCTGCTCGATCGCGGCCCGGTCGTGGCCATCGACCGGGCCGACGTACTTCAAGCCGAGATCCTCGAACAACCCTTGTGGGGCGAGGGCATCCTTGAGGCCCTTCTTGGCCGCATGCAGCGCATCGTACAACGGCGGGCCGACCAGCTTGGCGGCCTTGAGTTTGGTTTTGACCTGCTCGAGCAGCTGCTCGTAGCGCGGGTCGGTGCGCAGGGTCGCAAGGTGGTCGGCGAGGCCGCCAACGGTCGGTGAATACGAGCGACCGTTGTCGTTGACGACGATCACGAGCTTGCTGGTCTTGGCCGCCGCGATGTTGTTGAGCGCCTCCCAGGTCATCCCGCCGGTGAGCGCACCGTCACCAACCACGGCCACGACGTGGCGGCCGTCGGCTTGGACGGCGTACGCCTTGGCCAGCCCATCGGCGTACGACAGCGAGGTCGAGGCATGGGAGTTTTCGACGATGTCGTGCTCGGACTCGGCCTGGCTCGGGTAGCCCGACAGTCCACCTTGTTGCCGCAGCGTGTCGAAGTCGGCGGCTCGGCCGGTCAGCAGCTTGTGCACATAGGACTGGTGTCCGGTGTCGAACACGACACGGTCGATCGGTGAGTCGAAGACCCGGTGGATCGCCAAGGTGAGCTCGACGACGCCGAGGTTCGGGCCGAGATGACCTCCGGTGCGCGACACCTTGGCGACCAAGAAGGTGCGGATCTCCTCGGCGAGCTCGCTGAGTTGCTGATCGTTCAGGTCACGCACGTCGTGCGGGCCGGTGATGTGCTCCAGCAGGCCCATCGGGTGCCTTTCGTCGTACGTCGTGCTGCCACCGGCTCACGTGAGCCAACCTGGAAAGTCTATGCGGTGGTCCCGCAAAATGGCGCAGAGGTGTGTGCGTGCCTGGATGGAGCTAGCGATCCTTGATCACTAGAGCCGGGCGCGGAACTCCCGGCCGCGAAACGCGTCCTCGATCAGGCCGACGGCGCGACGCACCCTCAGCAGCCGCGCCCCCTCGCGCTCCCACATGCCGATCGCGCCCTCGACCGACTCGCTGGGCAGCACGTCGCGCAGGCTGGTGCGCGCCTCGCTGATGCCGCGTTGGGCCGCCTGGATGCTCGCCTCGGTGTGCAGCGCGGTGAATCTGGCGAGCACGACGGGGTGGCGGCGCAAACCGGCGTACATCCGATAATCGGCGGGACACTGATCGAGCAGCCAGCTGACCGCGGTGTCCTCCCAGCGCGGCACGCCCGGCGGCCGCACCTGCTGTGGCCAGCCGGCCGGGGTTACTGGACGGCGCCCGACGTCGGTTTGTCTGTCCATCAGGCCACTGTAACACCAGCTCGAACAGGTGTTCGATGCTTCAAGCGGCAGACCGTGCCCTACCCGAGGCGCTAGATTGCCGGCATGGCTGCACCAGAGTGTCTCTTCTGCCGCATCCTCGCCGGCGAGCACGATGCGCACGTCGTCTGGCGATCCGATGACGTTGTCGCGTTCCTCGACAGCCGGCCGGTGTTCAAGGGACATCTGCTCGTAGTGCCGACGGATCACGTGCCGACCCTGCTCGACCTGCCGGAGCGGCTGATGGTGCCGCTGGTGACGACGGTCCAGCGAGCCGCCGGGGCGATGGCCACGGCGCTCGGCGCTCAGGGGACGTTCGTCGCGGCCAACAACACGGTGTCGCAGTCGGTGCCGCATCTGCATGTCCATGTGGTGCCGCGAACCAAGGGAGACGGCCTGCGTGGCTTCTTCTGGCCGCGCACCAGGTACGCCGACGAGGCCGAGGCCGCGTTGTACGCCGAGAAACTGCGCACCGCCCTCACCGACAACGACTGACCCGCCTCGGTGCCTTGTCCGACCCTGCGAAGACTGTCGCCCGCCGCGACGCGGACAAGCCCAACGGGTGCGATCGCACCGGAGGCTACCAGCCCAGTCACGATGATCCTTCGTTGGCTTGCTTAGGCCCCTCCGGCACACCCTCGACAGCGTCGACGACGCCGCGCGCCACGAATATCTTGTATCGTGCCCGTCCGGTCACTTCGGTGAGGATCCCGGCCTCCACCAACTTGTCGATGCTGAGCCGAGCTGCGCGTGGCGTGACGTCGAGTAGGGCGGTGGCTCGCGAAATCACACGTCGCCGCGTTCCTCGGCCCGGCCGGGCTGTGCCTCGTACAGCAACAGATCTGACAGGGACGCCTGGGTCCCTCGATCCGGCTGGATAGCACGGCTTCCCGGCGCAGCAGAGTCTGCGACAACAGATGCAGATTCGGCATGGCCCGGCCGGCGCCAGAGAGCTCACCGATCGCTCGATCGGCCGCTGACAACTGGTTGGCGCCACCTAGTCCCAAGGTGAGACCGGGGTCGAGCGGTGGGGGCATAAACGCCCAATAACCGCCCTCGGCTCGCACGAGGTGGCTGCGCTGGGACGAGGGGAGATCATCGGGTCGCACAGATACTCACCTCCCAGCTCTCAGGAGTAACGATACCGAAAACGCCTTTTGGTACCACAAATCCGCGGCCTTGGTAGCCAAGTACCACTCCCGCTGTACGCTCTCGGCGCACATGTCGGCCCCGATTGACCCGACACCGGCGTCGGTGGCCGCGCTCGGCCGGGATGATCACAGCTGTTGACTGGTGATGTCACATGCCTAGTCGGCCAGGTTGCGAAGGATGATCCCGCCTGTTCCTAAACCACAGCGTTGGCGGGTCCAGCCACCTGGACATCGCGAACCTTGATGTCCAACGCCGCCTCAAGCGCATGCACCTGGTCCATCAGGTCGCCGGGCTCGAGTAGGTGCTCACCGGGAAACATCTCCACGCGAAGATCGACCGCACTGCCTTTCCTCACCAGCCGCCACATCGCGCGAAGCTTGCCCTCCGAGAGCACCAGCGGGGAATGCACCCCGTTGGCCGGATTCCAGGAAAGCGCGATCACGTGCGGGTCGGCGAATCGGGCCCGAGCAGCCGGCGCGTAGGCGAGCAGCAGCGCGTCGTACTCCGGCAACAACCGCACCCCGAAGATCGCCGACACCGCCAGCTGGCGGCTCGGCCAGATCCAGGTAGTCGATCCCGCCTGGCCCCGGGCGCGCCATCACCTCATCACCCAAGGAGGTGATCGCGGCATCGATCCTGCGTAGGCCGTCGCCGCTCCACCACGCGATGTCTTTGCGGCTGACCGGCCCGGACGCGCGCAGGTGGCGGCGTATCAACTCGACCAGCGCCACGTCCGGATCGACGCTGTGCTCGTCGGTGACGTACGACGCGGCGCGGTAGCCCACTTCGCTGCGTTGATCCCAGCCGCCTCGAAGCGGCCGGCGCAACACATCGCGCCGTGACCGCGATAGGAGAACGTGGCCGCCTGAGTCGCCGCCGCGCGGATCGACTCCTCGAGTCCGCGGGCGCCGAACCACTCGAGCATGTGCTCGCGCAACTCCTCGTGAGTGCGCCAGCCGGACTCGGTGCTCAGCTCGATCTCGGCCCAAAACTCCTCGAGCTGCGACGCGGTCAGCTTCAACGTACGCCGCCAAAACCCGGCCTGCGCCCGAGCGGCGACCGCATGCAACCAGGGGTGCTCGGAGCGTCCCGAGGTATGGACGGTGCCGCGCAGGCTGGTCGAGCGCACTAGCTCGAACGACTCGTGCGCGTTGGTCACATCGACGTACGTCGCCCCGGGCAGCCGCGACGACACCGTGACGAACGGCGCGCGGGGTGCTTGCGCCTGCACCGGACCCACCCGCCGCATCAGCTCGACCACACCAGCCGCGCCGCGTCCGCGGACAGCAGGGAACTGGCGCGGCAGCGACAAGGTGCGCAGCCCGCCCCAGGTGTACGGCTTACCCATTATGCGACTTGTCTGACCATGCGAGGGCCATCGGACACTGAGAGTCGGACAAGTCGGCAGCTCAGCGGTTGCGCAGGTTGCGCAGCACGTACTGCATGATGCCGCCGTGCCGGAAGTAGCCGAGCTCCCCCGGTGTGTCGATCCGCACCAGCGCGTCGAACTCCACGTCCGCACTGTCGGCGCGACGGGCGATCACCTTGACCGTGGAGGGCGCGTCACCCTCGTTGAGCGCCGTGATCCCGGTGATGTCGAACGTCTCCTCCCCGGTCAGCCCCAGCGACTCGGCCGTCTCGCCGTCGGGGTACTGCAGCGGCAGCACACCCATCCCGATCAGGTTGGAGCGGTGGATGCGCTCGAAGGACTCGGCGATCACCGCCTTGACGCCGAGCAGCAGCGTGCCCTTGGCGGCCCAGTCACGTGACGACCCCGAGCCGTACTCCTTGCCGGTCAAGATCACCAGCGGCGTGCCCGCCTCCGCGTAGGCAACCGACGCGCCGTAGATCGTGGTCACCTCGCCATCACTTGTGAAGTCGCGGGTGAACCCGCCCTCGGTCCCCGGTGCCAGCTGGTTACGCAGCCGGATGTTCGCGAACGTGCCGCGAATCATCACCTCGTGATTGCCGCGCCGCGATCCGTAGGAGTTGAAGTCGCGGTGCGCGACGCCGTGTTCGGCGAGATATCGGCCGGCAGGGGAATCCTTCTTGATCGACCCGGCTGGCGAGATGTGGTCGGTGGTGACCGAGTCGCCCAGCTTGGCGAGCACCCGTGCCCCGGTGATGTCCTGCAGCGGCTCCGGGTCTTGTCCCATCCCGTCGAAGTACGGCGGTTTGCGCACGTACGTCGACTTCTCCTCCCACGCGAACGTGTCGCCCTCGGGAGTCGGCAGCGACTTCCAGCGCTCGTCGCCTGCGAACACGTCGGCGTAGTCGGTGGTGAACATCTCCGAGGTGATCGAGCTCGCCACCACGTCGGCCACGTCGCCCGGAGCTGGCCAGATGTCGCGCAGGTAGACGTCGTTGCCGGCTGCGTCCTTGGCGAGCGGGTCGTGGACGATATCAATGTCCATCGATCCCGCCAGCGCGTAGGCGACCACCAGCGGCGGCGAGGCGAGGTAGTTCATCTTGATGTCGGGGTTGATACGACCCTCGAAGTTGCGGTTGCCGGACAGCACCGCGGCAACCGCGAGATCCGCCTCGTTCACCGCGTCGCTGACCTCGGGGATCAGTGGGCCGGAGTTGCCGATGCAGGTGGTGCAGCCATACCCGACCAGGTTGAACCCGAGCTTTTCCAGGTACGGCGTGAGTCCGGCCCGCTCGAAGTAGTCGGTGACCACCTTGGAGCCGGGAGCCAGGCTCGTCTTGACCCACGGCTTGCGGGTCAGCCCCTTGTCGACGGCGTTCTTCGCCAGCAGCGCCGCCGCGATCATCACCGACGGGTTCGACGTGTTCGTGCATGAAGTGATCGCGGCGATTGCGACGGCGCCGTGGTCGACCTCGAAGGTGGTGCCGTCCTCGAGCGTGACGCTGACCGGATTGCTGAGGGCTCCTGGCCGCCGGTGGGCGGTTTCCGCCGCCGCGGGCGCCGAAGGGTGGTCACGCGGTGGCTCGGCGTTGTTGGTGCCGCTGTAGGAAGGCACGTCACTGGCCGGGAAGGACTCGGCCGACGCCTCGTCGTAGCCGTTCTCGCCCACTTCGTGCTCGTCGACGTAGTCGGCGAGGGCGCCGCGGAAGGCCTGCTTGGCCTCCGAGAGCGAGATCCGGTCTTGCGGGCGCTTGGGGCCTGCGATCGACGGGACGACGGTGGACAGGTCGAGCTCGAGATACTCGGAGTAACGGGCCTCTGCACCGGGGTCGTGCCACAGGCCTTGCTCCTTCGCGTAGGCCTCGACCAGCGCCACCTGTTGCTCGTCCCGGCCGGTCAGCCGCAGATAGTGCAGCGTCTCCTCGTCGACCGGGAAGACCGCGATGGTGGAGCCGTACTCCGGCGACATGTTCCCGATCGTGGCCCGGTTGGCCAACGGTACGGCGGCCACACCGTCGCCGTAGAACTCGACGAACTTGCCGACCACGCCGTGCTTTCGCAGCATCTCGGTGATCGTCAACACCAGGTCGGTTGCGGTGGCGCCTTCGGGCAGCTCGCCGCCGAGCTTGAAGCCGACGACGCGCGGGATCAGCATCGAGACCGGTTGGCCGAGCATCGCCGCCTCGGCCTCGATGCCGCCGACTCCCCAGCCGACGACCCCCAGCCCGTTGACCATGGTGGTGTGTGAGTCGGTGCCGACACAGGTGTCCGGGTAGGCCAGTGTTTCGCCGTCGCCGCGACGCACGAAGACCACTTGTGCGAGATGCTCGATGTTGACTTGGTGCACGATTCCGGTGCCCGGGGGCACCACCTTGAAGTCGGCGAACGCGCCCTGACCCCAGCGCAAGAACTGGTAGCGCTCCCGGTTTCGCTCATACTCGATCTCGACATTGCGGCCGAACGCCGCAGTCGTGCCGAACACATCGGCCACAACGGAATGGTCGATCACCAGCTCCGCGGGCGCGAGCGGGTTGATCTTGGCCGGGTCGCCCCCAAGCTCCTGCATCGCCTCCCGCATCGTGGCGAGGTCGACGATCGCCGGAACACCGGTGAAATCCTGCATGATGACCCGGGCGGGGGTGAACTGGATCTCCTTGCTCGGCTCGGCCTGCGCATCCCAAGCCGCCAGCGCCCTGACATCGTCGGCCGTGATGTCCGTGCCGTCCTCACTGCGGAGCAGGTTTTCCAGCAGCACCTTGAGGCTGTAAGGCAGCGTAGCGACATCTAGGCCCGCGCCGGCGACGGCTGAAAGTCGCAAGATCTGGTACGCCGCGTCGCCCACCTCGAGAATGCTTTTCGCGCCGAAACTGTCCGCGGTGCTCATTGCCGAGCCCTCCTTCGTCGAGTGTTGCATCTCAGCCCGCACCCAGTCCTTACCCGGTCGGCCCGGTCGTGCGCGGCCTCGGGGCGTCCGGGTCCACACCGCAGCCGGAGGGTCTAAGGCGATACTATCTTGACATCAAGATACAGGATGATCCTACGGACGGCGTCACCGACTGCACCCGCCTGCCCCAGAGCAGGCACAGGGTGGCTAGACGATGAGCGGGCTATTGTGGCTGCAGTGCGCGAAGCTCTCCCCGCAACCGGCGGTTTTCGTCATCCTGTCGCTGCACCAGATCGATAAACCCCGTGAGAGCCACCTCCAGCAAATCTTCGGCCGTCACGTCGGCGCCCTCGTCCTCGGCGCCGTCGACGGGCGGCGCGCTCGCGGTCTCGAGATCGGCAAGGTCGCCAACGACTTTCACACCCCTGGCGACTATCTCGGCGATCATCGCATGAGAACGCTCACTCAGCCACGAGTGATAGTGAATGGGGATGTTCGGTGAACGCTCATCCGCCCGTCGTTTGACCAGCGCTTGTTTGGCCAGGCCGCGTTTGAAGACCCTCTCGTAGACATGCGCAGGAATCCTGCTGGCCGTGACCACTTCGTTGACCCGGCGCATCAGCTCACTTGACTCAAGGCCCAACGACGCATTCGCGGGAGTGGCGGTGACTTCGTAACGATGAGGCTCTTCAAGGTCGATCGCTTCGCAAAAGCGGGTCCACAACAACGAGGGCTCGGCCGATGCTTCTGGCACGGTGACCAGAAAGAGCCGCTCCGGAGGCACCTCCGACAGCCAATTGTCTAGGACGCGCGCCAGATCCTGCTGCCGCCAAAACTGCCTACCCTCAGCTCGTGTGGCGGGCTGGTCGCCGGCAATCGACTTCAGGAAATCGCCCCAGGTGCAGGTCCTCTGGTTTTGGCAGGACTCCTGCCAGGCAGCCGGGACGATGCGCGCCAGCCTGCGAGCGGTGACGATCACTCGCACCTCGGCCGGAGCAAACGAGTCCACGGCGCGTCGGACCTCAGCTGCGTTAGCCGAACCAAGCCATTCCATCGAGACGACAGCGTTGTTTTGCCACTGCATGACTTCGTCAACCAGGCGTTGCCAGGCGCCTTCGAGAAGGGTATTGGCAGGCTGCTCGCCGCCCCTGCGCATCTGTCGCAATTCCCGCACAGCCAGCACCTGGTCCTGCCAATCTGCGCCGGGGAATAACAGACCCGCCTTGGAAGCCAGGAGTTCCTTGTTGGTTGCGAAGACGTCCTGGATGTACGTCGTCCCAGACTTCGGCGTGCCAACGTGAAGATATACCCGTCCCGGCATGGGATAACGCTAACAGATTTCACGCCCGTGATGACACCGAACGCACCCGACGGAAAGCCGCGACACATTCCACGTGATGGGTCATCGGGAAGATGTCAAAACCGCGCAGGCTGGCAAGCTCGTAGCCAGCCTCCGCCAAGGTCGCGACGTCTCGCGCCAACGCGGCCGGATCGCAGGCGACGTACCCGATCGCGCGCGGCGTGCATTTGGCAATGGCCTGCACCACCGACCGGCCCGCACCGGATCGAGGCGGGTCGAGCACCACGACGTCGAGCCTGCCCTGGGCGATGCGACTGCGGACGAAGCGCTCTACCCGATCGGTAATCCACCGCACCTGATCAAGGTCACGCAGGTTGAACTGTCCACTGTCCACCGCACCGCGATGCGATTCCACGGCAACCACGGCGCCGGTGGGGCCGACCCGCTCGGCGAGAGCGGCCGCGAACAGTCCGACACCTGCGTAGAGATCCCAGCACCGTTCGCCCAGCTGCGGCTGTACGCCGTCTAGGACCGCGCCGACCAGCGCGTCCGCGGCCCCCGGATGCACCTGCCAGAAGTCTCCGGCGTTCAGCCTCCATTCGCGACCGGCCGTCCGCTCGGTGATCGCTGGCGCGGTCCGACGGTCGGTCACCACGGCCCGGTCGCCGGTCGACGCGACGACCGCTTCGGCCGACTCGTAGCCGGCCGCCAGTGCCGGGGCTACGTCCGGCAACCCGGGTCTGGCGATCCGGCAGTTGTCGATGGCAATGACCTCATGAGAACGGTGTCGGCGCAGGCCCGGACGTCGATCGAGGGTGGCCGTGAAACGCACCCTGCTGCGCCACTCCAGCCCCTCGCGGTCTCCGTCCACGGGCTCGACGACTACCGGCCACTCGACGCCGGCCAGCCGGCTGAGCTGTTCGCGCACCACGGCAGCGAGCAGCTCCCGCTGGCGCGCCAGGGCCACATGCTGAAAGTCGCATCCTCCGCACCGACCGGGCCCGGCAAACGGACAGGGCGGTTCCACACGGTCGGGCGACGGTTTGAGAACCTGCACGGAATCGGCGCGCAGATACCTCGACGAGGGCCCACCCCCGGTGACGCAGGCCACCACCAGCTCTCCCGGGATGGCGTGCCGAACGAACACGACACGTCCCTCATGTCGCGCCACACAGTGCCCGCCATGCGCGATCGCGCCAACCTCGACCTCGACCAGGGCGCCGACCAGTGACGCCGGCGGCTTGGCCGTCATCCGCGCGGAGTCTTGTTGTGGCGTCTGTTGCTACGGCGCTCGCTGATCGGTCCACGCCGTACGCCGCCCGGGACCGCCTGCTCACGTTCGGCACGCCGTTCGGCGGCCACCGACGAACGCAGCTGGAACGGGACAGAGGTCACCATCACTCCTGGGGTGAACAACAACCTGCCCTTGAGCCGGAGCGCGCTTTGGTTGTGGAGCAGCTGCTCCCACCAGCGGCCGACGACGTACTCGGGAATGTAGACGGTCACCACGTCTCGGGGGCTCCTACGGCGGATGTCGCGGACATACTCCAGGATCGGCCTGGTGATCTCCCGGTACGGCGAGTCGAGCACCCTCAGCGGCACCGGGACCTGCGCCTCGTCCCAGACTCGCAGCAGGTTAGCGGTGGACTCCTCGTCGACGTCGACGGTCACCGCCTCCAGGGTGTTGGGTCGCGACGCCCTCGCGTAGGCAACGGCACGCAGCGTGGGCTTGTGCACCTTCGACACCAAGACGATCGCGTGCACCCGAGACGGCAGCGCGGCGTCGTCCTCGGCGGCTTCGAGCTCCCGGGCGACCCTGTCGTAGTGGTGACGGATGCCGTTCATCAAGAAGAAGAGGAAGACCATCGCCATGATCGCGATCCAGGCGCCGTGCTGGAACTTCGTGATCAGCACGATCACCAGCACCAGGGCGGTCACTGCCAGCCCGATGGCGTTGATGATCCGGCTGCGCATCATCCGACGCCTGGTGCGCGGATCCGCCTCGGTGCGCAACAGTCTCGTCCAATGTCGGATCATGCCGGTCTGGCTTGTCGTGAAGGACACAAACACACCAACGATGTAGAGCTGGATCAGCCGGGTCACCTGCGCGTCGAACGCGTAGATCAGCACCACGGCAAATCCCGCGAGCAGCAAGATGCCGTTGGAGAAGGCGAGCCGGTCACCTCGGGTGTGCAGTTGGCGTGGTAGGTAACCGTCTCCCGCCAGGATCGACGCGAGCACGGGAAACCCGTTGAAGGCGGTGTTGGAGGCGAGCACCAAGATCACCCCGGTGGCCGCCGCGACGACGTAGAAGCCGAACGGGAAGTTGTCGAAGATCGCCTTGGCTTCTTGGACGATCGTCGGGTCCTGGTTGAACGTGTTCGGATTGACCGCGACGCCCCCGGGGTTGACTAGTTGCACACCGGATGCCATGTCCGCCAGCCGGACGTGGACCATGTTGCCCAAAATCAAGATCGACAGCCCCATGGTGATAGCGATGACGCCCAGCATGAGCAGCGTGGTGGCGGCGTTCTTGCCCTTGGGCTTGCGAAAAGCCGGCACCCCGTTGCTGATCGCCTCCACGCCGGTAAGAGCAGCCGAACCTGACGCGAAAGCCCGCAACACCAAGAACACCAGCGCGAAGCTCCCGATCCCCCCGGTGATCGTCTCGATCCCGCGCATCTTGAAGTCGGCGTACTCCGACATCGGCAGGCTTCCAAAGAAGTAGCGAAGGAAACCGACCAGTGCCATCCCCAGGATCGAAACTATGAAGATGTAGACGGGGATCGCGAACGCCGTGCCGGACTCCTTGACTCCCCGCAGGTTCATGGTCATCAAGAACAGCGTGGCAGCGATCGCCAGCGTTCGTTCATGTCCTTGCAATGGGCTGATCGCGGCGGCGGCGTACTGCGCGGCTGAGGAGATGGACACCGCGACGGTCAGCACATAGTCGACCATCAACGCGCTGGCGACGATAAGCCCGGCATTGCGGCCGAGGTTTGTGGTGGCGACCTCGTAGTCACCACCACCGGACTGGTATGCCTGCACATTTTGGCGATAGGACGCCACCACGGTCAACATGACCAGCGCGACGGCGATGCCGATCTTCCAGGAGATCGTGTAGAACGCCAGGCCGGCGGCTGACAGGGTGAGGAAAATCTCGTCAGGGGCGTAGCCCACCGAGGAGAGCGCGTCGCTCGCGAAGACTGGCAGCGCGATGCGCTTGGACAACAGCGTTTCGCCAAGCTGGGCGTTTCTTAGCTTGCGGCCGAGCAGCACCCGCTTGCCGATGTCTCTTATGCCCACCTCGGGATGCTAGACCACCGTCACCCAGACGCCGGTATTGCGACCCCCCGCCGACGAGTCGCGGAACGGCTGATGCCGCATCGGTGCTCCGCGGTGTAGCGTCGGCCGAAAGGACCGGCACGCAGGACCGGCACGCAGGAGATGCCAGCCGAGAGGGCACAGCACATCGACGGGAAGGGTCACCGTGCACGTCGTCATCATGGGGTGCGGACGCGTGGGGTCCACGTTGGCACGCAACCTCGAGGACCGCGGACACACGGTCGCCGTGATCGACGCCAACCCGGACGCCTTCCGTCGTCTGGGGCCCAACTTCGCGGGTGACAAGGTGACCGGTTACGGGTTCGACCAGTCCGTGCTGCAGGCCGCTGGGATCAATCGGGCCGACGCCTTCGCTGCCGTGAGCAGCGGTGACAACTCCAACATCATTTCCGCACGTGTCGCGCGCGAGACGTTCGGCATCGACAACGTGGTTGCGCGCATCTATGACCCTCGCCGGGCGGCTGTCTACCAACGGTTGGGCATCCCCACCGTGGCCACCGTCCGATGGACCGCTGATCAGATGCTGCGCCGGGTCCTCCCCGACGGCTCCGAGCCGGAATGGCGAGACCCCTCCGGATCGATCCGGATCAGCGATCGCGACGCCTCGGACACCTGGGTTGGCTGCAAGGTCGCCGAGCTTGAGGAGACCGGGGCTCGGGTGGCGTTTGTTACCAGGCTCGGGGAAGGCATCATGGCCTCCGACGAGCTTGTCATCCAAGACGGCGACTTGTTGCATCTAATGATGAAGGACGCCGACGCCGACGCCGTCGACGCCGCGATTGCCGCCGGGCCAGAGGAGGTCCGCTGATGCGCGTCGCGATTGCCGGAGCCGGCGCAGTTGGCCGTTCCGTCGCCGCCGAGTTGCTCGAGAACGGTCATGAGGTCCTGCTCATCGACAAGAACGCGGGGGCAATCAAGGCCGACAGCGTCCCCAAGGCCGAGTGGCTGCTCGCCGACGCCTGCGAGTTGTCTTCGCTGGACGAAGCAGCGTTGCAACGGTGCGATGTCGTGATTGCCGCCACCGGCGACGACAAGGCAAACCTGGTGATTTCGCTGCTGGCCAAGACCGAGTTCGCGGTCCCGCGCACCGTCGGGCGGGTGAACCACCCCTCCAACGAGTGGCTCTTCAACGAGTCGTGGGGGGTGGACGTCTCGGTGTCCACGCCCCGCATCATGTCCGCGCTCGTGGAGGAGGCTGTCACGGTAGGCGACGTGGTTCGACTGTTCACGTTCAGGCAAAGTGACGCGAACATGGTGGAGCTCACCTTGCCCGACGACTCGCCGTACGTCGGTTCGCAGGTGCAGGAGGTGCCCTGGCCCCCGGAAACCTCGCTGCTGGCGCTGCTTCGGGAGGGCCATGTCAACCGGCCCGACCCCGACGCCACCTTGGAAGCTCATGACGAGCTCCTGTTCGTGGCAACCACTTCTGCGGAGGGCGACCTCGAGGATTTGCTGGCGCCAAGCGGCCGGAGCCGAGCGTAGAGCCCGCGGCCGATTAGTCCACAACACCACCGTTCAGTTAGAGAGCGGGCTCTTTACCAGACTGCGCGATCGTGACCGGCGGGTGGTTGCGGCGGAGCACCCACGCCATGGCAGCGAGCGCGGCGACTTGCAAGGGCCATCCCATGCCGAGCTTGGCAACGCCGAGCCATCCGACCTCGTGCATCCGATAGAGCGGGAGCTGGACCAAGACACGAAGAACACACGGCAGCGCCAACAGCCACGTCAACGTGACACAGAGCCTGACCAGATCGCGGTCGCGGTGCCACCGTGTCAGTTCCCCGGTCACGCCGCCGATCATGAACCCCACCAGCGGCCAGCGAATCAGTGCCGAGGCACTGAGCACCACGGCATAGATCGCGTTGTAAATGAGACCGGGCAGGAACGCATCTTCGGCCCTGCCGGAGCGCAGGGCGAACACCGCGGCGATGGCAATGCCGACCATGGAGTTGAACACGAACTGAACTGTCGAGCGTTGGATGATCCGCACCAACAGCAATCCCACGGCAAGAGCGCCGGAAACGATCAACGCCAGCTTGAGGTCGTGAGAGACGATCCAGCAGATGGTGAAGCCGAGCGTCGGTATCGCGCCTTCGAGCATGCCGCGCTTGCCGCCGAGGGCCTTCGAGAGCTGGCCGCGCACAACGGCCTCGATCGTGGTGACGTTTGCCGCTCGGGTCGGTGAGCGCGCATCAGCGACGGAGTCAGGGGTCACCTCCGGGCTGGCTTCGGCCACAACTCAGACCTTCAGCTCGTAGCGCGGGTTGTAAATCACCCGGCGACCGTCACCGCAGGAGACCCGCCCCCAGGCGACCAGGCTGGTGCCGGGCTTGATCCCGGCGATTTTTCGTCGGCCCAGCCAGATCAGCGTGACGACGCCGGAGCCGTCGTACAAGGAGGCTTCCAAAGTGGGAGTGCCCGCCCGAGGAGCCAAGGAGACGTCCTTGAGATGGCCGTACACGGTCACTACTTCGCGATCGGTGACGCCGACGATGTCCTGGCAGCCCTCGACCTTCCGCTCATGTTCGAGCTGATCGGCATCGAGCTCGTCCGGAGTGGCCGACAGCTTCTTCAGCGCACGCCGGATCCGGCTCGTCCCCACGTTGGTCGTCATGTCTTAAGGATAGAGGCCCCGGGCTCCACTTCTCAGCTTTCCGGCCGGTCGTCGTCCTCTTGCTCTTGCGCTGCTGCGCGCGCCGCCAGCGGCAGGGTCATCGGAATCATCTCACGCGGGCTCATCGCCTGGTCACCTCGCACCACGATCACGTCTCGAAAGCATCCCTCGATCCCGCCGTCGGGGTCGGCCTCCTCGGCGCTTCGGCCGAGAAAAGTTCCGCGCAGCAGCCATCGGGGTCCTTCCACACCCACCACCCGGCTCAGCTGGGTGGCCGAGCGTCCATCCGGCGTCCGGAGCGGGACACTTAGCTTCAACTCGGTGCCAAACTCGCCGTCCACCTCAGTCGCGGTGCCACCGAGCCGCGAAACTTCGGCGGCCATCTCCGTGCGTATGTCGTCCCAGATGCCTCCCGTGCGTGAAGCAGCGAACGCGCGCAGCTCCAGGCCAGACTCGGGCCCGGCCAACAGCACCGCGGTCACCAGCTGACTGGCCTCATCAACCTGAAGCCGCAACTCGAACCCCTCCGCACCCTTGATCACGAGGCCACCCAGGTCGACGTACTTGTCATCGTCTTGGTCAGCCGTCGTCTCCGACCGATCCCATGGACCCCTTGGGCGCTCGGCCTCCAATTCGTCGAACTCGTCGGTGGACTCGACGCCCGAGTCCACCGGCTCCTCGGCGGGTCGACGACGGAATATCACGACACCTCCTCCTGGGATAGGGCGCGAGCATGGGCGAAGCCTCCGGTCGAGCCATGTCCGCCGCTGCCGCGAGCCGAACCCGGCAAGCGTTCCACCTCGACGAAACGCGCCTGTTCGACGCGCTGCAGCACCAGCTGCCCGATCCGGTCGCCCCGCTTGACCTCCACCGGGTTGACCGGATCGAGATTGATCAAGATCACCTTCACCTCGCCGCGGTAGCCGGCGTCAACGGTGCCCGGCGCGTTGACGATGGAGAGCCCGAAATCGGCCGCGAGCCCTGATCGTGGGTGGACCAAGGCAACGAACCCATCCGGTAAGGCGAGGCTGATGCCGGTGGACACCACCACACGCTCCCCCGCCATCAAGGTCACGTCGACAGTGGAGACGAGGTCGGCCCCGGCGTCACCCGGGTGTGAGTACGCCGGCATGGGCACCTCCGGGTCGAGGCGGTGCAACAAGACCTCCACCATCGTCGTGGCATCCTCCCTACCTTGTCCCTAGCCAGCTCCGCTGGCTATGACCTGACTGGCTCTTCTTGACGCAGTCTGCGGCTTGGCCCATGAGGCGGTGCGGCACATGACGTCTGATTCGCGCCCGCGCGTCGTAACACGTAACCCTACCCGCGGCCGGCCATGGCAGTCTTGTCTCATGTCCGATGCCCACACCGACTACCGCGAGACGTTACGCGTGCCACTGTCGTGGTGGCTGCTGGGCGCCGGCTTCATCATCGCCGTGTGGTGGGCGTTCTACGTTGCGACCCCATGGCCGGTGTCGGTAATCGCAGGCGTGGCGGCGGCTGTCGTCGTGGTGCCGACGATGCTGCGGTACGGCGGCGTACGCCTGAACGTCGGCCCACAACACTTCCGGGTGGGAGTGGCGACACTGCCGCTGCAATACGTCGGGGAGGTGGAGGCACTCGACAAGCAGGCCACCCGACGAATGCTGGGAGCGGAAGCGGATGCCCGGGCATACCTCGTCGTGCGCGCATACTGCTCGGGCGCTGTGAAGGTGAGCGTCGAAGACGCGGCGGACCCGGCGCCGTACTGGCTGGTGTCGACTCGGCGACCTGAACAGTTGGCGCAGGCCCTGAGCCGTCGTCGCGTGCAAGACTAAGACGCGGGTCGTTCGAGCGGATGACAGCCTGGAGCAAGAACATGGCAGAGGAGTACTGGTGGCCAAGAAGGACAAGACGTCGGCCAAGAAGAAGGCCAAGGGCAAGCGCAGCTGGAAGCTGCTAGGCACCGGATCGGCGCTGATCGCCGGCATTGCCACCACCAAGGCACTAGACGCGACGTGGCGTACGGCTACTGGTCATCGGCCCCCGACCAAGGCGGAAAGCCCGGACATCGCCGACCGTGAGGCGCTGATCTGGGCCGCGGTGAGCGGGATGGCGATCGGAGTGGCTAAGACGTACGCAACCCGCCGAGCCGCGAGCTACTGGGTCAAGTCCACCGGAGCTTTGCCGCCGGGGATGGACGACGAGGCGGGGATCGGCAAATCGAAACTCAGGATGATCGGCCGCTAAGCGCCGCGGGCTCTAAGCCTGGCTGGTGGGCCACCGCATCTCCACTAGCCCTGCCCGACGCTCAGGCAGCCGTTGATCAGACGCAGTATGTGATCAGGCGCAGCCGTTGATCAGGCACAGTATGTGATCAGGCACAGTCCTTGCAGATGTACTGGCCACTTTCTTCCGACGCGAGTTGGCTGCGGTGATGCACCAGGAAGCATCGAGTGCAGGTGAACTCGTCAGCCTGGCGTGGCAGCACCCGAACCGTGAGCTCCTCATGTGACAGATCCGCTCCCGGCAACTCGAACGACTCGGCCGCCTCTGCCTCGTCCTCGTCCACCTTGCCGGAGTTCTTGTCGTGGCGGCGTGCTTTCAACTCCTCGATGGAGTCTTCCTTCAGCTCCTCTTCGGTCTTGCGCGGAGCGTCGTAGTCAGTTGCCATAGATACCGTCCTGCTCGTAAGTCATCGTGTTGTCAGTCGCTTGCGCCTGGGCCCCGTGGCCGTGCGGCCCAGTACCCGACGCACGTGCTTTAACGCAGCGACGCCGCGTTTTGTGCCCACCCCGGCGGGTGATTGTGCCTGATCTCCGCCGAATGCGCCACCCAACCCGCCGACCCCGCCAACTTCTTCCCACCGAGCCGTCAGATTTTTTCAGCGATCCGTCACATTGGTCCGTCGGCGCCAGAGGTTTCGAGCCATGGCGGGCGGCCGAGACCAGGACCGTGAAGGAGTCCGTTCTCCGGGTCAGGGTTAGCTCGGAGCGGAGCGGGTATGAGGCACTCAGCGCCGGCCGGCGGCTCGGCTGCACGGCAGGGCATGCCCATTGAACGGACGGCGATTTGAACGGACGGCGATCAGCCGCTCCACCCATCTAGATAGGAGTCTTGACATGGCAACCGGAGAAACCGGCTTCGACGACGTCTCCTTCGACCTGATTTCGGTGCAGTATCACTCGCTCAAGGCCGGGCACGACTACGGGCAGTATGTACGCGACGCCGAGAACGCCAACCAGCAAGAGATTGCTGACTTCTTCCGTGAGGTGATGTCCCAGGACTCAGATCGCGGCAAGCGCTGCCACGAGTTCCTGAAGAAACTGTCTGGCAGCAGCGACTCTGGACCGGCTCTTACCTGACCCCATCGTCACCGCGGCGGCTGTGCGTGTCAGACTCCCGCCGCGGTGACGATGGCGTCGGTCGCGAAGCCGGCGATCAATCCGAGCAGAAGTCCGTACGCCAACAGGTCGGAGCGCCGCGCCTTGGCGGCAACTCCGAGCAACTGCGCGATAACGTAGATGATCGATCCGGCCGCCAGGGTGAGGAAGGCCACCGCCACCGGTTCGCTGGTGAAGTTGTGGCCGACAATGGTGCCGACGAATGTGGGCCCACCGGCAATGGCCGCCATGGCAAGCAAGAACTCCCAGCTAGGTCGACGAGGCGTGCCTGCCTCGTCGACATCGCCCGCTAAAGGCGCGACGATCCCGAAGCCCTCGGTGGCGTTATGCAGACCGAAACCAATGACCAACATGGTGGCCAGCGCGATCTGACCGCCCGCTGCAGACTGACCGATCGCGAGCCCCTCGGCGAAGTTGTGCAGACCAATGCCTATGGCGATGAGCAATGCGAGCCGTCGAGCGGCAGACCACGCAGCCATCCCCCCACGGGTGGCGGTGAGCTCACCGGCACCCATGGCGCCGGGTCCGAACTTCACCGTGCCTGCCCCGCCGGCTGGTCGGTGCGCCGCCCGGCCCATCCACCGCTCATAACCGACTAGCGACAACATGCCGACCGCCAGCCCCGCAACGGCCAGCCCGCCGTACCCGAGCGCGGGCCCGATGCCGCCGTGACCATCGTGAACGCTGGCCAGCGCGGCGTCTATCGGCTCCCACGCGGCCGACAGCACGTCCCAGACCAGAAACAATAAGATGCCCACGGCGGCGGCGTTGAGCAGCGCCCGCAGTGACGCAGCGGGTCGGCGGAGCCGGCCGATGGGTAAACCCAGCACAATGGTGGCGCCCGCGATGAGGCCCAGCAGCAGCGTCTTGGTCAGGTCCATTACGATCGATCCTTCGTCACTGGGTGGTCCGCTGAGAGCCTGCGTCGACTCTTCGGCGACCATAGCAGATAAGGTTAGGCAAGCCTAAGGGTCAGTTCACCTTCCCCAACCCTTCACCCGTACGACGAATCGCAGTCGCGGTGGTTTCGAGGCACTCGCTGCGCTCGCTGCTCAACCACCGTGGCTAGCGCTCGCTCCGCACGCCGCCTCGGTCCCACCGACCCGCGAAACGTAGCGTGACCGGATGCCCGTATCTGTTCCCGCGATTCGGCTGTGCCGTGACTTCTACGCGAGCTGCCTGCGCCCGGTCATCCCCGTGACCCATGCCGCCGGCCTGCTGGGCGGCGGTTCCGACGTACTCGGTTATGACACCGAACGCTCGACGGACCATGACTGGGGACCACGCGCCACGGTGTTCGTTGCGGCGGCTGACGTTGACGATGTCAAACGTCGCATCACCGGCTCCCTCCCCGACACGTTCGGTGGCTGGCCGGTTCGGATGGGGCGGGACCGCCGCCCGCTGACCCACCACGTCGAAGTGACGACCCTCCCACGGTGGACGACTCAACACCTGGGAGTCGATCCGCAACAGGAGTTGACCGCTATCGACTGGTTGCTCATTCCTCAGCAGCGACTTCTCGGCGTGACCCAAGGGGCGGTGTTTGCCGATCCGGTGGGCTCGCTTGCTGCGGTACGCGATCGGTTGCGCTGGTATCCCGACGACGTGTGGTGGTGGATGCTCGCCTGCCAATGGCGTCGCCTGGCTCAAGAAGAAGCGTTCGTTCAGCGCACCGATGAGGTTGGGGACGCGGTCGGGCCCCGCGTTGTCACGGCGCGGCTCGTCCGAGACGCGATGCGGCTGGCTCTACTCATGCAGCACCGGTGCGCGCCGTACATCAAGTGGCTGGGCACCGCCTTTTCTCATCAGCCAGACGTCGACGGCCTTGGCCAGCGGCTGGCCGAGGCGCTCGATGGCACCGATCTGGTACGCCGAGAGGCCGCGCTATGTGACGCCTTCTCTGCCCTGGCACGCCGGTTCAAGGACCTCGGCGGCGGCGACGATCTCGACCCGGCGCCGCGCCGGTTTCACGATCGACCAGCACTCGTACTGGACGCCGACCGCTTCGCCCGCTCCAGTCTCCGCCACGTCAGCGACGAGACTCTGCGACGAATGCCTCTGGTTGGTTCGGTCGACCAACTCGCCGATACCACGGACCTGCTTAATGATCCTCAGTCGTGTCGCGAACTTGGCGGTTTCTAACGAAGCCTCGCGTCCTGCCAGCCTCGCGGCACCGTAGAGTCGCTGCCATGAACGAACCGCCGCGCCCGCAGCTGGCCACTCTCTTCCCGGAGGCCTACGGGCACCTGATCGCCTTACATCGCACGATCCAACAAGGTGCAACCGACGCGGGGCTGGATCAAAAGCTCATCGAGCTCGTCAAGATCCGCGCCTCCCAGATCAACGGCTGCGCCTTTTGCACCGACATGCACTGTACCGACGCGCGCAGGCACGGGGAGAGCGAACGCCGCATCTTCTGCCTGCCCGTGTGGCGCGAAACCACGATGTTCTCCGCCGCCGAGCGCGCCGCCCTGGAGCTCACCGAGGCGATGACACTGCTGCCCGAGACCCAGGACGTTTCCGACGAGGTATACGAGCAGGCGCGGGCTGCCTTCGACGAGCGCCAGTACGCCGTGGTGGCGTGGGCGATCACGGCGATCAACGCGTTCAACCGCCTCGGTGTCACCGGTCGCAAACCGCTCCCCGAGTAGGCGCTGCAATCCGGGCACGTCAGGGTGACATGGCCGCGGGCCAATCGGTGAGTGGCCAGTCGACGTACCCGCTGGCCACCAACTGCCCGTGCAGCGCGTCGAACAGCGAGTCCGGAGCGGCGATCACGAGTAGCTCACCAGCCGGGGCGCCATGCAGACCCTCGACCCTGGCGCCGGCCTCGGCGGCGATCAGGCCGGCGGCCGCAAGGTCCCACGGCTTGAGGCCCCGTTCGACGTGCGCGTCCAACCGGCCACACGCCACGAAGCAGAGATCCAACGTCGCCGCCCCGAACCGGCGGATGTCCCGCACCTGCGACACAAGTCTGGAGATCTCCGCGGCCTGATGTGTGCGCACGTCAGCCCGATAGCCGTACCCGGTGCCCACCAGGGCTTGGGCGACGTCGTCGCGCTTGGAGCACCTGATCGCAGCTCCGTTGAGCCAGGCGCCTTCGCCGCGAAGGGCCGTGAACGTTTCCACCGACATCGGATTGTGTACGACGCCGGCCACCGCAGCGCCGTCCACCTCGACCGCCAACGAAACAGCGAACTGGGCAATCTCATACAAGTAGTTGACGGTGCCGTCGATGGGATCGACCACCCATCTGACGCCGCTCGACCCGGTAACCTCGCCGGTTTCCTCGCCAAGGAAGCCATCGCCGGGCCGGTCGGTCAGGATGCGGTTCCGGTTCAGCTGCTCAGCCGCCACATCGACGGCCGTCACCACATCGGTCGGACTGGACTTGGTGTCCGAGACTTCCACCTCCCCACGCCGACCGGCTGCCACCAGCGATCCAGCCTCGCTGACCACGGATTCGGCAAGGCCGAGCAGCTCGGGCGGCGTGATCATGCCGGCGCCTCGCACAAAGCAGCCCGAAAGGCTCGTGGGTTGGGGCAGCAACCTGCCGGGCAGAGATCCCAAGACGGTGCCAGCCCGCCCAGTGCGCGTCGTCGCACGGAATGTCCGCACTCGACCACTGCCCGTTCGGTGACGAGATCGCGCACCATGGACACGAACGCGGGATGCACGCCGGGCGTCGCGGCCCGGCGGAACTCCACCCCGAGTCGGCCAGCGGTCGCGGCGGCTTCGACGTCGAGGTCATAGCGGACCTCCATATGGTCGGAGACGAAGCCGATCGGCACCGTGACAACAGCGTCGACTCCGCCGGCCAATGCCTTGAGATGCTCGTTGATATCGGGCTCCAGCCACGGGATCCCAGGGGCACCTGACCGGCTGCAATAGGCGAGATCCCAGCCGAAACCGACACCGGTGCGGTCGCGCACCCCGGCTGCCACCAACGCGGCCACAGCTTCGTGCTGAGCGACGTAGGCTCCGCCAGCTGGACCCGAGGCCTGCGCCATCGTTGCCGGGATCGAATGGGTCACGAAGACGAGTCGGGCCCCGTCGCACTGCGGCTTGGACAGCGTCTGAATCGCGGCGCAGGTCGAGTCGACAAAGCTCGTCACGAACCCCGGGTGGTTGAAGTAGTGCCGCAGCCGGTCGATGCGGGGCGGCCGATCGAAGTCCACCACGGCGTCGTACAGGTTCTCTCGATATTGCCGGCAGCCCGCGTACGACGAGTAGGCGCTCGTCACGAAGGCCGCCGCCCGCCTCACACCGTCCGCGCGCATCTTGGCCACGGTGTCGGCCAGGTAGGGATGCCAATTGCGGTTCCCCCAGTAGACCGGCAACTCGATGCCGTGAGAGATCAGGTCCGCCTGCACCGCGCCGATCAGCGCGCGGCACTGGTCGTTGATCGGGCTGCGACCTCCGAACGCGAAATAATGCGTGCCCACTTGCTCGAGTCGCTCGCTCGGTATCCCTCGCCCTCGCGTGACGTTCCCCAAGAACGGGACGACGTCGGCCGGCCGCTCCGGGCCGCCGAACGAGACCAAGAGCAAGGCGTCGTACGGCGCGACGGAGGTAGCAGGAGGCATGCCGAGAATCCTGCCATCTCCCCCACTTCAGCTCGCGCCCGGATTGGAGGACTGACCAGGGCAGATGCCGGGTCCGCGCGCGGTAATGGCCGCAACACAGGAAGGGCCATCTCGGATAGTCTGACGCAGCAGCACAAACCCACGGGAGGACAGATGCGCAGGCTCAGGCTCGTCGGGCTGAGCGAAGATGGCCAACAGGTGGTCTTCGTCGACGACACGGGCGCTGAGTTTGCCGCTACCGCAGACGACAGGCTCCGGGTGGCGCTTCACGGCGACCGCTCACGGCTCGGGCAGTTGGAGATCGAGATGGACAGCGCGTTGCGCCCACGAGACATTCAGGCCCGCATCCGGTCAGGCGAGTCGCCAGAGACAGTGGCGACGGTGGCTCAGGTGCCGGTCGAGAAGGTCATGCCGTATTGCATCCCGGTGCTTGCCGAGCGCCACCACATCGCCCAGCTCGCGCGCCGTAGCCATGTGCGGCGCAAGAACGCCGAAGGACCCGCACGCACCCTGTCCGAAGTGGTCACCGAGCGGTTAAGAGGCCGTGGTGTCGATCTGTCCACCGCGGAGTGGGACTCCTGGCGCCGCGCCGACGGTCGGTGGACCGTCGAGACGACGTACCTGTCGGGAGAACGCCTACGCACCGGGCGCTTTGTCTTCGACGCCATCGGGCGCTATTCGGTGGCCGACGACGACGAGGCCAAGTGGCTGACCGGGGAGCGTCAGCCGACCAGCAAGGGTCCGCAGCCGCGCGAGTCCGGCATGGCCGGGGACCGCCGGCTTGCCGCGGTGCCCGCAGGCGATGACCTGTTGAGCCAGTCGGGCCAGGGTGTGACCGACGAACCCAACGACGCCGAGGCTAGCGATGACCTCACCGCGGTCGTCCGGGCGGTCAGTGAGCCGCTCCCGACAACGCCACGATCCACCGAGCCCACGGCCGACTCGCCGGCTCGCTCACAACGCAGCCCCGATGACGGCATCGGCAACGCCGGTGGCGGCGAAGCGACGTCGCTGCAGTCCCCACCCGATCCCGAGGCCCCCGCCGCCATCGTCTCACCGCCCCTCGGCGACGAACCGCCGCCAGCCGAGGTAAACCGCGACGCCGAAGCGAAGTCGGTCGCGGAGCCCGACTCAATCTCGCCAGTACGGCGACAACCGCGCAAGCGAGCCGCAGACGTCCGCGCGGGTGAGGCAGCCCCCGACGACTCTTCGGTGCGTCGCCGCAGGCAGCGAAGGCCCAGCGTGCCGAGCTGGGACGAGATCATGTTCAGTGGCAGCACCGGCGGTAGCAGTGGCAGCCCCGAAAGCGGCGGCAGCGGCGACGACGAGGTAACCGATCTGGAGGACTGACGAGCCCCGAGATTGCGGGGCCAACCCGCCGACTGGCTACCCGGGTGCGTCGCCGGTGGCGATCGGGCGGTCCTGGTCGGTGATCCAGCCGCTCCAAGAGTCGGCGTACAAGGCGGCCGAAAAGCCCGCCAATTGTAACGCGAGCACCTCGTGTGCGGCGGTGACACCACTGCCGCAGTAGGCGCCAGTCCGTCGTTTGGGGGTCACGCCGAGGCGTTCGAACCGCGCCCGGAGCTGCCCGGCGCCCAGGAAATGACCGGTCGCCAAGACGTTGGCCAAGGTGGGGGCGCTGAGTGCCCCGGGGATGTGGCCAGCGACCGGGTCGACCGGCTCGTCTTCGCCCGTGTAGCGTTCGCGGGCTCGGGCATCGAGCAGCAATCCGGTGCGTGCGACGTTTTGGGCGTCGGACGCGGTGAGCAGCTGATGATGACCCGGCGTGGCGATGAAGTTGCCATCCCGAGGGGCCGGATCGACGTCCGACACCTCGCCACCGGCGACGACCCAAGCGGCGTACCCGCCATCGAGCACCTGGACGTCGTCGTGGCCGAAGTAGCGCAACAGCCACCAGGCCCGCGCGGCGGACGTGGCATCGGCGAAGTCGTAGTACACCACTGGGGTGTTGGCGCTCACGCCGCAGCGCCGCATCGCGGTCTGGAAGTCCGCCGCGCTCGGCAACGGGTGCCTGCCGTGGCTGTTCGGTGATGCGGCAAGGTCCGCATCCAGGTCCACAAAGGCCGCACCAGGCAGATGCCCGGTTTCGTAGTCGCGACAAGCTGGTGGCCCGACGAGCCGCCAGCGTACGTCGAGCACGATCGTGTCGGCGCCCCTAGCCACCAGCTCATCGACGCTGATCAGCGAGTCCACGCGCCCCACCCTGCCCCGGCTCGCATCCTGGTTCAACCGAGCGTCGAGCCGCCGGCGGTGGTTGAGGAGCGAGCGCAGCGAGCGTCTCGAAACACCAACCCGGATCAAGATCGCGCGGTCAGCGCGCGGGGTCGACAAGCAGCGGCACGAGCATCTCGTTAGGCGTCAGTGAGCCATGCATGCCCACCAGCTTGGCCTCGCGCGGGAACCGCTCGCTGGAGACAACCGCCACCGTGCCCAGACACGCGACCATCACGTCACCAAGCCGGGGCCGCACCTGTGGGTCGACGGGGCCGAACCATCCCTCGGCGATGGCCTCGTCCCGCGTCCTCACCACGCCAGCATCGCCTAACCGCTCGCGCCAACGGGCCGAAACCCCCTGCACGGCTCCACTGTCGCAGTAGAGGTGACGAAAGCGCGCCTCTCCTCCGAACAGGTTGACGCCCTCCATGAGCCCGGCTTCGTGGTCGACATCAATCCTGCTGGTCGAATCCACGTCCACCATGCCGTGGTCACCGGTGACGATGAGCGACGTGTCCTCCGGCAACGCGTCGCGCAAGGTGGCGGCGAAGCTGTCCACCATGGCCAGCTGATACCGCCACGCCCACGACGCCGAGCCGCTGCGGTGGCCGGTGCCGTCCAAGTCGCCGTCGTACAGATAGGTCAGTGACAGTGGCTGCGCCGCGGCCCGGGCAGTCGCGAAGATCCGCTCCCCGATCGAGTCAGCGCCCACAAAGCTGGCGCCACGCTGGCTCGCCTGGGTTAGACCCGAGCGCGCGAACTCGCGCTTGCTCACCACGCTGACCGCCAGACCCGCCTTGGCGGCTCTCCCGAACGCGGTCTCATGCGCCTGCCACTCCCACGGGTCCACCTTGGTGGTCTCCCAATGCAGCGCGTTCAGGAGCCGCTCGGTGCCCGGGATCCGGCACGTGGCGCCGACCACGCCATGCGCGCCCGGCGACAGGCCGGTGCCTAGACAGGTCAGGCTCGTCGCCGTTGTCGACGGGACCCCGGTGGTGAGTGGTCTCGTGCCGGCGATCAGCGACGAGAGGTACGGCGCCTCGTCCGCGTTGTCGAGCAGCAGCCGCCACCCCAACCCGTCGATCAAGAACACAACGCAGGAGTCGACAGTGGGCAGCCCGAGCGGGTTGGACCATCCCGGCACGTCTAACGCCGCGATCGCCGAGGGAATCAGATCGGCAAGTGACCAGGTGCCGTATCGCGGCCCAACCGTCGTCACAAGGGCCGCCTGCGGTGTGTCTCCCACCTGAGCGTTCACCGTCGGCGGTGAGCCGGAGACACTGCGCATGCGTTCAGCGCTGGACCGTCGCGGCGCTCAATGCGCGCCCGAAATCCAACAGTCGAGCGACCGCGTCCGCGCCGTCCGCCGTCGAGCTGATCCGAAGCGAGAAGTCCTCGGCAGTCAGCACCCCGGTGAGGCCGTGGTCGGCCTCGCACTCCGGGTCGGGGCAGCTTGCCGGCTCGAGGTCGACCCGGCTGACCGAGCCCCACCCGACGGTCAGCAGCGCCTCGGTGACGCCAGGGGCATTGCGACGTACGGATTCTGCCGCCGGGTTGGCCACCATCCGGGTCACCGACACACTCCCGATCCTGCTGATCGGGATCGCCTCCGTCGACGTGGAGGCGTACGGCGCCGGGAGCAGGTCGTCCGGAGGGTGCTCGTCGGTGTGGGTGACGATCAGCCGGCTCGGGGTCAACGTGAGCACCGTGACATGGCGTCGAACCTCGTCGCGATCAAACGTGGGCTCATGGTGGATCACGAAGGCGAGCACCGACTCGCCGGCAAGCGCCGAGTCGACGGAGTCACCCACCACGGCCGGGTAGTAGCCCACCAGGTCGATCGCCTCGCGCAGCGCGCCGGATTGGTCAGTGTCGATTCCGTTGTGCATGCGGCCATCCTCGCACGCCCCGAACGGGCCGACGAGTCTTGCTCGATGCCTCGCGAGACCGCGCTGACCGCGGTCACCGCGGGGAGCGCGACACGTCTGAGTCGGCCTGCGCGTCCTCACCACCTGCTGGCACGGTCAGCCGCCGGGTGAACCAGTCGCTGCGCGCATCTTCCACCGGGCGGACCCGGCCGTTGGCGCGCAACACCTCCAAGCTGTCGGCGCCGACCAGCACCAAGCCGAGATCCAGCACCTCGACCTCGGGCAGATCGTCCTTAAGCTGCGCCACCCGCAACACCAGCTGCTCGATCCGTGCCACGTTGATCGGCTCGGACCCCCGATAGCCGAAGAAAAGCGGCGCTGCCCGCACCTCGCGCACCAGTTCGGCCGCGTCGGAGTCGGTCAACGGCGGAATCCGATACGACACGTCTCCAAGCAGTTCCGAGGCGGTGCCGGCCATCCCGAAGGAGATGATGGGCCCGAACAGGGTGTCCTCCAATGAGCCGATCGAGACGGGAACTCCCGGCCTCGCCATCGGCTGCACGACGAACTCGGCTCGATCCGGATCGTCGATCACCGCGGTGAGGTTCCGCCAGGCGTCGGTCATGTCGTGCTCGTCGCTGATGCTGCGCCACACGTGGGCGAGGTCTGGTCGCTGCCGCAAGTGCTGCGCGGCCGCCTTTAGCACCACGTTCCAGCCGAGCGAAGCACCGGCGCCGATCGCCTCGGCCAGCGTGCTGACTGCAGTGCTGGCAGCGAGTTCGATGCCGTAGCACGCCAGTAGCTCGCGCAACATGGCAGCCGGCAGCTGGCAGCCGCCAGGCTGCTCAGCCACCACACCCGTCACCAGGCGCCGGGCCATGATCGGATCGATGTCGTCGAAGACGACGTATCTCCCCTGCGAACGATTGACCCACTGGGCGTACTGGACCGCCCCGGCGAGTGCCCGCACGGCCGCCTCCGGAGCCGGGTACGACGGCACCGAACCCCGCCCGGCAGAGCCGGCCAGATCAGGCACCCTCAACAACTCCGGCACCCCCTCGGTGGCCAGGAACGTCGACACCAGCGGCTTGTCGGACTGTTCCCCCACGGCGGCGAGCACGTTGGCCACCAGATCACCGCTGGTGTTGAGCGGGGGGATGAACACGGCGATCACCGCGTCCACGTTGGGGCTGTCGATCGCGTCGTCGAGGGCTCGCTCGAAGTCGTCGGCGGTCGCGTCGGCACCCAGCGCCACCGGCTTGGCCACCACCAGCCCGGCTGCAGTGGCAGCGTCGGCCGCCAGCAGGCCGAGGGCGTCGGAGTTCCCCACCACCGCGACCCTGGGACCGAGTGGGAGCGGTTGGTGAGCCAGCAGTTGCGCCACATCGAACATCTCGTCGAGCGTGTCGACCTGGATCACGCCGGCCTGCCGGAACATCGCGTCGACAGCGGCCTGCGGCGCGATCGTGGCACGCACCGAATGGCCTACCGGGACACCCTGGGTGGTCCGCCCGGACTTCACGGCCACCACCGGCTTGACCCGGCCGACCCGGCGAGCGATTCGGGAGAACTTGCGTGGGTTGCCGATCGACTCCAGGTAGAGCAGCACCGCCTCAGTGGCCTTGTCTTCCTCCCAGTACTGCAGCAGATCGTTTCCCGACACGTCCGCCCGGTTGCCGGCGGACACGAACGTCGACAGACCGAGACCGCGACGCGCCACGGTCTCCAATATCGCGACGCCCAGCGCGCCAGACTGGCAAAAGAACCCGACCCGGCCCCGGGGCGGCATCACGGTGGACAGGGAAGCGTTCAACGACACGTCACTTGCCGTGTTGATCACACCAAGGCAGTTGGGGCCCACCAGCCGGAGCCCATAGGACCGCGCCAGACCGACCAGACGCCGTTGCCGTTTGCGGCCCTCATCGCCGGTTTCGGCGAAGCCGCTGGAGATCACAATCAACCCGTGCACGCCCTTGGCGGCGCAATCCAAGACGACGTCTTGCACCGCCTCGGCCGGCACTGCGACGATCGCGAGATCCACCGCATCCGGGATCTGCTGCACCGACGTGTACGCTGGCATGCCGGCGACCGCGTCGGCGGCGGGGTTAACGACGTACACCCGCCCGGAGTATCCACCGACGACGAGATTGCGCACCAGGGTGCGCCCGATGGTGTCTTGCCGTCGGCTCGCCCCGATGATCGCGACTCCACGGGCCACGAAGAAGCGCTCCATCGACTTAGCCTCCGCCCGATGCTCACGCGAACGCATCACCCCTACGGCGGTGTCGGTCGCTTCGATCGGGAACTCCAGCCGTATCACCCCGTCCTCGAAGCCGCTCGCCACGCGGTAGCCGGCGGCCCGAAACGTCGCGATCATCCTGCCGTTCCCGGGCAGCACCTCGGCAACAAACTTCGACATGCCGCGTTCTCGCCCGGCCTGGGCCAGATGTTCGAGCAGCAACTGGGCCACGCCGCGGCCGTGATGGGCGTCCTCGACCAAAAACGCGACCTCGGCCTCGCCGCCGTCGACCTTGTCGTAGCGGCCTACCGCGATGATGTCGCCGGCCGCCGTGACTACGAACGCGACCCGATCGACCTGGTCGACTCGGGTGAAGCGCTCCACGTCGCGCTCGGACAAGGCGGGATAAGGCGCGAAGAACCGCATGTACTTTGACTCCGGCGTCACCCGTGCGTAGAACTCGACCAGCCGCTCGGCGTCGTCTTCCCGGATCGGCCGCAGCCGTGCCGGGATGCCATCGAGCAGCAACACGTCGGCCTCCCAGTGCGCCGGGTAGCGGACAGGGTCGGTGTGATCTGCAGCCACATCGCAGAATCTATCCCGTCTATGCGAGACGGAAGTTTGCGACGAGACTGCAGCTACACGATCCTTATCAAAACCACGGAAAGAACGCGCTCATGAGTGATTTCACGTCAAGGTCCGCTGGTGACGCCTTCCGCTTTGCGCGCGACTTCTTGACCAGTCACCGCGAGGACTACCAAACGGCGTACCGAGACTTCCGCTGGCCTGACCTTGACAGGTTCAACTGGGCGACGGACTGGTTCGATCGGCTCGCCGCCGACCAGGGTGACAAGCCGGCGCTGTGGATCATCGAGGAGGACGGCAGCGAGACAAAGCTGACGTTCGCCGAGGTGGCAGCGCTCTCGAAACGGTTCGCCGGCTTCTTGCGGGAGTCGGGGGTCGAGCGCGGTGATCGGGTGTTGCTGCTGCTCGGCAACTGCGCGCCTTTGTGGGTCGTGATGCTTGCCTGCATCCGGCTGGGTGCGGTGATGATCCCAGCCACGACGTTGCTCTCCCCAACTGACATCACCGACCGCATTCGCCGCGGCAACGTCCGGGCGGTGGTCGCCGGCTCGGCCGACACCGACAAGTTCGCGAGCCAGGGCGGCGATCTAGTGCGGGTCAGCGTCGGCGCTGTCGACGGCTGGCTCTCGTACGACGACGGGGTGGCGGACACGGTCGAGCCGTTCGTCGGAGTCGACACGGCGGCAGACGAGACACTGCTCCTCTACTTCACGTCCGGGACGACGGCACAGCCGAAACTCGTCGAGCACACGCACACGTCGTACCCCGTCGGTCATCTGTCGACGATGTACTGGATCGGGCTACAGCCTGGGGATCTGCATCTCAACATCTCCTCGCCTGGCTGGGCGAAGCATGCCTGGTCGTGCGTCTTTGCCCCCTGGAACGCCGGCGCCACGATCCTAATCTTCAACTACACCCGTTTCGACGCCGACGCGCTGCTGGACGTGATGGAGCGGGTGGGCGTCACCACGTTTTGCGCGCCTCCTACCGTCTGGCGGATGATCACCCAGACAGGGCTTGGCGGCCGTAGCTTGTCGCTGCGTGAGTGCGTCGGGGCCGGTGAGCCTCTGAATCCGGAGGTGATAGAGCAGATCACGCGATCGTGGGGCATCACGATCCGCGACGGCTTCGGCCAAACGGAGACGACTGCGCAGGTCGGCAATCCACCCGGCCAACCGGTCAAGCTCGGCTCGATGGGCCGCCCACTGCCCGGCTACGTCGTGTCGCTGGTCGACCCGCTGACCGGCGAAGTGGGCACCGACGGGGAGCTGTGTTTGGAGTTGGCGCGCCGCCCAATGGGGTTGATGGCTGGCTACCGTGGCGACGACGGCCGCACTCTTGACGCAATGCGTGACGGCTTCTACCACACCGGTGACGTGGCGAGTCTAGATGAGGACGGCTACATCACCTACGTCGGCCGCACCGACGACGTGTTCAAGGCGAGCGACTACCGGATCAGCCCGTTCGAGCTGGAAAGCGTGCTCATCGAGCACCCGGCGGTGGCCGAGGCCGCGGTGGTGCCGTCCCCCGATCCGGTGCGGCTGGCCGTGCCCAAGGCGTTCGTCGTGCTGGCGGCCGGACATGCTCCGAGCCGGGAGTTGGCGTTCGAAATCTTGAAGTTCGCGCGTCAACACCTGGCGCCGTACAAGCGGATCAGGAGGCTGGAGTTCGCCGAGTTGCCGAAGACGATCTCCGGCAAGATTCGCCGCGTCGAGCTGCGCGGCGCCGAAGCAACCCGGGCGCAGTCAGCGGACCAGCCCTCCGGGGAGCATTCCTACAGCGAGGACGACTTCCCTGATTTAAAGGCCTGACGGCGCACCCGCCTGAAAGCCGACTCCTTGTTCGTCGCCCACCGCTGCTGAGCAGTTCCTGGGAGTGCGTACCCGTTCTGTTATCTTGGTCCCTGGGTAACAACGAGAGGAGTCTGCAGTGGAACGGACCGTGGAGCGCGTGCAGCTTGGCGTGCGGATGGAGAAACATATGGTCCAGGTGCTGAAGGGCCTGGCCGAGTTCAAGGACATAAGCCTCGGGGAACTGATGGAGAAGATCGTGCTGCACTCCTTCGACCCAGTGCCAGGCGACGAGGGCGAGTCCTGCGCCAGCCCTCACAGCCGACGAGAACTGGAGGCGATCGCCCGGCTGCGGGAGGTGTTCGGCATGGACTACGAGGTGCATGCCACTCGCGACTTCGCATGGCAAACGGACCGCTCGGAGGCGGAGGTGGGCGAGCACGACTAGGGCTTGCGTTCAGGGGACCAGATTGGCGCTCCGCACCGAGGGGACTCCGCCACCTGGGTTCGCTGGAGCGGTCGAGCAGATCTGGGCAGGCATCAGCCCCGAAGAGGGCGCCCAGTGAGGAGGAGGCAGCACAAGTCGCGGCCGAGGAACTGGCCGCCGTGCGCGCTGAGAGTTCCAGCCGCAGGGCGGGCTGAACCTGCCCGAGCCCCTCAAGGTGGTTTTCGATCCCAACGTATGGATAGCCGCGCTCACCAATCCCCTGGGCGTGCCTGCCCGGGTCGTGGAAGCCGTCGGCACCGGCAAGCTCGTCGCCGTGGTGACGCAACTCTCCTCGATGAGCTCACCGCGGCACTGACCCGCCCGAAGTTCGTCGTTGGATCAGCATCGCCGACGCGCTCACCTTCGTGGAGAGTTTCGGCGGCTACGCCGATCTCCATCCTGATCCGGGGCCGCCGCCGGCGCGAGTACGCGACCCCGACGATGACTACCTCGTCGCGCTCGCCGAAGCGACCGCGGCCGTCATCGTCACCGGGGATGCGGACCTGCTGGATGCAGACTTGCAGCCCGGGGCAATCACGCCCCACGACCCCCTCGAGTATCGGATAACGATCGGCGGATTCTGGCGGTCAGCGCAACAGCAGGTCGCCGATGAGTTCGATCGGCTTCTTGAACGCTAGTCGCTTGCGGGGTCGGTCGTTGAGTTGTTGGGCGACCCAGTCCAGGTCCTCGTTGC
>JBPCQA010000037.1:0-6469 GCA_050998615.1 Nocardioidaceae bacterium
CCGTCGGACCCACCGATAGACGGTGACGTGGTCAACCGTGACACCACGCTCGGCGAGCAGCTCCTCGACATCACGGTAGGACAAGCCGTACCTCAAGTACCACCGCACCGCCACCGAGATCACCTCCCGAGGAAACCGGAAACCAGCGAACGCGGAGGCCGAAGACGAGGTCATCGCACCAGTCTCGCGCCCGCGCCCGATCGCTCAACGCAACAGTGCCTCTGGTGCTCATCTACGGCGACGAGCACATCTGGACCAGCCAGTCCGAGGAGGAGTCACGCCAGAACGGCGAGCAGCACCAAGCCTTTGCCGCGTTCGCCGGATCGGCGGTGCAGGACGGTGCCGAACTGGACGAAACGAGGACTGCTCGGAGCATTCGCAGCGATACGCAGGGGCAACAGATCGTGACCGACGGACCGTTTCTCGAGACCAAGGAAGTGTTCGGCAGTTACTACCTGCTCCAAGCCGAGGACATGGACGCGGCGGTCGCGCTGGCTCGTCGAGTCCCCGAGGCGTCGGCGTCCCACAGCGGCGTGGAGGTGCGTGCACTCGTGACCAACGGGTAGCCGGCACTAGCGGGCGTAGGCGGTGACGAAGTCGCGCGAGGTGTGCTCGTAATAGCGATTTGCGGGTCGCTGGTAGTCGGGCAGCAGACTCTTCGGCGTCGGGTTGGCGGAGGTACCGCCCGCCGGGTAGCTCATGAACGAAATCCACGCCGGGTTGATGTCCAGCTCCATGGCACGCACACAGCCGGCGCCCTTGAGAACTCGCGCCAACGTCTGCGCGGAGAGCGCGTCCCCGGACGCGTAGAGGACGTCCCCTTGCCGGGTTACTCCGACGCCGGACCGGAAGACGTCGTAAGCACCACCGAGGGTCAGGCCCCAATTGAACTGGCGGTTGGAGTTGACATTGGGCGTAACCTTCCCGTGGTCGATCAGCAGACCGAGGTTCTGGCGAACGCCAACGACGTCGGGACTCATGTGAACCTCGCGGCCCCAGCTGCCGACGGTCATGGTGCCGTCCCTGTGGAAGACCTCGGCCGCCGAACCCTTCACCAGCGTGCCGGCAGTCTTGCCGTCGAGGTAGAAGCCACCATGGGCGTCGGACAGCCGGAACGCACCGTTCCAGGTGGCCGCCAGGCCCCGGCGCTGCCCAGGTGGGATCCAGTCCGGGACCGGCCAGGTGCCTCCTGGCTCGTCGTATCCGGGATGCAGGTTGAAACGGAGCAGCTTGCCGCTCATCCAAACGACGCCGGTCAGGTACGACGTGTGGGTGGCGTCAGGTCGGATGAACGCTGCCTGGACCGCTGGCTGACCATGCACCGTGACCAGGCTGCGCCACGCTCCTTCACCAGGAAGCGCAGGATGGGCGAAGGGCCGCAGCCGAGGCCTCATCGCCACGGAGGCGGACTGGGCAGCATGGTGCCGCGAGGGCTTCCCCGGTGTTGGCGTGGGCTGGGCCGACGGGGAGGTGGCCAGCAGGCCAGGAGGAGGGGTGCCCCCGGTTGCTGGAGGGTTCAAGCGATACTGCAGCTTTTCGAGACCATCCACTGCCACGCCCAGATGATGATCCCTCGCCCATTCGGCCAGGCGGGCCGAGGTGCTGTCGCTTCCGGGTGCCAGCAGAACTGTCCCTACCGACCAGCTCAGCCACAGCGAGAACACCAGAAGCCCCGCCAGGACGACCCGCCGAACCCGCCGACGACGAGGCGATCGTGGCGAAGCCGACGTGGCGGTTTCCGCGACGCCGTCACCGGAGACGTCGGTCAACGCGCCCTCCTCCCTTCCGGCCCCGTGCATCGCCTCGAGGTCGTGCTCCCCGCCACAGAGGCAACAGCTGTCGTACCTTGTACGGTAGTCGCCCATCCTTGGAGATTCCTGATCAGCAGCCGTGAAGCAGGTAAACGGACGGTTCGGATCCTGTTGACCGCCGCCCGACCGCGGCAGTGGATCAAGAACGTCCTCGTGGTAGCTGCTCCGGTTGCGGCCGGTGTCCTGCTGCGGCCCGAGGTTGTGCTCAGAATGCTGGTGGCGTTCACGGCCTTCTGTCTGGCTGCCTCCGGTGGCTATCTGGTCAACGACATCGTGGATGCCGACGCCGATCGCGCCCACCCGGTCAAGCGCGTTCGACCGATCGCTTCTCGCGAGCTGTCCATTCGTACAGCCGGTGTGGCGGCATCGGTCTTGCTCGTCGCCGCGCTTGCCCTGTCCTGGGCGGTCTCAGTCCCACTCCTTTTGGTGCTGCTGACCTACGAGGTGGTCCAGCTCGCCTATTGCGCCGGGCTCAAGCACGAGCCGGTGATCGAGCTGGTCATCGTGTCCGCGGGCTTCGTGCTCCGCGCGGCCGCTGGAGGCGTCGCCAACGGTCTGGTGCTCTCACAGTGGTTTCTGATGGCCGGCGGCTTCGGCTCGCTGTTCATGGTGGCCGGCAAGCGGTATGCGGAGGCGCAGCTCGTGCAGCACACGGGGATCGCCATCAGGGAAGTGCTGAGCCGGTACACGTCGTCGTACTTGCGTTTCGTCTGGACGGCATCCGCAGGGATGCTGGTGATGACCTACTCCTTGTGGGCCTTCACGGTCGGGCGGATGGGAAACGTGTGGACCGAGGTGTCGGTGGTGCCGTTCGTGTTCGCCGTCCTGCGCTACGCGGTGGACATCGACAGCGGGGCCGCCGGCGAGCCCGAGACCACCGTGCTGCACGATCGTGTCCTCCTTGCCGCCTCCGCGTTGTGGGCCGTCGCTTTCGTGCTGTCGATCCACTCGTGAGCGGCGCCGTGGCTCACATCGGAAGCCTTCTGAAGATGGGCGCCGGAAGGTGCCGCAGCCCGGACATGACCCAGCGCAGCTTCCCGGGAGCCCATGCGACACGACGACGCCCACGCAGTGCCGCCACCGTCAGCACGGCAACCTGCTCGGGATCCTGCGCGAGCGGCGCCGCGTCGAGTCCCTCGGTCATCCTGCTGCGCACGAAACCGGGGCGGACCACGAGAACGTGGACGCTGTCATCGCGAAGTGCCTCGCCCAGTCCGGTGTAGAACGCGTCGATGCCCGCCTTCGTCGAGCCGTACACGAAGTTGGAGCGCCGTGGACGCTCGCCGGCGACCGACGACAACGCAACGATGCTGCCGTGGCCCTGTGCCCTCATTCGTTGGCCCAGCAGGACGCCGACGCCGACCGCGGCCACGTAGTTGACGTCGGCCATATCAACCGCGGCGTCCAACTCGCGCCACGCCCGCTCCTGGTCACCGAGGGTCCCGAAAGCGACGACTGCCACGTCGACGTCACCAGCGTCGAAGGCGGCCTCGACCGCAGGTTCGTACGTGTCTCGGTCGAGTGCGTCGAAGTCGGCCTCGCTGACCACGAGACCGCTGTTGGCCAGGTCCGCCGCGGCGGCGGTACGGCGATCAGTCGGCCGTCCGGCGAGCACGACGTGGGCGCCGGGCCTTCGCCGAACCAGCTCACGCACGATGGCGAGGCCGATCTCCGAGCTGGCTCCGAGCAGGAGGATCCGTTGCGGGTTTCCGGTCGCGTCGATCACAGCCCCAGTCTCCTCGCCAGGTCGGAGGTGAAGACACCTCGTGGGTCGACGGAGTGCCTGATCGATCTCCACTCGTCGATGCGGGGATACATCGGCCGCAGCATCGCGGCGGGCAGACGCGAGTCCTTGGCGAGGTACTCCCGGCCTCCCGCTGCGAGGACCTCGCCGTCGAGGCGGGCGAGCAGCGCACCGAGCTGTGGCGAGCCGATGGGGAGGTCCACGGCCAGCGTCCAGCCGGGCATCGGGAACGACAAGAGCCCAGGGTTCCCTTCACCGAAGCGCTTGAGGACGGCCAGGAATACCCCTTGACCTGCGGCTGCGACCGCTTGCAGGCAGCGAGTCAATGCTGCTTCTTCACCGAACGGCAGCACCATCTGCACTTGAAGAAATCCATGCGGACCGTAGACCCGGTTCCATCGTCCGATGCCGTCCAGCGGGTGGAAGAAGGTGGAGATGCTCTGGATCTCCCCGCGCCTGTCCCGAGGTGCCCGGCGATACCAGGCCTCGTTGAAGGCTCCTACCGTGGCGCGAGTGAGCAGTCCACTCGGGAAAATGGGCGGAGCTGTGACTCTCTGGCGGGGCCGGAACTCGAGGGCGACTTCCTTGGCCCGCTCGGGCAGCTGCTCACGCCGTGCCGACCACCCTCTGGTCAATACGGACCTGCCGAGGGAGCTTCCGCGTGCCAGGCAGTCGATCCAGGCGACGGAGTAGGTGTATCGGTCGTCATCTGCGGCCATCCGCTGGAGTAGCCCGTCGAGGTCGGGGACCCGTTCGGTATCCACGACGCAGAACGCGGTCTCGACCCGCTTCATGACCACGGTGGCCGTCAGGATTACGCCGGTGAGCCCCATGCCACCCACGGTCGCCCAGAAGAGGGGGTCGTCATGGGCGACGGCACGGATCGACCCATCGGGCAACATGAGGTCGAGCGACTGGACATGCCGGCCGAAACTACCGTCGACATGGTGGTTCTTGCCGTGTACGTCGCAGGCGATCGCACCGCCGACGGTGACCTGGCGGGTGCCGGGCGAGACGGGAACGAACAGTCCCAGGGGAAGCAACAGTCTCATCAGGATGTCGAGGCTCGCTCCCGACTCCACCTGCACCACTCCGGTTTCGACGTCGACCGACAGGATTCGACGAAGTCCCGTCATGTCGACGACGGACCCGCCCGCGTTCTGCGCCGCATCCCCGTAGCTACGGCCCAACCCTCGGGTCACGACCCCACGGGGACCTGCGGCAACGATCAACCGCCGGATGTCCTCGGCGTCTCGCGGCCGGTCTACGTAGGCCATGCTCGGCGACGTACCACCCCATCCCGACAAGACCTTCTTAAGGCTCACGCACTCTCTACTTCCGGTAGGCCGGGTACCATCATGACCGACAGCCCGGTCTCGGGGTTGAGTTCCTGGCCGAACACCTCCAGTCGGGCTCGCGGGTTCAGGCTGGCCAGGTTCTCTTGTCCGGCCGTGAGCATGCCGCCCGTGCCACAGGCCGGGTCGTACATGGTCCGGACCGGGGCGGTCCCTCGCAGGGCCTCGTCGTCCTCGGCGAACAAGATGTTGACCATCAGGTGGATGACCTCACGCGGGTGAAGTGCTCCCCGGCGCTCGCGTTGCTGGCCTCGGAGAACCGGCCGAGCAGTTCCTCGAAGATGTAGCCCATCGCGGCGTTGGAGACCACGTCTGGGTGCGGGTCGATGTCGGCGAACCGGGCGATGACGTGGTACAGCAGACCCGCGTTGTCCAGCCGGGTGATGTGGTTGTCCAGGCCGTACTTGTCCAGCACCTCCGCCGCGCTTGCCGAGTATCCGGCGATGTAGGTGCGCAGGTTCGCGGCGATGTTGGGGGCGTCGGCCAGCAGCCGGCTGAAGTTCAGCGAGCTGACGTTGTAGAACGGCTGACCAGCGGCCCGCAGCAGCAGCGGGTCGATGTTGTCGATCTTCCCCGCTAGGTCCCTCGCCTTTGCCAGTACGGCATCCTTGGTGGGCTCAAGTACGCAGTCCAGACGGCGCAGCACGGTCAGCGGCAGGATGACCTGGCCGTACTCGTGAGCCTTGTAGTCACCGCGCAGCAGGTCGGCAATCGACCAGATGAAGCCGACCTTGTCCCCGAAGCCATCCTCGTTCGACATCCAGCGCCTGTTCCCTAAGACTCGCATTCGGCCCACCACGGGACCCGTATCCCGCTCCAGTCACCGTAGCGAACGGGCACCGGTAGCGCGACGTCGTCGGACTCTCGCCACCATCCGATCTGGCCGGGCCGCGACGCGCTTCGGCCCCGCCTAGGCCGTCTTCGAGGGCTGTCCTCACCATGCTGGATGACGTCTGAGACGGGCCTCACCGTCGTAGGCGGACCAATCGGCCTTGAGGCTGGTCACCAAGGCCCAAGTCACCCTCCGAACCCTCTCAGGAGGCCCTGCCACTGACCACACTGCTAACCGAAAGCGCCGCCGAGCCGATCCTGATGCACGACGCTCATGCCCGGCTCAGACTCGCTCTGGGCGGAGCGCGAGGCAGCAGCGCTGATGGCGGCACCGCAGCGGTGACCAAGCCGATCACCCGTTTCACGGCGCCGCCGTCCGAGAGGACACTCAAGACCCTCGGATTCGCGGATGACGACTGGTCAGTGGACTGACGTGGGAACGCGACTACGCCCGGAAAAGAGCGCCCGGGGTCGACATCTTGCTCAGGAGCCACTGAAGGTGGAGTGCCATGTGAGAGCCGGGCGGAAGAGGTAATCGGCTCGTTCCCCCTGTGTGCCCCAGGGCGACCTCCGCTCAGATCTCGGAACTGAGAAAGGGCTGCTGACGCGAAGATTCCCTAGCCAGAGGCTGCCAGGTGTGGGGCCAGGGTGACGTCGTATCCCATGTCTCGTAGTTGCGCGAGTGCCCGGTTCTTGGTTCGGTCGGGGTGGAGCCGGGTGTAGTAGTC
>JBPCQA010000008.1:0-104107 GCA_050998615.1 Nocardioidaceae bacterium
GGTCTGCAGCACGCCAGACCGCGCCGGCCTGACCCGCGCCGACCCGCCGGACGGCCTACCGATGGTGACCCGCCCCGAGTTTCGCGGAGGCTCGGTAACCTGCACCAGTTCCAGACCCGGAACGGGCTTCCGGTCCGCGACAGTTGTGGATGTCGGGCTGGGCGCGCTTGGTGCGTCCCACAGCACGTACCGGCTACGACACCATCCGCCTCTTCGAGTGAAGCGGGTGCGGTCGTCCCGCAGTGGGATCGGTGACCGGGACGGGCATATGGCCGTGACGAGTGGCCCAGGCGAAGCGCCCTGTGCTGGTCCGGCATACGGTGGGACGGTGCTGCTGCGTTGGGTGATCGGACAGTGTCTGCGTCGGACCCGGCTTGACCAGGGCAAGACTCTTCGGGAGGTGGCCGAGGCAGCGGGCGTGTCGATCGGGCATCTTTCCGAGGTTGAGCGCGGCCGCAAGGAGCCTTCCTCGGAGGTGCTCGCAGCGATCTGCAATGCGCTTGGCTTGGATCTGGTCGACCTCCTGCGGGCGGCGCAGTGGGAACTGGCGAAGTGGCAGCTGCCAAGGCCGAGGCTGCGCTGCGGCGATCTCGCTCTCGCGGCCTGAGAGTCGTCTGGTCACCCCCTAGCGAAACCGTGCTGAGGCAGCGGTCGGAGCGCCCTAACGTCGGGTCGTGGACATCATCAACGTGGCCCCCGGCCTCCACCTGCTGCCACTGGGCATCAGCAACGCCTATCTGTGGCACGACGAAAGCGGCACCACCCTGATCGACACCGGACCACCCGGCAGCGGGCCGGCCATCAGGGAGGCCATGGAGCAGCTGGGGCTGCCGCGCGAGGAGCTGCGGCGCATCGTGCTCACCCACTTCCACGACGACCACGCCGGCGCGGCGGCCGACCTCGCCGGCTGGGCGGACGTCACGGTGGTCGCAGGAGGTGCTGACGCTGCCCTTATGCGCGGTGACGAACCAGGCCCACCGCCCGCGTTCACACCTGCCGAGCAGCAACTGCACGCCCTCGTGGCGGCAGACCTGCAGCCCGCCCCGCCCTGCAGGGTCGACCAGGAGGTCACCGACCAGGACATCCTAGAGCTCGGCGACGGAGCCGTGGTGCTCTCGGTGCCCGGTCACACCCCGGGCAGCATCGCCCTGCACCTGCCCGAGGCCGGGCTGCTGCTGCTGCTGCTGCTGCTGACCGGGGATACCATCGCCGAACACCAGGGCAAGGTCGTCCTCGGACCGTTCAACACCGACCGCGGCGAGGCCTGGCGCTCCCTGGAACGCCTCGTCGCACTGGACGTCGACGTCGCCTGCTTCGGACACGGACAACCCATCATCGGCTCCGCCCACACGGCGCTACGTGCTGCCACCGATCCCTTCGGCTGAGCCCTTCCGGCGCTCGTCCCAAGTTGTCGATCGGTGACCGGGACGGGCGAGCACCCGCCGCGAGCTGATCGAGCTCTGGGCGCTTGCGCTCAAAAGTCAGCCGTCATGCGCTCGTGCCGAACGGGTTGTCGATGACGTACCGCCACTTGCCGTCGGCGCCGCGTCGCGCGACGTCTGACGCAGTCCCCTCGAGGTTGACCTCGCGACCGTCGGGCCCGGTTCCGCGGATCGACCAGTCGACGATGAGGAGGGCAAGATCATCGACGACGTACACGTGGCGCGTTCTCGCCTCGATCGGGAGCCCGAAGCTGAGCAGGTGCCGGTTGACTGCTCGCCGGTCTGCCCCAGTCGCCGGGTGGCCCGGTCGTGGGACGACGGCGCCGTGCTCTTCGTAGACCTTGTCGAGCGCCTCGACTGAGCCGGTGTTGAACGCCGCGATGTATGCACGCGTCCACGAGGCCAGCAACTCTCGGTCACCAGGACGCAGGCCAAGCGGCTGTGCTCGCATGCCTCATTCTCGCCCATAGCCACTGTCCAAGGACTTTAGACGCGCCGCACTAGTGGCGATCAGGTGGTGGAGTTGATCATCCCGGCACCCACGGTGACGCCAGTCGCCTCGTCGATCAGGATGAACGACCCGGTGGTCTTGTTCGTGGCGTACGGGTCGCACAGCAGCGGGACGGTGGTACGCAGCTGGACCCGACCGATCTCGTTGAGCCCGAGTTCCTTGGTCTCGAGGTCGCGGTGCAGCGTGTTGACGTCGAGGCGGTACTGGATGTCCTTGACCATGGCGCGACCCGAGCGGGTGGTGTGCTTGATCGCCAGCTTCTGCCGTGGCCGCAGCGGCGCGTTGGTCATCCAACAGATCATCGCGTCGATGTCCTGGCTCGGTGTCGGTGCGTTCTGCGGGCGGCAGATCATGTCACCGCGCGACACGTCGAGGTTGTCCTCGAGCCGCACCGTGACCGACATCGGCGGGTACGCCTCGGTGAGCTCCTGGTCAAACAGGTCGATGGCTGAGATCCTGGACGTGAAGCCCGACGGCAGCACCAGCACGTCGTCGCCAGGCTTGAGCACGCCACCGGCCACCATGCCCGCGTAGCCACGGTAGTCGTGGAAGTCGTCGGACTTGGGGCGCACCACGAACTGCACGGGCAGCCGGGCGTCGACCAGGTCGCGGTCGGAGGCCACGTGCACGTGCTCGAGGTGGTGGATGAGTGACGGTCCCTCGTACCAGGACATCGGCTCGCTGCGCGTCACGACGTTGTCACCCTTGAGCGCCGAGATCGGGATGATCGTCAGGTCCGGGATCGTCAGCTTGGTGGCAAAGGCGGTGAACTCCTGCTGGATCTTCTCGAAGACGGCTTGGTCGTAGTCGACCAGGTCCATCTTGTTGACGGCGAGCACCAGGTGTGGGACCCGCAGCAGCGACAGGATGACCGCGTGCCTGCGGGACTGCTCGGTCAGGCCGTGACGGGCGTCGACGAGCACCAGGCCGAGGTCGGCTGTGGAAGCGCCGGTGACCATGTTGCGCGTGTACTGCACGGGCCCAGGTGTGTCGGCGATGATGAACTTGCGAGTCGGTGTGGCGAAGTAGCGGTACGCCACGTCGATGGTGATGCCCTGCTCGCGCTCGGAGCGCAGACCATCGGTCAGCAGCGCGAGGTCGGTGTAGTCGTAGCCCTTGGCGCTGGAGGTCGCCTCGACCGCCTCGAGCTGGTCCTCGAAGATCGCCTTGGAGTCCAGCAGCAGGCGCCCGATCAGTGTGGACTTGCCGTCGTCGACGGAGCCGGCAGTGGCGAACCGCAGGAGGTCCATCAGAAGTACCCTTCCTTCTTGCGGTCTTCCATGGCGGCCTCGGAGAACCGGTCGTCGCCTCGGGTGGCGCCGCGCTCGGTGACCCGGGCAACAGCGATCTCGTCGATGATGTCAGCGGTGGTGTTGGCGTCGCTCTCGACGCATCCGGTCAGCGTCATGTCCCCCACGGTGCGAAAGCGTACGGTGCGTACGCTCGGCGTCTCGCCGGCGCGCAACGTCAGGTGGTCGCCGTTGCTCAGCAGCATGCCGTCTCGCTCGATGACCTCGCGCTGGTGGCTGAGGTAGATGTCGGGGATCTCGATCCCCTCACGTGCGATGTAGTGCCAGACGTCCAGCTCGGTCCAGTTGCTCAGCGGGAAGATCCGCATGTGCTCGCCCTCGCGGATCTTGCCGTTGTACAGGCTCCACAGCTCGGGCCGCTGCATCTTGGGGTCCCACTGCCCGAACTCGTCACGGTGGGAGTAGACGCGCTCCTTGGCGCGGGCCTTCTCCTCGTCGCGGCGACCACCGCCGAACGCCGCGGTGAACGCACCCTCCTCCAAGGCGTGCAGCAACGTGCCGATCTGCATGCGGTTGCGACTCATCTTGCCGTCGTCGACGATGACGCCGTTCTCCAGTGCCTCGTCGACCGAGGCGATGATCATGCGCACCCCGAGGCGGCTGACCCACGAGTCACGGCACGAGAGCACCTCGGGGAAGTCGAAGCCGGTGTCGACCTGCAGCACCGGGAACGGGATCTTCGCCGGGTAGAAGGCCTTCTCGGCAAGGCGCATCATGCAGATGGAGTCCTTGCCACCGCTGAACATCAGCACCGGCTTCTCGAACTCCGCCGCGACCTCTCGGAAGATGTGGATCGACTCCGCCTCCAGCTCGTCGAGCTGGCTGAGACGATAGTCAGCGTGGACGGTCATGCGTTCAAACGCTCCTCGGGAAAGAGACTTGGGCCAATTCTAACGACGTGTACGTCGGGCCAGCATCGTCTCAGACCAAAGGCGCGCAAACCAAACCGGCGAGTCAGCTCAACGTGTCAGTGGGAGTACGCGTCTCGTCGTGGGCACCGCGCCCCGCTGCCCGTTGCGCTGGCTTGGCGGACTCGATCTGGGCCACGGTCGGCGTACCAAACATCGGCAGACCCTCGCGTTTGCGCAACAACCCCCAGACGATCGGCACCACCCCGACAAGCCCGATGCCCACCAGCGCGATAAGCACGGGGTGGGTTTGGTTGTCGCCCGCACCGAGCGGGGCCCAGCCCGCCTTATCCAGAAGGGCGAGACCGGACATGGTCAAGACGACGACGATGCCGCGGCGAATCACCGAGGCCGGAACCCGTGGAGCGATTTTGGCGCCGATGATGCACCCGGGAACGGAGCCGAGAGTCAGGGGGATCACGATGCTCCAGTCCAGGCCGTGAGTCAAAATGTTCGCCACCGCGGCCGACAGCACCAGCGGGACCGCCTGCACCAGATCCGTGCCGACGAGCTTCACGGCAGACAGCGTGGGGTAGAGCATCAGCATCGCGATCATGATGATCGAGCCAGAGCCGACCGAGGTGATCCCGACGAGCAAGCCGCCGAGGCCGCCCACGAGTATGGTGGGAATCGGGTGAACCCGCGGCTCGGATTCGACGGCGGGGCCGGTGTGCACCGTGCGCCGCAGCTGAATGTACAAGCGCAGGGCGTACGTCGTAGCGGCGAAAAGCAACGCGAATCCGATGCACAACTGCAAGAACTTCTCGGGGTCCGCGTGCGGGTTGATCCAGCCGACGACGTGCGGTCCGAGGAACGCCATCGGCACCGAGCCGACGATCAGCCAGCCGGCGAGCCGCAGGTTCGGCGAACCCTCTCGCCAGTGCACGGCGGCCCCGCCGGACTTGTAGACGGCAGCAGCGGTGAGGTCGGCTGTCACGACACTCGAGGCGTCCCCGACTCCGAGGAAGATCAGCGCCGGCGTCATCAGGGCGCCGCCACCCATACCGGTGATGCCGACGACAATGCCGACCAGAAAGGCCGCGACCGCGGTCTTCAGTTCGATGACATGGATCGGGAAACCCTGTGCCGCCAGAGTGTGGGCGAGCAGGGTTTGCGCGAGCTCATGCATGGATGCCTCCGTTGCAGGTGGAAGGTGAGCGGGGCCCCCGGGATGAGGACTCGACGTCGCTTCAGCGCGATACTACATCTAGTCTATTAGCTCTGTCGACTTAATACGCTAAACAATCACGACGAGAACCCTCAGGGTGGAGCAGGCAGCCGCTCAGCCGACCTTGTCGCCGGCTCGGTTGCGTCGGCGCTTGGAAGTCGGCGGCTTCTCGATCTCGGCGACCGTTGGCGCGCCGAACATGGGCAGCCCAACTCCTCGACGCAAGAACCCCCACACGATCGGCAGTGCGGCGACGAGGGCAAGCCCGACGAGCACGATGACTATCGGATGGGCGTGGCCACCGTTTCCGGCGAACGGGCCCCAACCTGCCTGGTCGAGCAGTGTCAGCCCGGACATGGTGAGCACCACGACGATTCCGCGTCGGATGAGCGATGCCGGGACGCGCGGGGCGATCTTCGCGCCCAGGATCGTGCCCGGGACTGATCCGATCACCAGCGGAATGACGATGCTCCACACCAGGCCATGGGTCAAGATGTTCGACGCGGCCGCGGACAACACCAGCGGCACGGCCTGGACCAGGTCGGTGCCGACGAGCTTCACTGCCGAAAGGGTGGGGTAGAGCATCAGCATTGCGATCATGATGACCGAGCCCGCCCCCACCGACGTGATGCCGACCAGCAGGCCGCCTACCAAGCCGACGAACAGCGTCGGGATCGGTCGGATCGTGGGCTCGCCTTCGGCAGGACGCTTCCCGCTTGCTGTCTGCCGTAGCTGGAGGTAGAGCCGAATGGCGTACGTCGACGCCGCGAACAGCAACGCGAAGCCGATGCACAGCTTCAGCAGGGTGTCGAGATTGCCGGCGGGGCTGAACCAGGCAAGGACGTGCGGTCCTAAGAAGGCCGCCGGCACCGAGCCGACGATCAGCCAGAAAGCCAGCTTCAGATTCGGGGAGCCCTGGCGCCAGTGGACGACCGCCCCGCTGGTTCGCGAAAATGCCGACGCCGCGAGGTCGGCCGTGACGACGGCCGAGGCGTTGCCCACTCCCAAGAAGATGAGCGCGGGCGTCATCAGGGCGCCGCCGCCCATACCGGTGATTCCCACCACGATGCCCACCAGGAAGGCCGCGATGACCGTCTTGATCTCGAGGCCGTGTCCCGAGATCAATCCACTCGCCAGCAACTGCTGGGCGCTGTGCAACATGGGTCCTCCGCAGATGTCAGTGACGAAGCCAGCCTTCGTCGCTGAGCGCGTCGATGATCTCCTGGAGGCATTCTGCAATAGTCCTATCGGTTGTGTCGACTTTCAGCGCTCTTGCGGGCTCCTCGTACGGCGCCGAGATGCCGGTGAAGTCAGGGATCTCGCCGGCACGCGCCTTGGCGTACAGACCCTTGCGGTCGCGACGCTCGCACTCCTCGAGCGGGGTTGCGACGTGGATCAGCACGAAACCGCCGCCGGCTCGTTCCACCATCGCCTTGACCTCGGCGCGGGTCGATTCGAAGGGGGCGATGGGTGAACAGACGGCGAGTCCGCGGTGTCGGGAGATCTCGGCGGCGACGTACCCGATCCGCAAGATGTTGGTCTCCCGGTCCTCTCGACTGAAGCCGAGACCCTTCGACAGATGGTGTCGCACTACGTCTCCGTCGAGCGACGTGATGGTGCGCTCACCTTGTTCCAGGATGTGGTCGACGAGCGCCCGGGCGAGGGTGGACTTGCCGGAGCCGGACAACCCGGTGAAGAAAATGACGGCGCCCTGCCCATCCCGTGGCGGCCGGTCTTTGGTGACTATTGCGTCGATCGCCTCCGGTCTGGGTCCCTCGGGCACCTCGGCAAGAAGGTGCACGCAGTCGGCGTACGCCGCGGCGACCGAGCTGAGCAGAGCGGCGTTCACCGGACTGGAACGGTCGCCGGCATGGTCGGCGACTGAGATGGCAACGACCTGGGTGCCGGTAATGGTCAACCGGGCAGCTGCCAACGTGGCGCGAACGAGGGCAGGCCCGGACAGACCGTCGGGCATCCCGTCGCCAACCGCAGCCAGCAGAAGCGGGGTGCGGCCCTGGTCCCGCGCTGCCGTGGTGATCGACGCAAGGTCGGCGTAAGTCAAGGCCCGGGATACCGGCACGGCGATCAGGGAGTCGGCCGGATGGGTCCGGTGCAGCTCGGCTGGACAGAGGTGCAAGCGGCGAAAGGGGCCGAACTCGTTATGGGCAAGGGATTCGACGCCTCCAATGAGCCCCACCGTGCCTTGGCCGGCATCCCACGTCCCGGTGACGGTCAGCCGGGCGAGTGGCGCACCTTCGGGATCGACGAGGTCGAGCGCGCCAACTCCAGTCGCCACTTCGGCGACCTCGGGGCTCACGACCAACGTGATAGGGAGCTCACGTGTCGAGCTCGGGTCGACGAATCCTCTCAACGGCGGCTGGAAGCTGTGGTTGACGAGCAGGTCGAGGTCATCGAGCTCTCGCTGAGTGGGAGTCCATTGGGGAATGGAGACGTTGGCTGTCGGCACGCTGGCGATTGTGCCATCAAGGGTGGGCTCTAAGGGCGGGTACGCTCACGACTCGTGGCTGACACCGAGATCCTGCTGGACGTCGTACGCTCCGACTTCGTCGAAGGCCACCATCGTGGCTCGGTGGTCGCCCTTGACGCTGATGGGGCCGTCGACTGGCGGATCGGTGACGGGGAGTCGCCGATCTATCCGCGCTCGTGCAACAAGCCGATTCAGGCCGTCGGCATGCTGCACTGTGGGCTCGATCTCGGTGGTGAGCTGTTGGCGTTGGCATGCGCGAGTCACTCGGGCGAGCCGTTCCACATCGAAGGAGTACGACGCATCCTGGCGGGCGCCGGACTCGACGAGTCGGCGCTGCGGACGCCTCCGGATCTCCCCCTCGACGATGAGGCCAAGAGCTCCTACGTCAGATCGGGTCGTGAGCCGGCGCCGATCATGATGAACTGCTCCGGCAAACACGCCGCGATGCTGGCAACCTGTGTGGCCAATGGCTGGCCGCTCGATGATTATCGCGCCCCGTCACACCCGCTGCAGATCGCCTTGGCGGAGACGTTCCGGCGGCTCACCGGCGAGGCGATCCAATCGGTTGGCGTCGACGGGTGTGGGGCGCCGCTGTTTTCTACCTCGTTGGTCGGACTGGCTCACGCCTTCCGCGCCCTGGTGTTGGCGCAGGCTGGCTCACCCGAGCGGCGGATCGCCGAGGCGATCACCGCGTATCCGGAGTTCGTGTCCGGATCTGCGCGGGACGAGGCGGCGCTGCTCCGCGCCATTCCGGGTGCCATCGGCAAGGCCGGCGCCGAGGCTTGTTACGCGGTGGCGCTGGCGGATGGCCGTGCGGTCACCCTGAAGATCGAGGACGGCCACCCACGAGCCAGATCGGTCGTGATGGCGGCTGCCCTTCGCCGCATTGGCGTTGATCGCGAAGCCGGCGTGGATGGTGCGGCGGTGAACGCGACTGGGCGCACCCTGCTGCTCGGCGGCGGTGTCCCGGTCGGAGAGCTGCGCCCGACGCTCGGGTGGTGAGCGAGCTCACGCACCGCGAGTTTGCATTTGCTAACTGTAGTTAGCACGATGGAGGTATGGCCAAGCTCAATATCGAGACGCTGGGCGACTTTCTCAAGGAGCAGCGGCGAGCAGCACAGCTCACCTTGCGTCAGCTTGCCGACCTGGCGGGCGTGTCCAACCCCTATCTCAGCCAGATCGAGCGCGGCCTGCGCAGGCCCTCCGCCGAGGTCTTGCAACAACTCGCCAAGGCCCTGAGGATCTCCGCCGAGACCATGTACGTCCGGGCCGGAATCCTCGAACCCGCCGACGGAAGCGAGCGCAACGTGCAACTCGCCGTGCTCGCCGACGCTGGCCTTAGCGAGCGGCAAAAGCAGGTGCTGTTGGACATCTACGACTCCTTTTGCCGAGAAAACGACGGCATGAACAACCGGTAGGCGAGCCGAGGAACAGTTCGACTAGGCGAGCCGCCGACCACTAGAGATTGTGAAGGGAAAGACCGTGGCATTTACCAACCAGCTCGACCAAACACGCAAGGACCTCGAAAAGGCGATCTCCGATCCAACCCCGCTGTACGCCGTGGTCGGAGCAGGCGACCTGGCCATTGGGAAGCTCCGTGGCGCACGCGAGGAGCTATCGGCGATGGCCACGAAGGGTCCTCGGGCGCTTCGCGACCAAGCGCAGGCCGTGCTCGAGGAGGCGAGTGCACGCGCCGACGCAGTCCAGGCCGACGTGAAGGCGGCACCCGATGAGATGTTGGCTTTGCCGGTCAAAGCCCAGAACCTGTTGGGTGAGATGCTGACCACGGCAGTCTCGATGTACGGCGAGCTCGCGGGCCGCGGTAAATCCCTGGTGACGCGCGTGCGCAAGCAGCAGGCAACTGTCGATCTGACCCACCAGGCCAAATCCACCGTGAGCAAGGTAAAGGCCGCCTCGACCACTGCTGAAAGGTCGGCGGCTGCCACTAGGACCTCGGTCAAGGCCACCACGACCCGGGCCAAAAGGGCCGCTGCCGCGACCAGGCCCTCCGCCAAGGCCACTGGGACCACCGCAAAGAAGTCAACGGCCAAGACCGCCACCTCGGTCAAGGCGGCCACCACAAGTGCGCGGAAGACCGCATCGGCTGCGAAGAAGGCGGCTTCGTCGGCCGCCGCCAAGACCGGCAAGTGAGGCGGGGGCTCGGGTTCCAACCCGAGACGCCGCGCGGGTAGGGGCTGTGGCGGAAGAGGAGCCGTGATCGTGAGGCGTGCCGTTAGGCTGGGCCCGTGAACGTGTTCTGGTTCGAGTCTCAGGTTGAGCTTGTCCTCTGGTTCATCTTGTTGGGCGTCAAGGCGTTTGCGCTCGGCGACGCCGTCATACGCAAGGACGCGTCCTATGTGGCGGCTGACAAACAAAACAAGGCGTTCTGGCTGTTGATGTTGGTGATCTTCCTGGTGCTGCACGTCTTCGTGCACAGTCCCATCGAGATACTGAACCTGATCGGCACGGTGGCGGCGCTCGTCTATCTCACCGACGTCAGACCCACCCTGCGGTCCATGCGTCAGCACTGAGCGTTGCATCGCTGTGCCGCTCGTGACGGGTCCCGACGGGCCGATCGAGGTGCTGGTCACGGGGTCGGGGCAGCCCGTCACCGTTTTTGCGCACGGGCTGGCGGGCTCGATCGAGGGGACTCGCCCCTTCGGATCAGGCGTTGCGGGCACCCGGGTCTTCTTCCATTTCCATGGGCATGGCGCCACGGTAGAAGCGCAGTCGCTTTGGACGTACGCAGCGTTGGAGGCCGAGTTGCGGGCCGTCACGGATGCCTATTCCGCACGTCGAGCTCTGGGTGTCTCACTCGGAGCCGGTGCGCTGCTTGGAGCGGCCGCCCGCACCCCAGCCGACTACGACCGCCTCGTCTTCGTGTTGCCCGCCGCTGTTGCCGAGCCCCGCACCGATCCGGCCATCGAGCGGATGCAGAGGATGGCCGAGCTTGTCGACGAGCGAGATCATGCCGGACTGGCTGCGGCTTTGGTGGCAGAGCAACCGCCGAGCGTTCGGGATCGAGCCGACGTACGCCGCTGGGCCGATCTCCAGGCGCACCGATTGGCTGCCACCACCGTCTCCTCGGCATTGCGCGAGCTCCCCTCGCAACATCCGCTGGAGGACCAAAGCTCTCTCACCGCGATCACCTGCCTGGCCTTGGTGGTCGGTCAAACCGAAGACGCGGCCCACCCCGCGCGGATCGCCCGTGAACTGGTGGCCGGATTGCCGAACGCTCGGCTGCGTGTCTTCACCGGCGGTGGACTCCTGTGGTCTCACCGAGCCGAGCTTCGCTCCCTGATCGGCAGCTTCCTCAACACCTGAGCCGAAATTCGTGGACTTCCCGAGACCCGCGCAATGGGCGGAAGAGCAGCGAGGCGCGCGGTCAGCGCGACAGGACCTGACCACGGCTCGCGCGGCGGAGCTAGCCGCGCCGGGCCCGGGCTGTCGCCTTCGCTCGCTCGCTCTGGTCGAGGAGCACCTTGCGGATGCGCACGAACCCAGGAGTCACCTCGACACATTCGTCTTCGCGGCAGAACTCCAGTGACTGCTCGAGCGACAGCTTGCGCGGGGGGATCAGCTTCTCGAACTCGTCGGCGTTGGACCGGACGTTCGTCATCTTCTTCTCTTTGGTGATGTTGACGTCCATGTCGTCAGAGCGGGAGTTCTCGCCGATGATCATGCCCTCGTAGACCTCCGTCGTCGGCTCGACGAACATCGTGCCGCGCTCTTGCAGATTCGTCATCGCGTACGACATTGCGGCGCCGGCGCGATCGGAGATCAGCGAGCCGCTTGAGCGAGTCCGCAGCTCACCGGCCCACGGCTCGTAGGCCTCGAAGACGTGGTGAGCGATCCCGGTCCCCCGTGTGTCGGTGAGGAACTCGGTCCGAAAGCCGATCAGGCCGCGGGCCGGGACCAGGAACTCCATCCGGACCCAACCGGTGCCGTGGTTGATCAGCTGCTCCATCCGGCCCTTGCGTACGGCGAGTAGTTGGGTCACGGTGCCGAGATACTCCTCGGGGCAATCGATGGTGAGCCGCTCTATGGGCTCATGCACCGACCCGTCGATCACTCGTGTCACGACCTGTGGTTTGCCGACGGTGAGCTCGTAGCCTTCACGGCGCATCTGCTCTACGAGGATCGCCAGCGCCAACTCGCCGCGGCCCTGCACCTCCCAGGTGTCGGGCCGCTCGGTGGGCAGCACCCGGATCGACACGTTGCCGACCAGCTCGCGGTCGAGGCGGTCCTTCACCAGCCGGGCGGTCACCTTGGTGCCCTTGCCGCGGCCGGCGAGTGGGGAGGTGTTGGTCCCGATGGTCATCGAGATCGCGGGCTCGTCCACAGTGATGAGCGGCAGCGGACGCGGGTCGTCGGGGTCGGCGAGGGTTTCGCCGATCATGATGTCGGGAATGCCGGCGATCGCCACGATGTCGCCGGGGCCGGCTTCGGTTCCAGGTTTGCGGTCCAGCGCCTCGGTGATGAGCAGTTCGGTGATCTTGACGGGCTGCGTCGTACCATCACGCCTGATCCACGCCACGTTCGCGTTCTTGCGCAGCGTGCCTTCGTGCACTCGGCACAGGGCAAGCCGGCCAAGAAACGGCGATGCATCGAGGTTGGTGACATGCGCCTGCAGCGGCGCTCCTTCGGTGTACGTCGGAGCCGGCACCGTCTCGATGATCGTGCGGAATAACGCCTCCAGGTCATCGCCGTCGGGCATGCCTCCGTCCGCGGGTGCTTTCATTGACGCACGTCCAGCCTTGGCGGAGGCGTAGACCACCGGGAAGTCGAGCGCGTCTTGCTCGTGGGTGTCGTCGAGCAGATCGAGGAAGAGTTCGTAGGTCTCGTCGACGACCTCGGCGATGCGCGCGTCAGGACGGTCGACCTTGTTGACCACCAACACGACAGGGAGCTTTTGAGCGAGTGCCTTGCGCAACACGAAGCGGGTCTGTGGCAGCGGTCCCTCGGAGGCGTCCACCAAGAGCACGATCCCGTCGACCATCGCCAGGCCACGCTCCACCTCGCCGCCGAAGTCGGCATGGCCGGGGGTGTCGATGATGTTGATGGTCATCGGACCGGCGGTGGCCGCGGCCCCCTTGTAGTGGACCGTGGTGTTCTTGGCGAGGATGGTGATGCCCTTCTCGCGTTCGAGATCACCGGTATCCATGGCGCGCTCGTCGACGTGCTGGTGTCCGCCGAAGGCACCGGACTGCCACAACATGGCGTCGACCAGTGTCGTCTTGCCGTGATCGACGTGCGCCACGATTGCCACGTTGCGCAAGTCGTCGCGCGACGCAATCTGTTTCAAGGGGCTTCCAAGCATCGGTATTGCCAGTGTCCTGTCGGGTGAGGTGAAGACCGCCGCGTCCGGTCGCTTCGAGCGATCTGAGTTGTCGGCTCGGCGGCCCGGCGCGCAGTGCGTCTGCGATGGTGCGGCGGCCTCGGCACGGCGAGTTGGGCGTCGGCATGGTGAGTTGGGCGTCGGCATGGCCAGTGGCGACGAGTGCCCGCGGGCGTCAGCACGACGCATGGTTGAGTCTATCGGTTGGATTCAGTGTATCGGCGTCGAGGCCGTCGACCGAATCCGGCGGGTCGGCGGGAAGAAGTTGGCGGGTCGACGGAATTTGTGACCTCCGAACGAAATAGGTGAGGCTTGCCGATGGTTGAACGTCTTTGAAAGGTGTGCGGCCTGCACTTGAACATCGTCGAAAGGTGTCGGCGCCTCAGTGGCGGAACAGTGGTGGAACGTGTGGCGTGTCCAGCGTCGGAACGGGTGTCAAAGCCAGTGGTGAAACAGTGTCGGAACCAGTGTTGAGGCCGGTCGCCGCGGACAACGTGGTGCGGGTTGGCGGCCGAATCGGCGTGCCCCGCAGGCGGCTGCGCCGAGTTGCGATGCTGAGCGTGCACACCTCCCCACTCGACCAACCCGGCACGGGCGACGCAGGCGGCATGAACGTGTATGTCGTCGAGCTCTCCCGTCGGTTAGCCGCCATGGGGATCGAGGTCGAGATCTTCACCCGGGCCACGTCCAGGCGGCTTGCCCCGGTCGTCGAGCTGGCTCCGGGGGTCGTGGTTCGCCACGTGATCGCCGGACCGCTAGAGGGCCTCACCAAGGGTGACCTCCCCGGCCAGCTGTGCACGTTCGCCCGTGACGTGCTGCGCACCGAGGCCGCGTATGAGCCGGGCCATTACGATGTGATCCATTCGCATTACTGGCTGTCCGGTCAGATCGGGGCATTGGCACGTGATCGTTGGGGCGTGCCGCTGGTGCACTCGATGCACACCATGGCCAAGGTCAAGAACCGGCTACTTGCCGACGACGACACAGCCGAGCCGCCGTCGCGAATCATCGGCGAGGAGCAAGTAGTCGAGGCCGCCGACATGGTGGTGGCAAACACCGACGAAGAAGCGCGGCAGTTGGTCAACCTGTACGCCGCCGAACCCGAGCGGGTGCGGGTCATCAATCCCGGCGTCGACCTCGACGTGTTTCGACCCGGCAGCGCGCGATCAGCTCGGAAGCGGCTCGGGCTGCCCACGGACGCGCTGGTGATCACCTTCGTTGGTCGAATTCAGCCGCTCAAGGCTCCCGACGTGGTGCTCAAGGCCGTGGCCGACCTGATTGCGCGACGTCGCGATCTGCGCGACAGGTTGGTGGTGCCCATCGTCGGTGGTCCCTCCGGCAGCGGCCTTCAGGCTCCGACCGGCGTCGTTGACCTCGCGGCTCGACTGAATCTCCTTGACGTGGTCAGGTTCGTGCCGCCGGTGAGTCAGGCCAAGCTCGTCGACTATTACCGGGCGGCGACTTTGGTTTGCGTGCCGTCGTACAACGAATCCTTCGGGCTAGTTGCGCTCGAGGCTCAAGCGTGCGGCACGCCCGTTGTGGCGGCGAATGTCGGCGGGTTGGCGACCGCGGTAGTGGACGGCGTCACAGGCCTGTTGGTCGAGGGCCACGATCCCGCCGACTTCGCGCGTGTGTTCGACCGGCTGCTCACCGACGAGGTCTCCCTGCGGCGGCTGGGGCTCTCCGGCACCGCGCACGCCCAGGAGTTCGGGTGGTCCCAGACGGCTGAGCGCACTCTGGACGTCTACCGAGACGCGACCGACCAGATGCGTTCCGAGCCGCTTGCAGTCGCGGAGTAGGCCCTCGTCGGCTAGTCAGTCGAGTAGGTCATCGCGGGCTCAGGTGTGACGATGAGGCCAAAGATTGGATCGGAGGTGTCAGGTGGTGCAAGGCTGGCCGCGAGCTAGCGACCCCGCTGCTGCCGCGATCACGACGATCCGGGCAGCGTTGACGCAGGCAGGCATCGAGGCCAGCGAATCTCACGACGGCGTGTTCGCATTCGACCTGCCGGGTGAGCGGAAACTGTCGACGCCGGTCCAGCTGGTCGTTGGGCAACACGCGTTGGGTATCCACGTGTTCGTGTGCCGCAATCCTGACGAAAACCACGTAGCCGTCTACCGCTGGCTCTTAGCGCGCAACCTGCGGCTGTACGGCGTCGCGTTCGCGATCGACCACAACGGCGACATCTATCTCGACGGCCGCGTCTCACTCGAGGCCGTCACGAGTCAAGAGCTCGACCGGTTACTCGGCTCCGTGTTGACGTACGCCGACGAGTCGTTCAACACGATTCTCGAGCTCGGCTTCGCGTCGTCGATCCGTAAGGAGTGGGAGTGGCGGCTGCGTCGCGGAGAGTGCACCCGCAACCTCGACGCCTTCCGCGGCTGGCTTGAGCGCGACAACCCCGAACAGCGCTGAGCCCTCCAACTGATCGACAAGCTTACGAGCGTCGCTCCTGGTCCACCGCGCTGCGACGTCAGCGGCCTTGGTTGGCGACCGCTTGGATTGCTGCCTGCGCGGCCTCAGGATCCAGGTATTCGCCGCCGACGGTGACGGGCCGCATGTCGGCGTCCAAGTCGTAGAGCAGGGGGATCCCGGTCGGGACGTTCAAGCCGACGACTGCCTGCTCCGACATGCCGTCGAGGTGCTTGACCAATGCTCGCATCGAGTTCCCGTGGGCGACCACCAATACGGTCGCGCCTGAGCGCAGGTCGGGCACTATCGCGTCGTACCAGTAGGGCAGCGCGCGGGCGAGCACATCGGCAAGACACTCGGTACGCGGCACGATCTCGCCCGGCATTGCCTCATAGCGCGGGTCATCGGACTGGCTGAACTCGTCGGCGTCGTCGATCGGTGGCGGTGGAGCGTCGTAGGAGCGGCGCCAAAGCATGAACTGCTCTTCGCCGTACCTTTCCAGCGTCTCCTTCTTGCCCTTGCCCTGTAACGCACCGTAATGGCGCTCGTTGAGCCGCCACGACCGGCGTACCGGAATCCAAGATCGGCCGATCGCATTCAGACACACCTCGGCGGTCGAAATGGCCCGTCGCAGCACCGACGTGTGCAGTACGTCGGGTAACAGCCCTCGCTCGCTCAACAGCGAGCCGCCCCGCAGCGCCTCGGCGCGACCCTTGTCGGTCAACGCGACGTCCACCCACCCGGTGAAGAGGTTCTTGGCGTTCCATTCGCTCTCGCCATGGCGCAAGAGCACGAGCCGGTACGGCGCATCCGTCATGGCCGCACCCTACCGAAGCCGAGGGGGCGACTTTAGAGCCCGCGCGCCTAAACGCCGACTGGGTGCTCCCCGGTCACGACAAAGACGAGACGCCGGGCCATGGACACCGCATGGTCGCCGATGCGCTCGTAATAGCGACCGAGCAACGCCGCGTCAACGGCCGGCTCGACACCCGCTACCCAGCTCTTGCTCAGTAGGAGACGAAACATCGAGCGGCGTAACCGGTCCATGTCATCGTCGGCCGCCTCGAGGCTGAGCGCTGCCGAGACGTCCCGGGTGGCGATGATTTCGGCCGCGGAGACGATCATGTCGTCTGCGGTGCGGGCCATCGACGTGATCGTCGGCACCAGCGAAGCGGGCACAGCCTTGGCCGGGAACCGCAGCCGGGCCACCTTCGCCACATGCACCGACAAGTCGCCCATCCGCTCCAGATCGGTCACCATCCGCAGCGTGGCCACCAACGTCCGCAGGTCGCCGGCAACCGGGGCCTGGCGGGCGAGGATGTCGAAGCTGTCCTCCTCGATGCGTTCGCGTGCCTCGTCAATCGCGAGGTCGCCGTCAATCACCGACTCAGCCTTCGTGGCATCCGCCTCGAGGAGGGCCTGGGTGGCCTCCGAGAGGGCTATTCGTACCTCACCGGTCATCTCGACGAGGGCTGAAAGCACGGTCTCGAGTTGGTGCCGGAACTGATCTCGCATGCGGTGAGCGTATGGTCCGCGAGTTACCTGCGGGCGTCACGAGGTGAACGCAGGGTGAACAATGACGAAAGCCCAGCTGTCAGCACGCGGTTCGCGCATTCGGGGCGGCCAATGCGGGGCCTCGACCTGCGTACCATCAGACCATGGACCCGACGGCAGCAGCCCTGTTGGGCGGGGGCGTCGGGGCATTCCTCGGCGCGGTCACCGTGTTGGCGTGGAGATTGAGTGAGCGTGACCAGGCCAGGTTGCCCACCCCGGCGGAGCCGATCGTGCCGCCGGGGGTGGCTGCCGTCTTGTCGGTGCTGCGCTCGTCTGCCCTGCTGGTCGGACCCGATGACCAGGTCCTTAAGGCGAGTGCTCCGGCCCACGTCATGGGCCTGGTGAGTGGGTCTCGGGTCGGTGTCGGGGAGCTGCTCGATCTGGTTCATCTCGTACGTCGCGATGGGCAGATCCGTGACGAAGAGCTCGTCTACAACCGGAGCAGAGGCGGACCGCCTCTCACGGTGGTCGCGCGGGTGGCGCCGCTGGGCTCTCGCCTGGTGCTGGTGCTGGCCGAGGACCGCACCCGCGAGCGCCGCGTAGAGGCGATCCGCCGGGACTTCGTCGCAAACGTCAGCCACGAGCTGAAAACCCCGGTCGGGGCACTCAACCTACTGGCCGAAGCGGTCGCGGAGGCCGCCGAGGACCCGGCAGCGGTGCAGCGCTTCTCCACCAGGATGATGACCGAGAGCGAGCGACTCACCCGGCTCGTCCAGCAAATCATCGAGCTGTCCCGGCTCCAAGGCGACGACCCGCTGGACCAGCCCGAGCCGATCGCGGTCGACGAGATCGCCGCGCGAGCCATCGACAGGGTTCGCGTCGATGCCGAAGGCAAACAGATCCGTCTGTCGCTCGCCGGCGAACGTGGCTGCCAGGTGTTCGGCGAATGCGAGCAGCTCGCGGTGGCGCTTGGAAACCTCGTCGAGAACGCGGTCGCCTACAGCCCCGCCGGCAGTCGGGTCACCGTGTCGGTGCGGCCGCATGACGCGATGGTCGACATTGCGGTCACAGACCAAGGCACGGGCATCGCGGCCAGTGAGGTCGACCGGATCTTCGAACGTTTCTACCGCGTCGACCCCGCACGCGACCGGGCAACCGGCGGCACCGGCCTTGGTCTGTCGATCGTCAAACATGTCGCCGCTACTCATGGCGGTGAGGTGCGGGTGTGGAGCGTCGAGGGAGAAGGCTCGACGTTCACGCTCTCGCTGCCGGGTCGATTCGACGACCCCGGCGCGCAGCCGGGTGGCCTTCGTACGTCGAAGCCGGCCGCAGCACTTGCCGGTGGCCTCGAGCGCCACCGAACCGCCATCGACGCTCATCAGGAGGAGGCTTCGTGACTCGAGTGCTCGTCGTCGAAGACGAAGAGAGCTACCGCGACGTCTTGGCCTACATGTTGCGCAAGGAGGGCTTCGACGTCGCCGTGGCGGCCGCCGGGCCCGCTGCCTTGGAGGAGTTCGAGCGATCAGGCGCCGACATCGTGCTGCTCGACCTGATGCTGCCCGGGCTGCCGGGCACCGAGGTGTGTCGCCGGCTGCGTCAGACATCGACGGTGCCGGTGATCATGGTGAGCGCGAAGGACGCCGAGATCGACAAGGTGGTCGGGCTGGAGCTCGGCGCCGACGACTATGTCACCAAGCCATACAGCCCCCGAGAACTCGTTGCGCGCATCCGTGCGGTGTTGCGCCGTGGCGTCGAGCCGGAGTTGATGCCGGCCACGCTGGAGGCCGGCGGGGTGCGCATGGACGTCGAGCGGCACGTAGTGACCGTTGGCGGTGACGAGATTCGGCTGCCGCTCAAGGAGTTCGAGCTGCTGGAGATGTTCTTGCGCAACAGCGGCCGGGTGTTGACTCGCGGGCAGCTCATTGACCGGGTGTGGGGGTCGGACTACGTGGGTGACACCAAGACGCTCGACGTCCACGTCAAGCGGTTGCGGGCGAAGATCGAGCCCGACCCCACCGAGCCGCGCTTCTTGGTGACGGTTCGAGGTCTGGGCTACAAGTACGACGCCCCGGTTGCGGGCCGACTGTTGGGCTGAGGGCTGGGCTGACGGCCAGGCCGCTACGGCGTCGAGGTGGCCGTGGTCGGGGCCAGTGGAGTCATCGTTGGACCGGCGGTGGGACGGACCGGGCCTACCGGCACGTCGGCGTACTCGGAACTGTCGGAAAGCACCGGGGCATCAATCCTCACCGGAGCTGCGTTCGCGAACTCGAAATCCAAAGTCACGATGTCGCCGGGCCGAAAGTGCCCGTCAACGCGAATGTCACCGCTGTTCGCTAGCTGGACGCCGGTCTGTGACGGCAACCTGATCGGCTTCCCCGCCGTGTTGGTGACCCGAAGCGGCCGGCCCTGTTCGCTGGCCGTCACGATGACGAGGCTGTCGGCCCGGTTCGCTTGATTGACGAGCGCGGCCACAACGGTCCCGTTCCCCTTGTCGTTGGCGACCACCAAGGTGTCGATCACAAAGACGGCGCCTTGCCGAACGGTGATGCCCTCGGCCGGCTGGTAAGGCTGGTTGGTTTGCGCACTGAAGCCGGCAGCGCAGCCCGCCAACAGCGGCGCCACGGCGGCCACTAGCACGGCTGCGCGCCGCCCACGCGCCCGGTGTGTGATCGACCGGGTCGTCGCAGAGTGAGTCGTCACGATCCGTCGTTCTCCTTGCTGCCTATCGGTTGACCGCGGCCATGCTATGAGCCCGATCGAGGGCTGGTGCGAGTCGACGCCGACAGCCAAGCCAGCTGGCTCCCCAGCGCCCATCCGGTGAACGGCTGCTCTGTCGGCGCGGTCTCTTACAGTAGCGAAAGCACTTACCGAGCGGCTCGGCGCACCCTCGACAGGCACGAGATGCGCAATTTGTCAAGCCCCAAAATACGCGCTGACCTGGGCAAACGCGCTTCCTCGCAACCTCCGCGCGTGGTATCCTTAAGCCCTGGAAAGGGGTAGCTGGCACATGACTTTTACGGTCGGCGAGACAGTGGTGTATCCCAATCATGGGGCCGCGGTCATCGAAGAAATTGAGACTCGTCAAATCAAAGGAGAGGACCGGCTCTATCTCGTCCTCCGCATTGTCGCCCAAAACGACTTAGTCGTCCGAGTCCCAGCTTGCAACCTCGACCTCGTGGGTGTTCGCGATGTCGTTGACCAAGCCGGGCTCGAGCGGGTCTTCGACGTTTTGCGCGCCGAGCATACGGAGGAGCCGACCAACTGGTCGCGTCGTTACAAGGCAAACCTCGAGAAGCTGCACTCCGGTGACGTGATGAAAGTCGCGGAGGTGGTGCGTGACCTGTGGCGTCGCGAACGCGAGCGAGGCTTGTCTGCCGGTGAGAAGCGGATGCTCGCCAAGGCACGCCAGATCCTTGTGTCGGAGCTGGCGCTCGCAGAGCACACCAACGAGGACAAGGCCGAGACAATCCTCGACGAGGTCTTGGCTTCCTAGCCCTCGGCACACCGCTGCCGGGCCGAGCGGCGGCTCTTTCTGACATCTCGTTATGCCCTCACACATTGCTGCGATCATTCCGGCCGCGGGCCTTGGCCTGCGGCTGGGCGGCGGGACGGCTCAGGCGTCCAGCGGTTCCGTCGACGCGCAGCCGTCTTTGGGCGACTCGTCGCCGCCTAAGGCGTTGAAGTTGTTGGCCGGTCAGTCTTTGGTACGCCGGGCCGCGGCCACGCTCACTTCGATGGTTGATCAGCTCGTGGTGGCTGTTCCCGCGGACTGGGTCGGGCAGGTCGAAGCTGACCTGAGCGAGGGGGTTGGGGTGCCTGTCGTGGTGGTGCCCGGTGGGGCGACGCGTCAGCAATCCGTCCAACTCGCGCTCGCGGCGGTCGCTGCCGACACCGAGTGGGTGTTGGTGCACGATGCGGCCCGGCCGTTGGTGCCGGCAGCCGTCGTCCGGCGGGTAGTCGCTGGGCTGCGCCACGGCGCCAACGCCGTCATCCCCACCATCGCGGTCGCCGACTCGCTGCGCCAGACGCTCGACTCCGGCGCCAGTGTGCCCCTTGACCGCACCCGCGTGCATGCGGTGCAGACTCCGCAAGGTTTCTGCCGAGCCGTCTTGACCCAAGCCCACCGAAGGGCCACGGGTGGTGACGCGAGCGACGATGCCACGCTGGTAGAGCAGTGTGGGGTCGAGGTCGCCATAGTGGCCGGAGACGAGCTGGCTTTTAAGATCACCCGGCCGATCGACCTTGCCTTGGCCGAGACGATACTCAAAGCCCGGGCTGCCACCTAGTGGCGTGTTGCCGCGAAACGCCTTCAGCCACAACGGTCAGAGGTAGACGCAGGCGGTGGCCACGGCGGCCAGCCCTTCGCCGCGTCCGGTGAGCCCCAGCCCGTCAGTGGTGGTCGCCGACACGGTGAAGCTGGCGCCGCATGCCTGGCTCAAGACATCCTCGGCCTCCTCGCGGCGCGTCGCGATCGCCGGCGAGTTGCCGATCAGCACGGCAGCGACGTTTCCGACCCTGGCGCCGGCAAGCTGTAGCCGGCGTGTCGTCTCGGCCAGCAAGGAGAGGCCACTGGCGCCAGACCACTGCGGATCCGTCGTACCGAACTGACTGCCCAGGTCACCGAGCCCGGCCGCCGAAAGCAGCGCGTCACAGGCTGCGTGCGCTACGACGTCTCCGTCAGAGTGACCGTCGAGCCCGAGCGGCGCATCGGGCCACCAGAGCCCCGCCACCCAAAGCTGCCTGCCCTCGGCCAGGGGATGGACGTCCACCCCGATGCCGATGCGCGGAGCCGGGCCGGTGATCATCCGTAGATCATGCCAGCCCAGCAGTGCGAGCCCGCTGGCTCTCTTACGGGTCTGTGACATCCGCGCTGAATGGCCGATTAGGGGATCGACGCCTTGCGACATGAGGGACCATGGAGAGATGACAATCGCGAGACGGTACGGCGCACTCGCTGGCATCGCCGCCGCCGGCGCCGGGCTGGGAGCCTCCGAGCTGCTGAGCGGCCTCTTGCACCAGCGTGTCTCACCGTTGGTCGCGGTGTCTGAGTCGGTCATCGGCCTGACACCTGGGTCCGTTGTCGAGTTCGTCATCTCGATCGTCGGTCGCAACGACAAGCCGTTGCTCATCGCGGCGACGCTCGTCGGGCTCGCCATCGTCAGCGCAGTGAGTGGTGTGGTGGCGCTGCGGTCTCGATTCGCCGCCGAGGCGATCTTGGTGGCGATGGGCATCGTGCTCGTCGCCGCCGTCCATGCCAGGCTCACACCGTCGACGGTTACCTACGTGCCGGCCGTGATCGGGGTTGTCGTTGCCATGGTGACGTTGGCTTGGCTCACGCCCTTCGCGTTCAACGCAGCACAAAGGGGCAGTCCGCGATCTGCTGCATCAAACCTGCGACGGTCGATGCCAGCCCGCCGCGACTTCCTGCTGCTGGCCGGATCGGCGACGTTGATCGCGATCGTCGCCGGCGGCGCGGGCCGGGTCTTCGCCCAGGGCCGGGCCGCCGTCGAGGCCGCTCGCAGCAAGCTTCGGCTGCCGATCACCAAACCGACCCCGCCGCCGGGAGTCAACCTTGGCGTAGCGGGCGTCACGCCGTATATCACGCCGCAAGGCAGCTTCTATCGCATCGACACTGCCCTGTCGGTGCCGCAGATTTTGCCGACGGACTGGCGGCTGCGGATCCACGGCATGGTCGATCGAGAGATCACCGTGACGTATCACGATCTGGTGGCCCGCGGCCTTACCGAGGCCTGGGTCACGCTGTGTTGCGTCTCGAACATCGTCGGCGGCGACCTGATCAGCAACGCTCGGTGGTCGGGGGTGCGAATCGCCGACGTGCTCAAGGACGCCGGCATCCACGGCAACGCCGATGCCGTTCTCGCCACCTCGTCGGACGGCTGGACCTGCGGAACGCCGCTCGGCGCGCTCACCGACGACCGCAACGCGATGTTTGCGATGGCGATGAACGGTGAGCCGTTGACTCCCGAACATGGCTTCCCGGTCCGCATGGTCGTCCCAGGTCTGTACGGGTATGTGTCGGCTTGTAAGTGGGTCGAGGACCTGAATGTCACGCGGTTCGACGACTTCAGCGCGTTCTGGACCCAGCGTGGCTGGTCGCCCCAGGGGCCGGTCAAGACCGAGTCTCGCATCGACGTGCCGAGCAATGGTCAAAGTGTGCCGGCTGGGCAAGTAGCGATCGGCGGGGTCGCCTGGGCACAACACACCGGAATCTCCAAGGTGGAGGTGCACGTCGACGACGGCCCCTGGCAGGTCGCGTCGCTCGGCGCCGACCCGTCAATCGACACCTGGCGGCAATGGGTTCACGGCTGGCACGCCACCCCGGGCTTACACCAAATCCAGGTGCGGGCAACCGATGCCACTGGCAGGGTGCAAACGTCCACGGTTGCCGGCGTACTGCCCAATGGCGCCACCGGCTGGCACACGATCACCGTGCGGGTGACCTAACCTCCACACCCACGCGGAGTCGATACGCTGGGCGGGTGACGCTCCGCCTCTATGACACCGCCACGCGTGAGATCCGTGACTTCGAGCCGTTGCACCCGGGCCGAGTCGGGATCTACCACTGCGGGCTAACGGTGCAGGGCCCGCCGCACGTGGGACACATCCGCAAAGAGGTGGTCTTCGACGTGTTGCGGCGCTGGCTCGAGCACAGCGGCTATGACGTGACGCTGATCGCGAACATCACCGACATCGACGACAAGGTGCTGGCCAAGTCCCTCGAGCAGCAGCGGCCGTGGTGGGCGATCGCCTACGCCAACGAGCGTGCCCTGCATCAAGCATATGTGGCCCTTGGGTGCCTCCCGCCGACGTACGAGCCGAGGGCGACCGGTCACATCCCCGAGATGATCGTGCTGATCGAGGAGCTGATCGCCAAGGGGCATGCCTACGCCGCCGAGGACGACTCCGGTGACGTCTACTTCGACGTGCGGTCATGGCCGGCGTACGGCGAGCTGTCCCGCCAGCGGCTCGACCACATGGAAGCGGCCGCCGACGCGGATCCCCGCGGCAAGCGGGATCCACGCGACTTCGCCTTGTGGAAGGGGCACAAGACCGGCGAGCCTGAAACCGCGTCCTGGCCGACGCCATGGGGCGCCGGCCGGCCGGGATGGCACCTGGAGTGCTCGGGGATGGTCGGGAAGTACCTCGGGCCGGAGTTCGATATCCACGGTGGCGGCCTCGATCTGCGGTTCCCTCACCACGAGAACGAGCTTGCCCAGTCGACCGCCGCCGGCCGGCCGTTTGCCCGCTGGTGGATGCACAACGCGATGGTCAACCTGGCCGGTGAGAAGATGAGCAAGTCGGTAGGCAACTTCTTGCTGGTCAGCGAGGTTATCAAGCGAGTCCGGCCAATCGATCTGCGCTACTACCTGGTGGCCCCGCACTACCGGTCGGTCGTCGAGTTCAGTTTCGAGTCGTTGGACGAGGCGGCCACCGCGTTCGGGCGAATCGAGGGCTTCGTGGTGCGGGCCAGCGAGGTCACCAGTGGTGTCGAGCCGGCCGACGACGGTGTTATCTGCGCCGACTTCGCCGCCGCGATGGACGACGACTTGGCCCTTCCGGCCGCGCTCGCGGCATTGCATGGCACGGTTCGCGAGGGCAACAAGCTCCTGGCCGACGGCGACTCCGCGGCGTTGCGGGGCAACCTGGCCGCTGCCCGCCGGATGCTCGGGCTGCTCGGGCTGGATCCGCTCGCGCCACATTGGGCCACGAGCGCCGGGTCGAAGTCCACTGCGGGGCCGGTCGACGAGCTTGTGCAGGCGTTGCTCCGACAGCGTCAAAAAGCCCGCGAGCGCAAGGACTTCACCGCTGCCGACGCGATCCGTGACCAGCTTCACGCCGCAGGGGTGGAGGTCGAGGACACCCCACTGGGCCCGCGATGGACGCGGGCGCAGTGATGGCGGGCAACAGCAAGCGGCAAGGCGCGGTCCGCAAACGGCAGGGCGGCAACCCCACGGCAGGCTCCGGCGGCCGTCGCCGCAAGGCGCTCGAGGGCAAGGGGCCTACGCCGAAGGCCACCGAACGCGAGGGACACAAGGCCCACGGCAGCCGGCGATCCACACCGGACAGGCAGGGCGCCGGCCAGACCAGCCGGACGCGTAAGCCGTCGAGCAGCACCGAATGGGTGGCCGGCCGCAATTCGGTGGTCGAGACGCTGGAGGCGCGGGTGCCCGTGACCACCGTGTACGTGGCCGAGCGTACCGAGCGAGATGACCGGCTCCGCGACGTCTTCAAGCTCGCCGCAGACCGCCACATCGGCGTGCTAGAGGTCAGCCGTGCCGAGCTCGACCGGCTCACCGACGGAGCCGTCCACCAGGGCGTGGCGATGAAGATCCCTGCCTACGTTTACGCCGATCCGCACGAGCTGGTCACGGCCGCGCAAGAGGCGGGCGGCACACCCCTGATCGTGGCGCTCGACTCGGTCACGGATCCACGAAACCTGGGAGCGGTGGTGCGCTCGGCAGGCGCTTTCGGCGCTGACGGCGTCGTCGTACCCGAACGGCGTGCGGCCGGCATGACGGCAGGTGCGTGGAAGAGCTCGGCCGGAGCCGCGGCACGGGTGCCGGTGGCCCGAGCCACCAACCTCACCCGCCAGCTTCAGGACTACCAACGCGCCGGGCTCACGGTGGTCGGCCTGGACACCGCGGGGGACGTGACCATCAGTGATCTGGAGGCGGCTGCCGATCCGCTGGTGCTGGTCGTGGGCAGCGAGGGCAACGGGTTGTCTCGGCTGGTCCGGCAGACGTGCGACGTGCTGGTGTGCATCCCGATGGCCTCGTCGACCGAGTCACTCAACGCCGGGGTGGCTGCGAGCATCGCGTTGTACGAGATCGATCGACACCGTCCGGCGTCCAAGCCGGCCCAAAGTGCACGCTGAGGGGACTGCTGATGCCTGTCGAACGCCTATTGCCGAGCGCCGAAGCGGAGGACCTGCTGGGAGTCGTCCGGGAGATCGCCGCCGAACGGCTGGCGCCTCGGGCATCCCGGGCGGAGGCGGACGCGGAGTTTCCCCGAGACATTTTCGCCCTGTTGGGGCAGCTCGGTCTGATGTCGTTGCCGTTCGACGAGGCCGATGGCGGCGGCGGGCAGCCCTACGAGGTTTATCTGCAGGTGCTGGAAGAGATCGCGATGGCGTGGATGAGTGTGGGTGTCGACGTGTCGGTCCACACGCTTGCCGCGTCGGCGATGTCGCGCTTCGGCTCGCACGAGCAGCGCAAACGGTGGCTGCCGGGCATGCTGGGCGGCATCCAGCTCGGCGCGTACGCGCTGTCCGAGCCACAGGCCGGCTCCGACGTGTCGGCGATCGCGACCAAGGCGACGCGCGATGGGGATAGCTACGTTGTCACCGGCACCAAGGCCTGGATCAGCCACGGCCCGGATGCAGACTTCTTGCTGTTGTTCGCCCGTACGTCGGCCGATGCCCGGGTTGGCTTGTCTGCGTTCCATGTGCCGCTGGGTGCCCAGGCTGACTCGGAGGGCATCGATGGCGTCGGGCGAATCAGTGGCGTCAGTTTCGGTGCGCCGGAGAAGAAGATGGGCATGACCGCCTCGACGACCACCCAGGTGCTCTTCGATGCCACCCGGCTACCCGCGCAGTTGCGGATAGGCGAGGAGGGCGACGGGATGAAGATCGCGTTGTCTGCTTTGGATGCGGGGCGGTTGGGCATTGCCGCATGCGCCACCGGCCTGGGCCAAGCGGCCCTGGACTTGGCGGTCGGGTACGCGCGGGAGCGCCACCAGTTCGGGCGCCCGATCGCGCAGTTCCAGGGCCTGCAGTTCATGCTGGCCGACATGGCAGCCGCCGTCGAGACGGCGCGCGCGCAGTACATCTACGCGGCCCGGATGCGTGATGCGGGGCGCGACTTTTCCCGAGCGGCCTCGGTGGCCAAGCTCGTCGCAACCGACGCCGCGATGAAAGTCACCACCGATGCCGTCCAGGTGCTTGGGGGCTATGGCTACACCCAAGACTTCCCCGCCGAGCGCTACATGCGAGAGGCCAAGGTCACCCAGATCTTCGAGGGCACGAACCAGATACAACGAATGGTCATCGCACGGAGCCTACTGAGATCGGCTGGCGCGGCTCGATCGGCTCGGTCTTGAGCACACCCCGAATATAGTCCCGCGCGGTCTCGAAGATCTCGACCTCATGGCCCTCCCACTCCGACAGATACCACCGGTGTTCGAGAATCTCGTGGAACATTTCGGCCGCGCCGAGCGAGCCGCGGATCTCGGCCGGCACCATCGAAACGACGGGCTCGAAGACGGTAGTCAGCCAGCGATGCGCCACCACGGCGGGATCCTCGCCTTGCAGATCGTTTGCGGCCGTGTAGGCGTCGAGGTCGTTGAGCAGTCGGCGCGCTTGGTTCTCCTCGACGTCGAACCCGGTCAGCCCCTGCAGTCGGCGTCGATGGTGGCCCGCGTCGACCACCTTGGGTTGGATGCGCACCGACGCGCCGTCCCAGTCGGTGACGATGTCGAGCTCGTCGACGTCGAAACCGAGGTCGTTGAGGCGGGCGATCCGCTGCTCGATTCGCCACATCTCGTCGGTGCTGAAGTCTTCGACGCCGGTTAGTTCGGCCCACAATGCGTCGTACCGCTGTTGAAGTCCGTCGATGATGGCGTACGGGTCGAGCTGGGCGCCCATCAGCTCACCGGCTTGCAGGTCGAGCATTTCACCGAACAGGTTGCTGGTCACGATGTCGAGGTCGTGGCGACGCTGCCCATTGCTGAGCTGTGGGTGCAGCTCTCCGGTCTCGGCATCGACGAGAAAGGCCGCAAACTCACCCGCCGACCGCCGGAACAACGTGTTGGACAACGAGCAGTCGCCCCAAAAGAAACCGGCAAGGTGGAGTTTGGTGAGGAGTACGACGAGCGCGTCGACTAGGCGCGGAATCGTGTCGGCCCGCACGCCGCGTGAGAACACCTCCCGGTAGGGCATCGAGTGAGTGAGCTGGCGGGTGACCAAGACCGGCTCGATCGCCTCTCCATCGACGGATTGCCGACCCGTGACGACACCGACCGGCTCGACGGCTGGGGCCTTGAGACGGCGCAGATCGCGCAACAGCCGATACTCGGCCAACGCCATCGCTTCGCGGGTCTCCTTGACGGCGTACACCTGATTGGCCAGGCGCACGAACCGCACGACGTGGCGGGAGATCCCGCGGGGCAGCGGGACCAGGAACGCGCCCTCCCACTCTTCCAGCGGCAACTGCCACGGCAAGGTGATGAGTGACGGGTGCGGAGCGGTCGCCACGATCCGTAGAGCCATGCCAGTGATCCTGTCACGCGCAACAACGGCACCGCCAAGCACAATCCCGGCGCAGTTCGCTTCCCGCAAGCGGGCTAGGGCGCGGAGGCGCCGGACAGGGCGGCAAGCGCGCTACTCGTCGCGCGGGTGGCCACCGTTCTCGTCGGTGGCCAGCCAGGCCGGCCCCGGCCCGGTCTCGGCCTGCTCGTCGTTGGGGTTGCTGAGCACGCAGGTGCGCATCGACAGACAGCCACAACCTACGCAGCCGGTGAGTTTGGTCTTTAACCGTTGGAGGTCGGCGATCTGTTGATCAAGCCGGGCCGTCCAGGTGCGGGCGACGCGTTCCCAGTCGGCCTTGGTCGGCGTTCGGCCGCTGGGAAGACTGGCAAGGGCGGCCTGTATCTCGTCCAGGCTCAGCCCAACGCGCTGCGCGGCGCGGATAAACGCCACTCGACGCAGCATATGACGGGGGTAGCGTCGCTGGTTGCCGCTGGTGCGCGACGCTGTCAGCAGCCCGACGTCTTCGTAGAAACGCAGCGCGGATGCCGCCACCCCAGATCGGGACGAGAGTTCACCAATCGTGAGCAGGCTTGGCATCCGCGCCATGAGGCAGGTGTTACTCCTTGCGGAAGGCGTCCTTCACGTTGTCGCCGGCCTGCTTCAGGTTGGCCTTGGATTGGTCCTTCTCACCTTCGGCCTGCAGGCTCTTGTCGTCGGTAGCCTGTCCGGTCTTCGCCTTGCCTTTGCCGAGGGCTTCCTCAGCCTTGTGCTTTAACTTGTCTGCGAAACTCATGGTGACCTCCCGGTCGGTAGCTGTTACGCGTTCATGCTACCTGCCAAGATGGCAACGACACCGCAAGGAGTTCATCAGGTGAGCGATCAGCCCGGGCATGGCACCCATGACTTCGATGACGATGGTCGCAACGCGGACGTGTTGATCTACGTCAACGGTGCGCTCAAGCGGCGCCATGAGGCCGTAGTGTCGGTCTTCGACGCCGGCTTCGTCTTGGGCGACGGTGTGTGGGAAGGGCTTCGGGTTCACCACGGCCACCCGGCGTTCCTGGACGCGCATCTGGATCGTCTCTTCGAGGGTGCAAAGGCGATAGCGCTCGACATCGGGCTCACTCGAGACGAGCTGCGCGCGGCGATCTACCACATGCTTGACGCCAACGCGATGAGTGAGGGTGTCCATGTTCGCCTGATGGTGACACGTGGAGAGAAGTCCACGCCGTACCAGGATCCGAGGATGACAGTCGGGCCGGCAACCGTCGTGATCATCCCCGAATACAAGGAGCCCAAGCCGGCCGTGGTCGACGCCGGCATCCGGCTCTTCACCGTGCATGTCAGGCGACCAGGGCCAGACATCTTGGATCCGAAGCTCAACGCGCACAGCAAGCTCAACGACATCACTGCGTGCATCCAGGCCTACACGGCTGGGGCCGACGAGGCGTTGATGCTCGATCCGCACGGCTTCGTCGCCACCTGCAACTCCACACACTTCTTCATCGTGAGAGGTGGTGAGCTGTGGACATCGTCTGGCGACTACTGTCTCGGCGGAATCACCCGAAGCTGTGTGCTGTGCGTGTCGCGAGCCGCCGGCATCGCGACTTACGAGAAGAACTTCAGCCTGACCGACGTGTACGGCGCCGACGAGGCGTTCGTCACCGGAACATTCGCCGGTTTGGTGCCGGTGCGTGAGGTCGACGGTCGCGTCGTCGGGGACGGTCGTCGGGTGATGACGGCTCGGCTTCGCGAGCTCTACCTCGACTTGGTGGAGAAGGACGTGGCGGGACGCGCCAGGCAATGACGACACCGTACGTCGTCCGGCTGGCGATGTGGTCTGGGCCGCGCAACATCTCGACGGCGTGGATGCGTTCTTGGGAGAACCGACCCAACACGATGGTCGTCGACGAGCCGCTCTACGCGCACTATCTCTCGACGACCGGTCTCGACCATCCCGGGCGTGACGAGGTGATCGCGGCGGGTGAAGCCGACTGGCGGGTGGTCGTCGAGACACTCCTCGGGCCGGTGCCAGCTGGCGTTGACGTCTTCTACCAAAAGCACATGGCCCATCACTTGACCCCCGATATCGACCATGACTGGATCGCCTCGTTGGCCAACGTGTTGCTCATCCGCGACCCGCGCGAGGTAGTCGCGTCGTACATAAGAGCATGGGGTCGCGGGCCGCGTCACGAGGTGACGCCGGACGACATCGGGCTCCCCCAGCAGGCCCGGTTGTACGACGAGTTGGCTGCCGCGGGCGCCGCGCCGCTGGTGATCGACGCGGCTGACTTCTTGGGTAACCCGCGGGGATATCTGGCTGCCCTATGTGCGCGCTTGGGCGTCACGTTCGATGCGGTGGCCATGCTGCGATGGCCTGCCGGTGTTCGGGAGACCGATGGAGTGTGGGGCAAGCACTGGTATGAGGCGGTGTGGAGGTCGACCGGGTTCGAGCCTTATCAGCGGCGCCACATGTTGCTGGATGAGCGGGCTGCCCAGCTGGCCGCCGGCTGTCTGCCGCTGTATGAGCGGCTGCGTAAGATGCGCTGGCTGGCGAGCGACCGGCAGGTCTAATCGTGACCGGTGAAACGCACCTCGCTGCGCCAGTCGGCGTCTGCGGTCTGGCAGGCGGCGTAGAAAGCGTCGGCGATGTGGCGGGGGTCAAACGGGGTTTCGGGGGCTATGGTTCCCGCGACCGTCAACGACATGGCCCGGATGCCGTCATCGCTTAGCTCTGCGTCGACGGCTGCGACCAGGTTGCGAAGACCGGCCTTCTGCACACCCAACGACGCAGCCGAAGGCCACGGCCGGTCGGCGGTCGCGCCCCCGGTCGCGGTGATGCGCGCGCCGGCCGACATGAACGGCCGAGCCGCTTGTACGGCGGTCAACAGGCTGGCTACCCCGAGCCCGACATCCGCGAGCAGCTCCGCACTGGTCAACTCCAAAGGCCCCTTGCCGGTGAAGGCGCTGGGGTTGAAGTGCAGCACGTCGATTCGCCCGGCATGTTGGCCGAATCGTTCGACGGCTGCGGCGAATGCTGTTACATCGATGATGTCAACCGGTGTCCAACCGGTGGTGATGCCAGCGGCTTGTAGCTGCGCGCCGAGGCTGTCGAGGCGCTCCGCCGATCGGGCGATCAGCGCCACGTCGTAGCCGCTGTGGCCGAACCGATGCGCGATCGCTGCGCCGAGCCCAGGGCCGGCGCCAACCACTACAAGCACGGGATTCGTCATGCATCGACACTAGCCGGGTGGCAGCGCCTGACGGCCGCAGTCACGCTGACTCCGCGACCACCGTGCAGTGCAGGATAGGGTCGGCGTGTGGTTGCCGCTGACCGATTTCCTGCCCAGGCTCGCGGCGCCACGGCAAGCGAGCCTGTGGCCGGGCGCATTGCTCTGGTGACGGGTGCCGGGCGCGGGATTGGGCGGGCGGTTGCCCAGCAACTCAGCTCCGCCGGGCTACGCGTCGCCCTTACGGCGCGAAGCGAGGCCGAGCTCACAGACACCGCAGGCAGCTGCGCCGGTGCGACGCTGGTGCTGCCCGCCGACATCACCGACCCGGCGGCGCTCGACCATGTCTTCGCTGCCGTCGAGTCAGAGTGGGGCGCCGTCGAGGTACTCGTTGCCAACGCTGGTGCCGGTGTGTCCGCACGCGTTCAGCACACGACCGACGAAGACTGGCAGCAAATGCTGGACCTCAACCTGACCGCACCGTTTCGCTGCATCCGCCGGGCGCTGCCGGCGATGATCCCGGCTGGTTATGGCCGGGTCGTGGTGGTTGCCTCGGTGGCCGCCAAGGTCGGTGAGCCGTACATCGCCGCATACACCGCGAGCAAGCATGGCGTGCTGGGCCTGGTCAGGTCCGCGGCGATCGAGCTCGCGCGTACCGGGGTGACGGTCAACGCGGTCTGCCCTGGGTACGTCGACACGCCGATGACCGACGCCACGGTCGCCGGCATCGCCGCCAAAACCGGGCGCAGCGAGCCTGACTCGCGGGCGATCTTGGAGCACAAGCAGCCGACCGGTCGACTGGTGACAACGACCGAGGTTGCGCAGGCAGTCTGCTTTTGCGTGGCCAACGGTTCGGTGACGGGCCAGGGCGTCAACGTCGACGGCGGGGCCGTGCAGTCTTGAGGGTCGGCCGAGCGGGGCTCCATCGCTGGGCTGGCTTCTCGTTCCCCGCGCGCGGGCCCGCAAGGCTTTCGTAGGCCCGCAAGGCTTTCGTAGGGTGGAGAGATGCGGCTGGAGCGGATCAACCCCAAGACCCTGGCACCCCCGAGCGGGTTCTCCCATGCGGTCGTCGCCGAGGGACGCGTCGTCGCCCTCGCCGGTCAGACTGCGTTGGACCGCGACGGCCACATCGTGGGCACCGGGGTCGCCGAACAGTTCGAGCAAGCGCTCGGCAATCTGCTGAAGGCACTGCGCGCGTCGGGTGGGCGACCCGACCAACTCGTCAGCCTCACCGTCTACGTCGTCGACATGGACGACTATCGCAAGCACGCCGGTGACATCGGCCGGGTGTGGCGCCTGTTGGTAGGCCGTGACTACCCGGCGATGGCCGGCATCGGCGTGTCACGGTTATGGGACGCCGCGGCCCTGATCGAGGTGCAGGGCCTCGCGGTCCTCGACACCAGGTGACGCCAATGGCGGGCACGTCACTAACGCATCGGCACACATCGCAGCGCAACGCCGTACGGCGGAGGAGGCTCGCGCTCACCGACCGTCACGCATCGCCCTGACGCTCTCCACATGACGGTGTGCTGGCTCGGCCAGCCGATCCCGGAGTGCGAAGAACAGGTCGGCGGCTCGAGATCCGTTCCAGCCGTCCGGTAACACCTCGTCGGGCAGACCCGGGTCGAGGAAGGGCAACCGCCGCCAGGCGGTGAGCGCCCGCATGTAGTCGGCGAATGCCTGGGACTCGTCGGGAGCACGACGCCGTTTCCACTTGCCGAGCACAGACCGGTGAGTGGTGATGAACTCGTCGTACTGGCGCAGCAGTTGAGCCAGGTCCCACCACTGCGAAACCTTGGTCTGCACGTCACCGAACGCCAGGTAGTCGGCGCGGAAGAGGTCGACGTACGACGAGAGCTCGGACCGCACAAGCACGTCGCGAGTCTCGCTGGCAAGATGGGCTGGAGCCACCCAGACACCGGCGGCTACGGTGCCAAAGCCCAACCACACAAGGCGAGACCGGAGCGTGTGACGCTGTCGACGCTCAGACTCGGGAACGCTGAACACGGCAAGCAACCAGCCGTCTTTCGGGTCGGCCCGGGCTCGCGCGAAGATGCGGCGATCGCCTTCTGCGAGCATCTCACCCGCGGCGGCGGACAACGCATACCCGGCTACGCCGTTCACGCGTTCCGCCTCCACGATCCCCCGGCGCTTCAACCGGGAGATCGACGACCGGACGGCAGGCTCGTCGACGTCGAGGCTGGCGAGCAGTCGGATCAACGTGGAGACGGCCATCCAACCGCGCGCCTCGCGGGCATAGAGGCCGTACACCGTCACGATCAGCGCTCGCGGCTGTAGCGCGGACGCTTGTGTCACTTCCTTGATCGTCGTCACAGCCGGACGATACCGCGACGGGGTCAGGGCATGCTCGCGCTTCGCGGATCCAGGGTTTCCGGGACATGCTGGCATGTCGCGTCACCTTGACTGTCGTCACACAGAGGGAATACTGACCACAGGGACCACCGGACCACGCGGAGCAGAGCAAACCCAGCAAGGAGCAGAGTCATGCAGCTCTCGCCATCGGCACACGTCGACACGTTCTGCCGCGACAACCTGCCGCCGTTCGAGGCATGGCCAGAGTTCCGCTTCGACCTGCCCGAGGTGCGTTATCCGACCCGCCTGAACTGCGCCGTCGAGCTGCTGGACCGCACCATCGAGCGACACGGCGCGGGCCGGGCATGTCTGCTCTCCCCGGCGCCAGAGACCTGGACGTACGGCGACCTGCTCCGCGTCTGCAATCAAACCGCGCACGCGCTCGTCGAGGAGCTGGACGTCGTGCCGGGCAACCGGGTGCTCCTTCGAGGCCCCAACAACCCCTGGCTCGTGGTCACGTGGCTAGCCGCGCTCAAGGTGGGCGCGGTCGTCGTCACGACCATGCCGCTGCTGCGACCTGGCGAGCTCAGCACGGTCCACGACATCGCCAGGATCGACCTGGCGTTGTGTGATCACCGCTTCACCGAAGATCTGGTGACCGCCGACCTGGGCGGCGCTCCGATCGTGACGTACGGCGGCGACGCGGACGACGACCTCACCCGCCGCGCCGCGCTGCATCCCGACACGTTCACCAACGTCGAGACGGCCGCCGATGACGTGGCCCTGCTCGCCTTCACGTCGGGCACGACCGGGCGGCCCAAGGCCACCATGCACTTTCATCGTGACGTGCTCGCCAATGCCGACACGTTCAGCCGGCACGTGCTCAAACCCCGACCCGACGATGTCTTCACCGGCACGCCGCCGCTGGCGTTCACGTTTGGGCTTGGCGGCCTGGTGGTGTTCCCGTTGCGGATCGGGGCGTCGACGGTGCTGATCGAGAAGGCAACCCCCACCGAGTTGGCCGACCACATCGCCAGGCACCGGGTCACTATCTGTTTCACCGCGCCCACTGCCTACCGGGCGATGCTGGCGGCCGGGGAGCTGGCGCGGTTGGCCACGCTTCGTCGGTGCGTGTCGGCCGGCGAGCACCTGCCGGCCACCACCTGGCAGGCGTTTCGCGACGCGACAGGGGTGGGAATCATCGACGGGATCGGCTCGACCGAAATGCTGCACATCTTCGTCTCCAGTGCCGACGACGACGTGCGCCCCGGGTCGACGGGTCGTCCGGTGCCCGGCTTTCAGGCCACCGTGGTCGACCTCGACGGCAACCCCTTGCCGGCTGGTGAGGTGGGCCGGCTGGCGGTCAAAGGACCAACCGGGTGCCGTTATCTCGCCGACGCGCGGCAGGGCGTCTACGTGCAGCAAGGGTGGAACATCACCGGAGACACGTTCATCTGTGACGAGGACGGCTACTTCTGGTATCAGGCGCGCAGCGACGACATGATCATCTCCTCGGGCTACAACATCGCCGGGCCGGAGGTCGAGGAGGCGCTGCTCAGCCACCCCGAGGTGAGCGAATGCGCGGTGATCGGCACCCCCGACGAGGCCCGCGGCTCGGTAGTCAAGGCGTACGTCGTCTTGGCGGGCAGCGTGTCAGGCGACGAGGTGAAGGTCAAGGAGTTGCAGGACTTCGTCAAGGGCCAGATCGCGCCGTACAAGTATCCGCGCCGCATCGAATTCGTCCCCGCCCTGCCGCGCACCAGCACCGGCAAGCTGCAGCGCTTCCGGCTTCGCGAGGACCGCGCTTCCCTTCTCTAACCGCGGCGCCTGTGCGGGCTCTACCTGGGCTCAACCATGAGTCGCGTGGCCGCCAGCGTTCGCATCGATCGCACCGTGGAGTGGCCGGACACCGACGCGGCCGGGCACTAGCGCCATTCGACGGTGATCCGGTGGGTCGAGACCGCCGAAGCTGTCCTGCATGAGCTACGAATTCGAGGTACGCCGACGTGACCAGGTCACGGCTCGGGGCGCCATGGTCGCCGTGCTCGTGGACTCCGAGAGCGGCGAAGCGCTGGCCTGGCCCGACGAAACCCGGGCCTTCCTACTCGCCGACTGAACCGTACCCGCCTCCTCGGACGGTGGAACGTGCGGAAGGCGCACGGAGCAAAAAAAGACCGTCGAGCCATCCGATTTGACTTTTCACTTCGAGCTTGCCGCCCAGCTGCTATGTTCAAGGGTCCGCACTTTCTCGAAGGAACCTGAATGAAACGAACGACTCTTACCACGGCGGCGACAGTAGTGCTTCTCGCCGGCATGACTGCCGTGCCCGCACTGGCAACATCTCGAATCAACACAGAGCAGGCGGCGAGGCCGTTCGACGGGTCGGACCCATCCACTGGGGCGTGGTCCTCGCATTGTGACTACTCCGGTCAGACGGATTTTACTGATCCGATCAAAGCGAGGGGCGGCTCCTCCATGCATGCACATGTGTTTTTCGGTCCGAGCACAAATATCACGCCTATCGAAAAACCTAAGGACTTACGTGCAGCAGCCGCCAACATCTGCAATAGCGCCACGTACACGTTGCCCGGAAGGCCGCCCACACAGGTTCCTGTGCAGGACAACTCCGCTTACTGGGTTCCTGAGCTACTTAACACTAATGTAGTTAAACCAACTCAGCCGCATGGATATAAGGAAATCAAGCCTGCTTATGCGCTAGTCTACTATCGCAACGAGCTCGTCGACCCGACCACAATCGAAGCGTTCCCACAAAACCTCAGCATAGTGGGCGGAAACTCTGCGGCAACCGGTCACCAAGGTACGACTATTATCCAGTGGTCCTGCGTAGCGGGGCAGAACTACACGACGCCTCAGGACACGATCCCGGCATCATGCGATGATCAACGGGTCAATGGCGTGAACGTTTCCCCGTTCTATTTGCGCATGGTAGTTCAGTTTCCCAACTGCATCATCCCCCAGACGACCGAAGATCCGCCGGGGCTGAACGAGCCCACAGCACAGACATACAGCTCGGGACCAACTGGCAGCTGGCAGACCTGTCCGCCCGGCTACACCCCGATACCCACGATCCAGGTGGGAGCTCGTTGGGATCTCACGAAGACCGACATCATCCCGACCGGAGCAACATACGATCTCAGCGGCCTGTATCTCTCATCCGACCTGATGATCCCATCGGCGCAGCGCGTGGCCGGGGAAACCGCACACGCTGACTTTATGAGCGGTTTCACTACAACCGATATTCAGAACCTGGTTCAGTATTGTGTGAATGCCCAGGTCAACTGCGGCTACGTCGCTGGTGGCGGCGTTTGAGCCGATAGGGGATCAACCTCGGCAATAGCCGCGCTCTCCGTGACGGCGAAGGAAGCACTGCCAGTCTATCGTGTCCGGACCGCGTCGGTTGCGGGCTCCTAATCCTGGCGCGCCTGTCGTGCTCGTCGGCGAGCGGCGCGGGCCTCTCGTCGAGACTCCACCTCGGCATCGGCGGCCGCCCGCTTCCGACGGCGGCGTTCCGGAGTAGGTGAATCTGCGCGAGCCGAACCATCGGCGCCGGCGAGTTCACGCTCCAGCTCCGCGATTCGTAACACCAGCTCGGCGACGACGTGCGTCGCAGTTGCGGGGACGGTGTCGGCGGGTCGGGAGTCCTTCTCGCGTAGCACTGGGCTCCTCGGTGAAGGGACGCGCAGATCGTCGAGAGTGCCCACGACGCGTGCTCCGCTCCCTTCCACCTCCTGGGCGATCTGATCGGCTCGCGCGACCAGTCGATCGCGCGCCTCAGGTGTCAACTGGGGCCGGTCTGTCCCGGCCCCCTCGCTACGTGGTGCGGCAGCGAGCAGCTGGTTTGCGAGATAGTTGGTCACCAGCCGCCGATACTCCACCGGGCTGAGCGCTCTGCGCACCTTGACGTTGACCTGACGAAGCAGCTCCGTCTCGGCGTACCCAAGAGAGGCGTCCGCGTTGACATCGGGCGCCTGATCGTACGCCGCTGGATCCAGGCTCAACACGCTGGCGAAGCGCTGCCACAGCAGGCCGCCGGGCACGTCCGAAGGCGGCGCCGTAACGACCACGACGTGGTCCACGCCCACAATGTGCGCCCAGACCTGCAGTATTCGGCTGACATCGTGATGCCGCCAAAATCCAGCACGCGGCCCCTGCGGGCTCTCTTCTTCCACGTCACTCAGCACGGTTTGCATGTACTCGGGGAACGACCAGCCCTTGTCGCCCTTGATGACGGTCTGCCAATGCGATGGAATGGCACGGGTCAGATCGGGGACGGTGATGATCACAGTGAGGCGGTGACCCCGCAGGGAGTCCACCACATGTTGCGCCTCTTCCGCCGACGCCCCACACAGGAATTCCTGAGACAGCACTGCCGCACGGCCTTCCCAGGCACCAATTTGATCGACGACTCGCGACCACTCACCCTCGGACTCTTTGATGCGCCGGTTGGGCTTGCGCCCGAGGGCATCCACGGCGCCAGCTGCCACGCCCTTCGGCCAAAGCACCCCGCCTTCTGCAAGTGCCTGCCAATTGGTGCGCAGGACCGACTGCAGGTAAGAGGCGCCACTGTTCATCGCCCCCACATGCAAATAGACGTCGGCCGGCTCAGCGGCGGGCAAGGTTACGGGCGCATCGTTACTGGCTTCAGACAACCTGACATCTCCACATCGACGATCGCGGCCTCGGCCTCCACGGACCTGAGAATTAGATAATAAACGACGCGCAGCGGAGGAGCCCACCCGCTACCGTCCGTGATCGGGACGGAGCGCTCAGTCGCGTCGGCCAGTGCTCAAGCTGTCCGCAGCGGATCGCCTTCGGCTGCGTCTGCGCCTTCGAGCAGGGCCGGGGCCAGGGCGAGCGCGTTCGGTCGGAGCGCCGAGAGGACGAGAGTGTAGATCACGCCGAGTGCGATGAGTGCCAGTGTCAGCCACGGCAGCGCGTTGTACGGCGCCGATTGTCCCGGCCGCAGGTCACCCCAGAGTGGGATGGCCAGCACCGCCAGGCCGACGATCGGCGTGCCAACCCACAGCAGCGGGTTCTTGTGCACTCCGGCGCGTCGCAGTCTGACGAATTGGACGATCAGCGCGACGTTGGCCATCACATACATGATGACCAGGCCCAAGATGCCGTACGTCCCGAGAAAGCCTGACGCGGTGCCGGGGTCCGTGAAGGCCGTGGAGCCCACGCCGATGATGAGACTAGGCGCCACGAACGCGATCGCCGCCACCCACGGGGTCTTGAACCTCGGGCTCACCGACGCGAGGCCGCGCGGCCACAGTCCCCCGCGACCGCCGGCGAAAATGACCCGCGACGTCTGGGTGTTGGCGGCGACGTACGAGCTGGTGACACTCGACAAGAACACCCAGGTGATCAGCGGTGCGAGGAACGGGAGGAACGTCTTCGCTGCCGTGTGGAAGGGATTGGCATCGGAGGAGAAGATGCCGATGTGCCCCACGCCGAACGCCGTGACGATCGCGTACGAGCCGAATACGTAGAGCACACCGCTGACCACGACCGAGCCGACCACGGCGATCGGTACATTGCGCCGTGGATTGCGTGTCTCCTCGGCGAGTGGAGCGGACGCTTCAAACCCGCCAAACGCCAGCACGGCAAGGCTGAACGCAACGAAGACGTCGGAGGCGCCGGTGCCGCTCGGCCACGTGAACGGCACTGCAGACAATCCCTGGGCACCTCCCTTGGCGAGCACGACCACCCCGAGAACCAGGAGTACGACGACCTCGAACAGGTAGAGCACGATTGTGACGCGGACGCCAAACTGCAGCCCGATGATCACCGGCACGGTCACGATGACGCCGTACACGACGGTGACAATCTGGGTGATCCCTGGGATGTCCGGGTTGTTGAGCACGTTTTGGACGATGTAGCTACCGACGAAGATGTAGATGCCGGCGAAGGCGATCATGTAACCAACCAGCGTGATGATGCCGACCGCGGTGGCCACCCGCGGGCCCAGGGCGCGAGTGATGTACGTGATGAACGAGCCGGCGCTCGGGTAGATGGACGAGAACTGGGCCAGGGTCAGCCCGGTCGCGACCATGCCGACCATGCTGATCAGGAACACCAGGGGCACGGATGCGCCGGCGAGGGTGGCCATGACGCCGGTGGTGAAGAAGAGGTTGAAGGCGGGGGCTATCTGCGCCAGCCCCGGCATCAAGACGCCGAGAAGGCCCAACTTCTTGGAGTCGAGAGAGCCGGCAGTAGCCGGCAGCGCGTCGTGGGTCATCGGTCGTCTCGTCCGTTCTGACGCAGAAACTCTATGAATGCGGCGTTGAAGTCGTCTGGGTGTTCCCATAGGCAGCCGTGGCCACCCTGCGTCGTACGCCAGTCGGAGCCGGGGATCAGCTGGTGCAATTCGCGCGAAAGCTCGATGGGGATGAGGATGTCTTGTTCTCCGGCCAGCACGAGAGTGGGAACGGCGATCTGACCAAGCGACGCGGTGGTGTCATGGTGCTGGATGACCGCCAGTTGGGCGAGGTAGGCATGCACCGGTTGGTCGATATAACGCATGACGTTCTCGAATTCCGCGAGCTCGTTCTCGCGGCTGCGGAAGAAGTCGAGCGTGAAGGCCCACAGGGTCACGTCGCGCATGACGAACGGCACGCCTTGTACGGGCGCCGCATCGGCCCACATCGCGAACATGCGTGAACAGAACGGCCCCGGCGCGGCGTAGGTGCAGGCCAGGGTGAGCGAGCGCAGGTCCTCGGCGTAGGCGAGCGCGTAATGCTGCGCGATCATCCCGCCCATCGAGACGCCCATCAAGTGAATGTCGCTGAGACCGAGGTAGTCGACCAGGCCCTTGGTGTCGGCGGCAAGCTGCTCGGCGGTGTACGGGCCGGCCGGTTTGGCGCTGGCCCCGATGCCCCGGTTGTCGAAGCGGATCACGCGGTAGCCGGCCCTCAGCAGAGCCGGCAGCTGATACGCCCATGTCTCCATGTCGTCGGCGAGGCCGTTGACCAACACGACGGTTTCGTCACCGTCCCCGTCCACCTCGTAATGGATGTCGATGCCGTTGATCTGTTCAATGGACATGGCGACGGGCTCCTCGGGCGGTGTGGTGAGGGTCGATACGGGCATGCAGTTCTCGTAGCGTCACCTCGGTGAGTGAGAAATGCTCGGCTGCGCGATTGGCGGCCAGTTCGGGGTCGTGGTCTATGACCGCCTGCGCGAGCAGTGGATGCTGGGTTAGCGCACGGGCGCGCACTTGCTCGTTGTAGGGCTCGGCCTCGAAGCCCATGCTGACGTCGTGTCTGATTCGCAGGCTCAGCTCGGCCAACTGCTTGTTGTGGGTAGCGAAGGCGATGGCCTGATGCACTTCCAGGTCGGCGAGTCGTGAGGATTCTCGGTCGCCTGCCGCCCTTCGATAGCTCGCCAACGCCTTCTTGATGCGTCGGCTGTCTTGTTGAGTGCATCGTTCGGCGGCGGTCCGGGCGATCTGTTGTTCGATCAGTGACCGCAGGTCCAGCGTTACCTCGAGTTGCTGCCACCCGGGCTCGAGCGCCCGCCGCACCATCGCGTCCGACTCCGGGCCCCACTGGTCGGTGACGAACGTGCCACCTCCCCGACCCCGTCGGACAACGACGTATCCGAGGGCAGAGAGTCTGCTGAGCGCCTCGCGCACCGTGGTCGGGCTGACCTCGAGCATTCGAGATAGTTGCTGCACGGTAGGCAGCTTCTGGCCGGCCACGAACTGGCCCAACGCGATCGCGGTCACGAACCGGTCGGAGATGCGAGAGGCTGCGGTCTCGGAGACAAGGGGCCGCAAAGCTCCAACCTGTTGGTCGACCGGCGGCGTACGCTCCACTTCACATCCCAGCTAAACAGACAATGACTGGTTCTTTAGCTGATGCTAGCTGAACGGCAGCTCTTCGGGAAGTGCAAGGGGAACTTGGTCTGACCTGGCCTATCCGTAGAGCCGCCGAGGGATCTCGAATCCCTAGATTTGCCTTACCCGTTGGGGAAGTGTGATCCATCGACGTCCGCCCACGTCCCGAAGGCGTCCCTGACCTGCCACGACGCAAGCTCGGCGTCCGGCGACATCCAGGATAAGCCAGCCATGTCCGGCGCTGGTGTTTAGCAAGCTGTTAGCAACTTAAGGACCATACTCTGCAGCCTCACTGAGAGTATGCGCCGGGCTCGTCTGAACTGCTCAGACGAGCCCGGCCTCACGCCTCCTCGCATCCAGCAGTTTGCGGATCAGGTCTGGTGGCAGGGGTTGGTCTACTGCGAAGTGGAGGGCGCTCTTGGTCTGCGTGTACCCAGTCAGCTGCTCGGCCAGCGCCGGTAGGACCGAGCCGCTATGCGGCAGATAGCTCAGGTGGTCCTTGAACGCAGCCAGGCCGGCGACTGTCTTCCCCCGAACCTTGAAGGCGGGCACCGCGTACGAGATGCCCTGCTCGGCGTCAGGGATCAGGAGCAGGATTCGCCTTCGCATCTCCTCCAGCGTGCCGCAGTGTGGCTCGTCAAGTCTGAGCAAGTAGCCGTCGATGTCAGCGGCAGACATCCGACCACGATAACGCCGGCTCAGATCGATTCGGCCGCCAGCGGTCAAACAGGGCAGCGACCTTGAGGGCAACCCTCGAGCGCACCCGCTACGACGACCAGGCGACGCGTGCGAGTGCCGAGTTCATCCCAGGCCACGCCTACACCCTGCGCTACTGATGGCTCCCTCGCAAGCAGCGAGCTCCGTTTGCTTCAGACAGTCGCCCGCATGCACTCCCCACCGGATCCACGCGTCCGCACACGGCAGAATCGCGCTTCCAGCCGAGCCGCATGGTCACCTGTTCGCCTGACCGAGGCTTGCGCGGAGTCGGAGCGACTGCAGATGGAGACCCTCAAATGAACCCCTTGTCTACCGGTCTTGGACTCCAGCGATGCTCCAGCCGCCAGCTTCGGATGGTGTTCTCTCGAAGCTTCAACACCCATAGATCCACGCCGTGCCAAGTAGATAGGGACCTGGGCCGCCCGAACCACCCGAACCCTTGCAGCTCTGAGGTGCCTGGCGCTGCTTCGACACTTGCGCGGCGCACCGGACAGGCGGAACACGTCGCCCCCCTGCTGAAGGCACTGGCCGAGCCGGTGCGGCTTCGACTCATGTCTCTGGTGGCCTCTCACGTGGACGGCGAGGCATGCGTGTGCGACCTCTCAGATGCCTTCACCCTGTCCCAGCCCACTATCAGCCACCACCTCAAGGTGCTGTACCAAGTGGGCCTGCTGGACCGGACCAAACGGGGGGGTCTGGGTGTACTACAAGGTCCGCACCGGGGCCCTGGCCGATGTCGCGGCCCTCATCGGCAACGCGCCCTGAGCGGGCCGAGCGGGGTCGCACGTCGGTTGCATAGCCGGCGTGCTGCCCCGCAGCGAATACCTGGAGGGACTGGCCGCGGCCCGGTTCGTCGACGCGACGGTCGAGTTCACCCACGAGGCCGCGCCAGGTCTGCACGCCGCCATCGTGCGCGCCCGAAAGCCCTGACCTCAGAGAAGGGTTCGACAGTGGCCGACAAGCCCACAATCCTGTTCGTCTGCGTCCACAACGCAGGACGTTCGCAGATGGATGCTCGACGGAACGGCACGCAGGATCGGCGGCAACGGCCGGCCGCTTTCGGCTCGAACAGTGAATCTCACGCTGGGTACTTGAGCAGGCGTTGGACCAGGCGGTCAAGCGCGGCAAAGTCCGGCGCGTCGTGGCTGCTCTGGATCGGGCTGCTGGCGAGGCTAAGCCTGGTGCCGCGTGGACGCTGGCTGAAGACGCCTCATTCAAGGAGCGAGCCAACCGGACCGGCTCCGTGTGGCCTGGTTATCACCTGCTGTGGCCTGCGTCGCTGCTGTGGCCTGCGTCGCGGGGAGGCGCTCGGACTCGAGTGGACAGAGACATCGACTTCGCTGAGGCCACGGTAACCATGCGGATGAGCGGAATTTCGTCGCCGGCCAGATCGTCGAGGGCCGCTGAAGACGCGCCTCATGGCGCACGGACTCGTCCGCTAGATGACGAGATGCTCGCGTTGCTTCGAAAACTCAGGACGCGCCAAGGCGAGGAACGGCTCGCAGCTGGTTCTGCATATGACGGATCGCTCGACAAGGTCGTGGTCGATAAACTTGGTCGCGTCCTACGACCCGGGTGGCATTCCGACCTGGGCTTTTGCTTGAGCCGGCGAGGGGATTCGAACCCCTAACCTTCCGATTACAAGTCGGATGCGCTACCAATTGCGCCACGCCGGCAATGTGCCGACCCATCCTAATGCGACCGCCACGGTGCCGGGACTGCCAGCGCGCGGGCCGGCTACCAGGAAGGTGAACCACGGGAGCCTGCGCATGATCAGCCCAAGCGACCGACGTGCAGCCTGCTCTGGCGAGCGCAGCGTGGGGCTTGAGTCCGACCAGCCATGTGTTGGCCGAAAAGATAAGGCGAAGGGTCTGTGGACAAGCTCGAAACTGTCGGTGGACTGCACTAGTGTTCGAGTATGAGTACAACGATCGACGGCCATCCCGAGGTGGTTGAGGAGTTGGCACCGCACCCCACGGGGGTTGAGGAGCGAGCGAAAGGGAGCGTCTCGAAACAGATCGGCCCCACGGTCGATGCCAGGGGCGCCGACCGCACCGATAAGCGCGACGCGCCTGCTGTGGACATGACCGATTCGGTGGCGGCTCCGTTGCAGAGGGTCGTGTCTGATGCACTCGCCGGGCTTGCCGGGGCACCCTTGTGGCGGTTGTCTGATGCCGAGGCGGTCGCGGCGTTGGATGCCGCTTACCGCAAAGTCACCCAGGCGCATGCGGTGGCGTTGCGGCTCCTGGGTGCGGTGGACGGCCGTGGTTTGCCGGTGGCCCACGGTGCCACCTGCACCCAGGCCTGGTTGACGGCCCGGCGCCGGGTCCGCCCCGGCGACGCCAAACGCGACGTGGAGTTGGCCCGGCTGCTCACCCGCGCTGCCGACGCGACCCCAGACCCAGCCGGCATTGGCGACACCGAAACTGACCCGGTGGAAGGGTCCTGGTTGGCGGCGGGTGTTCACGCGGGTGCGGTGAACGTGGAGCAGGCCGGCTGTATCGCCACCGCGTTGAGCGAACTACCGGTCGAAACCGACGTTGACGCACGGGTGGTGGCCGAACGGGTGCTGGTCGACCAGGCCAGCGACCACGGCCCGGCGACCTTGGCCAGGCTCGGGCACCGGATCCTCGACGTCATCGACCCCGACGAAGCCGACCGTCGCCTCGGTGCCGTGTTGGACCGTGAAGAACGCCAGGCGACCCGGTTGCGGTCGGCGACCCGGTTCTCCGACGGGCACGGCAGCGTGTTTTACAAACTGCGGATCCCACTCGCCGACGACACGGTGATCTACCCGGTCCTCGACGCGTTGGCCGCCCCAGACCCGGCCGGACCCGCCGGAGCCGACACCCGCACCCCCCACCAACGCCTCGCCGACGCGTTCGTCGAAACCTTCCGCCGGGTCACCCTGGACGGTGACCTGCCCCAATCCGGCGGCGACCGGCCCCGCATCGTGATCACCATGGACCTGAACCACCTGCAAGCCGGGATCGGGGCCGGCACCATCCTCGACACCGGCGACCAGCTCAGCGTGTCGGCGGTGCGCCGACTCGCCTGCGACGCCCAACTCATCCCCGCCGTGTTAAACGGCCCCGGCCAACTCCTCGACCTCGGCCGGGCCCGCCGCACCTTCGACGGACCCGCCAGACTCGCCGTCACCCTACGCGACCGAGGCTGCATACACCCCGGCTGCGACCGCCCAGCCCGATGGTGCGACGTACATCATGTCATCCCCTGGTGGCACGGCGGCCGAACCGACCTCACCAACGGCGTCCTGCTCTGCGGCACCCACCACAAGCTCTACGACCACAACACCTGGCAGATCAGATTCACCCCCGACCACATCCCCGAATCCATCCCACCACCCTGGCTAGACGCACAACGCAAACCCATCCGCCACACTCGACACCTCCACCGCCGAAGACCCTAAACGAGCGGTAATCCCATGCCGGAAAGCGCGACGTTCAGCCGATCGGGCCGTGCTGTCGGAGCGCGTTCAGCGTCGGGTCGTCTTGCGGTCTCACACCAAGTTCGACACTGAGCGGGTGCGAGTGCGGGTGTGTGCGGTCACCGGCGTTAACGTCGGCCCAGAATCGCAACCCCGAGCGCCAGGTTCTTATCTAAATCTCAGGTGCCTGCGGTGGACAGACTCGTCAGTGTACGGAAGGTTTGCGGAGGCAGCAAACAGCATTTGCCGGCGGCAGCCCTCATGGCCGAACGATCTCGGCCTGCGGCCCCGGCCAAACAAAGGAGTTCGCGTGATCAGGAAAGTTGTCTTCTCGGGCTTAGCTGCTGGCGCTCTCGCCATCAGTGGGCTCGCTACCGGCCTCCCCGGGGCCACGGCCGCGCCGACCGGCGCATCCCACACCGTCCGCGTCTGTACGACGCATGTAGCTCCCGGCCACGCGACCTGCTACGCAGAGGCAGTCGCCTCGGCCAACGGCAAGATCCGCGTCAGCGCTAAACCCTTCGCCGCCGCGTTCAGCCCCAGCGATATCCAGTCCGCTTATAAGCTCACCGGGTTGCACAGCAACGGCCGCACGGTGGCGATCGTGGATGCCTACGGATATTCCAGGCTGGCTTCGGACCTGGCGACCTATCGAAGCAACTACGGTCTGCCCCCATGCACTGTCGCCAGCGGCTGCCTGAAGATCCGCGACCAAAACGGTGGCACCAACTACCCGCCGAACAACAGCGGATGGGATCTCGAGCAGGCACTGGACGTCGACGCGGTCTCCGCGGCGTGCCCGGACTGCAAGATCCTCATGGTCCAGGCGAACTCTCCAACCTTCGCCAACCTTGGCACGGCGGTAAACACCGCGGCAGCGCAGCCGGGTGTGGTGGCAATCTCCAACAGCTATGGCGGCGGCGACTCGACGAACAAGTCGTACTACAACCACAAGAACATCGCCATCACCGCCTCCACCGGCGACAGCGGCAACCAGGGTGGAAGCTACCCGGCGGATGACACCCACGTTGTAGCCGTAGGCGGCACCTCGCTCTACCGTGGTGGCGGCGGCTCCCGCGGCTTCCACGAGACTGCCTGGAACGGCGCGGGCTCGGGTTGCTCCAACTACAACAGTGCACCCAAGTACCAACACACCGTCAACACCAGCTGCGGCAGCAAGGATGCAACCGCCGATGTGTCGGCCGCCGCGGACCCCGGCAACGGTGGGCTGAACATCTACGGCCCCAACGGGTGGGAGCAGGTCGGTGGCACCAGCGAATCGTCCCCGCTGATCGCGGCGGTCTACGCGCTGTCGGGCAACACGGCCGGTTACCCCGGCAGGTACCCGTACCAAAACACCAGCCACCTGTTCGACGTGACCAGTGGCAGTAACGGCAGTTGCGGTTCCCCGCTCTGCACAGCCGGCCCCGGCTGGGACGGCCCGACCGGTCTCGGCACTCCGAACGGCGCTTCGGCCTTCTGATCCCTCCGCTTGACAGAGTTTCACCGCTTCAATCCGTTGTGCCCCCCGTCTACGGGCGGGGGGCACAACGGCGTATTTGGATAGGCGGCCGGGTGGTTTCGAGACGCTCGCTGAGGCGAGCTCCTTAACCACCGTGAGGCTGAGGTGAGCTTCTCAACTACCGTGGCGTTCGGGGCGCCAACGGCGGTGCCGAATCTTGGGCTCGCCCTCGCGGACCAGCTGGAGCCTGGGCCTAGGTCCGTCGGTGCGCCCGGTCTGCGGCTTGCGCCGGCCTGCTCGCCAGGGCAGCGGCCACTGCGCGCCGGGGCCGTCGTAGTCCTGCTCGACGGCCGCATGCAACGTCCAGCTCGGATTGTACAGGTGGGCCCGGCCCAGCGCGCAGAGGTCGGCGCGGCCGGCCAAGATGATCGAGTTCACGTCGTCGTACGACGAGATCGCGCCCACCGCGATCGTGGCGACCCCGGTACGGTTGCGGATGGCGTCGGCGAACGGTGTCTGGAACGAGCGCCCGTACGCCGGCTGCTCGTCCGGCGTCACCTGACCGGTGGACACGTCGATCGCGTCAGCGCCGGCGGCGGCGAAGCCCCCGGCGATCTGCACGGCGTCGTCGGCGTCGATGCCGCCCTCGACCCAGTCGGTGGCGGAGATCCGCACCATGATCGGCCGGTCCGCAGGCCACACCTCGCGGATCGCGGCGAACACCTCAAGCGGGTAGCGCAGCCGGTTGGACAGCGACCCGCCGTACCGATCGCTGCGCTGGTTCGTCACCGGCGAGATAAAGCTCGACAACAGGTATCCATGGGCGCAATGCAGCTCGACCAGGTCGAAGCCGGCCCGCTCGGCACGCAGCGTCGCGTCGACGAACTGCTGCTTGATCTCGTCCAATTCGACAAGGCTCAGCTCGCGCGGCACCTGGTTGACCCCGGGCTTGTACGGCAACGGCGAGGGGCCCACGACCGGCCAGTTGCGGTCGAGGAGCGGTTGGTCGATGCCGTCCCACATCAGCCTGGTCGAGCCCTTGCGGCCCGAGTGACCGACCTGCATGCCGATCTTCGCCGCCGTGTGGTCATGCACGAAGTCGGTGATCTTGCGGAACGCGGCGACGTGCTCCTCGGCGTACATACCAGCGCAGCCGGGCGTGATGCGGCCCTCCGATGAGACGCACACCATCTCGGTCATCACCAGCCCGGCGCCGCCCAGCGCCTTGCCAGCCAAATGGGCGAAGTGGAAGTCGCCGGCCACCCCGTCGACCGTGCTGTACATGTCCATCGCGGACACCACAATCCGGTTAGCCAGCCCGAGCTCGCGCAACTTGAACGGCTGGAACATCGGCGGTCGCACATCGCCGGAGGCGAAGCCACGACGGCGCTCGTGGTCCGCGAACCACGCGTCGGCACGATCCACGAACTCGTGGTCACGCACCCGCAGATTGTCGTAGGTCACCCGGCGGCTGCGCGTCATGATGTTGAACGCGAACTGCATCGGCTCCTGGTCGAGGTATTGGTCGAGGTTCTCAAACCACGCGAGGCTCGCCTGGGCGGCCCGCTGAGTCGACAACACGACGGGTCGACGCTCCTTCTCGTAGGCGTCCAGCGCAACCGCCACCTCGTCATGCTCATGCAGACAGGCAGCAAGTGACAGCGCGTCCTCCATCGCCAGCTTGGTGCCTGACCCGATGGAGAAGTGGGCGGTGTGCGCGGCATCCCCGAGGAGTACGACGTTGTGGTGGCGCCACGCCTCGTTGCGAACCGTCGTGAAGCTGACCCACCGTGAGTTGTTGGCCATCACCTTGTGGCCGTCGAGCACGTCGGCGAACAGCTCACGCACCACGGCGATCGACTCCTCGTCGGACTCACCGGGCGCCAGCGGCGATGAGCGCTCAGTGTTCACGCCGCCGAACCCGGCCGCCGCCCAGACCCGGTCGTGCATCTCGACGATGAACGTGCTGCCGCTGGCGTCGAATGGGTAGCCGTGGATCTGCATGACGCCGTATGGCGTCTGCTTGACGTAGAACTTGAACGCGTCGAAGACCCGGTCGGTGCCGAGCCACATGTAGCGGCACCGACGCACATCGAGGGTGGGGCGGAACGTGTCGGCGAAGCGCGCCCGCACCGCCGAGTTGACGCCGTCGCTGGCGATCACCAGGTCGTGGGTGGCCGACAGCTCCCGCACGTCGGGCGCCTCGGTGAGGAAGTGGACGGTCACGTCGAGGCGTTGGCAGCGCTGCTGCAGGATCTCCAGGAGTCGTCTGCGGCTCATCGCGGCGAAGCCATGGCCGCCGCTGGTGATCACCTCCCCCCGGTAGTGCACGTCGATGTCGTCCCAGCGAGCGAACTCGGCCTCCATCGCCGCGTGGATCTCCGGGTCGGCGTGCTCGATGCCGCCGAGTGTCTCGTCGGAGAAAACGACGCCGAAGCCGAACGTGTCGTCGGCGGCGTTGCGCTCCCAAACCGTGATGTCGTGGTGGGGGCCGAGCTGTTTGGCGAGCGCGGCGAAGTACAAACCGCCCGGTCCGCCGCCGATCACCGCGATACGCACCACTGACCCCCTCCGCCTCGCCCGCCCGAGGACATGCGCCCAGGAGATGAATCGAGGATATGTCGTGTCTGCGACGACCGTCAACACAACGTGAGGCCGCATCCGTATACGCTGTGGATCAGTCGCGGCAGCGTATCGCCGTACAGCTGCCGCTTGAGCCGCCGTCGTAATGGAAGGTCACCCCAGATGAGCCCGTTCCGGGGATCCGCCCCGTTCACGCAGCAGTGGCGGCATTTCAGGCTGCGGCGGGAGGCCGGCGTTGTGACGATCACGTTCGACCGGCCCGACAAGCTCAACGCGCTGACATTCGAAACGTACGCCGACCTGCGCGACCTGCTCGCTGAGCTGCCGCACGGGGAGGAGACCCGGGTTGTCGTGTTGCGCGGTGAGGGCCGTGCGTTTTGCTCCGGCGGTGACGTGAACGAGATCATCGGCGAGACGTTGAAGATGCGGCCCGACGAACTGCTGGCGTTCACCACGATGACCGGCGATGTCGTGCGGGCGATGCGGGAGTCGCCGGTGCCGATCATCGCCGCCATCCATGGCACCGCTGCCGGAGCCGGGTCGGTGTTGGCGCTGGCCAGCGACTTTCGGGTGATGGCGCGGTCGGCGAAGTTCGCCTTCCTGTTCACCAGGGTCGGGCTGGCCGGAGCCGACATGGGGGCGGCGTACCTGCTGCCGCGGCTGGTAGGTCTCGGTCGGGCGACCCAGCTGCTGATGCTCGGCGACTCACTGACCGCGGAGCGGGCCGATCAGTGGGGGCTGGTGAGCGAGCTTGTCGAGGACGGCGAGGTCGATGCTGCGGCGGCGCGTCTTGCCGCGCGGTTGACGACCGGGCCTGGCCAGGCGTACTCCGCCACTAAGCGGCTGCTCACTCGCGAGCTCGACATGCCGCTGGCGGGAGCCGTGGAGCTCGAGGCGATGACGCAAGCATTGTTGATGAAGGGCGACGACTACCGGGAGTTTCACGCCGCCTTCAATGCCAAACGCGAGCCGGAGTGGAAGGGCCGCTGAGGGTGTCCACGTTCGCCTTGACGCCCGAGCAGGACCGCTTCACCTCGTGGGTGCGCGAGGTTGCGCAGTCCACGTTGCGCCCCATCGCCGAAGCCGGGCCGGAAGGCGCCGTCAATCGTCAACTGGTTAAGGCAATGGGGGAGCTGGGCCTGCTGGCGCCGCTGTTTCCGGGCTCCGCGGTCGGCGGCTCCGTGCGTGACGCCGCGGCGCTCGACCTCTGCCTGCTCCGGGAGGCACTCGCCGGTGTGTCGACCGAAGCCGAGACCGCACTGGCCTTGCAGGGCCTGGGGACATATCCGGTGCTGCAGGCCGGCTCACCAACGCAGGTGGAACGATGGGTTCCGGCAGTTGCCCGTGGCGATGCGATCGCCGCATTTGCGCTCAGTGAGGCGGAGGCGGGGTCGGACGCCGGCGCGTTAACGTTGTCGGCGGAGCCGGACGGCTCTGACGGCTGGCGGCTGACCGGTGAGAAGCTGTGGATCTCCAATGCGCCGGGGGCCGACTTCTACTCGGTGTTCGCTCGCACGACTGCCGGCGCGGGATCGCGCGGGGTCAGCGCGTTCGTCGTACCCGCGGATCGTAGTGGGCTTTCCGGGGAGCATCTGGAGATGTTGTCACCACACCCGATCGGCCGGCTGACGTTCGACGGCGTACGAGTCGAACGCGATGAGCTGCTCGGTGAGCCGGACCGGGGTTTCGCGGTCGCCATGCGCACCCTCGACCTGTTCCGGCCGAGTGTGGGCGCGTTCGCGGTCGGCATGGCGCAGGCGGCGCTGGACGCTGCGCTTGCGCACGCGCGCCAGCGTCGGGCGTTCGGGGCTCCGCTGCTGCAGATGCAGTCGGTCGGTCACGCGCTGGCGGAGATGGCGACGCGCACAGAGGCGGCCCGGCTGATGGTCTACCGGGCCGGGGCGGCGTACGACGAAGGACGGCCGGGCATTTCGACGACGTCGGCGATGGCCAAGGTGCTGGCCACCGAGACGGCACAGTACGTCGTCGACGCGGCCATCCAGATCCACGGTGCCCGCGCGTTGCAGCGTGGGCATCTGCTCGAACACCTCTACCGGGAGGTGCGCGCACCGCGCATCTACGAGGGCTCCAGCGAAGTCCAGCGCTCCATCATCGCCCGACACCTCTGAAGGCCAGCTGCCGTTGCGCTCGCGCCTTCCGTAAACGAGCGGATGAGTGGGCATAGCTTGAGCCGTTACCGTAGTTGGAGTACTTCCGGTCTCTAACGGTTCTCAACTTGGTCTGGGTGGTGCAGGCTGGGTCGCCGGTGCTTTCTTTTTAACGGTCGGCGTAAGAGCCGTGCGGGTTGGCCCCTCGTAGACGTGTGGACGCAAACGACACGTGTTGCGAGTGGGAGCACCGGCGATGGACATCCCGCAGCAAACAACTTGCGCTGGCAGCGCCTCACGCGCAAGCGGTTACCTCGGCCAGTCGTCGAGCCAAGTAGTGACGCTCTCCGTCGGAAGTCACTAACTCTAACTCGAGGGCGCGTCGCTAGCTGGTGGCGGCCTCCGCGCGCAACACGGCGGCGACAGGCCGCATGCCCGGGATACGTGCACTCGTCGGGCCAAGGCAATCACGTGCTGCACCTCAAGCTGACGGCGAGGACCCGCCCCTTGAGTGGTCGCGTCCCGTTGAGAAAATGGTCATCCGTGACGCTGAGAAACCGGTGAGCCAACACGAAACCGCCGGGAAGAGTTCATGCGCCAAGATTCGACGCTGAGCCTGTCCTGATCAGCTGTCCTGGCCAGCCATAGGTCGCAACCTTAGGCGCTCGGCGTGTCGCTGCGCCGAATCCCGACGCTGTCGCGCTCCAATTAGGGGAAGCCCCGCGAAGTATGAGTTCGCGGGGCTGACGTCTTCACCGGAAGAATCTGGCGGCTGGGCGGGAAAAACCTGACGGCTCGGGGGAAAACCTGACGGCTGGGCGGAAGTAGGCGGGGGTTACCAGACCACGGGCTGCCAGATCACGGCGGCGCCGAAGGCGGCGACCCCGAAGACGAGCCAGGCCACGTAGTCGCCGTACCGCACGTCGTGGATCGCCTGCAACCCCCGCACCGCCTGGTGCACCGGCCAGCCAAGCCGGCGAACCGATGCGGGCAGCCTCGACCTCGATCCCCACACAGTGCCACGAATGCACCAGAGCCGCCACGGTGAGCCCCGCGACCACGACCACCATCCCCCCCGGCGAGCCGGTCGGTAATGATCGCGATGCCGACCGAGGCGCCACTCGACGAGCCGCCGTGCGGCGGCCAGTCTCCGATCCACTGCACCAGGCGGCCACCCCCAACCGCGTCCGTCACCCACACCGCGCCGGCCAGGCCAAGCGCTTCGACCACGTCGAAGACCGGAAATGGGCGCAGCTTTCGAGGCTGCGATAGTCCCCGGCGAGGTAGGCAAGGTGCACGCCGGTCGCCAGCACGAGGCCGCGCTGGTCGAACGTCACCGACGCGATCACGTTCGCCGTGTGGTGCGAGATCGCGTCGGCCACCGCCCGCCCGCCATAGGGGTGGTGAGGTGTGCCGAAGGTCGGCATCCCGACGATCGCGGCGACAAAGAGCCACCCCCGCCCACAGCAGCGGGATTGCCGCCAGCGACAGCGCGTTCACCGTGGGCTCATAGCGATCGTCCGAAGAAGCGAGCGAACACGAGCCAGCCGGCGAGAGACAGCAGCGCCACCAGCAACGCCACGTCGACGTACGCCGGGCGGCCGAACGCCTGCGCCAGCAACAACAGCGCGGCAGCCACCACCACGCTCAGCGTCTCCAGCGCCGACAAGCGCTCCAGCGGACGGCCATGGCAGACACCGATCAGGCAGGGCAGCAGACCGCCAAGCACCGATTTCGGAGCGACCCCGGCCTCATCGCACCCCTTTAAGGTCAGCCGTTCTGGTGGGTACGTCGTGCAGCAGCGTGTCCCATTCGTCGAGGAACCTGCCGAGCCCATATCGGCGCAGCGCGAACTCGCGGGCGGCCGACCCGGCGCTGCCGGCCCGGCTTGGGTCGTGGAGGAGGCGGACCGCGGCGGCGTACAGCTCGTCCGGCCGGGTCGACACGCATCCCACGTCGGACGGGATCGCGGCTGCCTCCGTCGCCGCCAGCACCACCACCGGCATGCCGAGGTGCATGGCTTCTAGCAGCGAGAACCCCAGCGAGGTCCATCGGTGTGTGTGAACGTAGACCCGACGGCAGGCAAGCTGATCGTGCAGACGGTCTTGCGGTTCGTCGGCGAAGGTCCGCATCGAACCGTCGGAGCAGGTGATCAGTTGATGCAACAAGTCGACCTGCATGCCGAAGACGTCGACCGGGACGTGGCGCACCAGGTCGACAAGCAGGTCGGTGCCTACCGCACGGCCGCGGCGTACCGGCTCGTTGATGACCACGGCGGCACGGGCCTCGCGGCCGGTGTAGCGGGGACCCGGATCGACGATGCCGTGCTCGATGACGACGGTGGGGGCTCGACCGCTGTCCCACATCAGCTGGTTGAAGTGGGTGACGTGCACGACCGGAATCTCAGCCTGGCCGGCCAGCGGGTGGCGGCTGGTGACCGCTCCGGCGCCGGGGGTGTTGTGCTCGACGTAGACGGCGGGGATGTCGCGCCCGGGGCGTCGCCGCAGTAGCCGTTCGGCGAGCGCCGGCTCGTGCGGGCGCTGCAACAGCACGACGTCGAAATCCGCATCGGCCAGGTCGTCGAGTGGCACTTCGGTCACGCTGGCGGGCCAGTCCCAGGTGCACGCGCGACCCCGCCCATCGGGCCCGCGTTCCGCGTCGACTGGCACCACGTAGTCGTGAGGGCCCTGGACGAACGAGGTGGTCCACGATCCGTGCACGTGCCAGAGCAGAATTCGCACCAGGGTCAGCGTCCGTTACCGAGCACATGGATGCGCCAGCCGGCCGCCCCCCACTTGGTCGCATCAAGCAGCTGACGGGTATCCACGATCTGCGGATGCGCCACGACCTCGCGCAACGCCACCGGGTCCAGGCTCTCGAACTCGTCCCAATCCGTCAGCACCAAGATCAAATCCACATCGGCACACGCGCTCGTCACGTCCGTGCGGTAGTCCAGTTGCGGACAGGCCCGCCGCGCCGCCGCCAGCGCCATCGGGTCGTAGACGCGGACCTCGGCGCCGCCCCGACTGAGCTCCTCCGCCACCGCGAGGGCCGGTGAGTCGCGTACGTCGTCCGACCCGCCCTTGAACGCGGCCCCGAGGATCGCGACTCGGCGGCCTCGCACCGCCGCGAGCCATGACGTGGCTAGCTCGGCGGTACGGGCACGCTGGCGGGTATTGGTGGCATCGACCTCGCGCAGCAACTGGACGGCTCGTCCGGCACCGAGCTCTTCGGCTCGTGCGACGAAGCCGCGGATGTCTTTTGGCAGGCAGCCGCCGCCGAATCCCAGCCCCGGGGTCAGGTACGACGACCCGATCCGCGGGTCGCTGCCCAAAATCGAGACCAGATCCAGCACACTTGCGTTGGCCGCCTCGCACACTTCGGCGAACACGTTGACCACGGACAACCGAGCCGCCAACATGGCGTTCGCCGACACCTTCGCCAGCTCCGCGGTGTTACGGTCGGTGCGGATCACGTCGACACCCGCGTAGATCAGCGGCGCATACAGTTGGCGCAAGATCTGCTCGGCACGCGACGTCGCGACGCCTAGCACGAGCCGGTCGGGGTGCAACGAGTCTTCGATCGCATGCCCCTCGCGGAGGAACTCCGGATTCCACGCGACTTCGACGTCGGTGGCGGACAATTCACGCATCCGCGCCTGCAACCTGAGCGCGGTGCCCACCGGCACCGTGGACTTGCCGACTAGAAGGGCACCGGGCCGCAATCCAGGGCAGATCGACTCAACCGCCGCCCACACGTCGCGCAGGTCCGCAGCTCCGGTGCCATCGGCCTGGGGTGTTCCGACGCAGAGAAAGTGCACCTTCGCGTGTTCGGCGGCCCGCTCGGCGCGGGTTACGAAGGCGAGCCGGCCGGCGGCTATGCCATGGGTAAGCAGCTCGTCAAGTCGCGGCTCGTAAAACGGTGCCCTGCCGGTGGACAGCCGGGCCACTCGGTCCGCGTCGACATCCACCACCACCACGTCGTGTCCGATGGCCGCGAGCGCCGCTGCATGTGTCGCACCCAGATAGCCGGCACCCAGGACGGAGACTCGCATGGCGTGTGCAGTGCCCTGAAGTTGCGCTTGTATGCGGGCTGATGTGTCTGGTGTGGCTGCGCCCGGCCGGGGTACCTGGGATGCCATGGCTGAACCCCACACTGACGCGGCGCGGCTGGTGACCACCGTGATCATGACGCGCAATCGCAAACCGGAGTTGCTGGCGTCGATGGTGCATCACAGCGGTCCGGTCATCATCGTCGACAACGGCTCGACCGACGGGACGGCGGATGCGGTCGCGCAGCGATTTCCGGAAACCCGGGTCCTGCGGTTGGACACCAATGCCGGCGCCAGCGCCCGCAACTTCGGTGTGGAGATGGCAGCCACTGCCTATGTGGCGTTCTCCGACGACGACTCGTGGTGGGCTCCAGACGCCCTCCGGGTCGCCGCATCGGTGCTGGAGCGCAACCCTCGCCTCGGGCTCATCGCGGCCCAGGTCTTGGTAGGCAGCGAACAACGGCTGGATTCGATGTGCGCGACGATGGCCGAGTCGCCGCTGCCGACGCTGGACGGCATCGCCGGTCGTCAGGTGACCGGCTTCATCGCCTGCGGCAGCGTCGTACGACGTGAAGCGTTCTTGCAGGCCGGCGGTTTCGACACCGTCGTGTTCTTCCCCGGCGAAGAAGAGCGGGTGGCGCTTGATCTGGCGACGGCAGGGTGGCTGCTCGGCTATGTGCCCGCCGTCATCGCCTATCACCACCCCGCATCCCGGCCCACCAGCCGGATGCGCGAAAGGCTGATCGCTCGCAACCACATTCTCACTGCGGTGATGCGCCGATCCTGGCGAGAAGTGGCGGCCAGGGTGCTGGCCGTCTGTCGCTCCACCCAAGGACCGCCCGCGCTGTTCGGCGCGCTGCTGCGGCTGCCTCGAGCGCTCGCGGTACGCCGGCCGGTGCCTCCCGCCGTGGACGCTCTCTGGCGGCAAACCGCCCCGCGTTGATCGACACCGATGGAGAACCGTCTCTTGAGAAGCGTTTCTCCCCCGCAGAAGTGGGCACCGCGTGTCTAGATCTAGAGCCTTCGAAGTGCAAGGCACTTCGAAGCGTGTGTATGGCGAAGTGCAAGGCAGCCGGAGTACAGGAGGGGAGGCGATGTGAAGGTCCTGGGCATCAATGCGATCTTCCACGACCCGGCAGCGGCGATCGTGGTCGACGGCGAGATTGTCGCAGCGGCCGAGGAAGAGCGCTTCAGCCGGCGAAAACACGGGAAGCGACCGGTGCCCTTCTCCGCCTGGGAGTTGCCGGAGCTGTCGGCCGCCTGGTGCCTTGACCACGCGGGAATCGACGCGTCGGAGCTGGATGCAGTCGCCTACTCCTTCGATCCGCAGCTGGCGCGCCCGGCCGAAGACATGGGCCTGCACGACCCGTGGGATCACCTGCGCAGGACGTACGCCGAGACCGCGCCCGGCTTCCTGTCCACGGCGTTGCCGGGCGTCGACCCGGGTGTGGTGCGCTACGTCCCCCATCACGTCGCCCATGCCGCCTCCGCCGGACTGGCCGCACCGATCGGCGCCACCGATGTCTTGGTGCTGGACGGTCGAGGCGAATCGGTGAGCCACCTCGCCGGCCGGTATGACGATCGCGGTGAGCTGACCGTGCTCGCCAGCCAGCAGCTTCCGCATTCTCTCGGCCTGCTCTACGAGGACGTCACCGAGCACCTGGGTTTCCTTCGCAGCAGCGACGAGTACAAGGTCATGGCGATGGCGTCGTACGGGCAACCGCGGTTCGCCACCGAGTTGCGGCACAGCGTCTACGCCACCGGTGACGGCGGGTTTCGCACCGAGCCGATCGACTGGGGAAGCCTCACGAAGCGCCGCCGCCCCGACCAACCGTGGACGGACGACCATGCCGACCTCGCCGCCAGCGTTCAGCAGCGACTCGAATCCGTGCTGCTCGAGCTGGCCCAATGGCTGGCGCATCAAACGCAGGGCGACGCCTTGGCCCTGGCCGGTGGGGTGGCCCTCAACTGTGTGGCGAACACCTCGATCCTCGCCGCCAGCGACTACCGGACCGTATGGGTCCAGCCCGCCGCCGGCGACGCCGGAACGGCGCTCGGGGGTGCCTTACACGTGGCGCACGCGGCAGGCGATGTGCTGTCGCCGATGGTCGGCGCGGATCTCGGCCGCGCCTGGAGTGACGACGAGATCGAGGCCTGGTTGACGACGGCCCGGGTGCGTTTCGAGCGGGTCGACGACGTCGCCGACCGGGTGTCGCAAGCCCTGGCCGACAACCTGATCGTGGCCTGGTTCCAGGGCAGGAGCGAGTTCGGCCCCAGGGCTCTTGGCCATCGGTCCCTGCTGGCCCACCCTGGACACTCCGAGAACCTTCGTCGGCTCAACGACGTCAAGGGTCGCGAACAGTTTCGCCCGGTCGCCCCGATGGTCACCACCGAGGGAGCGAGTCGGCTGTTCTCCCGCGGACCGCTGCCCTCGCCGTACATGCTGTTCGTCCACGACGTCGCGCCCGAGTGGCAAGCGCGCATCCCGGCAGTTGTGCACGTCGACGGGACGGCCCGGGTGCAAACCGTCGACCGGGAGACCGAGCCCTTGGTGCACGAGATGCTCACTTGCTTCGAGCGACGCACCGGTCTGCCCGTGGTGGTCAACACCAGCCTCAACACCGCTGGCCGTCCGATGGTCGACGACCCCCGAGATGCGCTTGAGTGCTTCGGCGCCGCCCCGGTCGACATGATGGCGATCGGCTCGTTTCTGGTGCACCGGCAGGCGATGGCCTGATGGGGACGCCCACCACGATTGTCATTCCCACCATCGGACGTCCGAGCCTGCACCAGCTACTGGCCGCCCTCACCGACGACGGAGCCTGTGACGCTCCGATCATCGTCGTGGACGACCGCCCGGCCGCGTCAGCCGCCGCTGCTGAACTCGCGGATCTGCCACCGGGGAACATCCAGGTGATCGCGTCCGGCGGTCGCGGGCCGGCGGCCGCGCGCAACGTCGGATGGCGTGCGTCACGCACCCGGTGGGTCACTTTCCTCGACGACGACGTGCTGCCCCAGGCGCAATGGCCGGCGTTGCTGCGCCGCGACATCGCCGAGGCAGCGCCCGATGTCGTCGGCGTGCAAGGGAACGTTTCGGTGCCGCTGCCTAGCGACCGCCGGCCCACCGACTGGGAGCGGGTCACCGCCGGCCTGGAGACAGCACGGTGGATCACCGCGGACATGACCTACCGGCGTCGGTCGCTGGCCGCAGTTGGCGGCTTCGACGAGCGCTTCCCCCGCGCGTTTCGCGAAGACGCCGATCTTGCCTTGCGGGTCATCGCCCAGGGGGGTCGACTGGTGCGCGGGCGTCGCGGCGTCATCCACCCGGTCCGCCCGGTCGATGACTGGGTGAGCGTTCGGGTGCAGGCCGGCAACGCCGACGACGTACTGATGCGACGACTCCATGGGCCGCACTGGAGGCGTCGTGCGCAGGCGCCACGCGGCCGTCGAGCCCGTCACTTGGCCGTCACGGCCACCGGCCTAGCGACGTTCGCCCTGGCGGTGAGCGGCCGTCGACGCGCGGCTGTGTTGCCCGCGCTGGCGTGGCTCGTCGGGACCGCCGAGCTGGCCTCGGCACGGATCCGGCCGGGCCCGCGGACTGTCGCGGAGGTACGCCGCATGGTCATCACCAGCCTCGCTATTCCACCGGCCGCCGGTTGGCACACCCTTCGTGGCTACCGGCGGCACCGCCACGCCACCGCCTGGCGAGGTCAGCCTGAGTTGGTGCTGTTCGACCGGGACGGCACGCTGATCTACGACGTGCCGTACAACGGGGACCCCGACAGGGCAGTCCCGGTCGATGACGCCAAGAGATCACTGGATCTGCTTCGCGCCCACGGCGTTCGAGTCGGAGTCGTCACCAACCAGTCGGGCGTGTCCACGGGGAAGCTGACGGCGGAGCAGGTGAACGCCACGAACGCCCGGGTCGAACAGCTGCTCGGGCCCTTCGACGTGTGGCAGGTGTGTCAGCACGGCCGCTCCGACGGCTGCGGCTGCCGCAAGCCCGAGCCAGGCATGGTGAAGGCGGCCTGCCAGGAGCTGGACGTCGACCCGGCCTGGTGTGTGCTGGTCGGCGACATCGGTTCGGACGTCGCGGCGGCGCAGGCGGCGGGCTGTGAGGCGATCCTGGTCCCGACGCCAATGACCAGGCCGGCCGAAGTCGAATCCGCCCCGATGGTGGAGGCGGATCTGGACAGCGCGGTACGCCGGATTCTGGCTGGTGCCTGGTGAGCGAACGTGTGTTGTGCGTGCGACTGGACAATGCCGGTGACGTGTTGCTCATGGGACCGGCGGTGCGTGCGGTGGCCGAATCCGGCGCCGAGGTGGTCGTGCTGGCGGGTCCGCAGGGCGCCGACGCGGCGAAGCTGCTGCCCGGAGTGTCGCGGACGCTGATCTGGCGCTGCCCCTGGGTCGATCCCGACCCTGCTCCAATCGACCGCGACGACATTGCCGGCCTGGTCGAAGTGCTGCGCCGGTTGGACTGTGATCGAGCGCTCGTGTTCACGTCCTTCCACCAGTCGCCGCTGCCGATCGCGCTCGTGCTGCGCCTTGCCGGGGTGTCGTGGATCGGCGCGATCAGCGAGGACTACCCCGGCTCGTTGCTCGATCTGCGCTGCCGGATCCGCGACGACCTGCCCGAGCCCGAACGGGCGCTGTCACTTGCACGGGCGGCCGGCTTTGGGTTGGGCGCCGGCGACGGCGGCGAGCTCGAGGTCCGTCACCCGCTGCCCAGCGTGGACAGACTGACCGGTGCGGGGCCGTACGTCGTCTTGCATCCGGGCACGTCGGTGCCCGCCCGCGCCTGGCCACCACACCGCTACGTCGAGACGGCCCACCGGTTGTCCGAAGCCGGGCATCGGGTGGTCGTCACCGGCTCCCCCGCCGAGACTGGGCTGACGAAGCTGGTGGCCGGCGACGTCGGCACCGACCTGGGCGGCCGCACCAGCCTCGCCGAGCTGGCCGCGGTGCTGGACCAAGCCGAAGCGGTGGTCGTCGGCAACACCGGCCCAGCCCACCTGGCGGCCGCGGTCGGAGCCCGGGTCGTGTCGTTGTTCGCGCCCACGGTTCCCGCCGTGCGCTGGGCGCCGTACCGGACACCGCATATCCTGCTGGGCGACCAGCACGCACCTTGTCGTGATCTGCGGGTCACGCACTGCCCCTTCCCCGGCCACCCATGCCTGAGTGAGGTGAGCGCTGACGACGTGCTGAGCGCGCTTGCTGACCTCGGTCTGCACACCCGGCCAACCCGTCGTGCCGATAGGGACCACGATTTCGAGGAGGTGGTTCGATGAGGATCGCGCTGGTTTCCGAGCACGCCAACCCGCTGGCCACAGTGGGCGGCGTCGACGCCGGCGGCCAGAACGTCCACGTCGCTGCGTTGGCAGGACACCTCGTGCGTCAAGGCCATGAGGTCACGGTGTTCACTCGCCGCGACGACCCCAGCCTGTCGTGGCGGGTCGAAGCGCCAGAGGGCTATCTGGTGGAGCATGTGCCAGCCGGACCCCCCACGGAGGTGCCGAAGGACAGTTTGTTGCCGCACATGCCGGCGTTCGCCGACTATCTGCAGACGCGGTGGGCGCAGACGCCGTACGACGTCGTCCATGCGCACTTTTGGATGAGCGGGATCGCCGCCTTGTCGGCCGGTCGCGCCCTCGGGCTGCCGGTGATCCAGACATTCCACGCGTTGGGCACGGTGAAACGCCGGCATCAAGGCGGCCGGGATACCAGCCCAGCCAGCCGCGTGGTCGTCGAGGCGGACATTGGGCGCCGGGCCGATCACGTGATCGCCACCTGTTCGGACGAGGTCCATGAGCTTGAGGCGATGGGTTTAGACCGTTCACGAGTCTCGATCGTCCCGTGCGGCGTCGACACCGACTTGTTCACGCCGGAACCGCAACGATCGGCCCGACGCCCAAAGCTCCTCACGGTCGGCCGGTTGGTTGAGCGCAAGGGTGTCGCCGACGTCATCACCGCCTTGCCAGGCCTGCCGCGGGTGGAGCTGGTGGTGGCCGGGGGCCCATCGGCCGACCTGCTGCCGATAGACCCGGACGTGGAGCGGTTGCGATCCCGGGCCCGCGAGTGCGGCGTCGATGGGAGGGTGAGATTCGTCGGGCGCGTCGACCGGGCAGCGATGCCGGCGCTGATCAAGTCGTGCGACGTCGTGGTCGCCATGCCGTGGTACGAGCCGTTCGGGATTGTGCCGTTGGAGGCGATGGCCTGCGCGCGGCCGGTGGTAGCGTCCGCCGTCGGCGGCCTCACCGACACGGTGGTCAGCGGGGTCAGTGGCGAGCTGGTCCCAGCCCGCGACTCCAATCGGTTGACCGAGGTCCTTGCTGGTCTGCTGGCGGATCGCCGCCGGCGCGAGGCGTACGGCGCTGCGGGCCTGAATCGAGTGCGCAATGCCTACGACTGGGCCACCGTCGCGGCCGCCACCGAAGACGTCTACCGCACCGTCGTTGCGCGCACCTCGGCTGCAGTGTTCGGGGTGCGCAGATGAGCGGACCGATGCCGAGCCGACCGATCCAGAGTCAACCGATGCCGAGTCAACCGACGCCGAGTCAACCGACGTCGGGCGGACTCGACCACGTCGCGCAGCTGCGGGCGGCGATCGACGAGTTCGACGGCTGCGCCGAGTTGGCCGACCGGTGGGGTCATCGACTGGCCGCGGTGGTCGGCGACGGCGGGCGGCTGCTGGCGGCCGGGAACGGGGGCAGCGCCGCGCAGGCGCAGCACCTCACCGCCGAGTTGGTGGGGCGCTATCGCGACGACCGGCGCCCCTACTCCGCGATCTGTCTGAGCGCAGAAACCTCAAGCCTGACCGCGATCATGAACGACTACCCCGCAGACGAGCTGTTCGCTCGCCAGGTCGAGGCCCACGGCCGGCCGGGAGACGTGCTCGTGTTGTTGTCGACAAGTGGTCGAAGCCCCAATGTGGTGACCGCGGCGCGGCGAGCGCACGCGTGTGGCATGACGGTATGGGCGCTCACCGGAGCCGCCCCGAACCCGCTTGCCTCGGCTGCTCACGAGGCACTGTGCGTGTCGGCAGCATCGACGGCAACGGTCCAGGAGTTGCACCTGGTCGCCTTGCACGTGCTTTGCGCAGGTTTGGACTCGGCACTTGGAGCGCGGGCGCTTGATGTCGGCTCCGTGCTAGAGGCCAGTCAGCCGGTGGCGTTCGTGGAGGGCGGCCGATGACCATGTCGTTGGTGGTGATCGGAGACGCGCTGCTTGACGTCGACGTGCTCGGAGAGACAACTCGGCTATGCCCGGACGCGCCGGTCCCGGTGGTCGACGAGAAGCATCGGCAAGCACGTGCCGGCGGGGCTGCGCTGGCAGCCAGTCTGGCCGCACGGGAGGGCGCCGACGTCACATTGATCGCACCGCTTGCCACCGACGATGCGGGTGCCCAGGTCACCAGGCTGCTCTGTCAGGCCGGTGTCCGCGTCTGCGCGCTGCCGTTCACCGGCACTACCACGGTCAAGACCAGGATCCGCAGTCGGCGGCAATCGCTGTTGCGGGTCGACTCCGGAGGCAGTCCAGGGACGGTTGGCGAGTTATCAACCGAGGCGCGTGACGCGCTCGAAGCTGGTGACGCCGTGTTGGTCAGCGACTACGGATGCGGCAGCACCGCGACACCGGTGCTGCGAGAGGTGCTGTCGGCGCTGCCCGCACGGCTGCCCGTCGTATGGGATCCACACCCACGGGGTGCCGCTCCGATTCCGGGAGCGCATCTGGTGACGCCGAACGAGGCAGAGGCAGCCGGGTGGGCGCAGCGGCTCGGCAGCTCGCAGCAACAGCCGGGACTGGCCGCAACCACCGTCGCAGCCGAGACATTGGTCGCGAAGTGGCAGGCCCGAGCCGTCGCGGTCACGCTCGGCGGAGCCGGTGCATTGTTGAGCTACGGTCAAGGCGCGCCGCTGGTTTTCCCCGCTCCCGACGTCGACGTGATTGACTCGTGCGGGGCGGGTGATCGGTTCGCGGTGGCGGCCGCGCTGGCGCTCGGAGCGGGGCAGACGCCGGCAGACGCCGTACACCATGCGGTGCTAGCCGCCTCGTTGTTCGTCGCCGGGGGTGGAGCCGGTGGTGTGACGAGCACGCCGGCTGCCCCGGCCGATCGGCCGCTGCACTCGTCGACTCCCAGCGCCAGCGAGGTGGCGACGCGGGTGCACGCCGCCGGCGGCGTAGTCGTAGCCACCGGCGGCTGTTTCGATCTGCTCCACGCCGGACATGTCGCGACCTTGCGAGCAGCACGGCGGCTCGGTGACTGCCTGATCGTATGTCTGAACTCCGACGCGTCGGTGAGGCGACTGAAAGGCAACGCGAGGCCGCTGGTGCCCGGTCACGACCGCCGTCGGGTCCTGGAGGCGCTCGAATGCGTCGACGCCGTCGAGATGTTCGACGAGGACACTCCCGAGCAGGTGCTGGCCACTTTCCGGCCCGACGTCTGGGCCAAGGGTGGCGACTATTCCGCCGCAGACCTCCCCGAGTCGGCGGTGCTCGCCGGCTGGGGCGGTCAGTCGGTCGCGTTGCCGTACGTCGAGGGCCGATCGACCACCAGACTGCTAAGAGCCGCGGGCTCTAAACCCGGCGATTCATGACGCCACCCACGGTCATCACAGAAGCAGAGCACCTCAGAGAAGGGCACATGAGAGAAGGGCACACCTGAGATGACACGCACCATAATCGTGACCGGAGGCGCCTCCGGGCTTGGCGCAGCCGTCGTTGACCTGCTGCAAACCGGCGGTGACACGCCGATCGTGTTCGACCGGACGGAACCGGCCGTCGACGTGGACCATGAGCTGGTGGACGTGGCTGACCGGGCGGCAGCAGAGGCGGCGGTGACCCGAGCAGTGCAGCGCGCCGGTGGGCTTGACGCGGTGGTGACCTGCGCGGGCGTGGACTCGTGCGGCGTACTCGAAGACGTGCCGGCCGACGACTGGGAGAAGGTGATCAAGGTCAACCTGCTTGGCACGGTTGCGGTGGTCCGGGCCGCGATCCCGGAGCTCAAGAAGCGGCATGGCCATGTGGTGACGGTGGCGTCGACGTTGGGCGTCCGCGCGGTTAGCGACGCTACGGCGTACTGTGCCTCGAAGTTCGGGGTGGTGGGCTTCACCAGGGCGCTGGCGGCCGAAACCGCCGGCCAGGTCGGCGTATCGCTCCTGCTCCCGGGCGGCATGCAGACCCCGTTCTTCGACGGGCGCACCGAGCAGTACAAGCCCCCGCCGGACGCCAAGCTCAACCGGCCGCAAGACGTGGCGCGAGCCGTGCTGTTCGCCCTGGACCAGCCGTCCGGCTGCGAAGTGCGCGAGCTTGTGGTGGCGCCCTCGATCGACAGCTCGTGGCCGTAAGAGTCCGCGAGCCCGGCGACTCCCCATCTGCGCGGACTCTCAGCGCGTCGCCTCCAACTCCGGCACGTCGTCCCGTCGCACTCGTCTTGCGGGCGCTGGGTCTCGGTGACCTGCTCACGACGGTGCCCGCGCTGCGTGGGGTGCGGGCTGCCTTGCCCGAGCATCGACTGGTGCTGGCCACGTCTGACTGGCTGCGCCCACTCGTTCCCCTCGTCGGCGGGATCGACGACCTGCTGGAGACCGACTCGCTGGAACCCCTCGACTGGCACGGGGCAAGCCCCGATGTCGCGGTCAACCTGCATGGGCGCGGCCCCCAGAGTCATCTGGTGCTGATGGCGACTCGGCCGGTGCGTCTGGTGGCATTCGGCCGGCCTGAGCTCGGGATCGGCGGGCCGACGTGGGAAGCCGACGCGCACGAGGTCGAACGGTGGGCCGGGTTGGTGCGGTCACAGTTCGGTCAGGTGGTCCGAACCGACGACTTGCGCCTTGACACTCCGCCGTCCAAGCCGGTCGTTGCGGGAGCGATCATCATCCATCCGGGGGCAGCCTCAAGCGCCAGGCAGTGGCCGCCAGCCCGATTCGCAGCCGTGGCGAAGGCGCTGTCACGCTTAGGAGCTCCGGTGGTGGTCACCGGTAGCGCCGCGGAGCGGGAGCTGGTGAACCGCGTCGTCGGGGAGGCCGGGTTGCCGGCTCGGGCCGCGCTTTTCGGCAGGTCACTGACCGAGCTGGTGGCGCTGGTTGCGGCCGCTCGTCTTGTCGTGTCGGGTGACACCGGTGTTGCTCATCTGGCCACCGCGTTCGCGACTCCATCGGTCGTACTGTTCGGGCCGGTTGACCCGGCCCTGTGGGGGCCGACCGGTGGAGGGCCGCACGTCACACTATGGCGGGGAGAGACCGGTGACCCGCACGCCGATCGGCTCGACCCCGGCCTGGAGACGATTCAGGCCGACGAGGTGACCGCTTGCGCCGAGTCGGTGCTGTCGGCTTCGGTCGCTACGGCGGCGGCAAACCACTCCACGGTGCGCTGAAGCCCCACCTCGGTGGTGACGGATGGTGACCACCCCAGCACTTCGGCAGCCAGCGAGATGTCGGGTCGGCGCACCTTGGGGTCGTCCTCGGGCAGCTCGACGTGCCGTACCGGTGAATCCGAGACCGTCAGCTCCTTGATCTGCATCGCCAGTTGCAGCACGGACACTTCGTCAGCGTTGCCAATGTTGATCGGACCGGAGTGCTCACTGTTGGCCATCGTGATCAGGCCGCGGACCGTGTCGTCGACGTAGCACAGTGAGCGGGTCTGGCTGCCGTCACCGGCGACCGTGATCGGCTCGCCCGACAGCGCCTGCCGGATGAACGTGGGCACGGCGCGACCGTCGTACCCACGCATCCGGGGACCATAGCTGTTGAAGATTCGCACGATTCCCGTGTTGACGTCGCGAGCACTTCGGTAGGCGGTGGTGACAGCCTCCCCGAATCGTTTGGCCTCGTCGTAGACGCCCCGCGGACCGACCGGATTGACGTTGCCCCAGTAATCCTCGCGTTGCGGGTGCTGGAGGGGATCACCGTAGACCTCCGACGTGGAGGCGAGCACGAAACGGGCGCGCATGCGTTGAGCCAGGTCGAGGGCGTGCATGGTGCCAAGGCTGCCCACCCGCAACGTCTCGATCGGCAACCGAAGGTAATCAATGGGTGAGGCAGGTGACGCCAGATGGCAGACCGCGTCGAGTGGTCCCTCCACGTCGAACGGTTCGCTGACATCGACTGGCCGCAGGTGGAACCCTGGTGACGTGGCGAGATGTTCGACACTTGCCAACGTGGAGGTCGCGAAGTTGTCCAGGCAGATCACCTCCGATCCACCCTCCAGCAAAACCTCGCACAGCCTGACGCCCAAGAAGCCAGCACCTCCGGTGACGGCCACCCGCGACAGGTCAACCATGCGCACCTCCTCTTCTGTGCTCCGGTGACAGTATCTCGCCGAACCGGCACTGCCGCCGTACCCAGCCGGGGGATCGGTTACTCCGGTCGAGTCGCCCGTGACGTCACGTATGCTCGAAACGTTCTTCCGCCGGGGACGATTCGCCAGCGCCAACACTGGCCGTGCGAACGGGTTTCGGAGAACACGGTTAGCCCACAGCAAGGCGCGCCGGCGAGTCGATATCGCTAGCAAAGCTCATAACCCGGGAAAGGCAGCATGACCGACATCAGCCGACGACGGCTTTTACAGGGATCCGGCGCCGTGATGGCCGGCCTCGCACTTGAGGGGTGCAGCGGCACCTCGGCCTCCACTCAGCCCAAGCGGCCCAACATTGTCGTGATCCTCGCCGACGACATGGGTTACAGCGACCTGAGCTGTTTCGGGTCCGAGATTCCGACGCCGCACATTGACAGCATCGGTCACGGCGGTCGAACGTTCACGCAGATGACCAACAACCCGATGTGTTGCCCGAGCCGGGCGGCCCTGCTGACCGGCCTCTACCCCACGCAGACCGGGGTTGGCTACTACACGAAGAACTACGGAAGCCCGGGCTACCAGGGCTACCTCAACGGCAACTGCGCGACGATTGCGGAGGTCCTCAAGCAGACCGGCTATCGCACTGCAATCTCCGGCAAATGGCACGTCTCAGGTTGGCATCAAAAGCAATCCCTTCCACCGGCGCGCGGCTTCGATGAAGCGTTTTGCGAAGTCGGCGGGAACGGTTACTTCACCACCGAGCGCTTCCTTAACGGCAAGATGATCGGCGTCTCGCCGAAGCGGAACTTCTACATGACCGACGCGATCACCGGCTACGCCATCAACCGCATCCAAGAATTCGCCAAGGGCCCCGACCCGTTCTTTCTCTACTGTGCCTACACGGCACCACATTGGCCGCTGCAAGCCCCCGCCGACGCGATCGTGCCGTTCCACGGCCACTACAAGCAGGGCTGGACCTCGACCCGGGAAAAGCGCTACGAGCGGTTGAAGCAACTGGGGATCACCGATCCACGTTGGCAACTGTCGCCGCCGCCGGTGGGTGTCGAACCGTGGGACACGGCAGCCGCCAAAGACTGGGAAGCGGCTCGGATGGAGGTCTACGCAGCCCAAGTGAGTGTGATGGACCAGGGGATCGGCAAGATCCTCGACACGATCAAGCAGCAGGGGCTGGAGCAAGACACCCTGGTGCTGTACTTGAGTGACAACGGAGCCTCTGCCGAGGGCATCCCCCAGCACGAGAAGCAAAGTGTCCCTACCGACAACGGCAAGCCGATGCGCAGTGGCAACACGCCTGCTGTCTTTCCGGGGGCGAGCGACACGTTCTCCAGCTATGGCGAGGACTGGGCGAACGTGAGCGCCACGCCGTTTCGACGCTACAAGAGATGGGTCGAGGAGGGCGGGATATGCACGCCGTTCCTTGCCTCGTGGCCCGGCACCCTTCCCAGTGGGGGGGTCGACAACCGACCGCTGCATGTCATGGACTTCATGCCGACGATGGTGGAGCTCGCCGGGGCGACGTACCCCACCACCCGACAAGGCAGCGAGGTGTATCCGATGGAGGGAGAGAGCTTCGCGAACGTGCTCACTAATGCCTCGAACGCGGCGGATTGGGATCACAATCGGCGCCTGTTCTGGGAGTTCGAGGGGCACCGAGCGGCGCGACAGGACGGGTGGAAGATCGTAAGCGACGTGCCGTCGGGGCCGTTCGAGCTCTACGACATGGTCGAGGACCGCACGGAGACGCACAATGTCGCCGCCCAGCACCCCGACATCGTCAAGACGCTAGGCACCGCCTGGGAGGACTGGAAGGCCCGCGTCGGTGTCCGCACCTGGCGAGGACTGGCGCTGAACTATCATCCGTGAGCCAGGCTCGGGGGCGCGGTGTGCCGCGACGCGAATATGGGTAAGGCTTCCCTATGGTGGCCGTGACCGAGGATCCCGTGTCTGCCGAGGTCACCTTTCCTCGCCGGGTGCTCGTCGTGTCTGCCGACATGGGCGGTGGCCACAACGCGACGGCTAGCGCGTTGGAGGAGTCGGTACGGCGGCTGTGGCCGGGCAGCGAAACCCGGCGGATCGACGCCCTGGACGTGATGGGCCGAGGCATCGGCCCGCTGTTTCGATCGATCTATGTGGCGAACGTCGAGCAGACCCCTTGGTTGTATGAGTTGTTCTACTCGGCCTTGTGGCGGCACGGCTGGTTTGCGCGCGCGTCCAAGCGATTCACCGGTAGCTGGTGCGGGCGACGGCTGATGGCCGACATCGATCATTTCGATCCAGATCTGATCGTCTCCACCTATCCGCTGGGCAGCGCCGGCTTGGCCTGGCTACGCCGGCACCGCGGCCTGGCGGTGCCGGTGGGCGCCTGGGTCTCCGATTTCGCTCCACACCCGTTCTGGGTCTATCCCGAGCTCGACTTGAACCTGGTCATGCACGAGGCAGCGGTGCCGGTGGCGCACCACGCAGCTCCCGGCGCGGTCGTCGAGGTGTCTGCCCCGCCGGTGGTCGAGTCGTTTCGTCCCGGGGATCGCCAGGCGGCGCGTCGAGCGCTGGGTCTTCGTCCGGACGCCTTCGTGGTTCTGGTGTCCTGCGGAGCTTATGCATTCGGTGACGTCGAAGCGACGGTAACGATGTTGACGGGAGCCGGCGACCAGGTCCAGGTGGTAGCTGCCTGCGGTCGCAACGAGGTGACCAGGAGGCGCTTGACGCAACTCGTCTTGCCGACGGACCGGTTGCTGACGCTGGGATGGACCGACGACATGTCAGCGGTCGTGCGGGCGTCCGACGTCGTACTCACAAACGCAGGCGGCGCGACCGTGTCCGAAGCACTCGCCAGCGGTGTCCCGGTGGTGATGTCGAGCCCAATCGCGGCGCACGGTCGGGCCAACGCCAACTTGATGGCGGTCACCGGCCTCGCCGACGTCTGCGTCAGCGGGCGTGAGTTGGCGAACCGAATCCGGTCGCTGGCAGCCGATCCGGCGACGTTGGACGACCTCTCGAGGCGTGCCAACGTCCACCTAGCGGCGCACGACTTCGACGACGGGTTGTGCTCGCTGGCCCAGCGGGGCATGAGCCGGGCAGCGACTGGGCCCTCCGCGCGCCCAACCCGGCCTTGGCCGATGCGCGCCGCGGACGCCTTCTTCACCCACGTCGAAACCGACCTCGTCCGTCAGGAGCTCGGAGCCGTCGTCGAACTTGCTCCGATCGCGCCTGGCACGTCGGTGACCGCTCTCGACGTGTGCGAGAGCATCCAGGGACGCACCAGCGGGCTGCCGTCGACGCGTCGGGTGCTCGTCCGTCGGCTGCCCGGCTGGTTGTTGCAGGACACGGTCGAAATGACTCGACATGTGGCCGAGCAGGCGGTGCCTGCGCACGCCAGCGACAACGACGTCTGGCGTGTCATCAGTGACTTCTGGGGCAAGCCGATGCCGCCGGGCGAGCCGGCGTGGCGGATGCTGCTGGTCCGCGGTCAAGCGGACGGACGCAGTGTCCTCGCGATCAAGCTGCACCACTCACAAGGCGACGGCATTTCCGCGATCGGCCTTCTCGACCGGCTGCTCGACCACGCCGCCGACGATCCGCTGATCGAGCGCCGTACGTCGCGAAGTGGAGCAGCGGGCCGAGTCCCCGTGCGAGCCCTGGCCCGTGGCCTGGGGCACCTCGCCACCCGCGGACGGGTGCCGACGCAGCCACTCAACCGGGCGGCGATGACCGGAGAGCTGGACATCGTCAGCGTGCCACTGCCGTGGTCGCAGGTGCGTGGGATGGCTGCAGACCTTGGCGCTCAACCGAGCGAAGTCATGCTGGGCATCACGGCCGACGCCTTGGACAGGGTGCTTCGACCGACGGGTTGGGTGGTTGCCGATCAGCCGTTGCGGGCAATGGTCCCGATCGCGATTCGGGCGCCTCGGCTCGACCGTCTCTTCGGCAACTGGACGGGAACCATCGCGCTGGATCTGCCGATGGGTCAGATGCGGCTCGCTGAGCGGGTGCTCGCGATTCGCAACGAGGTCCGGCTACGGGCAGCCCGCGGTGAACCCGAGGCGGCGGAGCTGGTGATGCGGCTGGCAGGGCGCCTCCCGACCTGCCTGCACCGGCAGGCGGCCCGCATTGTCTACACCCGACGGTTCTTCAATACCATCGTGTCGTATATGCCCGGTGCCCGCCGGCAACGGTGGTGCGCCGGGACCCGCGTCACCGCCGTGTATCCGGTGCTCCCGCTGGCTCCCGGGGTGCCCGCAACGGTGGGTGTAGTGGTTCAGGACGGGGTGGTAGGCGTGGGTGTGCTTGTTGACAGGGCACTTGGGCTGGAGCACGACGCGGTGGCGGCCGCCGTACGAGACGCATTCGACGCTGGTGGGGGGCGCATGGTGGCAGCAGCGGCCAGCTGGCCAGCGCATGCAGCGCCAGCCGCTGAGCCGGCCCAATGAGATGGAAGACAGTCTGAGTCTCGTCGTCTCGGTCGTCACGGCGGTGTGTGCTGCGGGAGCATTCGGCGCCGCTGGAGCCTTTCAACATAGGGCCACTCAGACGGCACCACCGAGAAAGGCGCTGCGGCCGGGCTTGCTGGTGGACCTGATCCGCGTGCAGGGTTTCCGCTCCGGGGTTTTGCTCGGCGCTCTCGGCTTCGCGTTGCAAGTCGTGGCGCTGCGCTTCGGGCCGCTTACCTTGGTGCAGCCGCTGCTGGTGACCGGGATGTTGTTCTTCATCGGCTTCGCGTGTTGGCTCGAGCATCGAAGGCCCGATGTGAGGCTGATCGCCGGCGCACTGGCGGCCCTGGCTGGCTTGTCTGCCTTCCTGGTGGTTGCGCAACCGTTGGCCGGATCCGGGCGGTTCGACAGCTCGGCTGCGCTGCCGCTCGGGATCGGGCTGATCGTGGTTGTCGCAGTATGCCTTAGCGTAGCCTCGCGCCTAAGCCACGAGGTTCGCGCGCTTCCGCTGGCCGGTGCTACCGCTGTCTGTTACGGCACCACGGCGGGCCTGGTGCGCAGCCTGACGTCGATGCAGGTCGGCGATCTGTGGACGAGTTGGGAGCTGTACGCCGTCCTGATCGTGGGGCCGTGCGGCTTCCTGCTCAACCAGAACGCCTTCCAAAGCGGGCTGTTAGGTGCCGCCGCCATCGCCACGATCACGGTGGGCGACCCGGTGGTCTCGATCGGCATCGGCATCGCCTGGCTCGGTGAGGCGATCGGCTCGGCGCCGGGGCAGATCGTCGGTGAGATCCTCGCGCTGGCAGCGACCGCCATCGGCATCGCGCTGCTCGCCCATCGGTCGCAGGAGATCGCCGCCTGCTTGGAGAGCGCCGAGCAGGAGCCGGCGCGCCAGCCATCCCGCCCGGACACCGCGACACCGTGATGCAGCGCCTCGGCGGCGCAGTGGCTCGGCGACCTGTGGCCCAGTGGCCCAGTGGTGCCGTGACCCAGTGACCCGGTGGCACGGCCGCCGGGTGAACATGGCAGCTCAGTGAAGAGGTGATCTCGTGACGAAGCTCGACGGCGCGCTGGCGCTGGTGACCGGCGCGTCAAGCGGGATCGGCAGAGCTACCGCGTTGGAGCTGGCGGCTGCCGGCTGCCGGCTGCTGCTCTGCGGACGTGACGAGGCACGGCTGGAGCGGGTGGTCGTCGACACGGATGGCGACTACGTGGTCGCCGACCTGGCGGATGCCGACGACGTACGGCGCCTCGCCGAGCGGGTCAACGCCGGCCCCCTCCCCGACCTGGTCGTGCACAACGCGGGCGTGGGGCTTTCCGGCCCGCTCTGCACCCTCGGTGACGCCGAGATCCAGCGTGTGTTGGCGGTGAACCTGCTCGCCCCGATCGGGCTGACTCGCGAGTGGCTGCCGGGGATGCTCGAGCGTGGCGGCGGGCATTTCGTGTTCGTCACCTCGATCGCCGGCCTGCTCGGCGTACCGCAGGAATCCGTGTATGCCGCGTCCAAGGCCGGCCTCACCATCTTCGCGGCGAGCCTGCGGAGCGAGGTCGCCCGATTTGGTCTGACGGTGACGACAGTGGCGCCCGGTGTCGTCGCCACGGAGTTCTCCTCGCGTCGCGGTGAACCGTATACGCGTCGGTTTCCTCGGCCGATTTCGGCGGATCGGGTCGCACGCGCTCTCGTCGACGCCGTCGAGCACGATCGCGCGGAAGTGGTGGTGCCCGGCTGGCTCAAGCTCGCCGTCGCTGTGCAGGCACTGGCCCCGCAGCGCTACTCCACCCTCTCCTCCCGCTGGGGCCACCCCTAATCTCCGCCGACCCGTCACTTTCTTCCTGCCGAGCCGTCACTTTCTTCCCGCCGAGCCGTCACTTTCTTCCGGCCGAACGCCGATGGCTCCTGGCGGAGCGCCCCTGCGCCATGAAGATGGGCTCATTTTCGAGGGAGCCGTCAGCTTCTTCGCGCGAGCCGTCACCAACTTCCGCGTAAGCCGTCACGCGTCCCAGAGGCTCTTCGTCGGCTCGACTTACGTGTACGAACCGCGTTCCTATGCCCGTCCGAACCACCGTTCGCCACGAACGCGACTCACGCCCGCGGGAGGAGCGTTCACGGACACGATTGGACGCCCGGCTGGACCTGCTGAACCGGCCGTGAGAGCAGACAGAACTCGTTGCCCTCTGGGTCGCTGAGAACGACCCAGCTGACATCAGATTGCTGGCCGACGTCGACACGCCGCGCGCCCGGAGGCTCAGCAATCGATCGAGTTCCTGCGAGGTCGCTACCCCATCTGCGCGCAGGTCCAAGTGCAGCCGGTTCTGAACGGTCTTGCGCTCAGGAACGGTCAGCACGTCGATGGTTGGCCACGCGCCACCGGACGGTGCGATGCTGATCACTTCGGCATCCTCTTCGACCACCTGCCATCCCAGCACGCTGCACCAGAAGCCTGCGATCAAACGCGGCTGGACGGCGGCGATGGCGACAACTGCAATGCGGCTCGGCATGGTGCCATTCTTGCCTTCAGCCTATCCGCACGTCAGGTAGCCGCCCGATCGCTAACCCACTTAAGGTCAAGCAAAATCGGTGGGCATGTGGGTTTTACCCACATGCCCACCTGAAGAGGTATGCTAGGTCGATCTAACACCGAGGAGGGACAGCAGTGAGCGCACTTGTCGGCTTCGAGCCGGTCGCCGAAGTAGCGGCTGACGATCGAGGGCGGATCGCATTCGGGCGCGCCGGTGTGCACCGCAACGACAGATTCTTGGTGTCCATCAGCCCGAGTGGTGAGATCCTGCTGTCGCCTCTAGCCAGCATCCCAAGGCGGGAGTTGCTGGTATGGGAGGATCAGGCGCTACGCGAGTCGCTCCTGCGCGGCATGGCCGACGCCTCTCGGGGGCATGTGCACCGCAGGGATGACCTGCTCGAGGATGACGCCGACAGGTGAGCGCGCCGCCCTTCGCGCTGGTTTACACCGATGAGGCGCTTCGCGTCCTGAAGGACCTCGCCAAGCCTGCCCACGCCAAGAAGTTGAAGAAGGTTAAGAAGACGTTGCGGTTGCTCCGCGACGTCGGCCCCGGCCATCCGGGGTTGAACTCCCACAAATACCAGTCCCTCACCGGCCCGGCAGGCGAGGAGGTGTGGGAGTCCTACGTCGAGAACAGGACACCAGGTGCTTGGCGGCTGTGGTGGCTGTATGGACCAACGCCGGACACTCTCGCGATCCTGACAATCGGCCCACATCCATAACGTCATGGCGCCGCTTCCCCCGGCTGGGCCGGGCGTCGTCTCGCGCATGACGCGTCCGGCGAACCCCCCCTGCACCACGCAGGCGTACCACTCATGGATCCGGGTACCGGCGGGACTGGCGCACGACGCCGCGGCCTTGTTCAACATTGAGCGCCGTGACTAGGGTGCCTCATGCCAGTTCGGTTCCTGTCCGACGCTGAACCTATCTCGGCGACGCGCTCGACGCCCTCCGAGCTGGTGGCCACCCCGTCACTGACGAAGACGCAGCGCACATCACACCCGTGCAGCACGACCACATCAGCTTCTACGGCATCTACTCATTCGACCTCGAAACAGAGCTGCGCCGCGAAGGACGCCGTCCACTCCGCTGTCCAGCTGCCTGACCGACGCTCGGCAGGGCAATGGGACCGGACCAGATTCGCTCCGCTGCCAAGGTGACGTCCAGCGTCGGCTGCGCTGCAGTGGATGGCTCAAAGACGGTACTGCGACGGCGGCGTGACGATCCGTCGCGGCCGGCTGCTAAGTAACGCGTCAGTGCTTCTGCTCGCTAGGCAATGGACGAGGCGCCATAGAACTGGGAATATCTGACATGAACTGTGCTTTGGAGAGAAGTGTTCCTTGAGCGACCAGTGGGTTTGGAGGATCCTGATAGTTTGGGCAGTTCATGTTCACCCACCCGGCCGCATCCACCCAAAAGGCCCCCAACATCCCGTCGGTCACATAGAAACTCTGGTCAGGATCCTCTGTTAAGAAAAGAATGTATTCGCCGGGATGAAGCAGCGCCTGGGATGGGACACCGTCTTCGGAGACGTTAGTCGGAGCCGGAGTCCCCGAGCGCGAAAGCAGAACACTAACGTTGTCGAGCGGGAACGTCCACTCAGTTGAGTCCGAGTATGTCCCTGGACCGACGGTCGCATCAATAACCGTATCGCTCGCATCCGCTTGATTTGCCACATCTGAAGAAGTGGGGTAGGTGCAAGGCGCATCCGGAGGCAGAGGAAGTGCAGGGACAAGGCGAGATAGACTGCGCGAGCTTGCTTGACCAACCGGTGCTCGCGAGGCGGCATCTCCGCACGCCACCACCCCTAAAAGAGAGAGTGATAGAATAATACCACAACGCAATACAGACGCTGGTCTCATTGAGCCCATAATATCGCTCCATTGTTAGTGCAGGAATGGTTAAGCCCAGTCCCCATTGAAATCGTGTTAAAATTTTCAGCAAATACTTTGGTTGGGGGACACGTGGCGCCATAGCCATAATAGGCCTGCGCCGAATAAGACGCGTACCAGATGCCACCGTGACGGGTCTGAAGAGCTGGATTGGCGCCGACAGGGCCTAGTTGTGAGTTGCGATCTATGGGATTGCCCGAACTGAGTTCGGCTACTGAAAATGGCGTATGCCTTCCGATCCCAGAAGCTTTCACCTTGAATGCAGACCCGGGCAATTCGCCCGTCCTTCCGCCAGCATTCCATTGATAGAACCCGTTACCCACATACTTGTTCACGTATATTGAAAAATTGGCGTAATCGGGAATTGTGACACCGCAGGACACATCGATACTCACCTTACGGTTCCCAGCGGGGCCGAAAGCTTGAACGAATTCAGACATTTGATCTCTGCAGCCAGGGTAGTTGGTTGCCGTGCCTGCTTGATAAAAGCTTCCATTTCCCAATGTCGAGGCGATCCAGACAAAGACGGTGGCGCCACTTGGTTCGTACTGGGGCAGCGGGAAATGGCCCAAGAAGCTTCGGGCTCCAGTAGCGTAGTGGTCGGTTGAATCTGTGCTTTGGGCTCCCACTTGCCAGTAATACCCGGACGTGGCCAAGCTGGCGGACGCCGCTCTGCTGGATGCGGCCGCAGCCGAGTCGCCTGGTGGGGGTGTAGCGACGCCGCCAAGTACGAAGCCAAGCGTCAGCAGCGCACCCACTGGACCCAAGCGTGAGCTGCTCGCCATCACTTTTCGCCGCATGAACATGAGACGCCTTCACGGTTCCCGGCTCATCCGAACTGTTAGGGTCGGGAAGCTCCGCAGATGCTTCATGAAGCATGTGTTTGAAGATATAGGCGCTGAGTACCGCATAGCGAGACGTTCGTCTACGCTCACTCGCTTCGCAACGGTCCTGGCAGGTAGCGCAACGAGGCAAGTTTCTGTTGCCGGGGGGAGTGCCCCTTCCAGACGAACGTCAGCTGTTGCGGATGAACGTCAGCTGCGGGCGGCCCGCAGGGATTCCTTGAGGGAGCCCATGGTGGCCATCACGGCGGTGGGTTCGTAGCCGCAGTGGGCCATGCAGTTGGCGCAGCGTGGGTCGCGGCCGCGGCCGTAGGAGTCCCAGTCGGTCGACTCCACCAGTTCCTTGTAGGTGCTGGTGTAGCCGTCGGCCATCAGATAGCAGGGCCGCTGCCACCCGAACAGCGAATAGCTCGGGATCCCCCACGCCGTACAACCGAAGTCGACGTCGCCTTGCAGGAAGTCGAGGAACAGCGGGGAGTGGTTGAGACGCCACCGCTTGCGGTTCCCGTTGGCGAACGCCTTGCGGAACAGTTCCCGCGTCTCGGTCACACCCAAGAAGTGCTCTTGATCCGGTGCCTTCTCATAGGCATACGCCGGGGAAATCATCATCTGGTCGACCTTGAGGTCGTCGTTGAGGAAGTCGAGCACGTCGATGATGTTTTGTGGGCTGTCGGTGTTGAAGAAGGTCGAGTTGGTGGTGACCTTGAAGCCGCGCTCTTTCAGCCAGCGGACCGCGGCCACCGCCTCCTCGAACACGCCCTCCTGACAGACCGAGGCGTCATGGCGCTCTTGCAGCCCGTCGATGTGCACGGTGAACGCGAAGTACGGCGAGGGGTGGAAGTCGAACTTGTCCCACCACTTGCGCACCAGCATCGCGTTGGTGCACAAGAACACGAACTTCTTTCGCGCCACCAACTCGTTGACGAGTTTGTCGATCTCCGGGTGCATCAGCGGCTCTCCACCCGCGATGGAGACCATCGGTGCCCCGCACTCCGCCATCGCCTCCAGCGCCTGCTCCACCGGCATCCGGCGACGCAACTCGTCCGCCGGATGCTGAATCTTGCCGCAGCCAGCACATTGCAGGTTGCACGCGAAGAGCGGTTCCAGCTCGACAAGCAGGGGGAACTTCTCCCGGCCGCTCAGCCGCTGCCGGAGCAGATAGCTACCGATCTTCAGGGTTTGACGCAAAGGCATATTCATGCCGGACGTACCTCCTTTGGGAGCGTGAAGTGGACTTGCTCGGTAACCACATGCCGTTCTTGTACGTCGACCGGACCGAGGCCGGCGAGCGCCTCGACAACCTCGTCGACAAGAGCACTCGGGGCCGACGCCCCCGCCGTGAGACCCACGCGTGGAGCCGCGGTCAACCAGCTCAGCGCAATGTCGGACACATCGTCGATAAGGTACGCCGGCGTGCCCATCCGTGCCGCCGTCTCCACCAGCCGGTTGCTGTTGGAGGAGTTCGTCGATCCCAGCACCAGCACGACCTCTGACTCCGCCGCAACCGCGCGAAGCGCAACTTGTCGGTTCGTCGTCGCGTAACAGATGTCGTCGGACGCCGGCGCCCGCAATGCCGGGAAGCGCTCACCCAGCACCGCCACGATGTCGGTTACTTCGTCGGTGGACAACGTGGTCTGGACCAGGTAGGAGACATGCTGCTCGTCGGCGACCTGGACCGTTCGAGCGTCGTGCAGGTCTTCGACCAGCACCGTCCGCCCCGGTCGCTCACCCATTGTCCCGACAGTCTCCTCATGACCGGCGTGCCCAATGAAGATCACGGTGTCTCCACGGTCACTGAATCGCCGTAGCTCCGTGTGCACCTTGGTGACGAGCGGGCAGGTCGCGTCGATGACGTCGAGGCGACGATCCTCGGCAGCCTCACGGACCGCGGGAGCCACCCCATGCGCGGAGAACACCACGGTAGCCGCATCGGGCACGTCGTCGAGCTCGTCGACGAACACCGCCCCGCGCTGCTCGAGCTCACGGACCACATGCAAATTGTGAACTATCTGTTTGCGAACGTAGATCGGTGCCCCACGTTGATGCAAAGCGCGCTCGACAACCTCGATCGCCCGCTCCACACCGGCACAAAATGACCGCGGTCCGGCCAGCAACACGGTGCGGGCTCCCAACGCAGCGGACCAGTCCGCCAGCCCCGGGCCGAGCCGGGCCAGCTCGGAGACGGCGTGACGTACTTTGCCGAGCGTGGCCGGGTTCACCAGCGATTGGCCAGCAGTGTCCGCCACCACCCGCACCACCACCTCCGGGCGGTTTCCGTTGAGCAGCCAGGCCGACTCCATGTCGACGGCCAGGGCACCGCAGGACGCGAGCTGTTCGCGCTCACGCCCTGCCACTACATGATCACTTGTCACGACCGAACCGATCCACACAGGCAGGCCCGAGGCCCGGAGCCGGGAGGCCAACAGGGGTGCGCTTGGGCAGCGCATCTCCGGCAGTGCACCGCCGGCATGCCTGACCACATCTGCGACGACCACGTCTCCGGGCCGCAACCGGCCATCAAGACCGCCGGCAATGCCCACCACGGCCACCGCCGGCGCCGCCGCGAGCCGAGCAGAGGTGGCGGACCGTGCCGATCGGGTCCGTCCCACGCCGGTTCGCGTCACCGCCGAGCGTGACGACTCGACGAGTCCGCGGCGCAGGCTGGACGCCTCCATCCTGAGCGGCGTACAGAAAACCGCCCGCTGCTGATTCACTTTGTCCTCCCCTGGCCATACCCAAGGCAGCGGCCGAGCGCGCTGATCGGGAACACCACCCGGTAGAGGTGATAGTTGATGTAGAAGTCGCCGGGGAACCCGGTCCCGGTGAACTGCGGCTCGTCCCAGCCGCCGTCGTCACGTTGGTTGACCGCCAGCCAGGCGAGGCCGCGAAGCGCGGCCTCGCCGGCCGCCTCGCCAGCGGCATGCAGCGCCAACAAAGCCCACGCCGTCTGCGACGCCGTCGACGGCCCTCGCCCGATCATCGCCGGGTCGGTGTACGAGCGAAGGTCCTCACCCCAGCCGCCGTCGCTGTTTTGGTGGTCGGCCAGCCATCGTACGGCGCGCTGGATTGCCGGCGTGTCAGGGGAGACGCCGGCCGCGACAAGCGCCGGGAGCACCGCGCCTGTGCCGTAGACGTGATTCGCTCCCCACCGCCCAAACCACGACCCGTCGGCCTCTTGAGCGGCCAACAGCCAGTGAACTCCTCGCCGCACCGGCTCGCTGGTTGACCGGCCCTCGTGCGCCAACATCTCGACGACGTGAGCCGTGACGTCCGCGCTGGGTGGGTCGATGACGGCACCGAAGTCGCAAAACGGCAACTCGTAGGCCAGCTCGCGAGCGTTGTCGGCGTCGAAGGCCGCCCAGCCGCCGTCGCGCGATTGCATCGCCTCCAGCCAACTGACCGAACGCCGCACCGCCGCGTCAACGCAAGCGCGCGGAGCGGTTCGGCGCAACCCCAGGGCGACCTCGGCGGTGTCGTCGATGTCGGGGTAGCCATCGTTGTCGAACTCGAACGCCCATCCGCCCGGATCGCCCCCTGGCCGACGTACCGTCCAGTCGCCGTACACCGAGATCTCCTCGTCGACCAGCCAGGTGGCGGCCCGGCGCAGCGCCGGGTGTTGCGGCTCGAGCCCGGCGTCAGCGAGCGCAATCACCGCCAATGCGGTGTCCCACACCGGGGATTGGCAGGCCTCAATCCAGCGGCGCGGACCGTCGGGGCTGTCCTCCACGACCGTGAAACGCTCCCATCCGTTCAATCCGCGGGCCATCACCGGGTGGTCGACGGCGAAGCCGAACGCGTTCAGCGCCATCAACGAGTAGACCCACGGTGGTTGGATGCCTCCCCACGATCCGTCGGCTTCCTGCCGGTCGAGGATCCAGTCCGCCGTACGACGCAGGGCGTGCTGGCGCAGCGGCTGGAAAGGCAACCGGTCGTAGGCGTGCAAAGCAGTGTCGAGGTGCTCGAACGCGCGTGACCATCCGGTGGGCCGGGTGGGTCTGGCGTCGGGGCGGTGTGCGCGCAGCTCGCCGACCTCGACTCCGAGGTCGCGTTGTGGACGCAGGGTCGCCAGCATCGTCAGCGGCGCGATGGTCTGCCTGGCCCAGCACGCAAAGTCGTAGAGGTTGAGCGGCACCCATCGGGGCGCGAACACCAGCTCGGGCGGCAGCGCCGGCAAGTCGTCCCAGCTCCATTGCCCGAACAGGGCCAGCCAGATCCGGGTGAACACGCGCGTGCTCTCCAGTCCGCCGTGCTCGAGCACGACGGATCGAGCCCGCATCATGTGCGGTTCCGTTGGATCGTCCCCGGCCAGCCGCAGCGCGATGTAGGCCTCCGCGGTGGTCGAAGGGTCAGCCGGCCCGTCGAAGAAGTTCGTCCAGGAGCCGTCGAAGCGTTGCTGGCCGCGAATCCACACGGCGCTTGCTCGCGTCTGCTTCGCAGTCCTCACGCCGAGGAACTGGCGCATCATCAGATCCTCGGCATCCATCGTGACGTTGGTCTCCAGCAGGCCACGCCACCAGCCGTCGTGGTGTTGCCGGCTCAGCAGGTGGTGTACGGCGCGATCCAACGTCGCTTCCAGGGCGTCGCGGTCGACGGCGCGCGTCGCCGCTGTCGCCCTGGCGTCACTGGTCAGCGTCACTAGTGGTCCCTCCTGCTCAACAGTTCCGTCAGCGAGACGAGCTCTTGGCGCACGCCGTGCGGCAGATCCAGGTCGGCCAGCGCGTTCACCGCGGCTACCGACTCCAGATCAGCCTCGGCCTGCGTCCAGGCCCGACCGCCGGCTTCCTCGACGAGCGCGGCGGCACGCTGCAGTTCAGCTTCGGCAAGCTCGTGACCGCTGTGGTAGAGAGCGCCGAGCTCCCGGGCCGCCGAATCGTCCGATTCGAGCGCGGCGACCACCGGAACCGACTTCTTGCGGGCTCGAAGATCGGACCATACCGACTTTCCGGTGCGTGCCGGATCCCCCCAGATCCCGAGCAGATCGTCGGTGAGCTGGAAGGCCATGCCGAGATGCATGCCGTAGTCGGCAAGACCGAGCGCCAACTTGGCCGGCGCGTCGACGAGCACCGCCCCGAGCGATGCCGAGCAGGCCAACAGTGCTCCGGTCTTGTCCCCGATCATCGCCAGGCACTCCGCCAGTGACACGTCGTTCCTTGTCTCGAACGCCAGGTCTGCGGCTTGGCCGGCGATCAACCGCCGGGTGGTGGCATTGAGACAGCGCAGTGCCCAGCCGACCGTTGGGGATAGTGCTTCGGACAACAGCTCGTTGGCCAGCGCCAGCAGCGCGTCCCCGGCCAGGATCGCCTGCGAGGTGCCGAACGCGGCCCATACCGTCGGCTGGTGACGGCGTTCGCGGTCACGATCCATCACGTCGTCATGCACTAGCGAGAAGTTGTGCACCAGCTCGCACGCCGCCGCGGCCGGCACCGCTCGCTCAGCCGGTACGCCGGCGGCTTTTGCCGACAGCAGCGCCAACGTTGAGCGAACGCCCTTGCCGATGCGAACACCGGGGCTTCCATCGGCGTCCCAGTAGCCGAGGTGATAGCCGCAGGCGCGTCGGGTGAGTGGGTCTAGTCGGTCAAGTGACGCGCGCAGAGACGCGTCGGTCAGCCGCCAGGCCAAGTCGTGCGCGTTCACCCGCAATGCCGACGTGTTCGTCATGTGGATGCCCACCTCACGTGCGGGGTCGAGTCAGCGGAGGCGAAAGAGGAGGGAGAGCCCAGCACGTTTGCGGCGGTGTCGCCGCTGCGAACAGCGCCCTCCATGGTGTCGGGCCAGCCGGTGGCGGTCCAGGCACCCGCCAGCAGCAGCCCGGGAAGTCGAGTCACCACGCTGGGCCGCAGCGGTCCGGTGCCCGCCTGCTGACGGAACGTGGCACGCGGTTCACGGGTGACGAATGCGTCACGGAGCCGGGCCTGCCGGGTGGCCGGCAACAATGTCGACAGGGCGCCAAGATGTGTCCGAAGGATCTCCTCCGCGGGGCGCTCGATCAGGTCGTCGGCGGCCGACAGCGACATCGCAAGGTACTGCCCGTCCACACCCGAGGCCGTCGTACGGTCGAAGATCCACTGGATCGGGGAGCCCAACGCCGCCGCAAACGGCAGCTGCGTCACTGCGCGGTCATAGCGGACGTGCACATTGACGATTGGCGCTGATCCCAAGCCGGCCCAGGCGTCTCGATCCGGCGCGGCGGCTGCCGGCACGATCCGGCTGGCCTGCCAGTGTGGAACGGCAACGACCACAGCATCGACAACGGCGTCTCCGCCGCGGGTCCGGACGATCCACCCTGAATCGACCTCCGAGCTCGGGCAGGCAGCGATCTCGGTGACCCGTTCCCCGGTGCGGCATCTGACCCCGAGCCTGGCCAGCAGCCGGCGAGCGGGTCCATCATGCAGATCGGACAGCGGCACTAGCGGTATCGCGATGTCACCGGCATCGACCTCGTCGAGCAGCCCGGAGCGGAACACCTTGGCGGCAAGGGCGAGCGATGCCTGGTCCGGCTCGATATTGAGCGCAGCTACGCAGATCAGCCCCCAGAGTCCGATGATGGCCTCGTCTCGTTGGCCGTGGCGGCGTAGCCAGTGTCCGAACGTCTCGTAATCGTTGTCAGGTTGGTCGGGATCGACTTTCCTGAGCCGCGACGCTGCCCAGGCGGCGCGCACCCGATCGGCGGCCGACAACGCGCCGAATCCGGCCAGCGCCGGCAGCAAGTGCAGCGGCGCGGGGCCACGACGGCCCCGGCGCAACCAGCTGACCTGACGGCCCGATCGGAGCACCGGGATCGCCAGTCGTTCCTGCACCGGCACCCACGAGCCGACGCCGAGCCGAGACAGCAGCGAGCGGTACTCCTGGTAACTGCGCAGCAAGACGTGCTGTCCGGTGTCTACGGTCAACCCGTCGCGATTGAACGAGTACGCCGCACCGCCCAACCGCGGGCGCGACTCGAGCAACGTGACGTCCCACCCACGATCTGCCAACGAGCTGGCCGCGCTGATGCCTGCTAGCCCACCGCCGACGACGGCGACTCGGTTGCCGATCATGCCGTCCCCCTCGCCAGCGCCTGGACAGCAACCGCGGCCTTGGCGTGCGAGGGAAGCGACAGCCGCCGAGAGCGAACGGCCTCTGGGTCCGCGGCAATGCGTCGGAGCAGGCGGCGGTAGATCCCCGCCATCGCCGCCGTACAGGCGGCACTTCGGCGGTCCAGCAGCGGCAGCAGTCGCAACCCGCGCTGGTACCAGTTGTCGGCTCGCTCGGCCTCGAAGCGGATCAGCGCGGCGAACCGGTCTGCGGGATCGCTCAGCCGCCCCTGGTTGGCGTCCAGCGTGCACCCGAAACGCCGCAGATCTTCGGTCGGCAAGTAGATGCGGTCGACGAGGCGGTCTTCGAGCAGGTCCCGCAAGACGTTCGTAAGCTGCAAGGCGATGCCGAGCGTATCGGCCAGCGACCAGGCCCGCTCCAGGGCGGGTGGGTCATAGACGCCGACCGACAATCGGCCGACGGACCCGGCCACGGATCGGCAGTAGCCGACGAGGTCGTCGAAGCTGGCATAGCGGTGGACTGTCACGTCGGCTCGACAGCCGGCCACGATTTCGTCGAACGCCGCGAGTGGAATCGGGAAACGAGACGCGGCGTCCGCCAGCGCCGACAGCACCGGATCGGCGACAGCGAACTCCCGGTCGGGCAGGTGGTGCAGCGAATCGCGTATCCCCGCCAGTGATGTCAGCTTCTGCTGCGCCGGCAAGTCACCGTCCCCGATGTCGTCGATGCGGCGTGCGGTCGCGTAGATCGCCGACAGCGCCTGCCGTTTGGGGCGGGGCAGCAACCGGATTCCATAGGAGAAGTTGCGTGCCTCTCGTCGCGTGATCTGCTCGCAGACGGCGTACGTGCTCTGCTCGTCCATGATGAATCCGGTCACCCGGGGCTCCGCACGCTTGCGCGTAGCCAGGTCGACAAGATCTTCCGGGCACCCGGTTTGGCGACGCCGGACATCGGGTCGAAGTCGTGACGGCCCAGCTCGGCTGCGGCCGCCCGGCCACCGGCTACGTATCCAGACACGGCCAGCCGTGCCCAGCCATGCAGTGCGGACACGAGGTAGGCACCAGCATCGAGCCAGCACAGTGCCCGGTCGGTCTCGAAGGCGATCAACGACCGAACCGACGCGGTGGCGACCGGTTGGTCGAGATCGGACTCGCCTACGCCGAAACGGCGCAGGTCTTCCTGCGGCAGGTAGATGCGGCCATTCGCCCGGTCTTCGGCGACGTCTTGCCAGTGCTCGATCAGCTGCAAACCGGTGCACACCCGATCAGACAACGCGATGGTGTCGTCGGTGTTCTCGCCAAAGATGTGAAGCACGAGCTCACCGACCGGGTTAGCCGACAGCCGGCAATAGCCGAGCAGGTCATCAAACGTCGGATAGCGAGTGACCTCCTGGTCCATCAGGTTCGCGTCGACCAGCCGGAGCAGCGGCTCCTTCGGGATCTGATGGCGCTCGATCGTGGGGCGCAGCGCGGTCACTGCCGGATGGGCCGCGGCCCCGCCGTCGTACAACGCGAGCACGTCAGAGCGCACGGAATGCAACGCCTTCACCCGGTCACCGACCCCCACGTCACCCAGGTCATCCACGTATCGCGCGTAGCCGTAGATGGCTAGCAGATCGCTTCGGACGGCAGCCGGCAGGATGCGCAACGCCACCGGGAAGTTTTCCCGCCCGCGGCTGCGCAGTGAATCCACGAGATACATCGGCGTCCTACTTCAGCGCCCGGCTCGGGGTGGCTGCGGCCACCAGGCGAAGCTGTCGTCCGTCGGGGGACTGGCGGCCGAAGCTGCGGCGTACGGCGGCGGCCACGCCGGCCCCGTCGAGCCCGTAACGGGAAAGCAGCTCGGCCCGATCGCCATGGGGTATGAACTCCGACGGCAAACCCAAGCAGTGCGCCGGCACGTCGACCCCTGCGTCGGCCAGTGCCCCGGCCACCAACGCCCCGACTCCACCGGAGCGAACGCCGTCTTCGACGCACACCACGAGCTGGTGCTTGCTGGCCAGCTGGATCAGTCGTGGGTTGACTGGAATCACCCACCGGGGGTCGACCACCGTGCACTCGATGCCGCCACCCGCAAGCTCCGCTGCCGCGCTCAACGCGGCGTGCGCCATCACGCCTACCGCCACTATCAACACATCAGGCTGGTCAGCCGAACGCAGCACGTCGATGCCGCCGACCCGCTCGGTGGCCGGCACCTCCTTTCCGAGTCGTGCCTTCGGGAAGCGCAGCACGGTAGGACCGGTGCTGACAGCGACTGCCTCGTCGAGCTCGTCGACGAGGGTAGCGGCGTCGCGAGGGGCGGCCACCCGGATGCCTGGCACGATGCCGAACATCGCGAGATCCCACATGCCGTGATGACTTGCCCCGTCGGGCCCGGTGATGCCAGCCCGGTCGAGCACGAACGTGACCGGCAGCTCGTGCAGGCCGACGTCCAACAGCGCCTGGTCGAAGGCGCGGTTGGCGAACGTCGCGTAAAGGGCGACGACCGGATGGGCTCCGCCGATGGCAAGACCGGCCGCGGAGGTCACCGCATGTTGCTCGGCGATGCCCACGTCGAAGCAGCGACCCGGATATCTGTTGGCGAACTGCTGCAGCCCGGTTGGCCCCCGCATAGCGGCGGTCACGGCGACGATGTCACGACACCTACCGCCGAGCTCGACGAGCGCGGTGGCGAAGGCGTCGGTCCAGGTGGCGGCGACCTCGGTGCCGGGTCTGCCGGTGAGGGCGTCCACGACGCCAACCGTGTGCAGATGGTCCGCCTGGTCTGCCAGCGCCGGGACATAGCCGCGTCCCTTCACCGTCAGGCAATGCACGATGACCGGGCGGTGCTTGTCGCGGGCCATGGTGAGCGCGCGTTCGACGGCGGCTAGGTCGTGTCCGTCGACCGGGCCGAGGTAGCTGAAGCCGAGTGCACCGAAGAGCGTGTTGGCGCGGCCTTCCTGGTCGGGCAACCTCGCCGTGCCCCCGAGGCGGCCGACGAGCTCGTCGTAGCCCGCTTGGTCGCGTAACCGGGCCAGGTGCGCGGGGAGCCCGCCCACTGTCGGGGAGTACGAGCACCCGTTGTCGTTGAGGACGACGACGACGCGGCGACCGGAGGCGCCGAGGTTGTTCAGCGCCTCCCACGCGAGCCCCCCGGTGAGCGCGCCGTCGCCAATCACCGCGACCACGGGGCGATCCGCCTCCCCGCTGACCGTGAACGCCTTGCTCAGCCCATCGGCGTACGAGAGTGCGGTCGAGGCATGGGAGTTCTCGACGACGTCGTGGACGGATTCCGCGCGGTTGGGGTAGCCGGACAGTCCCCCGCTGGTCCGGAGCCCGGCGAATCCGTCTCGCCGGCCGGTCAGCAGCTTGTGGACGTACGCCTGGTGCCCGGTGTCGAAAACAACCGGGGTATGGGGTGAATCGAAGACCCGGTGCACGGCCAGGGTCAGCTCGACGACGCCGAGGTTGGGGCCTAGGTGACCGCCGGTGCGGCATACCGAGGAAACCAAGAACTCGCGGATCTCGTCGGCCAGCGCCTCCAATTGGCTGGCATCGAGGCCGCGCAGATCGGCCGGGCTGCTGAGCGCGTCCAGGATGGGCATCGAATGTGTAGCCTCCGTCACGATGGGGTGACCGGTCGCATCCGAATATATCGTAATCCGACCTTGCTACGGCTTTACCCAGTCTTGCGAACCTCATTCGTGTCGGACAGTTTGTGCGAATCGCCGCCGGACAGCTCGACTATGAACTCGGTGGACAGACGTTCGAGCAGAAACTCGGAGATGTCGAGCTGCGCGGCCACCCGCTCCAGCTCGGCCAGATGCGCGGTAGCCAACTCCTCTACCACCTCGCGGCCCTTGGCGGTGAGCTGCACTCGCACGATGCGCTGGTCGTCTTCGTCGGGCTCACGCACCACCATCCCCAGGTGGCCGATCCGGCTGGTCAGCTCAACGGCGCTGTGGTGCCGGATCAGCAGGTAGTCGGCAAGCTCACCGATGCTTGGTGGCTTGTCGCCAGGATGGGCGCGCACGGCGAGCAGCAGCTGGTGCTGTTGGGGGGTGAGCCCAAGCGACTTCGCCTGCTCTGCGCTCCAGTTCAGGTATTGGCGCAGCGCGCATCGGAAAACCAGCAGCACGCGGTACTGCTCGTCGCTCAAGTTCGCCATGGCCTCAGGTGGCTGCCCGGGGGTTGGTTGGCGACGATCCGGAGCGGCCCAGACATAGGATATAGGAAGGCCTTCAAGCAAGGACACTGCGCGCTCGCTGCTCAACCAGCGGGGAAGTCTCGCGGAGCAGCAGAGACTTTGGTAAGTTCTTGCGATTGTGCGCGCGTCGGCAAGAGTGTGGTGGCAGCTGGCGCTAGGCGGCTTTCGAGCTCAGTCCCACTATCGGCTGGCGATGCTTGCTGGGTTGTGCACGAACGTGGTCTTCGGCTTCATCCGCGCCGCGATCTTGTTCGCCGCTGTTGACAGCGCGGGAGGGACACTGGCCGGGTATGACCGCGGCACGATCAGTGCGTACGTGTGGCTATCCCAGGGCCTGCTCGGCGCCGTCGAGCTGGGGATGGCGCCCACCGAGATAGGTGAACGGATCCGCACCGGCGACATCGCTGTCGACTTCATCCGGCCGGTCGACGTGCAGCTCCGCTATCTGGCGGCGGACCTGGGCAGGGCGGCGTACACGTTCATCCCACGTGGACTGCCCAGCGTTCTGGTGGGGTCACTGACGGTAGGGCTCGCGTTACCGGTTTCGCCGTGGCCGTATCTGCTCGGGCTGTTCAGTATCATGCTTGGGGTCACGATCTCGTTCCTGTGCCGGTACGCCGCCAACATCTGCGGCTTCTGGCTCGTCGAAACCCGCGGGATCCGGGCGCTTTACACGGTGGCCGCCTCGTTCTTGGCGGGGCTGTACGTCCCGGTGCACCTGTTCCCGTCGTGGCTGGCCGCCATCGCCGCGGCCACGCCGTTCCCCTCGATCTTGCAGAGCCCGATCGACGTGCTGTCTGGCCGGGTCGTCGGTGTCGATGCACTGCGGGTGGTCGCGGTCCAGTGCCTGTGGGTGGGCGTCAGCTGCCTGATCGGGCGGGTGCTGACCAGCGCCGGTCGGCACCGGCTGGAGGTGCAGGGTGGCTGATGTAAGCGGCCAGGGCTGGAGTGCGCCGTACCGGGCGGTGATCGGGAGCCGGATCCGCGCTCAACGTGCCTATCCGACGTCCTTCTTGCTCGATCTTGGCGGTTCGCTGCTCGTCGGCGTCACAGAGTTCGCCGAGGTATGGGTGATCTTCCACAACATCTCGGTGCTTGGCGGCCTGAACTTCGACGCCGTCTTGTTGCTCTTCGGGCTCAGCAACCTGACGTTCTCAGCGGCCGACCTCGTCGTCGGCCACATCGACAACCTCCCCACGTTCGTGCGGATGGGGACACTCGACGCGTTCTACCTGCGCCCGCAACCAGTGCTGGCGCAACTGATGACGTGCGAGCTCTCGCTGCGGCGACTGGCCCGCATCGGGGTAGCGCTGGTCGCGCTTGTCGCCGGGCTCACCCACAACGACATCGCATGGGACCCGGGAATTGCGGCGATGCTGGTGGTGGCGGTGATCGGTGGGACCGCGATCTTCGCCGGCCTGTTCGTGTGCGCCGCCAGCCTGCAGTTCTTCCTGGTCAACGGCGCGGAGCTCACGAACTCGTTCACGTACGGCGGCTCGTACGCGTCTTCCCAGCCGACCTCGATCTTCCCGACCCCGCTGAAGATGCTGTTCGGCTATCTGGTCCCCGTGACGTTCACCGGATACCTTCCGACGCTGTGGATTCTCCGATTGCCGGGGCCGGCCGGGCTGCCAACCTGGCTGGGCTGGTTCACGCCGCTCGCCGCGCTGTGGGTGTGGGCGCTCGCTCTCACCTTGTGGCACTGGGGCAGCCGGCACTATCAAGGCGGTGGTGGATGAGCCGGGGCACCGTCGACCAGTCGATCGTCGACGAGTCGATCGTCCATGTGCGTGACCTGACCCGCACGTTCGCGATCCGACGCAAGAAGGGAGTCGGGTCGCAACAGCGCACGAGCCGGCTGCCGCGCCGGGCCCGCTCGGTGCTGACCGCCGTGGACAACATGACGTTCACGATCGAGGCCGGTGAATCAGTCGGCTACATCGGCGCCAACGGGGCGGGCAAGTCGACCACGATCAAAATGCTCACCGGCATCCTGGTGCCGTCGGCCGGCACGGTGCGCACCTGCGGACTCGACCCGCTGCGTCAGCGTGGCCGGCTGGCACGACGGATCGGGGTGGTGTTCGGGCAGCGTTCGCAGCTGTGGTGGGACCTGCCGCTGCGAGAGTCGTTCGCGATCTTGGCGGCAATCCATCGACTTGACCCTGATCAGGCTCGTGACCGCACCCACGCGCTGGTCGAGCAATTGGAGATGGCCGACACTCTGGACACCGCGGTGCGTCAGCTGTCGCTGGGTCAGCGGATGCGGGGTGAGATCGCTGCGGCGTTGTTGCACTCGCCCCAACTCCTCATCCTCGACGAGCCGACGATCGGGCTTGACGTGTTGAGCAAGCAACGGCTCCGGGAGTTTCTCAAGTCCGAACGAGAGTCCCGCGGCACCACGTTGCTGCTCACCACCCATGACATGGGAGACATCGAACGGCTATGTGAGCGAGTGCTTGTGGTGGACCATGGCAAACTCGCGTACGACGGGTCGCTGCGGGGGCTGGCGGGGACGGTGGGTGCCCGACGGGTTCTCGTCGTCGACCTCGCCGAGCCGACTCGCGACCTCACCGACATTCCGGGTGCAACTCACCTTGCCAGCGACGGCGGTGGGCTGCGTCAGCGGCTCGCGTTCGACGCCGCGCGGACGACCGCGGCAACTGTGCTCGCAGCGGTGTCGGAGGCTGCGACCGTGCTCGACCTGGCAATCGAAGAGCCGGACATCGAAGACGTCGTCCGCCGGATCTATTTGGAGAGCCAGCGCGGCTAGGGAGTCACCGGGCTCGCGGCCCATCGCATCCCGGCTGACTGCGCGGATAGGGAGGCGGTCAAGTTGTCGCGAGCTGGTGGGCGCGGGCTAGCACGTTGTGGGCCCGCTGCTCGAGCAGCGACAGCTCGCCTCCGCGGGGCGGCTGGTGTCCGAACTCGGCCTGGTTTAGCACGCGCTTGATCACCCCGGCAACCAGATCGCGGGCTCGCCCGAGCTGGGCGAGCTGTCGGGTACGGGTCGTGTACGCAGAGTCGTTGGTGGCCGAGCCGGTCGCTGCCGCGTTGGTGGCGGCACGCAGCGTGTCGATGCCAAAGGCGCCGACGCAGGCGTTGAGCTGCTTGTAGGTCTGCGCCAACGCCAGCACCGCGGCGCCTCTTGCCGCGGGCGGCGTCGCCGCGGGGGTGAGATCCTCCAACAGCACACGTCCGTCGCTGAGGTAGTCATCGTTAAGACCGAGCAATGAAAGCATCGTCGGCCGGATGTCGGTCTGGTCCGACCACGTCGAGTTGTCCAGACCCTGCACCTTGATCCCCGGACCCGCCAGCCCCAGCCATGTCACGTTGACGTCCGGCGCTACGGTGCCGTGGTTCCAGGCGTACGCCGGGTTGATCTGCACGTACGGCGCGCTGGGACAGCCGTAGCCGGTCTGGCACTCGTAGTAGTCGGGGCGCCCGAATGCCAAGAAGGTCGGCGTGCGTTGCGGGTCGGCCGTCACCATGTGGAGCAGTTTCAGCTCGGTGCGGTCGGCGAGGTAGCGGTTTACGTGCTCACGTTGGTTGGTGTACGGGTTGGTCGCGGTCACCGCCAGGGTGTCGCGTTCGAGCTGTCGGGTAGCCGGAGCGCTGGCGGACGGGTTGCCATGCAGGTAGAACGCGGGGGCGACACCGGCGTACAAGTCGAATGGGGTGGTGTTGCCTCGCTGGCTTTGCAGCAGTCCTTGCACGTTGGTATTGATCTCGCCGATCTGTCCCGGCCCGTATTTGCAGGGGACATGGACCCCGTCGCAGCCCGACTTGGTGACGCCGATGAAGTGGTCTCCCTCGTCGGCGGTGACCACGAACTGGGTGTTGGCGGTGGTGATGCCGTCATGGCGCAGCCGGGTGAAGAATGCCGCGAACGCGGCGTCGTAAGACCGCAGCTGGCGCTCCATGCCGGCCGCGCCTGGGCCGTAGGAGCCGTTGTGCGACTGGCCCATGTGCGGGTCGTGCACGTCGGACAGGTAGGCGTAGGTGACCGGGACACCGGCTTCCTGCATGGCTGCGACATAGCCGAGCGTGTTCGCCGCGGTCATCCCGTCGAAGCCGGGAAAGCCTGGCTTGGGCCCTCCGTTTGGCCCCTTGGCGTAGGGGTTAGTGATCGTCTTACCGAAGATGTCCTTGACCTTGACCGAGTGGTCGGCTGTCAGGTGGGGACCGATGTACTTGTTGCCGACGAGCATCTTCTGCCCGACGTAACCACCGGGCTCGTCCGGCAGCCGATCGGCGACCGCGTGTGGACCTGAGCAGAGGCTGCTGCCCTTGGCGCAGTGGATCGCGAGGCCGCCATAGTCGGCAACCTCTGCGTCCTTGTAGGGATCGGGGTCGTTGCGGACCTGCCTCGCCTCTGGTGAGTGCGGTCCGAAGATCTTCGGCACATCGGCAGAGGGGTTCTCCACGATGGCGTTGCTGGAGGCGATGGCGCCGAAGTCACAGCCGGCCCGGGTGAAAGGCACCCAGGGCGCGGGAGTGTTCTTGCCCCCACGGGTGACCAGGCTGTACGACGTGTCGGTCGGCGTGGCGGTGCCGTCGTACACCTTGTCGGTCCAGTAAGTGAACGTGTTTGCCTGGGAGCTCGTGCCGTCGGGGTGGAAGTAGCGGTAGCTGTTGCTGATCGGCTGGCCGTGCCGGTCGCCGTACAGTCCGGTGGCGGCGCTGAGCAGGTCGGTGCCGGTGTGCGACATCAACGGCGTGTGATGGTGGGAGATCAGGCTGCCGTTGCTTTCCAAGAAGTTCAGCAGGTGCGGCATCTGCTGCAGGTCTGACGGCACGTTCGGGTTGTCTCGGGTCAGGTGCACATTGTCGAACGTCAGGTAGATCACGTGCTTGGTCTGCCCGTTCGGTCCGAGCACGCAGCCACTACCTTGATGCTGCGCCGAAACGTCCGGCGGCTGCGATCGTGGCGACGATGCCACGGCGCCCAGGGGAGCGAGCAGGGCGGTAGTCAGTGTGACAATGCCGGCCACCGTCGACCACATAGCTCGTCTACTGACCATGCGTTCGCCGGTGGGACGGTGCGGCGCGAATGCTGTCACGTTTGCCTCCAGATGCCGAGAAACCCAACTGAGCCTATGGCTGCGGCACGGGTGTCCGCAAGAGTGTCCGGGGTGTGTCAATTCCGAACTCCCGACGGCTTGCTTCATCTTGGCCGTAGGCTCGAAACCTGTCGACGACGTGGAGGGCGCCCCCGATGAAGTTCCTGATCGTGCTGATCGTGCTGGCAGTCGTGATAGCTGTCGTTTGGTATCGCAAGCAACAACAGCGTCAGCGGGAGGTGGAGGACAACCGAGTGCACGATGTCGAGGTGGGCCGCAAGGCCGTCGACGAGGACGTCACGCGGTTCGGTGAGGAGTTGCAGCGTCTCGACGTCGCCGGTCACGGGCTGGACGAGGCAGCGCGGCAGGACTATCAGCGTGCGTTGGACTGTTATGACCAGGCCAAGGAGTCGCTCTCGGCGGTCAGGGTGGCCGACGAGATTCGCAACGTGACCCAGGTGCTGGAGGACGGCCGTTATGCGATCGCCTGCGTCAAGGCGCGGCTGTCCGGCTCACCGCTTCCGCAGCGCAGGGCGCCATGCTTTTTCAATCCCGCCCACGGTCCGTCCGCCCGTGACATGCCCTGGGCGCCGCCCGGTGGTCAGCAGCGGGAGATCCCGGTCTGCCCTGCTGACGCCGAGCGGCTTGAGCAAGGCGCCGAGCCCGACATTCGCACGGTGATGAACGGTCCTCGTCGAGTGCCTTACTGGCAAGGCGGTCCTGCCTATGGTCCGTACGCCCAGGGTTATTTCGGCTCCTATGCGATGGGTGGGCTGTTGCCCGGCCTGCTGATCGGGTCGGCGCTGTCTGGTGGTTGGGGTGGTGACTTCGGCTTCGACGGCGGCTGGGACGGCAACGGTGGAGACGGGGGTTACGACGGCGCCGACGGGGGAGGGTACGACGGTTCGGATGCCGGCGGTTCTGATGGCGGGTATGACGGTGGCGCGGGGTTCGACGGTGCCAGCGGCGGCTTCGACGGTGGAGGCTTCGACGGCGGCGGTTTCGACTTCTAGTGGCCTCGGAGATGATCGATCAGGACCGACAGGTTTCATCAAGGGCACGGCGTTCTTCGGGTGTCAGCGAAATCTGAGTCCGCAACATGACGTAAGACCACATCATCTCGAAAGACATCCCTTAGGTTCGGGGCAGCGGCTCCGTCGGGTGTGCGCTGGTTGGGTCGAGGAAGACGTGGCGCACCTCGGGGAAACGCTCACGCACTCGCGAGTCAACGTCGTCGGCGAACCTCTCCAGATCGTCGCCGGACGCAGCGTCGTCCATGTCGACGCGAACTGCGATCAGCACCTCGTCCGGAGCCAGCCGCATCGTCAACAACTCGATGACCTGGTTCACGCCGGGGGCGGCGGTGATCTCGCTCCGGACGCCCTCCTGCGTGTCGCGGTCAAGCGCCTGACCGATCAGCATCGCCTTGTTCTCACGGCCCAGCACATAGGCGACGCCGATCAGCAAGACTCCGATGGCCACCGACGCCGCACCGTCCCAAAACCCCTGCTCGGTGAGTGCATGCAAGGTGATTCCCAGCGCCGCCAGCACAAGCCCGATCAGCGCGGCGCTGTCCTCGAAGGCGACGGTCTTGGCGGTCGGGTCGGTGGTACGCCGCAGGTGTTCGAACGTGCCGATGCCCTGCTGCCTGGCCTCGTTCCGCACTTGCAGCATTGCCTTGGTCCACGAGACTCCCTCGAAGACGAAAGAAACCCCGAGCACGCCGTACGCGATCACTAGCCCGCTCAGTTCTTTGGGTTGCAGAATCGCACTCACACCCTCGAACATCGAAAAGCCCGCTCCGAGCACGAAAATTCCGACGGCGGCAAGCAGCGACCAGAAGTAGCGCTCCATCCCATACCCGAACGGGTGTTGCGCGTCGGCGGGCTTGCCGCTCCGCTTGATCGCGGTCAGCAAAAAGACCTGGTTGAGCGTGTCGGCCACCGAGTGCGCGCCCTCTGCCAGCATCGCGGTGGAGCCGGTCAGCAGCCCCCCCAGCACCTTTGCGATGGCGATCACCAGATTGGCTCCGCCGGCGAGCAAGACGGTGCTGGTGGACTCCTCAGCCATCGATGCCGGGCTCGTTCACGACGTGTACGGCGGCCTCCTCCGAACTTGCGGCCGCTCCGTCGATCCCGACCTCGGCACCGATCAGCTCCTGGTCGACGTCCTCGCCGAGCCCCTGATCGGGATCGACGAGCCGACCGGCGCGCTCATCACCGACCTCGCCGTCGTCGAGGGTTTCGGTTAGCGCGGCGGCGTCGGGATCCGCGTTCGGATCCGGCTCCTCCTGGGCCAGTCGCTGGTCGAGAGTCTCGCCCTCGGCCTGCTCACGCGCGGTGTTGCCGAACTTCTCAGCGGCCGACCAGTGCTCGGGCGGGGAGTAGCCCTCGTCGAGCACGTCGTCGGTTCCCCGCTCGACAAGCGTGTCGTCGGACTGCAGCTGATCGAGCTGCTCGGAGGCCTCGAGGTTGTCGTCCAGGTTCTCGGTCATGTCCTCCACCTTGCCACGCCTCCCCGCCCTGCCGCCGAGATCAGGCGCTCAACCGGTCCTGGCGAGCTCACGGTCCGATCCTTTCGCACGGCGGCGCCAAGATCAGACGTTGCGGCTGTTGGGACGAGCCTGTTGGGACGAGCTCAGCGCCGGAAGCTCGCGCTGGTGCCGGGGTGCGTCGCAAGCCGCGCAGGCCAGACGATCCTTAAAGGGTCCAGTCGATCGGGTCGGCGCCTTGCTCGACAAGTGCGGCGTTGGCCCGGCTGAACGGACGCGAGCCGAAAAATCCGCGCGCGGCCGACAGCGGGGACGGATGCGCGCTCGCGATCACAGGTACGCCGACGAGGGCGGGGCGCAGCGACTGCGCCTGGCTTCCCCACAACACGGCGACCAGCGGGCCACCGCGACGTACCAACCCCTCGATGGCCAGCTCGGTGACGGCCTCCCATCCTTTGCCGCGGTGAGACCCCGGCAGGCCGGGTTGCACAGTCAGCACCCGGTTGAGCAGCAGCACGCCTCGCTCGAACCAGGCCGAAAGGTCACCGTGCACAGGCGGCGTGACGCCGGTGTCATCGCGAAGCTCCCGGTAGATGTTGGCCAGGCTGGGCGGAAGCGGTCGCACCGATCGGTCGACCGAAAACGACAGCCCAACGGGATGGCCGGGGGTCGGGTACGGGTCTTGGCCGACGATCAACACCTTCACCTCGCCGAGGGGGCGCGTGAACGCACGCAAGATGACGTCACCGGCCGGCAAGAACCTGCGGCCCGCTGCGGACTCGGCCCGCAGGAAATCTCCCAACGCGGCAACCGCCGGGGCCGCGGGGGCGAGCACCGCTGACCAGTCGGGAGCGATCAGCTGATCAAGCGTCGCAGGCACGTCAAACGCCGGCGGACTGCCTAAGCCGGCCGGTTGACCTCTGTCCGTCCACGTCCGCCGGCTCACGAGTTGGCGTCCGCTCGCGTATTCCACCAGGGTCCCGTGACGACTGGAGATCACCGAGGAACGCACGCGCCCACGACGCAATGTCATGCTCGCGAACCTGTTTGCGCATCGTACGCATGCGGCGTGACAGGTCCGCCGGCTGAGCGCGCATCGCGGCGAGAAGCCTGTTCTTCATGCCATTGATGTCGTGGGGGTTGACGAGGAAGGCTTGTTTGAGCTCGTCGGCGGCACCGGCGAATTCCGAGAGCACCAAGGCGCCGGTGTTCTCGTAGCGGCAGGTGACGTACTCCTTCGCGACCAGATTCATCCCGTCGGCGAAGGGAGTCACCACCATGACATCCGCGGCGCGATACAGCGCGGCCATCTCCTCGCGAGGAAACGACGAGTGCAGGTAGTGGATCGGCGGGCGCCCGATCCTGCCAAGCTCACCATTGATCCGGCCTACCCAGCGTTCGATGTCGTCGCGTACGTCGATGTACTGCTCCACCCGCTCGCGGCTCGGGGAAGCCACTTGCACAAACACCGCGTCTTCGACGCTGACGTGGCCGTCCACGATCAGCTCGCCGAATGCCCGTAGCCGCTGTCGGATGCCTTTGGTGTAATCGAGCCGGTCGACGCCGAGCAGCACGTGTTTGGGATCACCAAGCTCACTGCGGATCTCGTCGGCCCGGGCCTGGACGTCAGGTGAGCGGGCCAACTTGTCGAACGCCTCGAAGTCGATGGAGATGGGATAGGCGCGCGCGGCCACCCGCCGGCCGTCCCCCAGCACGATCTTGTTCCGGTGTGTCTTGTGACCTAGGCGGAGACGGACGAGACGGGCGAAGTTGCCGGCAGCGCCCGGACGTTGGAATCCCACCAGGTCGGCGCCCAGCAGCCCCTCCAGAATGCGGTCGCGCCAAGGCAGCTGCTTGAACAACTCCGTAGGGGGAAACGGGATGTGGAGAAAGAAGCCGATCCGCACGTCAGGGCGCATCTCCCGCAACATCGCGGGGACAAGCTGCAGTTGGTAGTCCTGCACGCACACGACCGCATCCCGGTCGGCAGTGGCGGCGGCGGCGTCGGCGAACCGGCGATTGACTGTCACATAGGCGTTCCACCACGCCCGGTGAAACGCCGGTTTGGCAACCAGATCGTGATACAGCGGCCAGATCGTCCCGTTGGACATGCCCTCGTAGTAGCGCTCGACCTCGTCGTCGGACAGCTTGATCGGAATCAACGAGAGCCCATCGGCCTCGAACGGCCGATATCGGTCCAGCCCGGAGCCCGGCCAGCCGATCCACACGCCTTTATGTTCACGCAAAACCGGTTCCAACGCGGTAACCAGCCCACCCGGTGAGGTGCGCCATATCATCGACCCGTCGGGACCCTCCCCCCGGTCGACCGGCAAGCGGTTCGCTACGACGACGAATGTGCTCGTTGGGTTAGTAGGCACCCGGTCAGCCTAGCGTTCGTTGACGGTGTCTCTGCCAGATCGTTTGCCGGGTAAGGATATCTGAGCGTCAGCTCGGCGGCGGGATAGCCGTCCTACGGTCCGCTGTGCGCACGCCCAAAGCAACCGGCGAGCCGAATGACATCGCTGTGGTTTGTCGCCTAGAATGACGGCGTAGCGAGGTGGGACGAGCCGCGCAGCCCGCCGCACGAGTTGTCTGGAGTGGACGAGATGGATGCCGCGAACGTCGTGACGTCGGCTGGGTCAGCATGCGCTGTGGACGCATTGACCGTGCGTGACCAGGAGATCTTGGCCTTTGAGCGGCTTTGGTGGAAGTACGCCGGGGCCAAGGAGCAGGCGATTCGCGAGCAGTTCGCGATGTCGGCCACTCGTTATTACCAGGTGCTCAATGCGCTGATCGATCGCCCCGAAGCCATCGCGTTCGATCCGCTGCTGGTCAAGCGGCTCCGTCGGCTCCGGTCCAGGCGCCAGCGGCAGCGCTCGGCCCGACGCCTGGGTATCGAGATCTGAGCGATGGCGCTGCCATCGGCCGTCACACTCGGCAGTCTCACCCTCGTCGTGGCTGCGGGGGTAGGGCTTGTCGTGGTGTCCTCCAACGCCGACGAGAAGCCGCAGCACCATCAGGTTTCCCACTCGGCAGTGGCGCCGTCTCCGCGTGCTCCCTCGACGTCGACAAGGGCAGTCACCAAGACCGCTCAACATCCTCGGCCGCGAGCCAGCGACGCGGTGCCTACGGTGCTGGTGGAGGTCTTCAACAACTCCGGCGTCACCGGCCTGGCCGCCACGAAGGCCGCGGTGCTGCAAGGCGCAGGGTGGAACGTGGCCGCCACTGACAACTGGTACGGCAACATCCCCGCGAACACCGTCTATTACCCGGCGAAACTCCAGACCGCCGCGCGCCAGCTCGCCAAGACGTTGCACATCACGAGGCTCCGACCCGCGGTCTCCCCGATGCAGTTCGACCGGCTCACGGTCATTTTCACGTCCCCCTGAGGTCAAGATCCGCTGGAGAGCGGGCCCAGCCAGGCGACGCGGGATGCTGGTTGACTAGACCTGTGGCTATCGACCCGCAGACCCCCGCCGGACGAGCCGGGCTGGATGCGCTCTTGGCGGACCCTCTCCACGCCTTGGCGGCCTTCGATTACGACGGAACCTTGGCGCCCATCGTGGCCGACCCATCGCGCGCCGTACCGCATCCAGGCGTGCTCTCGGCGCTCGTCGGCCTTGCCGAGCATGTCGACCAAGTAGCTATCGTCACCGGCAGACCGGCTCGAGTGGCGGTCGAGTTGGCGGGGTTTTCGGTGGTGGACGGCCTCGACCGGTTGGTCGTCATCGGTCAATACGGCCTGGAGCGGTGGGACAAGGCCACCGGCGAGTTCGCCTCGACAAGGCCGCCGAGCGGGCTTGGCCGGGCGCGAGCCGAGCTGCCGGGTCTGCTGGACACACTGCGACTTGGTCAGGCTGTCATTGAGGACAAGGGCCTGTCGGTGGCCGTACACGTGCGGCGGATGCCGCGTCCGCAAACGGCGTACGACGACATGGTCGGACCCCTGACGCAGCTTGCGACGCGAAACGGGCTGACCACCGAGCCCGGCCGGATGGTGGTGGAGCTGCGCCCCACCGGGACCGACAAGGGCCGGGCGTTACGAGCCTTGGCCGACGAGCGCGGTGCGCGCACGGTCATGTTCACCGGAGACGATCTCGGCGACCTGGCCGCGTTCGCGGAGGTTGAGCGACTCCGCGAACAGGGCGGAGCGGGTCTGCTCGTCTGCTCCGGGTCAACCGAGGTGACCGCCCTCGCCGAGCGTGCTGACATCGTCGTCGACGGGCCACCGGGAGTGGCAACCTTGCTGCGCGCGCTCGTCGACGCGTTCCGCGAACGGCAGTGAACGCAAGTCACCGTGAACCGGCTCTCGGGACGGCCACAGCACACGCCCGTCAAACCTCTTGGGCGACACGCCTAGGCTCGAACCCGTGAGCATTACCAAGCCGTCGCTTACAGCCAACCGCACCCTGGCCGCAACGGCTCGACCGTTCGGCAATGCCCGCGCACTCGTCTGTCGTGAGTGCGGCGCCGAGGAGCCGCTTGGGCCTTCCTATGCCTGTGCCGAATGCTTCGGGCCGCTCCAGGTGAGCTACGACTTCCCGCGCGTCACCCGCGACCAGATCGAGGCGGGTCCGAATAACATCTGGCGCTACGCCCCGCTGCTCCCGGTGCGGCCGGACATCGCGGCGATCCCCAACACCGAACCCGGCTGCACGCGCTTGCTGCGGGCCGACAACCTTGCCCGCGTGCTCGGCATCAAGACGCTGTGGCTCAAGGACGACTCGGGCAACCCCACGCACTCGTTCAAGGACCGCGTCGTCGCGGTGGCGCTGGCTGCCGCTCGGGAGCTCAAATTGAACGTGCTCGCTTGTCCCTCGACTGGGAATCTCGCCAATGCCGTCGCGGCAGCGGCGGCCCGCGCGGGGATCCGCAGCGTCGTATTGATCCCCGCAAACCTCGAGACACCCAAGATCGTGGCGACCGCGGTGTACGGCGGGACGCTGGTGGCCGTCAACGGCAACTACGACGACGTCAACAAGCTCGCCTCGGAGATCGCCGGAGAGGAGTCCGGCTGGGCGTTCGTCAACGTCAACGTACGGCCCTTCTACTCAGAAGGCTCCAAGACGCTCGGCTTCGAGGTCGCGGAGCAACTCAGCTGGCGGCTGCCGGGTCAGATCGTTATCCCGGTGGCTTCCGGATCGCAGCTCACCAAGGTCGACAAGGGGCTCGGTGAACTCATCGGTCTCGGCCTGGTAGACGCCTCGCCGTACACAATCTTCGGCGCTCAAGCGGCTGGTTGTGCACCCGTGGCCAGCGCGTTTCGGGAGGGTCACGACGTGGTGCGGCCGGTGAAGCCGCACACCATCGCCAAGTCGCTCGCGATCGGCAACCCCGCCGACGGCCCCTACGTGCTCGACGTGTGCCGACGCACTGGTGGCGCTGTCGAGTCGGTGACCGACGAGGAGATCCGCGACGGCATCTTGCTGCTCGCCCGAACCGAAGGAATCTTCGCCGAGACGGCAGGCGGGGTCACGGTGGCGACGCTGAAGAAGCTTGTCGACACGGGTCAGCTCGACCCGGACGTAGAAACCGTCGTCTTCAACACGGGCGACGGACTCAAGACGTTGGACGCCGTCGCCGATCGAGTGGCTCCGGCTGCGACAATCGAACCGACCTATGACGCATTCCTTGCCAGCGGATGTTGTTCGTGAGTGCTGCCCACCAAATTTTGCCCTAACGAAGCTAGTGGATTGTGAGTACGCCGATGAGTGTGAGTGTCCGAATCCCGACGATCTTGCGCAGCTACACCAGCGGCGCGTCCGAGGTTAGCGCCGACGGAGCAACGCTGGCCGACGTGTTGGACTCGCTCGATGGCGCCTACCCCGGCATCCGGGGCCGCATCGTCGATGAGCAAGGCTCCTTACGTCGCTTCGTCAACGTGTATGTCGGAAACGACGACGTCCGCTTCCTCGACGGGCTCACCACGCCGGTCGACGAGGGGACGCAGGTTTCGGTGATCCCGGCGGTGGCCGGCGGCTGAGGGCCACGGCCGGCTGACCAGGGTTGTCTGGCCGGTCTGGTGTCGGGCAGCCGCCCGGATGGACTGTCGGGTCAGTTTGGCTAGGCCGCCTCATCCGACGGTGGCCGACGTTTGCACTCGGCCCCGCAGAGTGCTAAAAATGGGTTAGCACTCTCGACCCGAGAGTGACAAGACTGGCTCGATGAGGGCCTCGTCCGGCTGCGGGAAGGGTCCGTAGGAGGGCAAGCCCGTCCGTCGCGGGCGTCGTCCAGTCACTATCCACATTCAAGCGCGGGAGGACTCGCGTACATGCCCAAGATTATTGCGTTCGATGAGGAAGCGCGTCGCGGCCTGGAGCGGGGAATGAACAGCCTCGCCGACGCCGTCAAAGTGACGCTTGGCCCCAAGGGCCGCAACGTCGTCCTCGAGAAGAAGTGGGGCGCACCGACGATCACCAACGACGGTGTGTCCATCGCCAAAGAGATAGAGCTCGAAGACCCGTCCGAGAAGATCGGCGCCGAGCTTGTCAAGGAAGTCGCCAAGAAGACCGACGACGTCGCCGGAGACGGCACGACGACGGCGACCGTGCTGGCTCAGGCCATGGTCCGCGAGGGTCTGCGCAACGTCGCAGCCGGCGCGAACCCGATGGCGCTCAAGCGCGGCATCGAGAAGGCCGTCGAAGCCGTCATTGAGCAGCTCTTCTCCGCTGCCAAGGACGTCGAGACCAAGGAGCAGATCGCTGCCACCGCAGGCATCTCCGCCGGTGACTCGACTGTCGGTGAGATCATCGCCGAAGCCATGGACAAGGTCGGCAAGGAAGGCGTCATCACCGTCGAAGAGAGCAACACCTTCGGGCTCGAGCTCGAGCTGACCGAAGGTATGCGTTTCGACAAGGGTTACATCTCGCCGTACTTCGTCACTGACGCCGAGCGTATGGAAGCCGTCCTCGACGACCCCTACGTGCTCGTCGTCAACTCGAAGGTCTCGGCAGTCAAGGACATGCTGCCGATTCTCGAGAAGGTCATGCAGGGCGGCAAGCCACTGCTGATCCTCGCCGAGGACGTCGACGGTGAGGCCCTGGCGACCCTGGTCGTCAACAAGATCCGTGGCACCTTCAACTCCGTCGCCGTCAAGGCTCCTGGCTTCGGGGACCGCCGCAGGGCCATGCTGCAGGACATCGCGATCCTGATCGGTGGCCAGGTCATCAGCGAAGAGGTCGGACTGAAGCTCGAGTCCGCCGGTGTCGAGCTGCTGGGTCAGGCTCGCAAGGTCGTCGTCACCAAGGACGAGACGACCATCGTCGAGGGTTCGGGAGACACCGACCAGATCTCTGGTCGCGTCAACCAGATCCGCGCCGAGATCGAGAACAGCGACTCCGACTACGACCGTGAGAAGCTGCAGGAGCGCCTGGCCAAGCTGGCCGGCGGGGTTGCGGTGATCAAGGTGGGCGCGGCCACGGAGGTCGAGCTCAAGGAGCGCAAGCACCGCATCGAGGATGCTGTTCGCAACGCGAAGGCCGCCGTCGAAGAGGGCATCGTCGCCGGTGGTGGCGTGGCTCTCGTCCAGGCGACCATCGCGGCGTTCGAGAAGTTGGAGCTCACCGGTGACGAGGCGACTGGCGCAGCCATCGTCAAGTTCGCCGCCGAGGCCCCGCTGAAGCAGATCGCCATCAACGCCGGTCATGAAGGCGGAGTGGTGGCCGAGAAGGTCCGCAACCTCGAGTCAGGTCACGGCCTCAACGCTGCGACCGGCGAGTACGTCGACATGCTGGCCGAGGGAATCAACGACCCGGTCAAGGTGACCCGTTCTGCCCTGCAGAACGCTGCCTCGATCGCGGCGCTGTTCCTCACCACCGAGGCCGTCGTGGCCGACAAACCCGAGAAGGCTGCTGCCGCCGGTGGCGGCGCGCCCGACATGGGTGGGATGGACTTCTAGCAAGTTCTGTCTGCCTCACCACAGCACGCACGATGGCCCCGAGCACCACGCTCGGGGCCATCGTGCGTGGGGGGAGATGCGGATGCCCGCCGGACGGGTAGGTGCCAGCGCACTGGCATCGTGACCGCATCCGCGGTGCAATGTTTGGTGTGGAGCTCGAGGTGAACCACGACACGGCGGCGTCGGACGTGCGTTGCGATGTGCTCCGGGTTCTGCTCGCGGATGACAACGTGCTGGTGCGGGAGGGAGTGAGAGCGCTCCTCACCGCACGGCCGGGGCTGGACGTGGTGGCGGTCGCGGAGGACTACGACGGGCTCGTGGCAGCAGCCGACG
>JBPCQA010000054.1:0-45701 GCA_050998615.1 Nocardioidaceae bacterium
AAGCAACTGATCGACCTCGCCGCTGCCCGCACCCAAGGCACCCGACCCGCAGCCTGACCACCATCCGGACATTCCACGTGAGGCAAGCGTCAAACTTTCCCGGACATCTTGACGTGAGGCAAGACGCAGCGTAGGTCGTGGTTTGACCCTGCTCGGCGGGGCCGCGTATCGTAGCTCGGTCGACGCCAATGTTGACTCGGCGCCGCAATGTCCGGCGGCACCGTCCGCAGCCCTCTACCTGGGAGTATGTCCCCCCGTGAGCAAGCGCACGTTTCAACCGAACAATCGACGTCGACACAAGACCCACGGTTTTCGGCTGCGGATGCGCACCCGCGCCGGCCGCGCCATTGTAGCGAGTCGGCGACGCAGGGGCCGCAGCCGCCTCGCGGCCTGATTGCTGCTGGTTTGTCTTCGCGTGCTGCCAAGCAGGCATCGTCTTCGTCGATCGGCAGACTTCGCGCGGGCTGTCCGCCGCGGCCGTCGAGCGGGCTCGCCTACCCTGGTAGTGCACGCACTCGGTGCCGGTGGCCCACAGCCAACCGAGGTCGGGTTCGTGGTAGGCAAGGCGGTCGGCGGGGCTGTCGTACGAAATCGCGTGAAGCGTCGGCTTCGACACGCCATGAGCCAGCGTCTCAACCGGCCAGCTGCTTCGCTGCTTGTCGTGCGAGCGCTGCCAGCGGCTGCGGACGTCGACTTTTGCACACTGTGCGCCGACCTTGATCGGTGCCTCGACACGGCTGAGGAGCGACGGGTGAGACGATGAAGTATCCGCTCATCGCGTTGTTACGGCTGTATCGAGTGCTCATCAGTCCGCTGTATGGGCAGGTGTGTCGCTACCACCCGTCCTGCTCGGCGTATGCACTCGAAGCTGTCACCCGGCACGGGGCAGTGAAGGGCTCCTGGTTGGCGCTACGTCGCATCATGCGCTGCCACCCCTGGGCTGCGGGTGGCTATGATCCGGTGCCGGTGAGTTTCGGTTGGCGGGCATCGGGGTCGTCGAGGGTGAGCGAGGAGTCGTAGTGATTTCTTATTTGGGGTCCATCGGGCACGCGATCATGACCCCCCTGTACTACTTGACGTCGGGGATTTTGCTGGTGTTTCACCGCCTCTTCAATGGTGTGTTGGGAATGCCGGAGGGGATCTCGTGGGCGTTGTCGATTGTCGCGCTGACGATTGTGATCCGGACGTTGCTGATTCCGTTGTTCGTGAAGCAGATCAAGAACAGTCGGAACATGCAATTATTGCAGCCGAAGGTCAAGGAGCTGCAGAAGAAGTTCGGGCATGACCGGGAGCGGTTGACCCAGGAGACGATGAAGCTCTACAAGGAGACCGGCACAAACCCCCTGGCGTCGTGTTTTCCTCTGTTGTTGCAGATGCCGATTTTCTTGGCGTTATTCCGGACGTTGAACTATGCGGCGAAGGGGGAGAGTGTCGGGTTCTTGAGCCACGCTCAGGTGCTGTCGTTACGGGACAGCTCGGTGCTCGGGTTGGCGAAGATCTCCGAGTCGTTTACGAGTTCGCTGACGTGGCATACGAAGGTGCTGACCGCCTGTCTGGTGGTGCTGATGACCGTGACCACCTTCACGACTCAGCGCCAGTTGATGCGCAAGAACATGCCGGAGTCCGCGATGACTGGGCAGTATGCGCAGCAGCAGAAGTTGCTGCTGTACGTGTTGCCGGTGGTCTTTGCAGTGGGCGGCATTGCGTTCCCGATCGGCGTGTTGCTGTATTGGACGACATCGAACCTGTGGACAATGTGTCAACAGTTTTATGTGATCCGCAATAACCCGACACCAGGCACGCCCGCGTTTGCAGCCAAGGCGCTGCGAGACGCCAGCAAGCACCAGCAGATCGCCCCACAGCCGGTGCAGACACTTAACGCTAAACCCGAAACAGCTACCGAGCCACCGAGGCCGCCGCCCGCGCGCGCCCAACCCAAGAAGCAATCGCGCAGTAAGCGCAAACGCAAGTAACTTCTCTTGTAAGTAAACAGCCAACCGGAGTTGGAGTCTTACCCCCATGAGCGAATCCCCAGTATCGATCAAGGCCGGTGATATCGATGAGTCCACTGAGCCAACCAGGCCCGTCGATTCAGCGGCACCGGCGGACGGTTCAGAGCTGGACAGTGCAAAGTCCGGTGCCGCAGATTTTGACGATTCAGGGCAAGAAGGCGAGGTCAACCACGTCCAGCGGTTGGAAGCCGAAGGGGACATTGCCGCGGACTATCTGGAGGAGCTGCTCGACCTCGCCGACCTCGACGGTGACATCGACATGGACGTGGAAGCGGACCGGGCGGCTGTGTCGATCGTGGGCCCCCGCCTCAACTCGCTCGTGGGCGAAGACGGTGAGGTCTTGGAGGCGCTGCAGGAACTCACCCGACTTGCCGTCTACCGGCAGACCGGTCAACGGTCTCGGCTGATGCTCGACATCGGCGGATTCCGAGCCGACCTACGCAAGAATCTCGTCCAGCTCGCTGAGGAGGCGATCGAGGACGTCAAGGAGTCAGGTCAGGCGGTGAAGTTGACGCCGATGACCGCATTTGAGCGCAAGGTCATCCATGACGCGGTGGCGGCGGCCGGCCTCGCCAGCGAGTCCGACGGCGTCGAGCCGACGCGGTGCGTCGTGGTCTTGCCTGCTCCCTGACGTCGATCGAACAGGCGGGGGTGCGATGGCAGCTAGCGTAGGGGGACCCGACCCCGGACTCGTCAAGGCACTCTTCCCCAGCAAATATTCGACGATATATCGATATGTCGATTTGTTGGCTACCGAGGCGGTTGAGCGTGGCCTGCTTGGGCCTCAGGAGGCGTCCCGGCTGTGGGGCCGGCACATCTTCAACTGCGCGGTGATCCGGGACCTCTTCACCGAATCCAGCTCGCTGTGCGACGTCGGCTCTGGGGCCGGCCTTCCGGGGGTAGTGCTGGCGCTGGCACGTCCGGACCTGGCAGTGGTGCTTCTGGAGCCGCTACTGCGTCGTGCCGCATTTCTTCACGAGGTGGTCGGGCTACTCTCCCTACGCAACGTTGAGGTGGTGCGCGCCCGGGCCGAAGATCAGGTGGGGCAGTGCGCATTTGACTATGTGACGGCGCGCGCCGTGGCGCCACTGGAACGGCTGGCGCGGTGGGCGCTGCCGTTATGCCGTGCTGGCGGGGAACTCGTCGCAATCAAGGGTTCCACGGCTGCAGCAGAACTCAACCAGAGCGCTGCGGTGGTTGCCGCGCTCGGCGGCCGCCGGGCGCGGATTGAAGAGTACGGCGTCGGCGTCGTTTCTCCGCTTACCACCGTCATCAGGATAGAGTCGGGCGAGCCGCAAGGTCTGCGCGGGAAAGGAATGTCGTGAGCACACCGGCTATCGCTTCTGGCCTGGGTTGGCCGGCCGACGAGCCGGTGGTGTCGGCCTCGGTGGGACTGGGTTGGCCCGATGCAGTGGCTGCCGGGCCGATGAGGTGCCGTCCAGCCTTGGAAGCCGGCCCGCCGCGCGTGCTAGGGCAGGGCTGGCCCGCCGTTTCACGTGAAACGGCTGCACCACCGCCATCGGCGCTCGGATTCGCCACGGTGCAGGAGCGGGCTGCCGCTACCTATCCCGGCGAGAACGCCGACACACCATTGGCTTCCGCGACCGAGCATGCGTCGTCGGTCGCCGCGGGGCGCCCGGTACGACTTGGCGCACCCAAGCCATCCGAAACGCGAGTTCTCGTGGTGGTGAGTCAGAAGGGTGGAGTAGGGAAGACGACCACCACGGTGAACCTGGCTGCCGCGCTGGCCCAGCACGGGATGCGGGTGCTGGTCATCGATCTCGATCCACAGGGCAACGCCTCGACCGCACTCTCGATCGACCACGCCGAAGGCACCGCCGGCACTTACGAGGTGCTCGTCGGGGCGGCGTCGGTCTCCGATGTGCTGGTGGCATGTGCCCAGGTGCCCGGCCTGTTCGTGCTGCCTGCGACGATCAGCCTGGCCAGTGCGGAAATCGACTTGGTGTCGATGGTGGCCCGCGAAACCCGGCTTAAGAGGGGTCTTGACGCCCATCTGGAAGAGACAGCCGCGGCCGGAGACCGTTACGATTTCGTCTTCGTAGACTGCCCGCCATCGCTGGGGCTGTTGACCGTCAACGCCTTGTCCGCCGGTCAAGAGATGCTCATCCCGATCCAGTGCGAGTACTACGCGCTTGAGGGCCTCAGCCACCTGATGCGCACTACCGAGGATATTCGCGTCCACCTCAACCCGCAGCTGCGCATAGGCGCGATCATCTTGACGATGTTCGATGCCCGCACCCGGCTCGCCGCGGGGGTCGCCGAGGAGGTCCGTCGGCACTTCGGAGAGGCCGTCCTCAACACCGCGGTGCCACGCTCCGTCCGGATTTCCGAAGCCCCCAGCTACGGGCAGACGGTCCTTACCTACGACCCCGGCTCGACCGGTGCCCTGTCCTATCTCGAAGCAGCCAACGAACTACTCAAAGCCGCGCCGGCTCTTAATGGTCGCGCTCTTGATCAGCCGGAGGTCATCGCATGACGACTGCCAAGCGAGGTCTAGGTCGTGGGCTTGCCTCGCTCATCCCCACGACGCCGGTCGCAGCCGGACCAAGTGACGACGATCGGTCCATGGATGCGTCCAACTCGGCGGGGTCAGCGGCGCTGACCAGCGCGCGTTCCAGCCAAGACGGCGATCGCCCCAACGAACTGTCCAGTGTGGACGGCGCCTACTTTGCCGAGCTTGACATCTCGGCCATCCGGCCGAATCCTCGCCAGCCCCGAACCGTGTTCGATCAGGATGCACTGAGCGAGCTTGAACAGTCAATCAGAATCGTTGGCTTGCTGCAGCCAGTGGTGGTGCGGCCGCAAGCTGCGGACACGTACGAGCTGATCATGGGTGAGCGTCGATGGCGGGCGGCGAGGCTTGCCGGGCTCGAGCGGATTCCCGCGATTGTGCGCCAAACTGACGACGACTCGCTGTTGCGCGACTCGTTGCTCGAAAATCTCCACCGAGCGCAGCTCAACCCGCTCGAAGAGGCCGCAGCATATCGGCAGTTGCTCGATGACTTCGGCTGCACGCACGAAAGCTTGGCCGAACGCATCGGACGCTCACGACCGCAGATCTCTAACACTTTGCGGCTGCTGAATCTGTCCCCCACCGTGCAGCGTCGCGTTGCCGCGGGCATCCTTTCCGCAGGTCACGCGCGCGCTTTGCTGGGAGTTGCCGACCACGCCGGGCAAGAAGAGTTGGCGGCGCGCATCGTCTCCGAAGGAATCTCCGTGCGAGCGTTGGAAGAACTCGTGGCGGTCGGCGACCACCCGACACCATCACCACGTGGCCGTCGGGTCAAGCTGGCGGCTCCCGGGCTGGAAGAGATTGCCGATCGCCTCGCCGACCGGTTCGATACTCGTTGCCGCGTGGATTTCGGCCGGTCGAAGGGGAAGATCACCGTCGAGTTCGCCACCGTCGACGACCTCCAGCGCATCCTTGCGCTGATGGACCCGCCCGACGGTGGCTGAAAGCGAGCGCCGGCCCCAGGGTGGTCGAAGTGAGCACGGGTTTTGCCAATAGTGGTGTGGATGCGCCCGCAGCCTCAGCAGTCACTCCTCAAGACAGCTTCCCCGCACCCGACACTAGACTGACAACAGCTGGGCGGCGTGTTGGTGCAAGTCGTGCGGACCCCAAGCGAACAGGAAGGTTATGCGGTGCGCGGAGCCGGCGAGGGGCAGAGAGTCGACACTGGCGGAGGTGGACACTGATGGGCCGCCGCGTCGCAGCGCTCACCCTCGACAACGTCGGCGATCTGCCGTTGCCGTGCCGAAACTGCGTCTCCTGGGAGCTGGGCACACCCGGAAGTGATCCAACCGGCAAGGCTGACTGGTTGTCGGCCGTGCTGTTGGACTGGGGAAGTTGTGGCCGGATCGTCTACGTGGACGGCGACGTCGCCGGGTTCGCGATCTATGCGCCGCCGGAGTACGTCGAAAGGATGGGGATGGCCGCGACGTCGGCTATCAGCTCCGATGCCGTGCTCTTGATGACCGCACGTGTGCTGCCCGCCCATGGGGCAGTCGGAATAGGTCGGGTGTTGATTCAGTCGGTGGTCAAGGACCTGCTGCGGCGCCGAGGGGTGAAGGCCATCGAAGCGTTCGGCGACGTGCAAGGACACGACCAGGCATGCGTCGTACCCGCGCGCTTCCTGACCGCCGTGGGCTTCAAGACGGTCCAGGCACATCCGCGTTATCCGCGCATGCGGCTGGACCTGGGCAACGTGGTTACCTGGCGAGATGACGTCGAGGTCGCCATCGACCGCTGGTTGAGCGCGATAAGAAGGGACAAGGCGGTGAGCCCGGCCGGGCTGCATGCCCGGACCGAGCCCACTCACGACACGAGCCCCGCAAACGGCGGACCGGCAAGCGTCCAAGCCCGCCCCTGACTCCGACGCCGCGCGCGGCGACATCGACCCGTCGAGTCAGTCGGCCTAGCGAGCTAGGCGTCGATGAACTCGGCGAGCTGGGTGAGGAGCGCGGCTTTGGGCTGAGCGCCCACGATCGACTTGACGACCTCGCCGCCCTTGTAGACGTTCAGCGTCGGGATGCCGGTGACCCGGTAACCGGCCGGTGTGACGGGGTTCTCATCGACGTTCATCTTCACCATGTCCAGCTTGTCGCCATGCTCGGCGGCAATCTCGTCAAGGATCGGACCGACTTGGCGGCAGGGGCCACACCATTCGGCCCAAAAGTCGACGAGCACCGGCTTGTCAGCCTCCAAGACGGTGGACTTGAACTGGGCATCGGTCACTGCGGGCAGTCCGCTCATGCGTGTCTCCTTGGGGATGTTGGTTTCTGTGCTCACGACGTTGCGTCGGTGAACAGCTGTGGTGGTCGACGGTAGTTCACCGGTCCGACAACTCGGTGAGGTAACGCTCAGCATCAAGCGCGGCGGCGCAGCCGGTGCCGGCGGCGGTGACGGCTTGTCGGTAGGTGTGATCCACGAGGTCCCCGCACGCGAAGACGCCAGGCAGGTTGGTATCGGTGGAATGAGCTTCGACCAGCACGTAACCCTGACCGTCGAGGTCGACCTGTCCGCGCACGAGCTCAGACCGCGGATCGTGGCCGATGGCGATGAAGAGCCCGGTCGCCTCGACCCGCCGCGACTGGCGGGTGACCGTGTCCGTCAAGACGACCGCCTCGAGCTTGTCGCCACCGTCAATCTGCGTGATCTCGCTATTCCATGCGAACTCAATCTTGTCGTTGGACATGGCTCGGTCGATCATGATCTTGCTAGCACGCAGCTGGTCACGGCGGTGCACGAGCGTCACCTTGTCGGCGAACCGGGTCAAGAAAGTGGCCTCCTCTACTGCGGAGTCTCCACCTCCGACGACCAGGATTTGCTGATCGCGGAAAAAGAAGCCGTCGCAGGTGGCGCACCAGCTGACACCGTGGCCGGACAACCGCTCCTCGCCCTCGACGCCGAGCTTGCGATATCCCGACCCCATCGCCAAGATCACTGTGCTGGCCCGATAGTCGTTGCCGGCGGCGTCTTTGACGATCTTGACGTCGCCACTGAGTGCGACATCGGTGACGTCGTCTGCGATCAACTGCGCGCCGAATTTCTCCGCCTGCTTACGTAGGTCGTCCATCAACGCCGGACCCATGATTCCATCGGGAAAGCCGGGGAAGTTCTCCACATCGGTGGTCGTCATCAAGGCACCGCCCGCGGTCACCGAGCCCTCGAAAACCAGCGGTCGCAAGTTCGCACGGGCCGCGTAGATCGCCGCGGTGTAGCCGGCCGGCCCCGACCCAATAATGATGACATTGCGCACGTCCGGTGTCATCATTGCCTCGCTTCACGTCGGGGTAGCTTGTAGAGAACTTCAACGGATCGTAGGACCGAGTCATTCCCGCGGCGAGGCCTGGCCGCGCGCCGCGGCGTCAGAAGTGGATGGTTCTCAACACCACTCCCGGGGTGTTGCAGGCATGGATCGTCGCGATGTGGTGACCGACCACGAGCACCGCTACGCCATCACCCCAGTTGAGCAGGGACAAGACCGAGCCGGCGGCCGCGGTGGGGGTCTGGCAATGGCCGGCGATGGGCACCGGCCTGGCTTGCCGGTCCGCCAGGCCACTGGCGAGCGCCTGGAGCTTGGCGGGTTGCGAACCGATGCGTGGGGCCAAGGCCAGTGGCTTGCCCGCGGGGGCGGGTTTGCGGGCCTGACCTGCCTGTCCGTTCGCCCCGTTTGCGGCGCGCTTGGCCGGAGTGGCGCTCTGGTCCGAGCCGTTGTCACCGCCGGTGTGCAGGCCCAACCAGACGCCGCCGCTAGCGACCACTACGGCTGCCGTTGCCGCTGCCGCGATCAAGACCCGGCTCGGCCGATGGCTCAGGTGGCGCGCCGCCGCGGCGGGTCGAAGCTCAGCTGGTACGGCCCCCACGTCGCGCTCGGCATCCCGAAGAGCCGTGTCCAGCCGGCGGGCCACTTCTGCGGGAATCGGCCAGCCAGCCCGGCCGTCGTCGGCGAGCACCGTGGACACGTTGTCCAGGGACCCTTGAACCGCTGCGCACTCCGCGCATTCGGCAACATGCGCAGCGGTGTCCGTCGCCAGTCCCGGTGGGAGTATCCCCTCCTGGAGGTCCGCAATCGTCTCGATCGAGGGATGGAACGACTGGTCCACGTGGGCATTTCCTCAGTCTGTGACCCGGCGACGTGGCACGGCGCCAGCTTGATCGGAGGTTTCGACGCGACTGGGCTGAGTTTGGTTCCGCTGGTACTGCTGCAGCAGCGGCGCCAGCTTGGCCCGCCCTCGTGCGCAGCGGCTCTTGACCGTGCCAGGAGCACACCTCAAGATCGTCGCCGCCTCGGTGACGGAGTATCCCTCCATGTCGACGAGCACGAGGGCCGCTCGCTGATCGGCGCCGAGCGCGCTGAGCGCGGCCATCACGTCGGCACGGCGTTCGCTGACTTCGGCCGGGTCCTCGGCTTGCTTCGCGTCGGCAAGAGCACCGAGCCGGTCTTCGCTGCCCGGCAGCGGCGCCGCTTCCCTTGCTCGGCGGCGGCGCATCCGGTCCAGACACGCGTTCACCACGATCCGGTGCAGCCACGTGGTGACCTGGGCGTCCTCGCGGAAGCTCGCCGCTCCTCGAAACGCGGAAACGAGTGCTTCCTGGAGGGCATCGGCGGCATCTTCTGGGTGGCCCGTCGAGCGAATGGCAACCGCCCACAACCGATCCCGATGACGGCGTACCAACTCGCCGAAGGCGTCAACGTCACCGGCGACGTGCGAGCGCAGCAAAGTCAGATCGTCGAGATCGGTGACATCCCTCACCCAGCCACCTCGATGTTGGCGATTCGACCGCGGTACGAGTAGGCACCCACCGCTGGCAGCGAGGTAAGCCACACCAGCAAGAAGCGGGTAACGACAGCCTTGGCGGGGGCGAATCGCGCCTGGTTGCCGGCATGCTGGATGTCGCCGACAAGCGTGTAGGCGTCGGCCGATCCCGTCGGCGCCGCAATCGCCGATGCTGGGGCGGCCCGCAGCTGGAGGCTGGTTCCGTCGCCTTGCAGCGACACCGTCACCGTGTCGACCTCTTGTGACCGGCCCAGATCGAGGATCAGGCCGACACCTGACTTAAGCCCCCCAAGCCTCGGGTTCCGGTCATAGCGCAATGTCTCCCAGGCTGTCGCCGGGTTGTTGTCGATGGCCAGGCCGACTTCCCCGGGGTTCTCGTGCCCAGAACCTGGGGGTGGATCGAAATCGCGGACTCCCTGGATGGTGATCGAATGCGCCAGCGACGTACTGCTCGTCGAGTCGGACGGCGGCGCCGACGACGACGGCGCCGCAGCGTTCAGATTCTGCCCGATCAAGTACGCCAGCAAGATCGCGCCGGCGACCAGGACGGCCACGGCGGTCCACATCAAAGTACGACGCAGCGAGGGCGGGTCGTCACCGACACCGGACCGAGTCGCACGGACCATGGGGCGCTCTGCGGTGCGTGCGCCTCCGGACCCGGAGCCCAGTAACGCGGGAGGCCCTTCTGGAGTGGAGACGGTGCCCCCCGGTGGCAACGCTAACCCGACTCCAGCGCTGTCGGGAAAGCCGTCATGGGCAGAGATTTCCGCCAGCACCTCCTGGACCTCGGCGACCGTGGTGATAGCAGCTCCGGCGTGCGGTGGGCTGCCGAGGATGCGGTCGCAGACCACGTCGAGAGGGCGGGGAACGCCGGCGCGCACCTGCCGGGGACGCAACAGCCGGCCGTGCTCGGTAGGCGCCGGCGGCAAACCCTTGTACCCGTTGCCTGGCCAACGGGCCGTGAGGCAGGCGTAGAGAACCCGGCCCAGGTCGAGGGTGTCTTGCAGCTCCGGGTCCGCGGCTTCGTCGGGAACGCGGCGCAGGGCGGCGAACGTGCCAAGTCCGATCACCTTGACGCCGCTCGACTTGGTGATCACGATCGTGTCGGGCGCCAGTCGGCGGTGTGGCAGACCCATCCGGTGCGCATTGGACAGCGCACCGGCTACCTCGCGCACCAGCCAAGTCGTGCGCCTGGCGCTGAGCGGGCCTTCGGTCAAGATGACGTCGAGCGATTGACCGGTCGCCCATTCCCGCACGACATACGTCAACTCGCCGTCATCGACGGCATCAAGCACCTGCAAGATACGCGGATCGGCGACCCGAGCGGCTCGCTTGGCGGCGGTCAACATGTCGGCAGCCAGCGGAGCGGCCGAAGGCAGCAGATGGAGCACGACTGACCGAGCGAGCACCAGGTCACGGGCACGCCACGACTGCGACTCACCGTCTTGCGCCAGGAGATCCTCGACGACGTACCGATCGGCGAGCAGCGTCCCGGGCTCGACCCGACGCGTTCCCACGTTCCTCCCGCCTGCCTCGACGACGTGATAACCCAGATCGCGGTGTGGAAAACCGATGCGAGTCCCATGCTAATGGTCGCGCGCCTCGGGAGTTGTTCATCACCGAGACAACCGACTGGCCGCGTGATTGGTCAGCCTTGGCCGCGGGAGACGACGAGCCTGACGATCTGGCTGATCTCGCCGATGTGCATCAGCCGGGCCAGGAACAGGTAGACGCCGACGCCAACCGCCCCTCCAGCCGCGAGCAGGACAACGGAGTCGGCCTTGCTGGCAACAACTAGGCCGAGCTGAGCGAGACCGGTGATGACGAGCCACGCACACACCATGGCGGGGATGGCGGCGACCGTGACACGGACGACGAAGCGCACCAGCTCCCGCCGGCCGAGGCCGCCCAGCCGCCGGGACAGCACGTTGATCGAGACGAGTGCTCCGGCGGTGTACGACGCGCCGTACGCCAGCGCCAACATCGGTGCGACGTAACGGGCATCGACAGCCATCGTCAAGGCAATCGCCAGCGCGATGCTAACTGCGGCGATCAGGCATTGGATGAAGAACGGGGTGCGGGTGTCCTCGATCGCGTAGAAACCACGCAGGACCACGTAGTGCAGGCTGAACATCAACAATCCGGGGGCAAACGCGACCAAGGTGAGCCCCAATGACCCGGTGTCACCGACCGCCTTGCCCCAGCTGAACATCACAGTTGCCATCGCGGGCCCCAAGACGAGAACCGCGACGGCGAACGGCACGATGACCGCGATCACCAGCCGAAGCGTCTGCACCATCTCGTCGGCGACGTCGCTGAGTCGGTTTTCGGCCGCGAGCCGCGAAACCAGCGGCATCGTAGCAGTGGCCAGCGACACCGTGATGACCGAGTGCGGCACCTGGGTGAGCAGGAAGGCGTTTGCGTAGACGGTGTAGCCGCTGGCTTGTGTCGCGCCATTGACGAGTTGCGCGGAGCCCGCCAACGCTCGGTTGGTCGTGACGTAAAACGCGATCTGGTTGACGATGACGAATCCCACCGTCCAGGTGCCGAGCCGGAGGGTGTGCCCAAGCCCGGTGCCGCGAAAGTCGAGCCGGGGCCGAATCTGGAAGCCACTGGCCTTCAAGTACGGAAGCAAGATTAAGGTTTGCACGACGATCCCGACCGTCGAACCCACACCGAGCAGGAGCTCTTGGGATGTGGTGTAGCCACCAGCGGTGGATGCGTTGCCGTAGACAACCAAATAACTGGCCACGATGACGATCGAGATGATGTTGTTGGCAATCGGCGCCCACATCATCGGACCGAAGCGCCCTCGAGCGTTGAGGATTTGCCCGATCAGCACAAAAGCGCCGTAGAAGAAGATCTGCGGGAGACACATCCGAGCGAAGACGATGAGCGAGTCACGCTCGGCCAGCAGGTTGGGGTTGGTGAAATAGCTACCGGCGCCGGCGACCATCACCCGCAGCAGCGAGGGGGCGATTACGACGAGCACGGCGGTTACGCCGGCCAGCACCAGCGCGCTTAGTGTGACGATCCGGTTGGCGTAAGCATCCCCTCCGTCGGCGTCGTGTTTCATGGCCCGGACAAGTTGGGGGACCAGCACCGTGTTGAAGACGCCCCCGGCGATCAAGATGTAAAGGCTGTTCGGGATCGTGTTTGCGAAGTTGAACACGTCAGCATGGGCTCCGACGCCGATGGCCGCCACCAACAGCGCCGCCCGCACCAGGCCAGTCAGCCGAGACACCACCGTGCCGGCCGCCATCACCGAACTCGACGACAACACGGTGGCCGGTCGTGCCAGGCTCATGTGCTTCGCCCCGTCACTCGTCCCGTTCGAAGGCGCTGGTAGATCCGGTAGCCGGCGACGCCGAAGAGCACGACGCCACCGGCGCCCATCACCACCCAGATCACCAGCCCGATCTGCGTAGCCCGCACTTGGAATCTCCAGCCCTTGCCGAACGGCTGGCCGGACCTGGTCGCAAGCCGGGCCTGCACGGTCGTGACGCCAGAGCCGTCGGAGTTGCTGATCACGTCGATGTCTCGACGTTGGCCAGGGTCGAGCACGATGGTGGGAATCGGCGAGATCTTCAGTGCCGGGTTGACCGGCTGGACGTCGAGCTTGACGGTGACCGGCACGTCCAGCCCGTTGGTGACCGTGAGCGGGAACCGTCCGGACTGACCCGACAACGCCACGAACGGTGACCCCGTCACCGTGACCTTGGCAATCTGGCGCGAGACGCCCTGGATGCGCTGCTGCACCAACGTCAGCCCAAGGGCCGGCCGAAACCGCCAGACGGTGGAGGCCGCGAACGCCAGCTGCTGGTGGTAGGCGATGAGCTGCCGCGTCGGATCGCTGAGCATCGACGTATAGGTGCCGGACCGGGCGCGCAACTGGGCAATGCCGGCGATCAACTCGGGTGCCAGCTGGGCGGGGTCGCTGCCGATGCGCACGGGACCGGAGTAGCTGGCCAGCTTGCCGCCCGCGAACGCCGCGTTGATGTTTTGGGTGGTCAACGTCGGGAAGCTGGCGGCCGGTCCCTGCTGTGCCATGCTCGTCGTCGGGCCAGGATCCCAACCGAAGGGCAGCGCCGCCACCGCCGGGCCCTTCCCGGCCTGGCCGACGAGGGATCGGACCGTGGCTTCGGCGATCAGTTGCTGGCGGAGCTCCAGAGGCGACGAGTGCGTGGTGAGTGCCTCACCGGCCAACTGGCTGGTCGTCACCACGGCCCGCGCCGGACCGTACGGGGTGGGCAGTTGCATCACGCCGGGCGGGTAGGCATCGGCGTATGCGTGTGACAGGCCAGGGAGGGTGCGAGCGGCGATGACCTGAAATGGGGCACCGGCTTGTTGGGTGAGGGCGATGCTGCGCTGGCTGCTCATCCCGTTGAAGGCCCAGCCGGCTACCGGCGCGTCAAGTTTGTGCGCGCTGGCGTACTGCTTGCTTGCCGAGATGGCCGCCTTGATGACATCGGTCATGTGGTACGCCGACATGCTGTTCAGGTCCGGATTGCCCCACGGCAAGAGCAGCAGGTACTGGTTTGTCGTCACCTGGTTGAACTCGGACAACCAGCTGAGCGCATCGCGTCGACCCGACCCCCGCGAGCCGTGTTCCCCGGAAGCGATTTGCGCGATGGAACGCACCAGATAGCCCTTGGACATGGCGTGGATCGCCAGCAGCAGGTTGGGGTCGACAGCCATCTCAATGCTGCCAGGTGCGGACTGTTTGACGAAGTCCAGCTCGTGGCGAAGCCGCCCGTTCAGGCGCAAGGCAGCCGCGAGGTCGTCGTCGACGAAGCTCCCGTCGGATTGGCGGTGGACTGGAGCCGTGATCGGTACCAGAGTGAGGGCCGGCTCGAGCGGGAGTTTGCTGGTGTTCTTCGGCAACATCGGCACCAGCGTGTCGGCACGGGCGTCGGAGTTGTTGTCCCGGGTGCCGTTGGGCGCCGTTGCCAACACGTTGACGCCGACGTGGTAGACGCCGGGGGCCCGGCTGATTGGCAGCTTGGCGAAGGGAATCGACAACTCATACGGTCGACGGGCTCCCGCAGGCAGGTCGCCTATCTCCGCGAACAGCCCGATGGTCACGATCATGTTCCCAAATGCCTGGTCATCCGGGACGGCGCCGAACTGGTCAAGGCCGGCCTTCGTGGTGGCCGGGTCGTAGGAGATCACCAGATACACCTGGGCGTGGGCCCACGTTTTGGTGCTGTGATTGGTGACGACTCCGGTCAGGCGGAGCGGCTTTCCGGGCTGCAGGGAGAGCGGGTCGATGTTGTCGATGGTCACTGACAGCGCCGGTGTCGGATGCGCATTCGGGGCCTTGGTGACTGCCGTGGGAGCCGGCGCTTCGGCGTACGACGTCGCTGCCGGCCAGAGCAGAATCGAGACGACGAGTGCGAACAGCAGGCTTGTCGCACTCCGGTACGGAGCCATCATCGGGCCGGTTCGTCCTCGACGCTCACGCGATGAATGCTAACCGGTGGCTGTCGCCGCGCATTCGGCCTCATACAGTGGTGCCTCGTGTCGACCACGAAGCAGGTCCTCAGCCAGGCTCAGCGCACCGCAGTGCGGGAGCTGTTGAAGGCCGCACCGGTGATCGACGCAGTCGGGGCTCGATTTGGCGAGGCCGGTCATCGGGTCGCGCTGGTGGGGGGATCGGTGCGCGACGCCATGCTGGACCGGCTGGGCACGGACCTCGACTTCACGACGTCGGCTCGACCGGATGAGATCGAACGCTGCCTGCACGGATGGGTGGACGCGCGGTGGGATGTCGGACGCGAGTTCGGCACCATCGGTGCGCGGGTCGGCCCGTGGCGCATCGAGATCACCACCTATCGCAGCGAGTCCTACGACCCGACGTCGCGCAAGCCGGAGGTGTGGTTCGGCGACAGCCTCGTCGGGGACCTGTCTCGCCGCGACTTCTCCATCAACGCGATGGCGCTGTCGTTGCCGAATCGGGAGTTTGTTGATCCGTTCGGGGGTCTGCGCGACCTCGCCGACCGGGTCGTCCGCACCCCTGGCGCGCCGGAGCTGTCGTTCACCGACGACCCCTTGCGAATGATGCGAGCCGCCAGGTTCGCGGCGCAGCTTGGCTTCGTGGTTGTGCCCGAGGTGGTCGAGGCGATGGCCGCGATGGCCGACCGGATCGAGATCGTGTCGGCGGAGCGGGTGCGCGAAGAGCTGGTCAAGCTGGTGATGTCTGCTCATCCCAGGCTAGGTCTGACGATGCTGGTGGACGCCGGACTGGCGGAACGGGTGTTGCCGGAGCTGCCGGCGCTGCGGCTGGAGCGAGACGAACACCATCGACACAAGGATGTCTATGAACATTCGCTGACCGTGCTCGAGCAGGCGATGAAGCTCGAAGACAGGCTGCTGGGAGGCGGCCCGGACCTGATCACCAGGCTCGCGGCGTTGCTGCACGATATCGGCAAGCCACGGACGCGTCGCTTCGCCGCCGACGGCGCGGTCACGTTCCACCACCACGATGTGGTCGGTGCGAAAATGGTCAAGAAGCGAATGCGGGCGCTGCGCTTCGCAGGCGCCGAGGTTGAGGAGGTTGCGCGGCTCGTCGAGCTGCACCTGCGTTTCCACGGTTACGGGTTCGGCGAGTGGACGGATTCCGCCGTACGGCGATATGTGCGCGACGCCGGTGAGCTGCTTCCCCGGTTGCACATCCTGACCCGAGCCGACTGCACCACGAGGAATCGGCGCAAGGCTGACCAACTGCGGCGTTCCTACGACGCGTTGGAGAAGCGCATCGAGCGACTCGCCGCGGACGAGGAGCTGGCGGCGATGCGGCCAGATCTGGACGGTCAGCAAATCATGGCGGCGTTGGGCATTCCACCCGGTCCGATCGTGGGGCGCGCCTATAGGTTCCTGCTGGAGTTGCGGATCGACCAGGGCCCGGTGGGGGAGCAGCGAGCCCGCGATGCGCTGCTTGCCTGGTGGGACGACCAGGGCCAGCATTCCGGATGAGCAAACACGAGGGTGGGGCAAGGGTTTCGAGACGCTCGCTGTCGCTCGCTCCTCAACCCACCTGCTCAACCACCGTGCTGCTGGCCACTAGCCCGGTGGGATGCGAGCTCCGAGAGACGTCGAAGGCCTCGGGCGTAAAGGGCGCCGGCCGCCGCGTAACCTATCGCGATGACGGCCAGCACGGCGTAGGACTTGCCGTTGCGCGGGATGATTCCCGCACCGACCGCAGCGGCGGCCACAAAGACCACGTTGAAGACGACGTCGTACAGTGAGAAGACCCGACCCCGAAAGCCGTCGTCGACGTGAGTCTGCACCAACGTGTCGACGCAGATCTTCACTCCCTGAGCTGAGACGCCGAGCGCGAAAGCGGCCACGAGCAGCGATGCCTGGGTGAAAAGGGCGCCGGGGAACACCTCGACAACGGCGGCCATAGCGAGCAGCAGCACCATCCAGCGCTGCGGCGACACGACCGTCGTCGCCGGCGGGGTGATCAAGGCAGCGGTCAAGAAGCCGACCCCGGAAACTCCGACGGCGATCGAAAGTCCCGCCAACGCGGCGTCGGTCTGAGCGGGCCCGTAGAAGTAATTTCGATACAACAAGATCGTGGCGACCGTCGACAATCCGTAACAGAATCGGTGGGCGGCGATGACGCCGAGCGCCTGGGCGGCCACCGGCCGCTCGCGCAGATGCCGCAAACCGGCGCGCAGCCCCATCGCGACGCTGCGCACCGCCTCGCGTGCCTGCGGACGCTGCGGGTCGAACGTCGGACCGAGCAGCGCCCGAGGCATCCGCAACGCCAGCAGACCCGCGGCGGCGTACCCGAGAGCGGCGACCACCACAATGCCGACATCGGGGTGACCCAAGGGGATGACCGGGCGAAGTCCCGAGGCGACGCCAATCCCGAGGAGGTACGCGATAGTGCCGCAGGTGGGAGTGATGGAGTTGGCGAGCACAAGCTCGTCGGCCTGGACGACGTGTGGCAGCGCCGCGGACAGCCCCGCCAGCAAGAACCTGTTGACGCTGAACGCGACCAGGACCAGGGCGAACAGTGTCAGCCCCAGTCGGTCGGCGCCAATGAGCACACCGACCGCCAGCACCGGCACGACGCGAGCCAGGTTGAAGACGAGCAGCACCTGACGTCTGCTCCAACGGTCCAACCAGACACCGGCGAACGGTCCGAGCACGCTGAACGGCAGCAGTACGGCGGCCAGGCCGGCGGCGATCGCGGTGGCGTCTGGTTGGTGTTCGGGAGAGAACAGGACGTACGACGCGAGCGCCACCTGGAAGACCCCGTCGAAGCACTGACTCGTGACCCGGACCGCGAACAGCTGCCTGAACCGCTGCTCCGCGAGCAGGTGCCGAAGGGCAGCCACGAATCGCATAGTTGCCCAAGTCTGCCGCACGTCGACGGCTTCAGGTGGTGAGATGAGAGCAGACTGCGAGTTTCGCTGCCCCAGGCGCGGTTTGCTCGCATCTCACGTCACCAATGAAGTGCGGCGCGCAGGTCAGCGGTCAACTTCCCCGCGGATGAAGGCTTCCACCGCGGCTCGACCCTGGTCGTCGGGGCGCTGGACCGGGGGCGACTTCATCAAGTACGACGACGCGGAGAGCAAGGCGCCGCCGATTCCGCGGTCCTTGGCGATCTTCGCGGCGCGGATCGCGTCGATGATGATGCCGGCGGAGTTGGGGGAGTCCCAGACCTCGAGCTTGTACTCCATGTTGAGTGGCACGTTTCCGAACGCCCGGCCCTCGAGCCGAACGTAGGCCCACTTGCGGTCGTCGAGCCACTGAACGTAGTCCGAGGGCCCGATGTGGACGTTCTTGGCGCCCAGGTCATGGGCGATGTTCGACGTCACGGACTGCGTCTTGGATACCTTCTTGGACTCAAGCCGGTCGCGTTCGAGCATGTTCTTGAAGTCCATGTTGCCGCCGACGTTCAGCTGGTAGGTGCGGTCGAGGACCACGCCGCGGTCCTCGAACAGCTTGGCCAGCACTCGGTGGGTGATCGTGGCGCCGACCTGGGACTTGATGTCGTCACCGATGATCGGGACCCCGGCTGCCTCGAACTTCGCCGCCCATTCGGGGTCAGATGCGATGAACACCGGCAGCGCGTTGACAAATGCGACACCCGCGTCGATGGCGCACTGGGCGTAGAACTTGTCCGCCTCCTCCGACCCGACCGGCAGGTAGGAGACGAGCACGTCGGCCTTCGTCTCCTTGAGCACCGACACGATGTCGACCGGCTCGGCGTCGCTCTCGTCGATGGTCTCGCGGTAGTACTTGCCGAGGCCGTCCAGGGTGGGACCCCGCTGCACCACGACTCCCACTGGTGGCACGTCGCAGATCTTTATCGTGTTGTTCTCGCTGGCCGTGGTGGCGTCAGCGAGGTCGAAGCCGACCTTCTTGGCGTCGACGTCGAAAGCGGCGACGAACTCGACGTCGCGGACGTGGTAGTCACCGAACTGCACGTGCATGAGCCCGGGGACGGATCCCGACGGGTCGGCGTCATCGTAGTAGTGGACGCCCTGGATAAGCGACGTCGCACAGTTTCCGACGCCGACGATGGCTACACGAACCGAACCCATTCGGCTTTCCTCATTCCCGGTTGTGGGCGACGAACGGGGTTCCGTCGGCGCCGTGGTGTGTGGTGCGGCTGTCATTCTTTGCGGCTACGGCGACCGGGCTGCCTGTCGGCGCGTTGCCTACTCGTTCGCTGTCGATCAGCTCGGTCAGCCACCGGACCTCCCGCTCCACCGACTCAAGTCCGTGCCGCTGCAGCTCCAGCGTGTAGGCGTCGACCCGCTCGCGGGAGCGTGCCAGCGACGTACGCACTCCTTCGAGTCGCTCCTCAAGCCGACTGCGCCGGCCCTCGAGGATACGCAGCCGCGTTTCGGCGCTGGTCGAGCCGAAGAATGCGAAATGCACACCGAAGGCGTCGTCCTCCCACGCGTTCGAGCCGGCCGCGGACACCAAGCTGGCGAACCGCTCCTTGCCTTCGGCGGTCAGCTTGTAGACGATCTTGCCCCGTCTGCCGCCCCGAACCGGCACCTCGGCCGGGCCGGCAGACGCGGTGTCCTCGGTGAGCAAGCCGTCACGCAGCATCTGCTTCAGACACGGATACAGCGAGCCGTAGGAGAGCACCCTCCCCCACCCGAGCAGCGCGGTGACGCGTTTACGCAGCTCGTAGCCATGCATCGGCGCCTCGTTGAGCAGCCCGAGGACCGCCAACTCGAGTGCGTCGGCTCGCTTGGTGGCCACGGTCTCGCGGTTCTCCTCGTCTTGGGGGTGAAGCATCAATGAACGACGCGCCGGGCGAGAGGGTCTCGACATGGCGACGCGAGCTATCGCCCTCACCTATCGTCTCGATACATCGTAGCGTCACTGAAGTCCGGTTTCCAACGGGTGGGCAGCGGCCTGGTCGCGGCGACTGAGGTGCTGCGACGTCGGTCACGCCGGCACCGCACAGTTCGCGAGTCCTAACCACCACCACGTACCCTCGATGTCAGCTATGTGGTCCCAACGCTGCGTGATCGACTACTCGCTGCAACGGCGAGCCACGTTGGCGACCCTATTCAACGGCGGTGCCACGACCATGGACGACGTGTGTGACGCCGACCCCTACACGCTGCTCGCCGCCAAGCACCACGGCGAGCCGGCGCAGATGCCATGCCCGGTCTGCCGCAAGCCCCAGCTGACGCACCTTTCCTACGTCTTCGGCGACGAGCTCGGACAGTTCTCCGGGCGCATCAAGTCCCGCTGCGAGATCGAGGCGATGGCACACGAGCACGGCGAGATCTGCATTTACGTGCTCGAGGTGTGCCGTAACTGCAGTTGGAACCACCTCGTCGAGTCGTACGTCGTCGGGGACGGGTCCCCGCGCAAGCCGCCACGCCGCCAACGCACGGTCGAAGACGACGCGTGACCAGAGAAGTCCGCCGAGCGACCCGCTCTTCGTCTTAGTCACCAGCAGAAAGAACACACGTGAGCAACCAGCAAGGCAACGGCGCCGACGGTGCGCCGAAACGCAGTGGTGCGGCGCAGACTGCGACCTCCGGCAAAGCCAGGCCGAAGGGCAGCGGCCGACGCGGCAAGGTCAAGATGCGCGACCTGTCCGGTTGGGCGAAGCTCCGGCATGCACTGAAGAAGACGCTCAAGTGGCTGTTCATCCTGGGTTTCCTCGGCCTCCTCGGAGGTGCGATCGCCGTCTACGTGACCTACCAGATGATCAGCATCCCCAACCCGAACAAGGACTTCCAGGCGCAGACGTCCACCGTGTACTACTCCGACGGCACCCATGCGATCGGCCAGTTCGCCGTGCAGAACCGCCAGAGCATCCCGCTCTCGCAGGTTCCCCCAGGCGTGCAGGCCGCAGTCGTCTCGGCGGAGAATCGCACGTTTTGGACCGACAGCGGCATCGATCCCAAGGGAATCGTCCGGGCGGCGTGGAGCAACCTGACCTCCAGCTCGACGCAGGGCGCCTCGACGATCACCCAGCAGTACGTCAAGGTCTTGTATCTGTCGCAGCAGCGCACCTGGACGCGCAAGATCAAGGAGGCGTTCCTCGCGGTCAAGATCGACAACACCATGTCCAAGCAGCAGATCCTCCAGGGTTACCTGAACACCATCTACTTTGGCCGCGGCGCGTACGGGATTCAGGCCGCCGCCCATGCCTTCTTCAACGAAGACGCCAAGAATCTCACCGTGCCCGAAGGCGCCGTGCTGGCGTCGGTGCTCAATTCGCCCGGCACTTTGGACCCGGCGATCTCACCGTCGTACGCGAAACCGCTGTTGGATCGCTACCGCTACGTGCTCGATGGCATGGTCAAGGACGGCAAGCTCAGCGCGGCTCAGGCCAGGGTGTTCGAGCGGCATCTTCCGGTGCTGGCCAAGATCAAGACGGTCAACGAGTACGGCGGCCAGCGCGGCTACCTGATGACGCTCGTCAAACAGCAACTGCTCAAGGACGGGCTGAGCGACGAGGAGATCGAGGGCGGTGGCCTAAAGGTCGTGACCACGTTCGACTGGCACGACATGGCCGCGGCCCAGCAAGCCATCTCGAAGATCCGGCCCCCGGGCAAGCCCGATCTGCACATCGCGATGGCGTCGGTGCAGCCCGGCACCGGCGCCTTGCGGGTGATGATCGGCGGTCGCGACTACATCCAAAGCCAAGTCAACTGGGCGATCGCCGGCGGCCAGCCCGGCTCGTCGTTCAAGCCGTACGCGCTGGCTGCCGGTCTGCAAAGCGGTTTCACGCTCTACGACAGATTTGACGGCAACTCGCCCCTCACGTTCCCCGACGGGTCGCAGGTGCACAACGAGGGTGAGGCGTCCGGTGTCCCGAACGGCTACTCCTACGGCAGCGTCAACCTGATCACCGCCACGGCCAAGTCGATCAACACGGCGTACGTCGGCATGACCTTGAAGATGAAGAACGGCCCGCAACGCGTGGTCAATGCCGCCGTCGCGGCTGGCATTCCACGCGGTGGCCCCCGGACCAAGGGGCTGCAGCCGGTGACCGGGGTCGCGCTCGGTAGCGCCACGATCTCGACTATCGATCAGGCCGACGGCTACGCCACCTTCGCCGCCCAGGGCAGGCACGCCGACTGGTATGCGATCGAGCGGGTGACCGACGCCCATGGGCTCAGGTATGAGCACCAGGCCCATCCCACCCAGGCGTTCACACCGGCCATCGCAAGCAATGTCACCTACGCGCTGCAACAGGTGGTCAGGTGGGGAACCGGCACGAACGCGTTGGCGCTCGGCCGACCGGCCGCCGGCAAGACCGGCACGGCAACCGCGCTAGGCAAGGACGGCCAGGAGCACGTGTCGTCGGCTTGGTTCGTCGGCTACACACCGCAACTCTCCACGGCCGTGATGTTCGTGCGCGGCACCGGAGTGCAGCCACTCGATGGCGGCTATCTCAACCCGTTCTACGGCGGCACATACCCGTGCGAGACCTGGACGGCTTACATGAAGTCGGCACTCGCCGGTCAGCCGGTGCGGACGTTCCCGTCTCGGCTGACCCTCACCGGCACCAAGCCAACCCCGACCTACGTGCCACCGACCACGACCTATGTGCCGCCGACCACGACGTACGTGCCACCGACCACGACGTACCTGCCGCCGACGACGACCGCTCCCTCCACGACGGCGCCGACCACGACGGCGCCCACCACGACGGCGCCCACCACGACGGCGCCCACCACGACGGCGCCCACCACGACGGCGCCTACCACGACGGCGCCCACCACGACGGCGCCTACCACGACCGCCCCGACGACCACGAAGCCGACCACGACCGCGCCCACCACAGGGCCGCCGACCACAACCAAGCCGACCCACCCCGGTCGGCGTACCGGCCCGTCGGGCTGACTGCGCGCCGTGAGCGTCAGGGTGACCTTCGGGCCGATCGGCTCGATGACCCGCTCGGCCGTGGGCGTTGCCGGCTGCCGGTCCATCTGATCCTCTTCTTTGGCGTCACGACACGGTAGTGCACCATAGGCGCGTGCCGTTCCTAGAGTCGTCGCGCTCGACCGGAGACGTGGTCGCTCCGACCCGGACCGATCCGATCGCCCGGTCCGCCAGCGGGGCGGTGGGCGGCCCGCTGGGTAGGCAGGCTCGCACCGCGGTTAGTTGGTGGACACCGCTGCGCGTGATCATCTTGGTGGCCACCGTGGTGTTCGGGCTTGGCGTCTTCCAGAAGTCACCATGCGTGGTGACGAACTGGTCGCAGTCTGCCTCCCCCTTGCCGTTCTCTCACATGTGCTACTCCGACATCCAGCCGCTGTATGTCGCCCGTGGGCTGGCAGAGGGCATTCCCCCGTACCAGCCCCAAAGTGATCTGCCGGCGAACAAGCAGCCTGCCGACGTTCAGCAGGCCCACGACCTGACCGTGGAGTATCCGGTGCTTACTGGGGTATGGATGGGAGCCAGCGCGGTGGTGACTCATCTGGTCGGCGACGACCCCGACTTGGCCGCGACGCCGCACTCCGCCATCGGCGGTAACCCGCAGGTTCAGCACGACACAGCGGTGTTTTGGAGTGTGAACGCGGTCGGCTTCTTCCTCGTGCTGGTGATCGCTCTCGCACTGCTGGTGAAGGCACAGCGCCGACGACCATGGGACGCGATGTTCGTTGCCGCGTCTCCTGCCTTGGCGCTGGCGGCGACGATCAACTGGGACATGCTGGCCGTAGGATGCGTGGCCGGGATCTTGTGGGCGTGGTCCACCCGAAGACCGATCCTGACCGGCGTCTTCATCGGGCTTGGTGTTGCGACGAAGCTCTACCCCTTGTTCTTCCTTGGGCCACTGCTCGTGTTGTGCATGCGAGAACGCCGGCTGGACGCCTGGACCAAGACGTGCGCAGCGGCCCTGCTCGCCTGGCTCGCCGTCGACCTACCGGTCTACTACTGGTCGCCGGACGCGTTCCTTTGGTTCTGGCAGTTCAATGCATCAAGGGGCGCCGATTACGGGTCGGTATGGTTGGTCGCCTCAGACCTCGGGCACGTCGCATCCGTGGGCCTGATCAACACCGTCACCTGGGTCGTGTTCGGTGCCGCCTGTCTGCTGATCGGCGTGCTGGGACTCCTGGCGCCACGGCGGCCGCGAGTGGTGCAGCTCGTGTTCCTGGTGGTCGCGTCGTTCCTGCTCGTCAACAAGGTCTACTCGCCCCAGTACGTGCTCTGGCTGCTTCCACTCGCGGCGTTGGCGCGGCCGCGCTGGCGCGACATGATCATCTGGCAGGCGTGCGAGATCTTCTATTTCTTCGCGGTCTGGATGCACATCGCCAATTTCTTCGTCGCCGAGGGCAGCTTCGACTGGGTGTACGCGCTCTCCGTGGCGGTGCGCATCGCCGGTGAGGTGTACCTGATGGTCTTGGTGGTGCGCGACATCATGTCCCCGTGGCACGATCCCGTCCGCTCCGATGGGCTGTCTGACGACCCTCTCGGTGGCATCTTAGACGAGGGAATCGACTCCGAGCCGGAGCTCGAGCCCACCCCGACGCTGGCACGAGCGACTAGCTGAGGCCCGACGGGCGTTGAGGCGCGACCAGCTGAGCCGCACCTCGGTTCCCGACACGGGCGAAGCAGCCCTCCTCAGCCACCGTAGTTTCGACCGCGGGGCTAGCTGATCAGGACTTGGTCGAAGTGCGCAATCGTGTGCCGCATCCGCACCTCGACATCCTCGCCGGGCTTGGGAACGTGAGCACCAGCTGGCAAGTACACCAGGCTTACCTGCATATGTGGCGGCTCGACGAACCAGCGCAATCGGCCGTCGATGAGGTACGGCGACAGTGCCCGTCCCACGGCGTCCAGCCCTCCCTTCGCCAGCGACACCGAGCGTTGCCGGATCGACACCGCTCCGCTCGGCGACTCCAGCGCAATCCCGTGTGCGGTGCCACCCGACACCACCAGCACGGTTCCGTCCCGGTTCATCTTGCGACGCCGGTAGCCGACCTCGTCGCCGCGGCGTACCCGGTGGGTGTCCATCACGGTGGCTCGGATGGAGAGCGCCCCTGGGTCACCGAGCCACAAGGCGGTGCCGATCCGGGGCCGAAACTCGACGTCATGGTGCCTGGATCGCAACTCCTCAAGCTCGTTGCGATCAAGGTGAGACACATACCAGTGACCAGCCGGCGCGCAGGCCAACCACCGCTGGACCTCGGCAAGGTGGCCGGCGCCGAGTGGCAGGTGCAGGGCGTGGCCTTCGACGCGGACGCCTCGCGCAGATGCAGCCGCGCCGGCAAACGCATCCCGGTCGAAACCGTGCCGACGCATAGACGTGAGCCCTTCCAGCACCACTCGCGGCGTGTCGTCCCTCCGGCCGAGTGCGTCGAGGTCTGCTCGGCGCCCGACCGTGTGTACGATCCGGGGGCCGTAGGCTACGTCGGGCAGAAAGGGGCGCCACGGCTCGAGCACGAGGATGTCACCACCAAAACGCTGATACACCTCGGCAACCTCGCGGTAGGTGCCTACCGCGATCGTGTCCAACCGCAGCCATTCACTGCGCCTGGCCAGCTTAGGAACCGTGAAGCCATAGCCGTTGCCCTTGGCGACTGCGATTATGCCCGGATGCGCCGCAACCGTCTTCACCAGGTGGTCGCGCCAGCGTGGGCCGTCGACGTGCAAACTCAGCGGCATCCACGGGCCCCTATCGGCGGCTCATATAGGCATCAAAGGCCTTATAGATAAGGCGGTTCAGCGGCAGATCCCACTCACCAACGTACTCCACTGCCTCGCCTCCGGTGCCGACCTTGAACTGCAACAGGCCGAGATGCGGATCCTCCGGGTCGAGCGTGTCGGTGATGCCACGCAGGTCATAGGTGTCGGCGCCGATCGCGATCGCGTCGCGAATCATCTGCCACTGGACGGCATTCGATCCGCGTATGTCGCGCTTCGCGGTAGCCGACGCCCCATAGGAGTACCAGACGTGGTCTCCCACCCGCACCCAGATCGTGGCGGCCACCAGGTCGCCCGCATGGTGGGCCGAGTAGAGCCGGATTCGGTCGTGGCTCTCGCCTTGCATGGCGGTGAACATCCGCTGGAAGTAGCTCAACGGTCTCGGTGTGAAGTGGTCGCGGCGCGCCGTCTCGGCGTACAGCTGGTGAAAGGAGGCGAGGTCGCCGATCGATCCCCGTGAGACTACGACTCCGGCCTTGGCTGCCTTCTTGATGTTGCGTCGCCAAAGCTGATTCATGCCGCTCAGCACGTCGCTTTCGACGCGTCCCTTGAGCGGGATCGCAAAGACAAACCGTGGCTGACCGGTCGCAAAGCCCGCATCGCTGACCTGCGGGCGCCACCCCAGCGCGCGCAAAACCGTCTGCACTCGCTGCCCGACATCGGAGCGCGAATCCGGCGGCACGTCACCGAGCCTCCGAAGAGCAGGCTCGGTGATCGCCTGCTTCACCGTATCGGCCTCCCACGTCCGCACCCGCAACGGCGGCCCCATCCGGACACCGAACGCGCCGTGGCCGTGCACATGCTTTGCCATCACGTCCAGCAGCTCAGGGAGCTGCTCGCTTCGCCAGTCGAGCACCGGACCCTCGGGCAGATACGCCAAGCACCGTCTCACCCTCGGTAGTTGGCGGTAGAGCACCAACCCGGCACCCACCAGCTCATCACCGCGAAACCACCCGAGCGATTCGTGCCGCCACTCGTTCTTGACGTCGCCCCAGGCTGGTGTCTGCAGGAAGCTCACACTGGCCTGCGAGCTCACGAACGCGAGGTGAACGGCTGCGGAAATCGTGCGTACGGCGATCTGGCTCACGCGGGGCAACGCTACCGGACAGCCCCGTCAAACCTGGCCTTTCAGGCCAGACACCCCCGCTATGACTGAAGGTGCTGGCTTGACGTGCGGTATGTCGTTCAGCCGCAACGGAAAATTCAGTCGGACTCTCCAGAGCCGGCGGTCCTTAGCCGAGGTGGCGACGCAGCCAGGCAATGTCGGCGGCCTGACCTTCGGCGCCGCCGGGCGTCTCGCAGACCACCGGGGCGGCCGCCTCGCGGACCACGGCAACCAGGTCTGCAGAAGCGATGGCCCCGTCGCCGAAGTTGGCGTGGCGATCAGCGCCTGAGTCGAACGCGTCGCGCGAATCGTTGGCATGCACCAGGTCAATGCGACCGGTGATCGCCCGGGCGCGCTCGACGACCGTGGCCAGCTCTTCACCGCCTGCGTGGGCGTGACAGGTGTCGAGGCAGAAGCCGACGGCGTCCCCACCGCTGGCGGCCCCGATCGCCTCCCACATCAACGCGATCCGGTCGAACTTGCGGGCCATCGCATTGTCACCGCCGGCAGTGTTTTCGATCAGCACCGGAACAGTCATGTCGAGCTGGTCTATGCACTTGCGCCAGTTGTCGAAGCCGACCGAATCGTCGGCCGCCTGCCCGACGTGACCCCCATGCACGATCACCGCCTTGGCGCCGATCTCCGCGGCCGCATTCATGGTCTGTTGGAGCAGCTTGCGTGACGGGATGCGGATCCGGTTGTTCGTGGTGGCGACATTGAGGACGTACGGCGCGTGCACATACAGGTCGATGCCCGCGCTCCTGGCGTCGGCGCGCAGTGCATCGGGCCCGGCGCCATACGCAAACGTGGGACCCTTCCATCCCTGGGGGTCACCGAGGAAGAACTGCGCCAGCGTGCAGTTGCGCGCCCTCGCCTCGGCAATCGGGTCGGCCTGGTCGACGTGCGCACCGATGTTCGAGATGGCCATGGGACAACTTTAGTGTCGGATGCCGACCCTTCCGTGGCTGCAGTCGGTGATCTTCGTGGAGATCGCCGCGATCGTGGGTGACCTGCCTCGCGGACCGGGTTGTTTCGCGTATTGGCCTGTGGACAACGGTTTCGTCGTACGCCGATGCGCTGATAATCTAAACCGAGTGACCCGGCCAGACGCCGGGCTACCACACGTCAGCCCGGCGTTGCTCGGCCGTTGGCGGGTCCTGCATCAGTGGTCCGAGCAAGACGTGCGGTCCTCCTGTCACGGAACGACCGTGACCGCAAAGTCCACAGGAGGTGGATGTCAGGCATGCGTAACTATGAGCTCATGGTCATCCTCGATCCCGATCTCGAGGAGCGCACGGTCGAACCGTCGCTCGACCAATATCTCAACCTCGTGCGCAATGACGGCGGCAGCGTCGAGTCCGTCGACGTCTGGGGCCGCCGGCGGCTCGCGTACGAGATCAACAAGAAGGCAGAGGGGATCTACGCCGTCGTCACCTTGTCGGCGGAGCCCGCTACCGTCAAAGAGCTTGACCGGCAGCTTGGTCTCAACGAGTCGGTCATGCGCACCAAGGTCCTGCGACCTGAAGTTCACTGATCGCCGATCAGTGCAACGCCAGACCGATTCCCCCGGTCGTTTCCTCGAACCGACCTGATTTGGGAGGCTGCCAATGGCAGGCGAAACCACGATCACCCTCATCGGCAACCTCGTCGATGACCCCGACCTGCGATTCACCCCTTCGGGGGCTGCGGTCGCCAACTTCCGTGTCGCGTCGACACCCCGCACGTTCGACAAGCAGGCGAACGAGTGGAAGGACGGCGAGACGTTGTTCATGTCTTGCTCGGTGTGGCGACAGGCCGCCGAGAACGCCGCTGAGTCGTTACAACGCGGCATGCGCGTGATCGTGCAGGGCCGCCTGAAGGCGCGTAGCTACGAGACGCGGGAAGGTGAGAAGCGCACCGTGTTCGAGATCGACGTAGACGAGGTCGGCCCAAGCCTGCGCACTGCTACCGCCAAGGTCACCCGGGCGAGCAGGTCTGGGGGGTCCTCCGACGGCGGCGGCTACAGCGGTGCACAGCAAAGTGGCAACGACCCGTGGGCGTCACCGGCTCCCGCTGGTGGTGGTGACCAGCAAGGCGGCAACGATCCGTGGGCGTCGCCCGCCGGTGGCTCGGCCGACCCGCCATTTTGACGTGATTCACGGCGATTTCGGGGACCGCGGCGATCACGCAGCGGCATTCTGTGGGGCGTCGTGCCACCATCGTTTGATTGACGACCATTCCGGCGCTGCGCCGGGCTCATGAAAGGGAGCACCACAATGGCCAAGCAAGTTCTGCGCAAACCGAAGAAGAAGGTTTGTGCTTTCTGCAAGGACAAGGTCACGTACGTCGACTACAAGGACACCGCGCTGCTTCGCAAGTTCATCTCCGACCGCGGCAAGATCCGGGCTCGTCGGGTGAGCGGCAACTGCACGCAGCATCAGCGTGATGTCGCCATGGCGGTCAAGAATGCCCGCGAGATGGCGCTGCTGCCCTACACGTCCACCGCTCGCTGAGAGGAGACGATCACATGAAACTGATCTTGACTCAGGAAGTCTCCAACCTCGGTGCGCCCGGTGACGTGGTCGAGGTCAAGGACGGCTACGGTCGCAATTTTCTCCTCCCTCGAGGGCTCGGCATCCGATGGACCCGAGGAGCCGAAAAACAAATCGACTCGATCAAAAACGCTCGTTCGGTTCGCGAGGTCCGAGACCTCGGCCACGCCGACGAGATCAAGTCCCAGCTTGAGGAGATCACTGCCACCGTGTCGGCCCAGGCCGGCTCCAGCGGGCGACTCTTCGGCGCGGTGACGGTCTCTGACATTGTCGACGCGGTAGCTCGTGCGGGCGGCCCCGACATCGACAAGCGTCGTATCGAGGTGAGCAAGCCGATCAAGACGGTCGGCGCACACCAGGTGCGCGTCAAGGTGCACAACGACCTCTCGGCGACGCTCAACATCGACGTGGTCGCCTCCTAACACCTAACCCCCAGACCTTGGCCGCAGCGGTGGTTGAGGAGCGAGCAGCGACACCGGGTGGTGGGAGCGAAACCAAAACCTCCTAACTTTCTTCTCTCCACAGCTCGGGACGGACGTTCCGGCAGTTCACGGCGACCGTGGCCAGCACTCCGGTGATATTTATCCACAGGTGTGTACCCAGCCTGTGCACAGCACCGCTACCAGGGCTTCCACAAGCGATCCACAGTGCCTGTTGACGATGGGCTAGGCAGCTGATCGGCGAGCCAGTAGCGTCTGCGGGTCAAGACATCGTGGCCGCAGTTGTGTCGGCGGCGGCACCTAGCATCGCTTGGGAAATGTCAGCTCGGGATGGGTGAGGAGGTCAGTTGAGCATCACCGAGTTTCCCGGGTCACGCTCGATGTCCGACGACTTTTCTCGCGCCGTCCCGTCGGGGCGCACCCCACCGCAAGACGAGCAGGCCGAGCAGTCTGTGCTCGGCGCGATGCTGTTGAGCAAGGACGCCATCGCCGACGTGGTCGAGGTGATCCGCGGCGCCGACTTCTACCGCCCCGCTCACGAGCTGATCTTCGACGCCATCCTCGATCTTTACGGCCGTGGCGAGCCTGCCGACGCGATCACCGTCTCCGCCGAGCTGACCCGAGCCGGTAACGTGGCGCGGGTCGGCGGAGCGCCGTACCTCCACACCCTCGTGGCGGGAGTCCCGATCGCGGCGAACGCCGGCTACTACGCCGGGATCGTGCGGGAGAAGGCGATCTTGCGGCGGCTCGTCGATGCGGGCACGAAGATCGTGCAGATCGGGTACGCCGCGGAGGGGCAGGTCGACGACGTCGTTGACCAGGCGCAGGCAGAGGTCTACAACGTCACCGACCGGCGTACGTCGGAGGACTATGCGCCGCTGTCGGACCTCATGGAGCTCACCATCGACGAGCTCGAGGCAATCAACAACCGAGACGGCGCGATGGCCGGCGTGCCGACCGGGTTCGCCGAGCTCGACGAGCTCACCAACGGCTTGCACGCTGGCCAGATGGTGATCGTGGCCGCGCGCCCGGCCATCGGCAAGGCGCTGGCGCTTGACACGCCCCTGGCCACTCCTGAGGGGTGGCTCACCATGGGGGAGGTCAGGGTCGGCGTCGAGCTGCTCGGCGCGGATGGCCGGCCGACCAAGGTCGTGGCTGTGACGGAGGTGATGAACGGACGACCGTGCTACCGGGTCGAGTTCTGCGACGGCACGTCGATCATCGCCGACGCGAAACATCAGTGGCTCACCGAGACGAGAGCCTCGCGGAAGTCGGAATGGGCTGCGCGCGAGCAGTACAACCGGATGCGGAATCGAAACATCTTTCGGTTTCCAATGACGACTGAAGGCATCGCGCAGTCAGTCTCATGCGATGCGTCCGGGAGAAGAAATCACGCGGTGCGAAATGCCGGGCCGTTGCAGCTTCCCGAGCGTTGCTTGCTAGTCCCCCCATACACGCTCGGCGCGTGGCTGGGCAACGGTCACGCGGCTTGCGGGCGGCTAACGTGCGCGGATCCAGAGATTGTGATGCACGTTCAAGCCGACGGGCTTCGGGTCAAGCAGTTGACCGACACGTTGTATTCGATTGGGTTGTATCCCGCCAGGTGTCCCGACCGCGACGCTTCCTATTCCGGTGGGCACCGCTGCGCTAGGTGTCATGCACACCATGGCACGTTCCAGGGTCGCTTGCGTGCCGTCGGGGTGCTCGGCGACAAACACATCCCGGCTGAATACCTCCGCTCGTCGGAAGGCCAACGGCGAGCGCTGTTGTCGGGGCTTCTCGACACCGATGGCACGGTGGCGCGACAAGGTGGATGCGTCCAACTCGCGCTGACGAATCGTCGGTTGGCCGACGGCGCACATGAGCTGATCACTTCGCTGGGTTACCGCTGCCACGTCACCACGAAGCCCGTGTCTGGCCGCAGCGACGCGGCATCAACGGCTTTCATCCTCAGGTTCAGCGCTTGTGACGACGTGTTTCGGCTGCCTCGCAAGCAAATGCTCCACAAGGAGCTTCGGCCGGCTTCGTTGGTTCGGATCGGTAGACGCTACATCACTGCGGTCACGCCGGTAGAGAGCGTGCCGGTCCGCTGCGTTCAGGTGGATAACGACGATCATCTCTATCTCGCCGGTCGAGCCATGATCCCCACCCACAACTCAACGCTGGGCCTTGACATTGCGCGGTCGGCGTCGATCCGCAACGGGCTCACCAGCTGCATATTCTCGCTGGAGATGAGCCGCACCGAAATCACCATGCGGTTGCTGTCGGCAGAGGCGCGCATCCCGCTCAATCACATGCGCAACGGCAAGATGAGCGACGACGACTGGAACAAGCTGGTGCGCAAGATGGGCGAGGTGTCGGAGGCGCCGCTGTTCATCGACGACTCACCCAACCTGACAATGATGGAGATCCGTGCCAAGGCTCGCCGGCTCAAGCAGCGGCACGACCTACGGCTGATCGTGATCGACTACCTTCAGCTGATGACGTCGGGCAAGAAGGTCGAGTCGCGGCAGCTGGAGGTCTCGGAGTTTTCCCGGCAGATCAAGCTGCTGGCCAAGGAGCTGGAGGTCCCGGTGGTGGCGATCTCCCAACTCAACCGCGGCTCGGAGCAACGAACGTCCAAGCGCCCCCTGCTGTCTGACCTGCGCGAGTCTGGCAGCCTTGAGCAAGACAGTGACATGGTCATCTTGTTGCACCGTGAGGACGTCTACGAGCGAGAGTCGACGCGTCCAGGTGAGGCCGACCTGATCGTCGCCAAGCACCGCAACGGTCCGATCGCCGACCTGGTGCTCGCGTTCCAGGGCCACTACTCCCGCTTCGTCGACATGGCCCAGGGTTAGTCGTTTTGGCTTAAACCCACGGCAGGCGCTCCAGCGACCGCAATCAACAGTGACACCGCGTGCACAATGAGCGCATGCTGCTTACCCTGACCTCAACTGCCGAGAACGCCACAGACCTCGGTTACCTGCTGCACAAGCACCGGCACAGCCAGGAAGGGCCGGTGTCCTGCCCGCCCGGACCTCGAGGGCGCCCATGGTCGGCAAGCGGCTCGATCTCGACGATCGTTGCGTCCACGACGGTGGCACCGATGAGTTCGGCTTGGGTGTCAAGTCATACCAGTAGCTATTCCAACGAGAGGAGTCGGCCGATGTTGAAGGACAGCCCCGGATTTAGCGGGTTCGCGGTGAAAGACCTGGATACGTCCCGAGAGTTTTACAGCCAGACGCTGGGCCTGGAGGTCACGGAGGAGAACGAGCTGCTGACGTTGCATCTCGGCGGTGCCACGAACGTGCTGGTCTATGCCAAGCCCAGTCACGTCCCTGCCGAGTTCACCATCTTGAACTTCCCGGTCGATGACATCGACGCGGCAGTCGACGAGCTCGCGGGACGTGGTGTGCGCTTCGAGCGCTACGACGGGTTGCCCGCCGACGAAAAGGGGATCATGCGGGAAGGGGGCCCCTACATCGCCTGGTTCACTGATCCGTCGGGCAACGTCCTGTCCGTCCTGCAGCACCGCTGATCGGCCCATCCAGCCGCAGAAACGAGACAGTTAGCCGGTGACGACGGCCTCGGAAAGTAGGGTGCCGACGCCCACGTAAGGTCTGTTGTCGGGGCGCTTCGGCGGACGGCTGAAGGTGTCTCGCGTGGACAGTGTCGAAAGGTTCAGCCACAAAGGGAGTTGCCGGGGCGCTTGGGCGTCAGATCGCCCGGCGGCGGCGGAAGAAGTCGTTGCTTGGTCTTTGAGCGAGCAAGATGATGATGGCCAGGTCGAGCAGGCCGGCGATGATGTTGACAATGCGGTTAGCGAGGCTTCCTGCCTGGGCGAGCGAAGCCAGCGCGCTGAGCACACCCAACGCGGTAATGACCCAGGTGACGATTCGAGCCCAGTTCTTGGCCTTGGGCAGCTGCAACGCCAGCAGCACGTAGAGCACGATGAAGATGATGCCGATCACGATGCTGATGGTGACCGCTGCGTTGACGGCGGTGTCCAGCTTGTTGGGGTCGTAGCTGGGATTGCTGTTGCGAATGGCCGTTTTCAGGCTGCTCTTGGTCAAGAACAAGACGATCAGTGACACCACGCCGAGGGCGGCGGTGATAAACATCAGGCGCACCGCCATGGTCACCGGCGGTGGCGGCGGACCCACGGGCTCGGCCCCCATCGGCTGCTCCGACGGCATTGGTGCGCCGTACCCACCTGGATAGTTCGGATCGTTCATCGTGATCTCCTCGGTCGTTCGGGGGATGTTCGATGGCGGTTGACAGACTAGCGGCTCGATTTGCGTCATGATCGGCTTTCGAAGCCCGCCTTAAGCATCTCGCCGTTGGAGCAGGAAGCCGGCGATGGCGAGCAGCACCGCGGTCCACAGGCAGAACACTCCGAATCCCTGCCACGGGCTGAGCACGCCGTCGGTGGACCCGTGCACGGACGTGATGAGCTGGCCGGCTTCAGAAGGCAGGTAGGCGTGCACATACTTGCCGAAGTTGCCGGGCAGCAGCTGAGACAGCGGTGACAGCACGAGCACGAAGCCGATTACTCCGGTGATCGCTCCTGCGGTGTGCCTGACAATCCCGCCGATAGCGAGGGCGAATAGCCCGAGCACGCACAGGTATAGCCCGGCCCCGATGACCGCGCGCAGCACGCCGGGGTCGCCGAGGGAAACCGGCGTGTATTTGTGCAGGATGGCCGCGCCGATGAAGAACGACGGGAACGAGACGATCTCACCGACAATGAGCACCAGCACGGCGAACACGATCGATTTAGCGGCCAGCATCGGGAAGCGTTTGGGCACCGCCAGCAGGCTGGCCCTGATCATTCCGGTCGAGTACTCGCTGGTCATCACCATGACTCCGAGCACGCAGATCGTGAGCTGGCCGAGATATAGCCCGGCACCCAAGATGGTGCTGACCGGATCCGCGACGATCTGGGCGCGTTGGGATGGGTCGGTCTTGCTCCACTGAGAGGCGGTCAATGCGGTGAACAAAACGGTGAAGCCCAAGACCACGATCACCAAGAGGGCAAGAGCCCACAGCGTCGAGCGGACCGAGCGGAGCTTGGTCCACTCCGCCAGCAGTTGCCGGTCGAAGCGCCAGCCCGTCGCAGGGCTGGCCGCGGGGACGGCTGACGTCGTGGAGGTCGGCGCGCTCATGATTCACCCTGCCCACGGTGGACGTCGGCGGTGGCGCCCGCGCCGGGGTGGACGTCGGCGGTGGCGCCCGCGCCGGGGACGCCGTACTCCAAGCTGTCTCGGGTCAACTCCATGAACGCCTCCTCTAGCGATGCTCGTTGCGGCGTGAGCTCATGCAACACCAGACCTTCCCGGGCGGCGAGCTCACCGATCCGCGGCGCCGCCAGACTAGAAACCGATACCGCGCCGTCAACCGCGTCCCTGACCCGACCGCCCTCGGCGGTGAGCACTTCGCGCAACCGTCGGGCATCCGGGGATTTGACCAGGACCGACTTCTCGGTGTTGCGTTCGATGAACTCACCAGTGGTGCAGTCGGCGATCAGCTTGCCACGACCGATGACGATCAGATGGTCGGCGGTGACAGCAATTTCGTTCATCAGATGACTGGACACGAAGACCGTGCGGCCCTCCGAGGCCAGCCGTTTCATCAGATTGCGGATCCACAAGATGCCTTCCGGGTCCAACCCGTTGACCGGCTCGTCCAAGATGAGCACCTGCGGGTCACCGAGCAGCGCGGCAGCGATGCCGAGGCGCTGACCCATCCCGAGCGAGAAGCCGCCGGCCCGTTTCCCGGCCACCGACTGCAGCCCGATCAGGTCAATAACCTCATCGACCCGCCGCCGCGGCAGGCCCTGAGTTTGGGCCAGCACAAGCAGGTGGTTGTAGGCGCTGCGGCCGGTGTGCACCGCCTTCGCCTCGAGTAGCGCGCCCACCACGCGCAGCGGTTGAGCCAGGTCGCGATACCGGCGGCCGAAGATGGTGGCGGAGCCGGTGTTCGGTCGATCCAAGCCAAGGATCAGCCGCATGGTGGTCGATTTGCCCGCGCCGTTGGGACCGAGAAACCCCGTGACCCTGCCCGGGGTGACGGTAAACGACAGGTGATCTACGGCGAGCTTGTCGCCATAGCGCTTGCTGAGATCGTGCGCTTCGATCATGTGGCTCCTCCTCAGCCGGGGGCGGTCGCTGCGCAGGGTCCAAAGCTCTGGGCAACCATACCCAACCCCCGGTCACCGTGATGACCTCCAGTCCGACACGCCCTCTCACGCTGCCTTCGGTGGCTTTGGCGTCGGTTCGCATCACCGTCGACGGCAGCGGGTACTGGTCCGCCATGACTACTTCACCCAGCGAGCCAGGCGACAAGGGCCAGGAATCCACCGAAGCCGGGTACATCACCGACGATCAGCTCCCCGAGGAGCTACGGCCGCAAGAAGACCCGTTTCCCGACCAGTCGAATGCCGAGCAACCACCGGGCACCCAGGGGCCGGCAGATGACGGACTCTCCGACACCGAGAGCGAGCACTCCGGTCAGATCTCGGAACCGACGACAAAGATCGCCCCCCCGGCGACGAGCCCGGCGTGACCGAGCCGACTGCATGATCGGTCGTACGCCGACTCGCCGGCTCAGTTGACCCAGGCGAGTGGCGCGCCATGGTTCGTGGGCGATGATTGGCCGATGGCTTCTCCCGAGGGACGCATTCGGGCGGCTACCCCTACGGACGCGGAGGCGATCCGCGCGCTTTACGCACCGATAGTGGCAGAGACCGTGGCCTCGTTCGAGGTGTCTCCCCCGGACGCCGACGAGATCGGCCGGCGGATATCGGCCCGGCCTCGCCTACCGTGGTTGGTCGCCGAGGTGGCCGGAGCAGTGGTGGGCTTCTCCTATTGTTCGCCGCATCGGCAGCGGCATGCCTATCGGTGGTCGGCTGACTGCTCGGCGTACGTCGGCTCCGGGCACCAACGGCAAGGCCTCGGCAGGCTGCTCTATCAACGGTTGTTCAGCGAAATGCGCGGCCTTGGCTATGTGTCTGTGTTCGCCGGTATCGCGTTGCCGAATGCGCCAAGTGTCGCACTGCACGAGGCAGTGGGGTTCGAGCCGGTCGGAGTGTTCCGCAATGTCGGCTACAAGCACGGCAGCTGGCATGACGTGGGCTGGTGGCAGCGGTCGCTGGTCGACCCACCGAACGCCCCGGCAGAGCCGCGCGAGTGGCCGGGTGATGCGCGTGATCAGTGATCGAAGCCGACGTGCACGTGGTCGTGGTGGGTCGGGTTGGTGAAGAACTGGTTGCCGACGCCGGAAAGCTGGACCGGACCGCCGACGTTGTAGGAGCTGGCCGAAGCAGCCGCCCGCATATAACTCGCGACGAGCTGTCGCGATGTCGCGGGATCGACCACTCGTTGACCGTTGACGCGCCAGGTGTCGAATGCGCGGCCACGGGGATGGTCGCTGAGCCGGCCGGTGCCGAACACGTAGGTCGGATGGCCGGATCGAAGCACGCTCACGTCGATCCGGTAGCTTCGCGCCAACGTCAACAGCGCGGTTAGGACGCTGTCGTGCACGTGCCCGGATCGGATGTCGGCCATCGAGGCCGGCGGCAAGGTGATCTGCCGCTCGGCCAAGACCCGACGGGCCAGCGTCGAGAGGGTGGCCGTGGGTGGGCCCGGTCGAGCCGGGCGCAAGGCTGTGACGTGCCAGCGGCCTGCGGTCTTGCGCAGGCGTACGTCGATGGTGGTCCCGCCGCCGGTGAGCGCGCCGCCAGGGCCGGTCCGCCACTGCCGGCACACAACGAGCACGCTGGCGCTGGCCGACAGCAGACCGCCGTACTGGGCCTCGACCACCTGGAGGGCCGCGCTCGGCGCATCGCCAAGGAGGGAACCGGCCTCAGTGACCAGGCCGCCGGTCTGACCGAGGGCGGCAATCCGGGACGCGGCGGCCCTGGTTCCGTGGCCTCGCACGGTCCAGTTGCCGATCGCCTCGACTACCTGAGTCGCCACAAGTTTCACCGCCGGCTCAAGGTCGCCGGCGTCCGGCCGCCATGCCTGCACGGTCGGCAGCCTGGCTGTCGATGTGGGCGTCGAGGTCGACGCCGAGGGCGCTGGCTGAGGCGCTGGCGCGTCGCTGGCGCCGGAGGTCGACGTACCGTCGGACTGTGCCGGTGACCGGCTGCTGGCGGTGGACTTGCAGCCGGCCGCTCCGAGCACGAGTCCAGCCCCGAGGGCAAGGAACCCCCGTCGATCGATCGGGTCGCCACCGTTCATGACTCCAGTGTGCGTCGCTAACCTGACCCACTGGCCACAGTGTCACAGCGACCAGCCTGAGCAGTGGGGAAGCGGTGATTTCGAGACGGCCGCACGGTCAGGACAGGAGCTTGTCGGGAGTGATGGGCAGATCGCGGATCCGGATGCCGGTCGCGTTGAACGCGGCGTTGGCGATGGCCGCGGCGGCGCCGACGATGCCGATCTCACCGATGCCTCGCGAACCCATCGGGTTTGAGCGCTCGTCGGCCTCGTCGAGCCAGATCGCGTCGACGTCGAGCACGTCGGCGTTGGTCGGGATGTGATACTCGGCGAAGTCATGGTTGACGACGTGGCCGAAGCGCGGATCGATCACGCTTTGCTCGTGCAGCGCCATCGACAATCCCATCGTCATGCCACCGATCAGCTGCGAGCGCGCGGTGGCCGGATTGATGATCCGGCCGACCGAGAAGACGCCGAGCATTCGCGGCACCCGGATCTCGCCGGTGTCGGCGTGCACCCGCACCTGCACGAACTGGGCACCGAACGAGTGCATGGCGAACCGCTCGGTATCTGGGTTGTCCGGCGTGTCGGCTGAAATCTCGTCTCCGGCCGCGGGCCGGTCGCCGAACTTGTCGCTGAAGGCGCGCGCCGCCGCCACGACCGCCGATCCCCACGACGACATGCCCGCCGACCCTCCTTCGACGGTGGCCATCGGCAGGTCGGTGTCGCCGATCTCGAGATTCACCGCGTCGACCGGGCGCCCCAACGCGTCCGCCGCGATCTGGGTAAGCGTGGTCCAGGTGCCGGTGCCGATGTCGGCGGCGCCGATGCGAACCGCATACCGGTCGTCGCCGTCGTACCGGATCATCGCGCTGGAGCCGGGCATCAGCATTGCCGGGTACGTCGAGCTCGCGACGCCCAGACCAACAAACCACCCCGACTCCGGCTGCGCTTGGCCCGCGGGTCGCCGCTGATCCCAGCCGAAGCGACCGGCCCCCTCCCGAAACACGCAAGCAGATGGCGGCTGGAGAACGGGTGGCCGGACTGCGGGTCGACATCGGGCTCGTTGCGTGCGCGCAACTCGATCGGGTCGAGCCCACAGGGCTCGGCCGGCAGGCTGCCGGACAAACGCGGCAGCCGCAGCTAACAGCCCTGCTGCCCGATCTCGTTCGCGGTGATGTCGCTGACGTGTACGTCGATCGCGCGTCTCCCGGCGTCGTATGGCCCCAGCACTCGAAGCAGGGCAGCCCCGGTAGCGGCGCGGACATCGTCGCCCACGGCGATCAGGTCGCGAGCGTATGCGCTCACGACTTCGACGCTTGCACCGTGGCAGATGTCGGCGTCGAGGGCAAGGCTGATCGCGATCGGGGTGCAGTAGGGCACCGGGTCCAGTGCGATCCGGATGGCGTTGACCACGACCTGGTCAGCGATGTGCAGACTGTCACGGCCGCCGGACCCGCAACCCACAGCGCTATCACCGCGGGCAGCGTCGCCGAAGGCAGCCCGGACCGGCCAGCTGTGGCGGGTGGCGGCACGCACCTTGGTGAGCACCGTGCTGGTGATGTCGACCCAGCCTGGCTGGGGTTCTTCCCGGATGGCGACGGCGGCCCGGGCCACCACGTCGTTGGCCACCACGCCCTCCGCCATCGGTCGCTTCATCGCCATTGCGCCATCCTCTCGGCCAAAGTTCGGCTAGCACGAGCCACCTGCCCGCGCACGGCGCCGCTGCTCATCGACAATGCCTCGGCCGTCTCACGCTGGCTCATCCCTTCGACCTCGACAAGCAGCCAGCAGGCGCGTTGCCGGTAAGGCAACGCGGTAAGGGCCTGCTCGATCGCCGACACCAGCGCCGCATTGGTGGCCGTCGTCTCCGGGTTGTCAGGATGGTTGGCCTCCCCTGCCCGAGCGTCGTAGCGGTCGATCAGCTCGTGGCGGTTGACCGGTTGGGGCCGCGATTTTCGGCGTACGTCGATGGCCTTGTGAGCGGTCAAGCTGAACAGCCACGTCCGCAACGTGGAGCGCCCTTGGAATCGCGGCAGGCCCTTCCACGCTGCCACGAAGGCATCCTGCACCACCTCGTGCACGTCTCCTTCGTCGCTGAGCATGTGCCGGGCATACCGGTACATCGCCGGGCCGTGCGTTCGCACGATGACTTCGAAGGCCGCCCGGTCACCGAGTGCGGCCGCACGCCCAAGAGCATCATCGCCACGGTGGTCGGTGGCATGGTCTGGTGGCAGCCGCAGAGCAGTCGACGCAGTAGGGGAAGTCGATGTGGCCGAGTCCGTCGGCGTGGCGGAGCCGCGATGTCGCACCCGCTCCGGTTCGTCAGCGATGCGGTCCGGGGCGGCCTGCGCCGTCGACTTCACCACATGCTCCCTCTGTACTGGTGCATGAAGCAGACCTCTATCCCGGTGCCGATCGACCACGGCGATTCGCCGGTGTATCCCCTGTCACCGAGGCTAGCGTTCCTTCCCGGTGATTGAGGAGGCCGCTGTCGCGGCCGGCTCGAAACCACCTTCGCTCCTCAACACGGTGGGTAGACAGAGCTGTGACCGGTATCACAAGCTCGCCGCGTGCTGATCGCCGAACTCGACACGACTCATTGAGTACGCCGCAGACATATCTCGAAAGGACCAACTCAGTCATGGCTGACTCCCAAACCGCTTCCCCGTCGTCCTCGTCGTCACCGTCAACTCCCAGCTCGTCGTCGCAAGGGTCGTCGACGTCCAGCAAGATGAGCACGAGTCAAGACGTGACCACCACCGCCAGCGACTCCGCCCTGCTCTCCGCACAGGGCAGGACCACGATCGCCGACACCGTGGTGTCAAAGATCTCCGGCATCGCCACTCGCGAAGTCAACGGAGTGCATGCTCTCGGTGGCGGGACCGCCCGGACCGTCGGGGCATTGCGCGAGCGCATTCCCGGTGCGAGGACCAACCACTCACAAGGTGTCTCGGTGGAAGTCGGAGAGCGGCAAGCCGCCGTCGACATCGACATCGTCGCCGACTACGGGGTGGCGATCGCTGACCTTGCGGCCGGGATCCGGCGCAACGTGATCGCCTCGGTCGAGCGGATGACCGGCCTGGAGGTCACCGAGGTCAATGTGACCGTCCACGACATCTTCCTGGACGAGGGCGGCGACGACAACGACGACACCGGTGGAATGTCTCGAGTGCAATGAGCAGTCAGTCTCCGTCCAGCCCGGCCCCCGTTGTGTCCGGCTCGCCGGAGCCAGCTGACCCACACGTCACTGCTGCCGAGCCCGGCGAACTCGACGTTGCCGACTTGGTGGCTGACGCGGTGCGAGCTGTGCCGGGCGTCGCCCGGCTGCACGGCGGCATGTTCGGCGAGGTCGCGACGTATCTGGTCGGGCGCAGGGTGGCAGGCATCCGGCAAAGCGCGGATGGCACCGAGGTGCATGTCAGCTTGCTGCTGGGCGTGCCCATTGGTCGCGCCGCCGACCAGATCCGGCGCGCGGTTCGCCCGCTCGTCAACGGGCCGGTCCATGTCATCGTGGAGGACGTCGTGACTCCCGAAGAACAACTCGAACCAGACGCCTCGCCATGACGGTCAACCAGAGCCGACGTGGCAACGGCTCTACAGACACCGCTGCGCCGGCAACCGACAGCCAGTGGCGGTCGGCACGACGCTCCGCCATCCGCCAACACCATCCGGACGTGGGCGGCAACCCGGAGAACCTCGCCGCCGCCCTGGCCGCGGTCGACAGCCGCTTTGGGCACGCGCCGTCGACGTCGCAGGGACTTACGCTGATGCAGACTGCCCGCGGTCGTCGCGCTGCCCGTCGTCGACTATGGGGCCGTCGGCTGCGCACGGCCAGGTCACGACTGCCGCGGCGCCCGCCGTGGGCGGAACGCGCCAGCCGCAGTCTGAGTTGACCCAGCCTCACCACCTTGTATCGCCCCACCTGCCAATCGCTTGGGAATCGGAGCACTTCATGACCACATCAACCGTCGGACTTCTCGCTGGACTGCTGCTGGGCGTCGCCGCCGCAGCCGGCGGTTTTTGGGGCTTCCTTATTGCGCTCGTCCTCGGCTTCGTCGGGTTCGTCATCGGCGCTCACCGCGACGGCGTACTCGACCTCGGGGAGCTGATGAGGGGCCGTGGTCGTGGCTGATCCGGACGTCGCCACTCCAGCCGATGCCGATCCGGGTGCCGCCAGGCCAACCGCTGCCGATCCGGCGCAGCGCGGCGAGCTGGTGCTGCAAGACAAGGTGGTGGTCCGAATCGCTGAGCGGGCCGCCCTTGACATCCGTGGAGTGATGAGACAGTCGGGTCGGTTGAGCAAGGTGACCGGACGTGACCTGCCTCGAGTCTCGGCCACGATTGCGGGGTCTCGAGCCCGGATTCGCCTCGAAGTCGCGGTGGTGTGGCCGCAGCCGCTGTCGAAGCTCGCCGCGACCGTCCGTGACCAGGTCGGGCAGCGCGTGGCGACGCTGACGGGCCTGCAGGTCGACGCAGTGGACGTTTCCATTCGAGCCCTGGTCTCGCCCGACGATGCGACGAATCTCGAAGGCAGGGTCAAATGAGCGCGCGTGACCGGGCCGTCGAAGAACAGCCCTCCCAGCCAGGGTCGACCCCCGGCGACGTGACCGATAGCGGCCCGGCTGAGTCGGCAACGAGTTTCGGCCGCCACCTGAACGCACCTGAGGCGACTGCCGTCCCCGGACGCACCCCCGTCGCAAGTCCCGCGGCGGGCCCGGTCGGGATCCTTATCGCGCTGGTGCTTATCGCCGTCGGCGTCGTCGGCATCCGAGATGCGCTGACCGCCGCCGGCGCGTTTTCTGGTCAGTTGTGGACCGCCCGTGCAGCCGACACGCTGGACGGCCTCGCCAGAGCCGACTGGATGATCCCCGCGGGTGTGGTGGCGATCCTGATCGGCTTGTGGTGGCTGTTTGCCGCACTCAAACCTCGGCGCCGAACGGGCCTGCAATTGGGTGATTCGGGCTTGGTGTGGATTCGGCCACGCGACGTGGCCCGAGTGGCCTCGACAGCGGCCGAAGATGTCGACGGCATCACCTCAGCGCACAGTTCGGCGTCTCGACGCGGGGTCAATGTCAGTGTGGAAACGACCGCCACCACGGCTAGCGAGATCGAACGCCGGGTCACCGAAACCGTCGCAGAGCGACTGTCGGCCGTCGACCCTTCTCCCAAGATCAAGGTAAACGTTCGCTCCGTAGGAGGGTCACAATGAGTCGAGTCGTCGCCGGGCTGGACCGAATTGTGGCCCTCGTCGTGGCCTTGGCCTTGATCGCCGGAGGCCTAGCCGCGATTGCTTGGCGGTTTGGGAAGCTACCCAACGTCGGCACCGTGGTGAGCGCCTCATGGGCGCCGACGCTGACCGAGCAGAGCTGGTGGCCATGGGTCACCGCTGCGGCCGGAGTAATCCTGGTGTTGTTGGGGCTGTGGTGGCTGCTTTCGCACCTGCCTGGGGGCAAGGTCGGAAGCGTCCCGCTTCCCGGCAGCAACGCGACAGGCCGGCTGCGGGTCGACCTCAGCGCGGTGGCCGCCGCGGCGGCCGATGCGCTGGCCTGCGAGCCCGGCGTCGAGTCGGCGAACGGAAAGGCTGTCAACGACCGGGGTCGGCGTACGGTCCAGATCGTGACCACCGTCGAGCCCTCAGCTGATTTGACGTCGGTCGCGGTCGCAGCGGACCAGATGTGCGCGGATTTGGCTGGGGCAGTTGGCGAGGGTATGGCGACTCGGGTGCACGTGCACGTGACCCGGGGGTAGCGCCGGGCGAAACGGCTTGAGGAAGTTATTGCGAATTGGTTGCAACAACGAGTGGGATGCAACTAGTCTCGGTGAGTGACGCGCACAGGGCTGGGTGAGCGTGTTGCCAATGCTTCAACGAGAAGCTATTCCTCGCCATGAATGGGAGCCCGAAACATGTCCCGTCTGCTATCGGCCGCTGAACCGGCGCCATCGTCTCGTCTGACCAAGATCCGCACCTCGCTCAGCACACGGGAGTGGCGCAACCTTGGCGGCATGGCGCTGTTCATCTTGGCATTGCATGTGATCGGGTGGGGCGTGCTTGGCGGCCTGGTTGCTCCCCGGCACTACCAGGTCACCGCCAACCAGATCTTCGGCATCGGCCTGGGTCTCACGGCGTACACGCTCGGCATGCGGCACGCCTTCGATGCCGATCACATCGCAGCGATCGACAACACGACCCGCAAACTGATGTCAGAGGGCAAGCGCCCGCTCTCCGTAGGTTTTTGGTTCTCACTCGGTCACAGCACGATCGTGTTCGGGCTGGTCGTGCTGCTCGCGGCCGGCGTCAGAGCACTGGCCGGCCAAGTCGAGAACGGCTCCTCGACATTGCAGCAGACCACCGGCCTGATCGGAACTGCCGTGTCGGGCACGTTCCTCTACGTCATCGGCATCCTCAACCTCATTGTGTTGGTCGGCATCGTCAAGGTCTTCCGCCGGATGCGGTCGGGGGACTTCGACGAGGCAGCCCTCGAAGATCAGCTGAACAACCGTGGCGTGATGAACCGCATTCTCGGCGGCGCGACCAAAGCGGTCACCAAACCCGTCCAGATGTACCCCGTCGGGCTCTTGTTCGGGCTGGGCTTCGACACCGCGACCGAGGTCGGGCTGTTGGTGCTGGCCGGGGGAGCGGCAGCGCTTAGCCTGCCGTGGTACGCGATCTTGACGCTGCCCATCCTGTTCGCCGCCGGCATGAGCATGCTGGACACGATCGACGGGTGCTTTATGAACTTCAGCTACGGCTGGGCCTTTTCCAAGCCCGTGCGCAAGGTTTTCTACAACATCACGATCACCGGGCTGTCGGTCGCCGTCGCGCTGATCATCGGCACCATCGAGCTCGTCTCGATCTTCACCGACAAGCTCGGAGTCCGCACCGGACCGCTTGCCTCGCTTGCCAATCTTGACCTCAACTACGTGGGGTATGCGATCGTGCTGCTGTTCGTGCTGACGTGGGCGGTGGCGATCGCGGTGTGGCGCTTTGGTCGGATCGAGGAGAAGTGGAGCGCTCATCTACAGCCCGGACCGTCCACGGACTGAGCCCGCGGCCCTGAGCGGTCAGCGCAACGGCACGAATGCGTAGTGGCCCACCCGTCGTACGTCGAGCTGTCCGTCCGGCTGCCGATCCACCACCTGCAGCCGGCCGTGCACCGGGATCACCATCCGGCCGCCGACGCCGAGCTGGTCGGTCAGACTCCGCGGCAGCTCCCGGGCCTGAGCAGAAACCAGGATGCGGTCGAACGGCGCCTGCGTGGGTAGCCCCAGTTGACCGGGGTCGGCGAGCACGACCGTGACCCATGGCATGTCGTAGCGAGCGACGTTGGCACCGCCCCATTCGGCAAGCTCAGGGACAAGCTCAACGCCCCACACCTGCCCGGTTGGACCGGTCAGATTGCCGAGCAGCGCGGTGGTCCACCCAGAACCACTTCCGACGTCGAGCACCCGGTTGCCTCGCTCGGGCGACAGCAGCTCGAGCATCTGACGCACGGTGGTGGGTTGAGAGTTGGTCTGCTGGTAGCCGATCGGCAGCGGCCGGTCCTCGGCGACGTACTCGCGCTGGTCGTCGGTGAGGAAGTCCTCGCGCCGAATCGCCTCGAAGGCCGACCTGAGATACCCGTCCATTCGGTTATGTTGCCCAACCAGCCGACTCGATCAGCTGCCCGGGTTCATCAGGTCACCGAAGGTCGGCCGCGAGTGTCCGGTCGCCGCCCGAGCTCGAGCCAGTCGGGCAGCTGTCAGGCCGGCCGCAGCGAATGCGGCCGCGGTCAGCGCCTCGCTGGTCGCCACCCGCCGATACTTCGGGTCGATCACCGCCAAAACGGCCATGCTCGCCGCATGCAGAACGTCCACACCAGCCCCGAGTCGAAGTGTCGTCGCGGTGGGGTGGGGGGGGGAGAGGGGGGGATGGAGCAAAGGGGGGCGCCCCAGGAAACAGACCACAACCGCGGTCC
>JBPCQA010000059.1:0-100550 GCA_050998615.1 Nocardioidaceae bacterium
TCGAAGTGTCGTCGTGGTGGGGTGCAGGCCGCGGGTGGCGGCCTGCACCAGATGGCGCCCGCCGAGGACCTGCACCACGGTCGCGGCCCGGTGGTCGAGCCGGCCTTGCCCTACCAGCTGGGAGACCAGATCGGGTCGCCGCATCTCGATCGCGCCGTAGCCGATCCTGACCAGCATCAGCGCCCCCATCGCCGCACCAGCTTGGTGACGAGCATTCCGATGCCGGTCAGCCCGGCGGCGGTTGCGGCTCCGATCGCCCCATGATGCTGGGAGGCCCAGAGCTGTGGGCTGCGATCGGTCGATCGCGCGTCGAACACGCCGTGGGTCCCGAAGTCCTTGCCAGCCTTGCCGTCAGCCGGCCACCAGAGGTTCGCGGGCTGATCCGGATCGCGCTCTTCTTGGGTCTGTTGTGACTTGAATCCAGTGCGCGCGAGATAGCGATCGAGCACGCCGGGAGCTATCGCGTTGGCGGCCAACGTGCCCATCGTGCTGCCGCCTACCCAGTACTCGCGTCGTTTGGGATGGTCGGCGGCGTACACCACGCCGCGAGCGGCGACCTCGGGCTGATAGATCGGCGGCACCGGTTGCGCCTTGTGTGGCAGCCGCGACAACACCCAGGAAAACTGCGGGGTGTTCACGGCCGGCATCTGCACCATCGTCACGTGCACATTGCTGCGTTCGTGCAGCAGCTCGCAACGCAACGCCTCGTGGAAGCCCTGAATGGCGTGCTTGGCTCCGCAGTACGCCGTTTGCAGCGGGATGCCACGGTAGGCGAGCGCGGACCCGACCTGGACGATGGTGCCGGCATCGCGTGCCTTCATGCGTTTGAGCACCGCCATGGTTGCGTAGACATAGCCAAGGTAGTTGACCTCGGTGACGCGCTTGTATTCGCTCGGCTGCACTTCGTCGAAGGGGGCGAACACCGACGTGAAGGCCACGTTCACCCACACGTCGATCGGGCCAAGCTCCTGCTCCACCGTCGCGGCCGCCGACTCGACCGCGTCGGGGTCGGCCATGTCGGTGGGGATCGTCAGCGTCTTTCCCCCAGCCTCGCGCACCTCTGCAGCGGCTCCCGCCAGCCCCAGGTCGCCGCGTGCGAGCAGGGCGACCTGGGCACCGCGGCGGCCGAACGCTATCGCGGTGGCCCGTCCGATACCTCCGCTCGCGCCAGTCACCACGACCACTTGGCCGGACTTCGTCTCACTCATCAAGGTTCCTCCTCATCGACGTGCTGTTAAGTGGTGTGTCTCCCAAATGACTGTTCACCGTCTGCGGCGCCCAGGCGGCACCTCGCTTCGGGGTGCGGGGTGTCCCCGCAAAGCACAGCGTCGCACGAGCGAGGTTCGTCGTCGGCCACAGGCACCGCTATGCCCTTCTCCTCCGCCTGGCGATGCATCCACCTGGACATCCGCATCCGGCAAACGATTTAGGAGAGACACCACTAGAAGCCCATGGGCTCTCATCAAGGGCTCTCATCAGGGACATCCATTGGCCGGCCATGGCTCACTGAGTCGTCGAGACGACTCCAGGAGCACGGCGTGGACGAAGGCTTGCGGCATGTTGCCGCGCAGTTGGCGTTGCACCACGTCGTACTCCTCGGTGAACAGACCACTGGGCCCGCAAGCTGCCCGGTTGCGCTCGAACCAATGCCGGGCCTCGACCTCGTCGCCTTGCTGGTGCACTGCCATGGCCATCTGGAAACCGCAGAGCAGGAATGCGCCCTCCGCATCAGACAGTGGGCGCCCGTCGTGGGCGAAGCGATAGACGTACCCGTCGCTTCCCAGCTCCTCGCGGACCGCGGCCAACGTGGCCAGGGTGCGAGGATCGGAAGCGGTGATGGCCCCGCGAAACGCCGGCACGATCAACGCGGCATCGACACGGGAATCGTCAGGGGCACGCTGCCAGCGTCCCGACTCGTGCCGGCAGTCCCGATCAGTGTCCACTACCAGCTCGTCGGCGAGCGCTGCCCATTGTGACGACTGTGCTGTTGGTGCCCCACTGCTGATCGCGCGCAGCCCGGCGGCGCAGGAGAGCCGGGAGTGGGCCCAGTAAGCGGGCCCCAACTCCCAAATGCCGGCGTCGGGATCGGCTCGGCGCTTGCGGATCGCATCGACTGTTGCTTCGACCGCGCGCCAGTTGTCTGCTTCCAGCTGACCATGTCGAGCCCCCACCGCGAAGAGTTGCAGCGCTTCCCCGAGCGCATCGAGCTGGAACTGTTGATTCACCCGGTTGCCGACGACATCTGCACCACCGGGGTAGCCCGGCAGCTTGAGGTGCCGTTCGCTCGGCGTGCGACCGCCGTCGACCGTATAGGCGGGTTTCAGCTCCGGCCCGTCGTCGAGGAGGCGCGCGGTGACGAAGTCGATGGCGCTGGTCAGCAGCGGGTACTCCCCGCAGCTCCCGACCGCAATCCCGGCGTAGCACTGGTCTCGGATCCAGGCATAGCGATAGTCGTAGTTGCGGCCTTCTCGGGCATGCTCGGGCAATGACATGGTGGCCGCCGCCACCATCCCACCGTCGGTGCTGGTCAGCCCCCGCATGACTGCATAGGCGTGCCGTGAATCCCGCGGCGTCAGCGTGTTGGTGAGGTCTGGGACCGTCTCGCTCCAGGCGTGCTCGGTCGCCGACCAGGCAATGGATGGATCGACAAGCTGCTGAGGGAGCGGCTGATCTGAGATCTCCAGCACCAGCTCGTGATGCTGTCCCTCGTCGACGTCGATTGTCGAGCGCAGCCAACCGTCCTGATGGCGTACGGCGGCCGTTGGTGCGCCCAGCCAACGCACATGAAGGTCACCGCTGCGTGCCGACCAGATGCCGTCGTGATTGCTCAGCCGGGCCATCTTTTTGGTGCCGAAATCGGCACGGGCGTCCAAGATGGCCTCGACCTGCGCATGCCCCGAAACCGCGACGATACGGCGCAGGACAACCGCTCGGTGCTTGTCCGCTGGGAAGGCCAACGCCTCACGACACTCGATGACCGCATCGTTGGTGACCCAGCGGCTACGGAAAATCAACGAGCCCTCTTCGTAGTAGCCGCCCCAGACGAACCGCTCGGCCGTGGGAGTGATCGCGTAGACGCCCTCGCCACCCACCAGAGATGAGAACACGGCATCGCTGTCCCACCGAGGCGCACACATCCACGCGAACTCCCCCCGGCTGCCGACCACGATGCCGCGCTCGCCGTCGGCGAGCAGGGAGTACTCCCGCAATACGTGCGGCGGGTAGAGCGTGGATGCGTCGCTGGCCGGCGACGTCATCGAAGAAGTTGATCTGTTGCGCACGCGTCCATTGTGTAGCCCTCTACCCTCAGCGCACGCTTCTCATGCCTAACCCCCGCGAGCTTCGCCCGATGGCCGAATGTTTCCCGCGTAAGACATGCGAACAACTTCAGCCGTAGCGGAGGTTACCACCGTGGGGGGATGCTCGCTCTCAACCACCCTGTGCGGGGCCGTACGCCGACACGGGTCGATCTCCCGGGAAATCGGCACCTGACAAGTTAGCGTGAAGCCGTTCACCCCCAACAGAAGCGAAACCCCACGGTGGTTGATAGGCGCGGCGCGCTCGTCGGCTGCTGCCGGCCCTGGTCGTGATGGTGACGGTGGTGGTCGCCACGGCAGTGCTGATCGACCGAGGAGACGTTGCGCGGTTGCGAGGTGACGTGTTTGCCGCCGCGACGTACAGCAGCAACTGGTGGCAGATCTCCCAGAACCACTCCTACTTCGTCCAGTTCGAGGCGCCCTCGCTGCTGCAACACCTGTGGTCGCTGGCCGTGGAGGAGCAGTTCTACCTGGTGTGGCCGCTGGTCTTGGTGGCCGGCCTGGTGGGGCTCTCCCGACGACGGCTGCGGCTGCTCATCTTGATCGGGGCGGCGGCGTCGGCGGGCGAGATGTGCCTGCTGTTCAACCCCCATGTCGACCCGTCTCGGCTCTACTTCGGCACCGACACTCACCCTGACTGGTGACCATGCTCCCGGCTCGCCAACGGCCGACGTCCGGCGCCGGCGGCGTACGACGTCAGCTGCCCCAGGTGGGTCGCAGCGGGAAAGACGCGTCTCCCGAGGGCGTCAGCCGGACCGCGAGCACTTGATGCAGCTGGACCTCGTTGGTCTCGAAACCGAGCCGCGAGCCGGCCATGTATAGCCCCCACACGCGAGCCGTGGATTCGCCGACGTCGGCAACGCAGGCATCCCAGTTGCGCTTGAGGTTGGCACACCACTGGGCGAGCGTCAGCGCGTAATGCTCGCGCAGGTTCTCCTCGTGGCGGACTTCGAAACCGGCGTCTTGGACCGAGGTGATGATGCGGCCGGAACCGGTCAGCTCCCCGTCGGGGAAGACATACCGGTCGATGAAGGCACCGGTGGTGACCCGGACGCGGTTGGTGGGGCGGGTGATGCAGTGGTTGAGCAGCCGGCCGCCGTCACGCAGTTTCGCGTACAGAAAATCGAAATACCGGGCGTAGTTGTGCGCTCCAACATGCTCTAGCAGCCCGATCGAGCTGATCGCGTCGTAGCCCCTACCGGGTGAGTCGCGGTAGTCGGCGTGCGTGATCGTCACGAGGTTCGACATTCCAGCACGCTGGACCGCTGCCTGACCCCATTCGGCTTGCTTGCTCGACAAGGTGACCGCGACAACGCGGGCGCCGTAGTGTTTGGCGGCGTGCAGAGCCATGCCGCCCCAGCCGCACCCGACATCGAGCAGCCGCATGCCATGTTCGAGCCCAAGCTTGCGGCAGACCAGGTCGAACTTCTCCTCCTGGGCCTCCTCGAGGCTGGCGTCGGGTTTAGGGAAGACGGCGCAGGTGTAGGCCATTGACGGCCCCAGCACCTTTTCGTAGAACGCATTCGAGACGTCGTAGTGATGATGGATGGATTCGGCGTCGCGGGACTTGGAGTGACGCAGGCCCTCCACGGTTCGCCGCCAGCGAGGCAGCGTCTCTTGTGCCGGTGGCTCCGGCGGCACCAATCGCCGCAGGCCGAGCGAGCGGACCAGAGTGGCGAGCTCGTTGGTGGTCGGCCGACGCAGACGCCACTGGCCCAAGTCGCGAAGCAGAAGGTACGGATCGCCGGGGTGCACACCCTCGAGGTCGATGTCACCAGCGACATAGGCACGGCTGAGGCCGAGGTCACCCGGTGCAGTGGCGATGTAGCGCAGCCCTCGCTCGGTCTTCAACCGAATGGTGAACCTGGCATCTGACGGGCCGAAGCCGCTGCCGTCGTAGGCTTCGAAACGGACCGGAGGAGCGTCCTCGGTCAGCATTTCCACGATCTCCGCGATTTTCATCGGCGCCCTACCGTCTTCTCATAAAGCCCAGTCAGTCGATGATCGGGATCGTAGCTGTCCTTGACCGTCTCGTACGCCGAGCCGCCGTACAGCTTCTCGAACGTGTCCTGGTCGTAGTAGGCATCGGAGTACAGCGACTTGTGCCCATCATGGGCGGCTACCGCTTGTTCGATCATGATGTTCATGTCACGGTCTCGGCTTCCAGGCGTCACAGGCACAGTGCCCCAAAAACCGACGTTGATGTAGACCCGATTCGCAGCCAACGGGTAGAGCGGCCAGGGTCGGGAGGCGCCATCACCGCCGCTTGCGCGCTCTCGCAGTTGCAACGGGCACAGCCAGATCGGCGACATCGGCACCCGGTCGGCGAACCAGCGCAGGAAGTCGGCGGTGCGCTCGACCGGGATCTCGACGTCTTGGATCACCCGTTCTCGCGCCGGCTTGCCGCGCCAACGGTCGATTCGGGCGGCCACCTGATAGCGGCTTTCGAGCCCCACGATGTGATGGAAGACATCGCTACGGCGATAGCGACTCGGCCACAGCCGACGGACCAGCGGGTGCTGGGCGCCGAATGCTCCCGAGCACCAGAACCAGTCGGTGTCCCAGCGCCACAGGTAGTCATGCGTGGTCAACACGTCGTGGGAGCGCTCTCGGATCGACTTGTAGTAGATCTGGCGCCCGGTGTAGTCGCTTGGCGTCAAGAGCCCGGCTTCGTGGACGGTGCTCGACCATTGGCCCAGCGTCAGGTAGGCCTCGCTCGGCTCGAAGACGACCCCGTCCAGGAAGTCGACCGCTTTGCCGTGCCACCGCCGGTCGCGGCAGATCGAGTCAATGGCACCGGTCAGCTCGTCGAGGTCGGTGAATCGGACGTGCTGCAACGCCACGTACGCCGACACCGGCTCGAGCTCGATCCGTAGCCGAACGGCGTACCCGAGGGTGCCGTAGGAGTTGGGGAACGCGGCGAACAGATCCTCGGCCGGCCCGCCGGGGGCGCAGGTGACGACCCGGCCGTCACCGGTGAGCACGTCCATCTCGACGACCGACTCGTGCGGAAGCCCGTTCCGGAACGACGACGACTCGATGCCAAGCCCGCTCACCGCACCGCCCAGCGTGATCGTCTTCAGCTGCGGGACAACCAGTGGCATCAAACCGTAGGGCAGGGTCGCGTCGACCAATCGCTCATAGGTGCACATGCCCTGCACGTCCGCCGTGCGCCTCTCGATGTCGACGTCGATGACCCCGTCGAGCCCGGAGACGTCGAGCCCCGCTACGGGTTGGGAGCTGCGGGGCCGGAACAGGTTGGACGTTCGCTTGGCGAGCCGGACGGTCCGACCGGGCGGGATCGCCGCATAGGACTCGCGTAGTGCGTCGACGGCCGTCGAGTGAGAAGCGGAGACATGTCCTGGAGCCAGCATCGCCTCCACCCTAATGGGCATCAGCTGTTGGACGGGGAATCGCCATTCGAGACGTTCGCGGTGCAGCCCCCCACTACGAGGGACAGCGCCGCCGACATAATCGCGGCAAGGCACATCGCACGCAACCACGCGGCGCGAGACTGCTTGTGAATCACGCTCAAAAGCATTCAGAACAGGCCGAGTCGCAGCCGGTCAGTCGGTGGTGGGCGCCAGCCGGTAGGAGAAGAGGTCACACGGCGCGGTGGGCGGCGTGCCGTCGCCGAACGGCGTACCGCCGAGGTCTTCTCGGCCGTGCGGCGCCTGCCAGTCCAAGATCGGCCCGACCGGCACGATCTTCGACGGGTTGATGTCGCTTTGCACCCGGTAGTAGTGGTTCTTGATGTGCGCCTGGTTGACCGTGTCGCCGAAGCCGGGCGTCTGGAGCAGGTCGCGAAGATATGCCCAGAGCACCGGATCTTCGGCGATCTTGTTGCGGTTGCACTTGAAGTGGCTCTGATAGACGGTGTCGAAGCGCGCGAGCGTGGTGAACAGCCGCACGTCGGCCTCGGTCACGTGGTCGCCGACGAGATAACGCTGCTCGGCGAGCCGGTCGTGCAGCCAGTCCAGGCAGTCGAAAATCGCGGTGTAGGACGTTTCGTACGCCGTTTGGCCGCGTGCGAACCCGGCACCGTAGACGGCGTCGTTGAGGTCGGTGTAGACCCTCGACATCACCTGGTCGATCTCGTCGCGCCAAGCTTCCGGATACAGCTCGGGAGCCCCGTCGCGGTGATGGGCGCTCCACTGCGTCGACATGTCGAGGGTGATCTGGTGGAGGTCGTTGGTCACCAACTCATCGCTGGGGGTGTCGACGATGGCCGGCACGCTGACGCCGTTCTGGTAGTCGGTGCGCCGGGCGTCGTACGCCTCCGAAAGGAAGCGGATCTTGAGCACCGGGTCGCGGCCGTCTGGGTCGAGGGTGAAGCGCCAGGACCGTTCGTCCTGGATCGGGTCGACGACTCCGAGGCTGATCGCGTCTTCCAGGCCGAGCAGCCGGCGTACGACGACCGCGCGGCTTGCCCACGGACACGCCAGTGAGGCGATCAGCCGGTAACGGCCGGGCTCGACCGGCCATTGCGCGTCGGGCGCATCGAGGATGCGGTCGTCGAACTCCGACTTCCCGTGAGTGTAAGCGTCATCCGTGACAGGCATGCCCCTACTCTCGCCGACTGGCACCTGATCCGCCACTTCGATGCCGCCACCCGACTTGTCAGACCCACAGAGGGCCTTAGAGCCCGTGCAGATGGGGAGTCGCCGGGCTCGCGGTCCCTCGCATCCGGGCGCGAATGACCCGCTCCTATCCGACGCCCCCATCTGCGCGGGCTCTTGACCCGCTGACGTTCGGACAAGTCCACACAGTTCGAATGAGGTGCGTCGTCATCGCGATGAACGTGATGAGCCAGGCGGCGAACGCCAGCCAGATCCAGACCCGTCCTATCGCGCCAGCGATCGGCAACCGATCCGCCTTGCCGAGGTTGCTGCTGGCCACGGCGTACATGCCGAGCGGGAAGATCAGGCCCCAGATCTCGGCGTCGTACCTGAGCGGCACCGAGTGTCGGCTGGCGCGGTGTCGCCACCAGCCGGCTCCCAGTAGTGCGGGGATCAGCCAGGTGGCGAACGCCCAGAACATCACCGACATGCCGGAGACGAGGCCACGGGTCGCGTTGACCATTGGCGTCTGCGCCATCTCGATTGTCCGCGAGCCGGCGAGCACGGTAATCGCCGCGGCACCCATCGCCACCCAGTACGCCGGCCCGAGGCCCTCTGGCGTCACTTCGTACAGCAGCATGCGCATCACCACGACGGCACCCACGACGGCGTACAAGAACACGCCCAACGACCAGGACAGCACCGCCAGCAGAGCCAAGTCGTGACGCCAGCCATGTGCGATCGGCTCGAGAGTCGCAGCCGACACCGCCACGGATTGGCTCGCCACCACGCAGAGGAACCAGGTGCCGTTCGCGCTGGCCACCACCGGCCGCACGCTGCGGCCCAACACTGCGGTCCACGGGATGAGGTAGCCGAAGACCACCCAGCCGGCGCCCGCCACCGCGAGCAGCACGGCGGTCCAGACGTAGTGGCCATCGAGCGACAGCCGCGCTCCGAGCACGTTGACACCAGCCACAAACGTGAAGAAGCCAAACCCTCGACGCGGGTCGGTGAAATCCTCCGCGATCGCCGATCGGGCGATGACCAGTCGCCATCCGGTGAGCGCGATCAACGCCACCACGGCGACGACGGCGACGATCAAGAGCAGCAACGACAGCAGAGCGAAGCCTTCCAGACGCAGCCCGATCGAGATGATCCCGGTGGCCATGACGAGGGCGAAATAGGCCGGCGACAAGCCACCGGCGGCGTCGCTGACTCGGCCAGCCAGGGTGGAGGGTCCGTCGCTCACGGGTGGAGACTACCGCCGCAGATGGGGTTTCGAGACGGCCGCCAAGGCGGCCCCCTCATCCGAGCGCTGCGGGCATCGGCTCGCCCGAGTAGGGTGACGACGAGAGTGGCGCACGCGAAGTGGCAGGTCCAGGCAGGAGGCGCGGCGTGGAGTTTCTAGCCCCGGCCACGTTGACTGATGCGCTGGCCGCCAAGGCCGAGCACCCCGACGCGATCGCGATCATCGGCGGCACCGACGTGATGGTCGAGCTGAACTTCGACCGCCAACGTCCACCGGTGTTGCTTGATCTGACCCGGATCGCTGAGCTGGCCGAGTGGTCGACCGAGGACGGGCACATCCGGTTGGGAGCCGCGGTGACGTACACCCGCGTCATCGCCGAGCTCGGCGACGCGCTGCCCGGCTTGGCGATGGCGTCGCGCACGGTCGGATCCCCGCAGATTCGCAACCGCGGCACCGTCGGCGGCAACCTGGGTGCAGCTTCTCCGGCCGGTGACTCCCATCCCGCCTTGCTCGCCGCTGACGCCGAGGTCGAGCTCTCCTGCGTCGGAGGGGTACGCCGGCTCCCGGTCGCCGACTTCTACACCGGAGTCAAGAAGCACGCCGGGCGCTCCACTGAGCTGATCACCGCCGTCTTGATCACGCCACCGACCGGGCCCCAACAGTTCTGCAAGATCGGCAGCCGCAACGCGATGGTCATCTCGGTTTCCGCATTCGGGCTGGCGTTGCATCCGGATCGGAAGGCGGTCGGAACCGGCATCGGCTCCGCAGCTCCGACGCCTCGGCGCGCCACCGAGGCAGCGAGCTTCCTCGCGGACGCTTTGGAAGCCGATGGCCTGTGGGAGTCGCGGCGGCCGCTTCCGGAGGCGCTGGCCCACGAGTTCGGGGAGCGGGTGAAGGCAGCCGCTGAGCCGATTGACGACGTACGCGGGACTGCGGCCTACCGGCTGCACTCGCTGGCGGTGATGGCGAAGCGCTCGCTCGGGTGGGCCTGGGCCGAGTACTCCACCCCCACCGGGCCCACCGCGGCCGGCGACCCGGGCGGTCTCGACCACGGCTCGAAAGGGGAGTGAGGATGCGCATCGTCACCACCGTCAATGGCGAGCCCCGCCAGGTCGACGACGTCTGGGAGGGCGAGAGCCTGCTGTACGTGTTGCGCGAGCGGATGGGTCTACCCGGCTCCAAGAACGCTTGTGAGCAAGGCGAATGCGGCTCCTGCACCATCTACCTCGACGGCCTTGCCGTGTGCGCCTGCCTGGTCGCGGCTGGCCAGGCGCAAGGCCGTGACGTGCGCACGGTCGAGGATCTCGGCGATCAGACGAGTCTGCACCCGGTGCAGCAGGCCTACCTTGACGCCGGCGCTGTGCAATGCGGCTTTTGTACGCCGGGCCTTATCGTGGCGACCCATGACCTGCTGACGCGAGAGCCGCATCCCGACGACTCCGAAATCCGCGAATCGCTGGCCGGCAACCTGTGCCGCTGCACCGGCTACGAAAAGATCCTCGACGCGGTGCACCTGGCCGCCGAGCGGATGTCAGGCGCTGCTCCTTGAGCATCCTGGTCATCGACGGCTGCGCGATCGTCACCGTGGACGCCGCGCGCACCGAGCACGAGGTCGGTCATGTCGTCATCGACGGCGCCCGGATCATGTCGGTGGCGCCCGGGAGATCGTCGCACGAGCACGCAAATGCGACGTACGTCGACGCGACGGGCTGCCTGGCCACACCCGGCCTCGTCAACACCCACCACCACCTCTACCAGTGGGCTACCCGCGGCATGGCTGTCGACGACACCCTCTTCGACTGGCTCACCACCTTGTATCCAATCTGGGGCAGCCTCGACGAGGAGATCGTGGCCGCAGCCGCGGCCGCCGGTTTGGGTTGGCTGGCGAAGACCGGATGCACCACGACGACCGACCACCACTATGTCTTCCCCAGCAACGGAGCCGGCGGAGGGGGAGATCTGCTGCAGGCCACGATTCACGCGGCCCAACGGGTCGGGCTAAGATTCCTGCCCACCCGCGGGTCGATGGATCTTGGGCAAGCAGAAGGAGGACTGCCTCCAGATCACGTGGTCGAAAGCCTCGACACGATTTTGCAGGCCACCACTGAAGCGATCGATCGCTACCACGACCCAAGCCCCGACTCGATGCTGCGGGTCGGCGTGGCGCCGTGCTCGCCGTTCTCGGCCACCGCCGACCTGCTCCGTCAGTCGGCCGGACTGGCTCGTGACCGAGGCGTGCGCCTGCACACCCATCTCGCGGAAACCGCCGACGAGGAGCGCTTTTGCCGGCAGACGTTCGACTGCTCGCCGGTCGAGTACGCCGAGTCGCTCGGCTGGCTAGGCGGTGACGTCTGGCTCGCGCACATGGTGCATCTCGACGACCCGTCCATCGCTCGACTCGCCGATACGAGAACCGCGGTAGCGCACTGTCCCTCCTCCAACGCCCGGCTCGGATCCGGCATCTGCCGCACCCGTGACCTGCGTGCCGCAGGTGTGCCGGTCGGGCTCGGTGTCGACGGGGCAGCCTCCAACGAGGCGGCCTCGCTACGCGAGGAGATGCGACAGGCGCTGCTGTTCGCCCGAGCCACCGGTGGCCCGCATGCGTTCACGGCGCGGGACGCCCTCGAGCTGGCCACCTTCGGCGGTGCGAAGGTGCTTGGGTGGGACGACCAGCTCGGCTCACTGGAGACCGGCAAGCTCGCCGACATCGCCTTATGGCGGCTCGACACGTTGGCGCATAGCGACATCGCCGACCCGGTGTCAGCGCTCGTGCTGGGGCCGCCGGCGCCCCTCGAGCTGCTGCTCGTCCAGGGCAGACCCGTGGTCGAGCAGGACCGGCTCGTCAACCTTGACCAGGATGCCGTCGCCCACCAGGCGCGGGCCGCGAGCCACCGATTGTGGACCAAGGCAAGAGTGATCTCATGATCCCCGCAACCCCCATGACTGTTCCGGCGACTCCCCCGACGACTTCGGCTGTGACGTTCGACGACCAAGTCGACTGTCAGTCGTCGTCGCGCACGGGCCGTCCAGCCGCCACCACTACGCCCACCGAGGCCCCGCCTCGGGCGCCGGCGCGCACCGCGGTCGACGTACAGGACCGAAACGCGGAGGCAGCCGGCGTCGGCGGCAGCCCGCAGCGACCGGACGGCATCCTCAAGGTGACCGGTGACTTCGCCTACGGCAGCGACCTGTGGATGGACGACATGCTGTGGGGCGTCACGCTGCGCAGCCCGCACCCCTACGCCCGGATCACGTCGATCGACATCGGCCCGGCGCTGGCGACCGCGGGGGTGTTCGCGGTGTTGACGCATGAAGACGTTCCGGGCGAGAAGGTCTTCGGGTTGGAGGTGGCAGACCAGCCGGTGCTGGCCATCGACGTGGTGCGCTATCAGGGCGAGCCGGTGGCTCTGGTTGCCGCCGACCATCCCGAGATCGCCAGGCAGGCCGCCAAGAAGATCACGGTCAACTACGAAGTGCTGACACCGGTGACCGACCCACGGGCCGCGCTGGGTCACCCCGACGCCAACCAGGTCCACGGCGCTCCAGCTGGTGAGGTTACCGAGCTCAGCCGCGAGGCAGCCGCACTCCACCCGCAGGGCAACCTGGTCCGGCATCTGAAAATCCGCAAGGGAGATCCGGACGTGACGGCCGACGTGGTGGCGGTCGGAGACTACGAAGTTGGAATGCAGGACCAGGCGTTCCTTGGCCCCGAGGCCGGCCTGGCGGTGCCGGACGGCCAGGGCGGGGTCGATCTGCATGTGGCCACCCAGTGGCTGCACGTCGATCAGCGACAGATCTGTGCGGCGCTCGGGCTTCGCGCCGACCAGGTGCGGCTCACGTTGGCCGGCGTCGGCGGCGCGTTCGGAGGCCGCGAGGACCTGTCGATGCATGTGCACGGCTGCCTGCTCGCGTTGCACACCGGCAAGCCGGTCAAGATGGTCTACAACCGCGAGGAGTCGTTCTTCGGCCACGTGCACCGGCACCCGGCGACCATGCACTACGAGTACGGTGCGAACACCGACGGCCGGCTCGTCTACGCCAAGGTGCGGATCTACCTCGACGGTGGCGCCTACGCGTCCAGCACACCGGCGGTGGTCGGCAACGCGGGCACGATGGGCCTCGGGCCCTACGTGATCCCGAACGTCCACGTCGACTGCTACGGCGTTTACACCAACAATCCGCCCTGTGGTGCGATGCGGGGGTTCGGCTCCGTGCAGGCCGCCTTCGCCTACGAAGCGCAGCTCGACAAGCTTGCGGCCGCGCTGGGCATGGATCCGATCGCGGTTCGGCGGATCAACGCGATGTCGCAGGGGTCGCCGGCCCCGACGGGTCAGGTCATCGACAGCGCCGCGCCGGTTGCCGAGCTGCTCGACCGGCTCTCCGGGATGCCGTTGCCGGCCGAGGAAGGGTCAGGCCACCTCGACCTGCGCAAGATGCCCGGCGGCGTCTCCAACACCACCCATGGTGAGGGGGTACGTCGCGGCGTGGGTTACGCGGTTGCCTACAAGAACGTCGCGTTCTCGGAGGGTTTCGACGACTACTCCACGGCGAGAGTCCGATTGGAAGTCAGCGCCGGCACACCGATCGTGACCGTCCATACCGCGTCTGCCGAGGTGGGTCAGGGGCTCGTCACCGTCGAGCAACAGATCTGCCGCACCGAGCTCGGGGTCGACAGCGTCGTCGTACACCCGAAGGACACCCAGGTCGGATCCGGCGGGTCTTCGTCGGCGTCGCGGCAGACCTACGTCACCGGCGGCGCGGTCAAGCATGCCTGTGAGCGGGTTCGGGACAGGGTGCTCGAGCTGGCCGCCAGTTATCTGGCGCGCTCGACGACGAGCGATCTGAGACTTCGGGAGGGCAGCATCGTCTCCGACGTCGACGGTGTGGTGGCATCCCTCGCCGACGTGCTCGGAGCCGAGGTGATCGAGGAGACCCACGAGTGGCGACACCGGCCGACCCATCCGATCGATCCGGAGACCGGCCAGGGCTTTGCTCATGTGCAGTACGCGTTCGCGGCACACCGCGCTGTCGTCGACGTCGACGTCGAGCTCGGGCTGGTCAAGGTCGTGGAGCTGGCCTGCAGCCAAGACGTCGGCAAGGCGATCAACCCCGACGCTGTGCTCGGCCAGATCCACGGCGGCACCACGCAGGGCATGGGGTTGGCGCTGATGGAGGAGATCCAGGTGGTCGACGGCGTGATCAAGAATCCGTCGTTCACCGACTACCTGATCCCCACGATTCTGGACACCCCGCCGATGCGGGTGGATGTGCTCGAGTACGCCGACCCGAATGCGCCGTACGGCCTGCGCGGGGTGGGCGAGGCCCCCACGATCTCATCGGGTCCGGCCGTGGTCGCGGCGATCCGGGATGCGTGTGGCGTCGACCTGCACCGGGTGCCGGTGCGGCCCGAACACATCACCGGCATCGGGTGATCAGCAAGAGCCCAAGCTTCGAACTCGGAAACCGACTATGGCAAGGAGTGGCAGATGCCCGACGTACAGGTGACCGGTGCGCCGGTGCCGCGTCAAGACGAGATCTTGACCGACGATGCGCTGGCCTTCGTGGCCGCCTTGCATAAGACGTTCGCGCTGCGCCGAGACGAGCTGCTCGCAGCGCGCAAGCGGCGACGCGGACACATCAGCCGCACCGGCACGCTGGATTTCCTTCCCGAGACCCGGGAGGTCCGCGAAAGTGAGTGGCAGGTGGCGCTGGCACCGCCGCCATTGCTGGACCGGCGAGTGGAGATCACCGGCCCGACCGACCCGAAGATGGCGATCAACGCCCTCAACTCCGGGGCGCAGGTGTGGCTGGCGGATCTGGAGGACGCCAACACTCCGCACTGGTCCAGCGTGATCGAGGGCCAGGTCAGCTTGTACGACGCACACCGGGGCCGGCTCGCATTCACCGCACCCGACGGTAAGAGCTACGCATTGAACGACGGGCCGCTCGCCGTGCCGGTGGTGCGGCCCCGGGGGTGGCACTTCGACGACAAACACGTCCACGTCGACGGCACCTTGGTGGTGGCAGGGTTGCTCGATTTCGGCCTGCACTTCTTCCACAATGCCGCGGAGCTGCTGGACCGCGGTCAGGGACCCTACTATTACCTGCCGAAGATGGAGAGTCACCTGGAGGCGCGGTTGTGGAACGACGTCTTCAGCTACGCTCAGCGCGCCCTCGACATCCCGCACGGCAGCATCCGCGCGACCGTGCTTATCGAGACGATCACCGCGGCGTTCGAGATGGAGGAGATTCTCTTCGAGCTTCGCGAGCACGCGTCCGGTCTGAACGCCGGTCGTTGGGACTATCTGTTCAGCGTGATCAAGAACTTCCGCGACGCCGGTGACTCGTTCGTGCTACCCGATCGGGCGGCGGTGACCATGACCGTCCCGTTCATGGCGGCCTACAGCGACCTGCTGGTCTCCACCTGCCACCGACGGGGCGCGTTCGCGATGGGCGGGATGGCGGCGTTCATCCCGTCGCGTCGAGACCCCGAGATTAACGCGACGGCGCTGGCGAAGGTGCAGGAAGACAAGGAGCGTGAGGCCAAAGCCGGCTACGACGGCTCCTGGGTCGCACATCCCGATCTGGTGCCGGTGTGCCGGGAGGCGTTCGACGCCGTGCTCGGCAGCCGGCCGAACCAGTTGGATCGACGCCCCGCTTCGTCGGTCACCGCGTTCGACCTGCTCAACGTCGCGGCCACGCCCGGGACGGTCACCGAAGCCGGCGTACGCGGCAACGTCGCGGTGTCGTTGCGCTACCTGGTCTCCTGGCTAGGAGGCAACGGAGCCGCCGCGATTGACAACCTGATGGAAGACGCCGCGACCGCCGAGATATCGCGCAGCCAGCTGTGGCAGTGGACCCACCACCAGACGACGACCGACCAGGGCGTCGCGGTCACCGCCGATTACGTGCGCGGCGTCGTCGATGATGAGGCGGCCAAGCTGCGCGATGCGTTGGCCGACGATCCGGTCGGTCTGCAGCGGTTGGAGCAGGCGCGCGACCTGTTCGAGGAGGTCGCGCTGGGAGATGAGTTCCAAGACTTCCTCACGCTGCCTGCCTACGACAAGTACGTCGAGTAACTACGCGCCGTCGCGGTGGAGCCAGCCGCGAGCGCCAGCCTGCGCGCAGTGACGGTTGAGGAGCGAGTGCCAGCGAGCGTCTCGAAACCGCCAATGCGGCACGTCGAGCGGTGCGGAAACGGCCGGTGCGGCGTACTTTCAGGGTTGCCAAACGTGCGCGGGTGAATGGAGAACCCCATGACTGACCTCCTCCCCCTGCAGCCAAACGATCCGGACATTGGCGGCCACGGAGCAAAGGCGCTGTTGCTCGTCGCGATCGCGACGATCGACAAGGTCGGGCGCAAGCCGTTGTTCTTGGTCGGCTCGGCCGGGATGGCCGTCTCGCTTGGCACGATGGCGTTCCTGTTCGGCACCGCACCCGTCGTCAACGGACAGCCGTCGCTGACTGGTGCCAGCGGCACATGCCGGCGCTGACCTGAGCTGGCCAACACGAGCTTCAGCTCGCGTTCGCGCACGTCTGCCATGGTCCTTGCCTTGGATCGGTTGCCCGTTTGCGCGATGTCCAAACCTGACGGTGGTTGAGGAGGCCGCTTTCCGGCCCATTCACGGTGCTACGGCGCCGCGTCGTACCCGAAAAGTCAGGCGATGCCGCCATGCTTGACTTGAGTGGGTCAAAGAGGGAGGAGACGGTATGTCATTCACCGAGTGGCTCGACGGCTTTCAGCGCCGGCATCGCTGGGCCGGCTACCCGCTCGCTGTCTTCTACAAGTTCTTCGACGATCAAGGCAACTACCTGGCGGCGCTGATCACCTACTACGCCTTCATCAGCCTGTTCCCGCTGCTGCTGCTCGGGTCCTCGATTCTCGGCTTCGCGCTGCAGGGCAACCCGTACCTGCAGTCCCAGATCCTCAACTCCACGTTGAGCCAGTTCCCGGTCATCGGCGACCAGCTGGGGCGGCCCGGTGGCCTGCAAGGCAGCACGGTGGCTGTGATCGTCGGCGTACTCGGCTCGCTGTACGGCGCGTCGGGCGTCGCCCAGGCCACCCAGAACGCCATGAACGTCGCATGGGCGGTGCCGCGCAACAAGCGCCCGAACCCGTTGAGCGCGCGGCTGCGAAGCCTGCTGCTTCTCGCGACTGCCGGAGCTGCGATGTTGGCAACCACGGCGATGTCCGCGCTCGGCAGCAGCGCCGACTCTTTTGGCGCCCGGATCGGTGGCGACCTGCGAATCGGTGCCACGTTGCTTTCGGTGGTTGTGAACGCGATAGTTTTCATTGTCGTGTTCCGGCTGGCCACTGCACACAAACACAGCTTTCGAGACGCGGCGGTTGGCGCGGTGTTGGCCGCGATTTTGTGGCAGATCCTGCAGTTGTTGGGAGGCGCGTACGTCGGACACGTGGTCAAGCATGCCAGCGCGACCAACGGGGTCTTCGCGCTCGTGCTGGGGCTGATTGCCTGGATCTACCTCGGTGCGGTGTGCGTGGTGTTTTGCGTCGAGGTCAACGTTGTGCGGGTGGAGCATTTGTATCCTCGGGCACTGCTCACACCCTTTACCGACAATGTGAACCTGACCGCCGCCGACCAAGACGCCTATTCGGCGTATGCGCAGGCTCAGCGCACCAAGGGGTTCGAGTCCGTCGAGGTCGACTTCGAGAACGACGGCCAAAACGCGGCCCGAAAAGAGCAGGAAAGCCAAGCAGACACGCAACCTTAGTGCGGCCGGGCGGCCATGGGTTGCTAGGCCGAACTAGGGTTTCGCCGAGCCGGCGCTCGGTGGGTTAGGGGGTCCAAACCGCATGGTCGTGGGCGAAGAACACGGCTCGGGGATCGAAGTCCTGAAGGCGAGCGATCCACTGCGGTGGCAGGGGCAGCGGCTGGGCATGTTGGTCGCGGTGTCCGCGCCATGAGAGGACGTCCGCGCTGTAGGCGGTGGCAGTGTCGTGGCTTTGGCCCGCGACGATCAGGTTGCCGTCGCTGCGTCGTACGACGAGTGATTGGTGACCGTCAGTGTGTCCCGGGGTAGGGATCAAGAAGACACCGGCCAACACCTCGGTCTCTCCGGCCAACTCCGCGTAGTGACGCCCTTCGATGAGTAGGGGGAGGGTGTAGTCAGGAGTGGCCATCGCCGTGGACAGTTCGACGGCTTGGACGAAGACCGGCCGATCGCCGATTAGCGGATTGCCGCCACAGTGGTCGAAGTGCAGGTGGCAGTTGGTCACTTGACTCACCTGGTCAAGCCGGAAACCGATAGCGGTCAACGCGGCATTCAGCTCAATGCGTCGGGGCCGGTAGTGCGCATCGACGTCAGGACGTGCGCCCATCCCAGTGTCAAAGAGCAGCACGCCGTCTGGATGCTCGACGAGATAGCCCAGGCACGCCTCCACTCGGGGTGAACCTGTCCCTGTCTCCTCGGCTGGCCGGACGAAGTAGCCGAAGTCGAGTCGACGCACGGCAATGTCCGGCATCTCGCCAGTATCACACTCCGCACCGCACCCGCCGCGGGAAGGCATGCACGGCACCGGCGCTGGAGCAGGGCATCTCGTACCGTGGGGGTGTGGTGAAGATCGGTAGCCGAGAACGCACTCAGCTGGTGGCGGAGACCGCGCTTCGCTGGACGCTGACCACGGAAGCCGAGCCGCCGGATCAGAGCACCACCGGCCACTTGCGCTACCGGATGAACAAGCTCATCAACGCCGACTTGCGCTTTTCGTACGGCCAGTGAGGATCATCGCTCCCGCGGGGGAAGTCGAGCGCCAGGACCACGCCGGTCGAGAGACAATCATCAGATGGGAGCAGAGGAGCGTGAGCTTCGTGACCGTGCCGCCGAGGCTCTTGTAGAGATCCCAGATCTCGAGGTCCACCCGATGTTCAGCGGCTTCGGGTTCTATGTCGACGGATTGCTGGTGGCGGCCGCGTGGCAGGGCGCGTTTCGGCTGCGGCACCGAGAGGGCAGTCGGTGGGTTTATCAGCCGGTAGATGCGGCATTGCTTGACGATCCACCGGCGTTGGTGGCGCTTGTGGAAGAGCGAACACGTGAGTTGTCGCGAGAACCGGCTGCTCGGCGCCGCCGGTAATGACGTGACACCTCGCAGTCCGGCCCTGGACGGCTGACGCCCGATTGGACGATCGCTGAAGCCAAACATGCGTGCCTGTCGTATCATGCTCCGATGACGCAGATCGCGCGTAGCGAGTGGTGGCTGTCCTCGTCGGGCAGCTGCTGAGTCACCCCTCAAGCCGCCTCTCGAGGGCGGCCTTCGTTGACGCAAGAGATCGTCGCCGTCCTCGTCGGAGGCTCCAGACACGCTAGGAGCAACGACCATGACCTCGACAACTGGTACGGCGAACATCGCTCCCATACCGTTGATCACCAGCAAATCCACACCCGCCACCACGCCAACCGTGGTCGCCAACCTCGCGGACCTGCCGGACTCCTCTGGTCGAGTGCTGTCCGGAATAACACCAAGCGGGCCGTTGACGCTTGGCAACTACCTCGGCGCGCTCAAGCGTTTCGTGGACGGGCAACGGTGTGCCGTAGGGGAACGTCCGCTCAAGGGATCGCAGCGCGTCGATGAGCAGGAGGTTGTCGAGCGGCCGACCCACGGCACTCAGCGCACTCAGGAAGGCTTCTTCTTCGTCGCGGATCTGCACGCCATGACCACGCCGCACGAGCCAACCCGGCTGCACGAGCTCACCATGCAGACCGCCGCGCTCTTCTTCGCAGCCGGGCTCGACCCCGAACGCTCGACCGTCTTCGTGCAATCGCAGGTCCACGCCCACGTGGAGCTCGGGTATCTCCTGGAGTGCACAGCACACATCGGCGAGCTCGGCCGGATGATCCAGTTCAAGGAGAAGGGCAGTCGGCCCGGCGCCCGCGGCAGCCTGTTCACCTACCCCTGCCTGATGGCGGCCGATATCCTGCTTTACGACGCCGAGACCGTGCCGGTCGGAGGCGACCAAGACCAGCACGTCGAGCTGTGCCGCGATCTCGCCATCCGCTTCAACCGTTTGTACGGCGACACGTTCCGCGTCCCTCGTCTTGGCCGCGCCGCGTTGGCGGCCAGGGTGGCGGACCTCGCGGACCCGACCGTCAAGATGAGCAAGTCGGCGCCGGACGCCGCACCTGGTGTGATCCGAATGCTCGACGACCCGGCAGTCATCGCCCGCAAAATCAACCGAGCCGTCACCGACTCCGAGAAGCAGGTGCGCTACGGCCCCCTGCGCAAGCCTGGGGTGTCGAATCTGCTGGACATCATCGCGTGCATCGCCGGTGGCGATCCGGCGGAGCTGGCGGCTGGCATCTCGTCGTACGGCGAGTTGAAGCGCCACTGCATCGACCGGGTCATCGACGCGCTCGAACCGATCCAGGGGCGCTACGCCGAGCTGACAAGAGACCCAGCCGAGTTGGACGCCATGCTTGCCCGCGGTGCCGAACGCGCCTCCGCCCAAGCCGACCCCGTCGTCGCCCGCGCCAAGCGGGCCGTGGGCCTTCGCGCCTCGTGACCCCGACGGCCGAGCTGGGCGCCGGGTCGACTCCTTCCGGCTGTGGCCGAACGCCTCCCGCTGGAGACTCCGGCGAACCTTCAGCCGCAGCGGGAAGGGAGGACCGTCGCGTCTTGCGTATGACGGCTGGGCGGGAAGAACCTGACGGCTGGACAGGAACAAGTTGACGGCTCGGCGGGAGAGAGATGTGGGTCAGGTGAGGGCGCGGCCCACGGCGACCGCGCGAGTGTCGGGTGCGGCGATCCGGACAGCATCGGCGTCCAGGTCGTCGTCTTGTTGCTGCGACTCTCGCTCGGCCTCGACCCGGGCCGCGTAGGAGGCCACTTCGTTGGCGATCCGGGCCTCGTCCCAGCCCAGGTAGGGTGCGGCCAGCTCGGCGGTCGCCTGAGCCGACCGGATGCCCCGATCGGGAGTCTCGATCGAGATGCGGGTACGCCGGGCCAGCAGGTCGTCCAGGTGTAAAGCCGCCTCATGGGTCACGGCGTAGACGATCTCGCCGCGCAGATACTCCTCCGCACCCGGCAACGGATCGAGCAGCGAACGGTCGTCGACGGCTTGCTCCAAGAACTCCTCCACCAGCGAGCCGTAGCGGTCGAGCAGACCATGCAGCCGCCATATCGGCAGGCCGACCTTGCGGGCCATCGCGGGGACTTGGTTGAGCATGGCGTGATACCCATCCGCGCCGACCAGCGGGGTGTGTTCGGTGACGCTCGGCGGAGCGGCGCCGCCGACGTCTTGGAGAGCGGCGTCGACGGCGTCGGCTGCCATCACCCGATAGGTGGTGTACTTGCCGCCGGCGATGGAGATCAACCCTGGCTGTGGGCGCGCCACCGCGTGCTCGCGCGAGAGCTGGGACGTCGACTCACTCTCGCCCGACAACAGCGGCCGCAGCCCGGCGTACACGCCTTGGATGTCGTCATGGGTCAGCGGCACGACGAGCACCTTGTTGACATGGTCGAGGATGTAGTCGATATCCGCCTTGCTGGCCGCCGGGTGGGCCTTGTGCAGCGTCCAGTCGGTGTCGGTGGTGCCGATGATCCAGTGGGTGTTCCACGGGATTACGAACAACACAGACTTCTCCGTGCGCAAGATCATGCCGGTCTCGGAGTTGATGCGATCACGCGGCACCACGATGTGCACGCCCTTGGACGCCCGGACGTGGAACCGTCCGCGGCCACCGGCCATGGTCTGGATGTCATCGGTCCACACGCCCGTGCAGTTGATCACCACGGCCGCGCGCACGTCGATCTCCTCCCCGGTCTCCACGTCGCGGACCCGGGCGCCGACGATGCGCTCACCCGCATGGTTGAGTGACACGACCTCGGCCGAGGCGAGCACCGTTGCGCCGTACGTCGCTGCGGTGCGCGCAACCGTGAGCGTGTGGCGGGCGTCGTCGGTCTGGGCGTCGTAGTACATCAGCGCACCGGTCAACGCCGTTCGTTTCAGCGCAGGCACCTTGCGAAGCGCGCCCCCCCGGGTGAACTGGCGGTGGCGTGGCACCGAGCGGGCGCCCCCCATCGTGTCGTACAACGTCATCCCCGCGGTGACGTAGGGCCGCTCCCAGATCCGATGGGTGAGGGGGTACAGAAACGACACCGGCTTGACGAGGTGCGGGGCAATCCGGGTCAGCATCAACTCCCGCTCCCGCAGCGCTTCGCGGACCAGCCCGAAGTTGAACTGCTCCAGATATCGAAGACCGCCATGAAAGAGTTTCGACGAGCGAGATGACGTGCCCGAGGCGAAGTCGCGGGCTTCGACAAGCGCGACCGAAAGCCCCCGCGTAGCGGCGTCAAGCGCGGTCCCCGCTCCGGTGACCCCGCCTCCCACCACAAGCACGTCGAACTGTGTGGCAGCAAGACGTTTCCAGGCTGCGGCCCGATAGGAACTGTCGAGACGGGCAGGTGCTGGCATCAGGGCTCCGTTGGGTACGGCGACTTGAGGACTCGTTGACCGTTACCTTACTGCGCCCCGGCCGTCCATCGATCACGCACGTTGCCGATCGCGGCGCGGCCAAATGACCCATAGCCATTTTCCATACACGACACTAAGGTCGTGTATGGGAGTCGTCGCTGGGGCGCCCTGCTCAGCTGGCCGATCGAGCCGACCGTTGCGGCGTACCGACCGAGATCGGCGGCCGAATCGCCGGGTACAGATGCAAGAAGGGGAATGCGTAGCCATGGACCAGTACATCGCCGCAATTGACCAAGGCACCACGAGCACGAGGTGCATGATCTTCGACAAGTCGGCGTCGGTGGTCGCCGTCAGCCAGATGGAACACGAGCAAATCTTTCCCCGCGCCGGTTGGGTAGAGCACGACGCCGAGGAGATCTGGAGGAACACCCGCGAGGTCGTCAGCGAGGCGGTAGGCCGCACCAACGCCGGCCCCAAGCAGGTCGCGGCGATAGGCATCACCAATCAACGCGAGACCGCGCTGGTATGGGACAAGACGACGGGCAAGCCCGTCTACAACGCGATCGTGTGGCAAGACACCCGCACTCAGAAGATCTGCGACGAGCTGGCCAAGGACGGCGGCAACGACCGCTACAAGGCGAAGGTTGGTCTGCCGCTCGCGACGTACTTCTCGGGGCCGAAGGTCCGCTGGATCCTAGACAATGTCGACGGGGCACGCGAGAAGGCGGAGGCGGGTGACCTGCTGTTCGGCAACCTGGACACCTGGGTGCTATGGAACCTCACCGGCGGCACGAACGGCGGCGTCCACGTCACCGACGTGACCAACGCCAGCCGCACCATGCTGATGGACCTGTCGACCCTTTCGTGGGACGAGGGAATCGCCTCGGACATGCATATCCCGGTGTCGATGTTGCCGGAGATCAGGTCGTCGTCGGAGGAGTACGGGCCGATGCGGGCCGGCGTGCTCGACGGTGTTCCGGTTGCCGGCATCCTGGGCGATCAGCAGGCTGCCACGTTCGGCCAGGTGTGCTTCGAGAAGGGCACCGCGAAGAACACCTACGGCACCGGAAACTTCATGCTCTTGAACACCGGCGAGGAGAAGATCCCCAGCGAGAACGGCTTGTTGACGACCGTCTGCTACAAGATCGGCGACAACAAGCCGATCTACGCGCTGGAGGGATCGATCGCGGTGACCGGGTCGCTGGTGCAGTGGATGCGCGACAACCTCGGCATCATCAAGAGCGCTCCGGAGATCGAAGACCTCGCCAAGTCCGTCGACGACAACGGTGGCGCCTACTTCGTCCCGGCGTTCTCGGGCCTATTCGCCCCGCACTGGCGTTCCGACGCCCGAGGTGCGCTGGTCGGGCTCACCCGATTTGTCAACAAGGGCCATCTGGCGCGGGCCGTCTTGGAGGCCACGGCGTTCCAAACCCGTGAGGTGCTCGACGCGATGAACGCCGACTCCGTGGTACCGCTGAAGGAGCTCAATGTCGATGGCGGGATGGTGGTCAACGATACGCCTATGCAGTTCCAGGCCGACATCCTCGACGTCGACGTCGTACGTCCGAAGGTGCCGGAGACCACGGCTTTGGGAGCGGCGTACGCCGCCGGCCTCGCCGTCGGTTACTGGTCCGACGAGGACGAGCTGCGCGAGCACTGGGGCGAGGACAAACGCTGGACGCCTCAGATGGACAACGATGAGCGTGAGCGGATCTACCGCAACTGGAAGAAGGCAGTCACCAAGACCCTCGAATGGGTCGACGAGGACGTCGTCTGACGTGCCAACTGAACGGCCCTTGGCCATCGCGCGCGACTCGGGGCGGACCACATGTCGCAGGTAGTCCAAGGCGTCATCGCCCGCAGCAAGGGCGCCCCGGTCGAGCTCACCGGTGTGGTCGTCCCAGAGCCCGGTCCTGGAGAGGCGGTCGTGACGATTCAGGCATGCGGAGTTTGCCACACCGACCTGCACTACCGGGAAGGTGGAATCGGCGAAGACTTCCCTTATCTCCTTGGCCATGAGGCAGCCGGAGCCGTAGCGGCGGTCGGCGAGGGAGTCGTCGATGTCGGCCCGGGTGACTATGTGATCTTGAACTGGCGCGCCGTATGCGGGCGCTGCCGGGCGTGCCGACGGGGCCGACCATGGTATTGCTTCGCGACCTTGAACGCCGCGCAGCCGATGACGCTCGAGGACGGCACACCGCTTTCGGCCGCACTCGGGATCGGGGCGTTCGCGGAGAAGACGCTGGTCCATTCTGGCCAATGCACCAAGGTGGATCCGGCCGCACCGGCGACCGTAGCCGGTCTGCTTGGCTGCGGCGTAATGGCGGGGCTCGGCTCGGCAATCAACACCGGGGCGGTGGGCCGTGGAGACAGCGTCGCCGTGATTGGCTGCGGAGGCGTCGGGGCAGCCGCCATTGCCGGCTCCCACCTGGCCGGCGCCGCGACGGTGATCGCCGTAGACATCGACGACCGCAAGCTGTCCAAGGCTCGAGAGCTCGGCGCCACGCATACGGTCAATGCGCGGTCGCAGGACGTCGTCGAGGCCATTCAAGGGGTGACTGGCGGCTTCGGTGCAGATGTCGTCATCGACGCGGTGGGCCGACCAGAGACCTGGAAGCAGGCGTTTTACGGCCGTGACCTGGCCGGCACCGTGGTGTTGGTAGGCGTCCCCACCCCGGAGATGACGATCCAGATGCCACTCATCGACTTGTTCGGTCGTGGCGGCTCGCTGAAGTCGTCGTGGTACGGCGACTGCCTGCCCTGCCGAGACTTCCCGATGCTCATCGACCTCTATCTGCAGGGGCGCCTGCCGCTCGACGCGTTCGTGTCCGAGACGATCGGCATCGGCGATGTCGAGGCCGCGTTCGACAAGATGCACACGGGTGACGTGCTGCGCTCGGTGGTGGTCTGGTGACTTGGACGCTGAGTAGCCGCGTGGATCGATGCGGTCGGCTGGGGTCGGGTTAGGGGTCTGTCGCCCCTGGGTACGTGTCTGCTGGCATGTAGAGGAGGACACAGGGCGTACCCGACCCCGACTTCAGACAGCACTGAAACCAATGAGGAGCCACATCATGACGGGTGAACAGATCAATCCTGCGACATTCACTCCGGACCACCCAGAGCGCAATCCCGAGGACGAACTGATGGACGAGCCCGGACTCGATCGCGATGGCCGACAACCCCGCACCGAGCCGGACGCCCGACCCGACGCCGATTCCTGGGCAAAGCCGCACCACGAGGATCCCTACCCCGAAGGCAGCAGCTCCGGCACTTCGCAAGAATGAGTCACCAAGCCAGCCCTGGCGCGCTGAGCGTCTGACCGTTCCCGCGCGGGTGGCAGAATCCGAGCATGTCGTCGGGACCGCTGGCCGGGGTGCGGGTCGTTGAACTGGCCGGGTTGGGGCCGGCACCGTTTGCCTGCATGATGCTCGCCGAGCTGGGCGTGAATGTCGTCAAGGTCGACCGGCCGGGCGCTACGGGGCTCGGCATCCCGCCGGCGTACGACTTGCTCAGCCGGTTTTGTGACGTGTACGAGACCAGCGACGGCGGATACTTAGCGGTGGGGCCGCTCGAGTCGCGTTTCTACGCCGAGTTCCTGTGGTTGCTGGGTGTCGCCGAGGCGTTACCGCAGCCCACCGATCGGCTCCGGTGGGGCGAGATGAGGGCCGCGATTGCGAGCCGCATCAAGACGTTGAGCCAAGTGGAGTGGAGCGAGATCTTCGCCGATTCCGATGCGTGTGTCACGCCGGTGTTGCCGATGAGCCAGGCTCCGAACCACATCCAGATGGCCGCTCGCGGGTCGTGATCGAGCACGAGGGGTCTTGCAACCAGCCCCGGCTCCGCGTTTCTCGCGAACCCCGACCAATTTGTCCACGTCACCGTCGGGCGGCGATCAACGCCTGCACACCGAGCAGGTGCTGCGGCGTTGGGGCCTCACCGATGCCGGCGCGTTGATAGCCGCGGGAGTCGTCGTACCTCTTGCGTCAGACGACAGCTGAGAACGCCGCCCCGCGGTTTCTGTGGTTAAGAGTCCCAGAGTCGTCGGGCCAGGGCCGTAAGGTGCGTGGATGGCCTTCGTTCGTGACCCTCGCCGGGGATACCTGCTTGTGGCGTTCGGAGCGGCCCTGTTTGTGATCAACGCGGGAGTGTCCCGGGTCATCCAGGCCGCGGGAGTGGATTCCGCGACCTTGACGACGGTCCGCTGCACCGGCAGCGCGCTCGTGCTGCTCGCGGTCGTGCTGGCACGTGGTGAGCGGCTTGCCTTACCTCGGGGGTGGCGTGAGCTGGGCGTGGTGATCGGGTTCGGCATTACCGGGGTTGCCGCGGTTCAGTGGCTCTACTTCGTGGCGATCGACCGCCTGCCGGTCGGGATTGCCCTGCTCTTGGAGTTCACCGCGCCCGTCCTCGTTGCGTTGTTCGTGCGTTTCGTGTATCGAGAGCACGTACGCCGCCGGATGTGGCTGGGCATCGCGTGTTCACTTGGCGGGCTGGCTCTGGTGGCCCAAATCTGGCACGGCCTGGCTCTTGACGGCATCGGTGTGTTGGCTGGTTTCGGCGCCGCCGCGTCGCTCGCGACGTACTACCTGCTGGGTGAGCACAGCGTCAGCGCGGAGTCACCGCTGCACGTCATTACCGAGGCGTTCATTGTGGCGGCGATCTTCTGGAACATCGCGCAGCCCATCACCAGTGTGTTCGACACCGATTTGACAGCTGATCAGAGCCTAGGCGGGGCGCTGAGCCATCTTCACGCGCCGCTGTGGGCGCTGTTCGCAGGCATGATTGTGCTCGGCACGGCGGTCCCGTTCCTGGCCGAGCTCAGCGCGCTGCGTCACCTCACCGCGACCGAGGTCACGCTGATCGGGATGATCGAGCCGGTGGGTGCCACGATCTTTGGCTGGTTGTGGTTCAACGAGGATCTCACGCTGCCCCAAACGATCGGGGTTGGCGCGGTGCTGCTTGGTATCGGCCTGTCCCAGACGGCGCGCACCGCGCATCGCAGCGCCGATTCGGCTGCCTTCCTAACCTAGGCGTCGCCGGATAGCGTCTTGCTCTCCACCGTCACTGCGGCACGTCCTCCTCAACCACCTGGACTCGGACGTCCGGTCAGCCGGGCAGGATGACCTTGCCACCATGCACGACGTCGACGTCGCGCCCGATCACGATGTCCAGTGGATTGGTCAGGCAGCGAATCGATCCGCCTCCCTTGTGGAACTCGCTGACGTCCACGACGACGATCTCGAAGCCCCACGCCTGGAGTTGATCCCGCACTCGCTGCGGGGTTGATGGCGTAGTCGACCCGGAAATGATTCGGGCGCACCATCGCATAGCGCCTCCCCCACGGCAGCGGGGTCCGGGTTCGTGCGTGATGTGTGCGGAGGGGGTTGCGGTTCGGGTGCCGAACAAGGGGGTTGCCGTGAAAGAGTTGACGGCCGACGATGTCTGCGACGTGAGCCGAGCGAGGGCTGCCTTGGAAGCGGCCGGCGTACGCCGATGGAACGCTGCCAGCGAAGTGGAGCGGCAGGTGGTGCGCGACGCGCTCGACCACTACATCCAGCTCGCCAACGAAGCATCCGACCTCGCCGTAGTGACCGAGGCGCATCTGTCCATCCACCGCACACTCGTCGGGCTCAGCGGGAGCCGGCGCCTGGCGGCAGCCGCCGACGCGCTCAACGCCGAGATCCGGCTCGGACTTGCACACCTGGATCGGACTCGCCGCAACCTCGACGAGCAGGTCGCCGACCATCGCCGACTCTTGGGCCTGCTCGAAGTGGGTCAGGTCGACGCGGCGGTGCAGGAGCTGGAAAACCATCTCGTCACTGCGAAGGTCACCCTGTTGGCGGCCACCGGGCATGGCACGATCGAGCCGTGACCACCTGGATCGTCCGCGTCATCACCAATGCCCTGGCACTGGCGTTTGCCGCCTGGCTGTTCACGGGGATCAGTGTCAACGGACATTCGCAGGGCGACCGGATCCTCACCGTGGTGGTGGTGGCATTGATCTTCGGCATCATCAACGAGTTTGTCCGCCCCATTGTTGCCATCTTGTCCCTCCCGCTGTATCTGCTCACTCTTGGCCTGTTCTTCTTCGTGGTCAACGCGTTAATGCTGCTGTTGACAAGCTGGATCGCCGGCCAGCTCAGCATCGGTTTCCACGTCGACGGTTTCTGGACCGCCGTGCTGGGGTCGATCGTCATTACCGTCGTCAGTTGGCTGATCGGGCTCGTCTCGCCGCGCACCAACTGAGACGCGATTTGCGATGCGTATCCCACCGCCGCGACGCCCGGGTTCGACGTACTCGATCATGATCATCTGCTTGGGCAACATCTGCCGGTCCCCGACTGCCGAGGTCGTGCTGACCCGCAAGCTCGAGCTGGCGTGCCTCGACGACGTGGTCCGTGTCAGCAGCACCGGCACAGGTGACTGGCATGTCGGCCAGGGCATGGACGCGCGTGCGGCGGCCGCCTTGGTGGCGAACGGCTACAACCCCACCGCGCATCGCGCGCGGACCTTCGACACCCAGCAGTTCGCCGACTTCGACCTGGTGTTGGTGATGGACCGAAGCAACCACCGAGACGTCACCGAGTTGTTGGGGGAGCACGTCGACCGGTCGCGGCTGGCGATGTTCAGGTCGTTTGATCCGCAGGCCGATGATGACCTTGACATGCCCGATCCGTGGGGCGGCGGACCGGCCGGCTTCGACAACGTCTTGACGATGGTGGAGCGCACGAGTGACGCGCTGGTCGCGAGCCTGCGGAGCGCCCTCACCTAAGAGCCGCGGGCTCTAAGCACTTCCGTCGCGGCCGCAGGCGTCGTACGGTCATGATCATGGTGCGGATGGCCACCATCGCCGGCCGGGCCGCGGCGCTGCTCGGAACCGCGGTGGTCGCCACGACGCCGGTGGCCGGTGGTGACATCTGTACGGCGACCCGACTGCGACTCAGCGACGGCCGGACCGCCTTCGTCAAGACCCGCACGCACCCGCCACGGGACTTCTTCCCAGGAGAGGCCCGGCAGCTGTGCTGGCTCGAGGAGGCTCACGGCGCGCCCACACCGACAGTTCTCGCGGCCGTCTCGAAACCACCCTGCTCTCAGCCACATTTCAGATCGACGTGAGAATCTTGGTGTCATGCGCATTTTGGTGGTAGACGACGACCGGGCCGTTCGGGACTCGCTCCGCCGATCGTTGGAGTTCAACGGCTACGAGGTCGAGCTTGCCAGCGACGGGGTCGAGGCCCTCGCCCGCATCAACGGGTTGGCACCTGACGCCCTCGTCGTCGACGTGATGATGCCGCGGCTCGATGGCATCGAGACGACCAAGGCGTTGCGCGCGGCCGGCAACGACCTGCCGATCTTGGTGCTCACCGCGCGTGACTCCGTCAACGATCGAGTCGACGGCCTCGACGCGGGGGCGGATGACTATCTCGCCAAGCCGTTCGCGCTCGACGAGTTGCTGGCCCGGATCCGCGCCATGCTCCGACGGCGTACGCTCGGCTCGGCCGCGGATCAAGACGAGGGGCCCCTGGTGTTCAGTGACCTCAGCATGAACCCGGTGACGCGTGACGTCGAGCGCGCCGGACGGCCGATCACACTGACCCGCACTGAGTGGGATCTGCTCGAACTCTTCATGCGCCGACCCAAGCGGGTGCTCGAGCGGGCCTTCATCCTCGAAGAGGTGTGGGGCTACGACTTCCCGACCACCGCAAACTCACTTGAGGTGTACGTCGGCTATGTCCGCCGCAAGACCGAGACGGAGGGGGAGAGCCGACTGCTTCACACGGTGCGCGGAGTCGGGTACGTGCTGCGTGAGACGCCGCCGTGAGACGCATGTCGATGGTCGCCAGAATCTCGCTGCTGGTGGCCTGCGCGGTCGGCATCTCGGTCGCGGTCGCCAGTCTGGCGGCGTACGTAACGCTGCGCGCGCAACTGCACGAGAGCATGGACGACACCTTGCTGCATCGTGCTCAGGCGGCCAGCCGAACGCCGCTTGTCGCCGAGGTGACTCTGCGACGCCTACCGCCCGCAGTGCTCGGTGCAGGTGACCTGCGCATCTACGTGATCAGCGCAAACGGGTCGATCGACTCCCCCAACAACCCGAACTTCATCACGCCCCTGTCGTCAGCTGAGCTCGCGGTTGCGCGCGGCAATAAGGACAACGCGGTGCGCACCATCACCAGTCACGGCACGGATTCGCGAGCGGTCACGGTGCCCGCCGGCGCAGGTCATGCCCTGATCTTCGTCCAATCCACCGAGCCCATCGAAACCACGCTCGACCGGATGCAGCTTGTGCTGTTCCTGGTCGGCGCCGGGGGAGTGATCGCATCGGCCCTGATCGGGTTGGCGATCGCGCGTTCTGCTTTGCGGCCGGTACGCCGGCTCTCGGCAGCGGCGGAATACATCGCGCAAACCGAGGAGCTCACCCCGATCGCCGTCACCGGCGACGACGAGTTGGCCAGCCTGGCGACGTCGTTCAACGACATGCTCGCGGCGCTTGGCGCGTCCCGCGACCGACAGCGACGGTTGGTCGGTGACGCCGGGCACGAACTGCGCACGCCGCTGACCAGCCTGCGCACCAATCTCGAGTTGCTGGCGCAGGCCAACCGCCGCGGCGGGCTGAGCGTTGCGCAGCGAGACGAGCTGCTCAACGATGTGACCGCGCAGGTCGAGGAGCTCTCCACGCTGGTTGGTGATCTTGTGGAGTTGGCCCGCGACGAACCGTTGGAGCGCACTCCAGAGCCGCTTGATCTCTCCGACATCGTCAGGCGCGCCGTGGACCGGGTGAAGCGGCGAGCTCCTGGGCTCAGCTTCGCCGTACGAGTTAATCCATGGTGGGTGGTCGGTGAGGCACAGATTCTCGAGCGGGCGGTCACGAACCTACTCGACAACGCCGCGAAGTGGAGCCCACCGCACGGCATGATCGAGGTCTACCTGCACGACGGTGTGCTCGCCGTCGCCGACCAGGGTCCGGGCGTCACGGAGGCGGACCTGCCGATGATCTTCGAAAGGTTCTACCGGGCCGCCGACGCTCGCATGCTGCCCGGCTCCGGGCTCGGCCTCTCGATCGTGCGTCAGGCCGCCGAGCGGCACGGCGGCAGCGCCACTGCGGCGAACCGGCAACCGCATGGCGCCGTTTTCACGCTGTCGATTCCGGGACACCCCGGCGTGGAACCCGCCGCCGAAGCAGAAGCCGAACAACTTCGCGAACTCCAGACGCCGCGGTAACTGCGCGGCGACTTCCGTTCTGCGTGGCTTCTCAAGTCACAGAAACCTCTGAGGCGCGTCTTAGCCTTATCTAAGTGTCGGGCGCCATGATGAATACATGTCCCACCAAGCGTTCCCCCCGTCGTACCCACCCGCAATGCCGCCGACTACCCCTCCGGCGTCACCACGGCGGGGTGGACGAGTTGTTGGTGCGGCGCTCCTAGTCGGGGCCCTCGCCGGCGGAGTCGCAGGGTTTGGTGGAGCGGCGCTGATGCAGGACACGACCTCGTCCAGCGCCGCTCCGCTGAGCCAGGCACCGTTCACCACCAGCTCGGCGTCTTCGAGCACGGCTATCCCGGCAGGCTCCACCGAAACTGCGGCGGCAGCCGCTCTCCCTTCGGTCGTCAAGATTTACGCCAGCTCGCCGACGGCGAGCGGATCGGGCTCTGGGATCATCCTCACCAAAGATGGTGAGATCTTGACGAACAACCACGTCGTCGAGCTTTCTTTGAACGGCGGTGGGCTTGCTGTGACGTTCAACAACGGCGTCACCAAGCGTGCGACCATCGTCGGCAGGGACCCATTGACCGACCTCGCGGTGATCAAAGTCAACGGCGAGACCAACCTTCGGCCCGCCACGCTCGGCAAGTCGTCGTCGCTACGCGTAGGCGAGCATGTCGTTGCCGTCGGTGCTCCATTCGGCCTAGAGAGCACCGTGACTACCGGCATCGTGAGCGCATTAAACCGCCCCGTCACCACACAAGGTGAAGCGATGAACGACCCGACCACGATCTTTCCGGCCATCCAGACCGATGCTGCAATCAACCCCGGAAACTCCGGTGGCCCGCTGGTCAACATGGCCGGCCAGGTGGTGGGCATCGACTCGGCGATCCGCACCGCATCGTCGAACACCACCGGAGCCACCCAGAGCGGCTCGATCGGGCTCGGCTTCGCGATACCGATCGATGACGCGATCCCGATCGTCCAGCAACTGCGCTCGGGCCAGACGCCAACGCACGCCCGCATCGGCGTCACGGTTGCCGATGCGACAAGCAAGCTCGGACTCCCGCACGGCGCCCGAGTCCAAGGCGTCGCTGTTGGCCAGGCCGGTGCAACCGCAGGTCTGCAAAAGGGCGATGTGATCACCAGACTGAACAACGACATAGTCAGTGACGCCAACTCGCTGGTGGCGGGCGTACGCGAGTACCGCCCCGGCGACCGCGTGACGCTGACAGTTAAGACACCAACCGGTGGAGTAAAGACGCTCGGCGTGACCCTCGGGTCAGACGCCTAACCCATAGACACGCCCCGGCAGTCAACCCCGTCCCCGACTGCCGGGGCGTTGCACCACCCAACCCCATAGACACGCCCCAGCAGTCAACCCCGTCCCCGACTGCTGGGGCGTCTTATTCAAGGCATCCCGCCACGGTGGTGGATGAAGTGAAGTGGGCCTATTCTACGGTGGTCGACGAGCGGCCTCCTCAACCACCAGAATCGCGGCGAAGCAGGCTGAGACAGAGGTCGCGGATGATGTCCGCGCCGTTCTCCGTAAGGATCGACTCGGCATGGAACTGAATGCCGCGATAATGCGGTCCTTCGACGAGGTGTACGTCGCCGGACAACTCATCGCACTCGACCCGAACCCCTGCGGGAAGGCGATGATCGACCGAGACTCGGGCGACAAACGTGTTGTAGAAGCCGACAGTCTCTTGTCGCCCGAGCAGCTCCACCCGGGTCTGGGTGCCCTGGAACACGATGTCCTTGAAGCAGAGCTGGAGTCCGAGCGCGCCACACAACACCTGGTGACCGAGACAGACGGCAAGGAACGGCGTCTGCTTGACCAGCAGGTCATCGACTGCCGCTCGCACCGCCTTGATCTTGGGGTCGGACTGGTCACGAGGATCCCCGGGGCCCGGGCCGACGATGACCAGGTCCGCAGCGTCGAACGCTCCCGGCCGATAGTCGTGATGCCGCACCGTCTCGCTGGTCACACCCAACACGCTCAAGACATGGCGCAGCATCGCCACGAAGTTGTCTTCGCCGTCCAAGACGACCGCATGTACGCCCGCAAGCGCAGCGACTGGCGGTGTCCCTGATTGGTCGGTGAACCAGAAGCGGCTGAGCCGCTGATTGCGCTGCCTGAGGGCGCTCAACACGTCCTCGTCCTGGGCCAGGCCGGCGATCTCAACGGGCGAGGCGGCAGCTGACGGAACCAGCCCGAAGGCGGTCAGAATCCCGGCGGCTTTCGCGTGGGTTTCCGCAACCTCCGAGTCGGGATCGGAGTCACGGACCAACGTCGCACCGGCCATGACCCGCAGGCGCCCGTCGAGGCGCACCTCCGCAGTACGAAGAACTATCGGAGCATCCAGGGTGGTTGCGCCGCTCACATCTCGACCGAGCAATGCCAGCATCGACGCGTAGTAACCGCGGCCCTGCGTTTCGTATCTCTTGATGACCCGGCAGGCGTTCTCGACCGGGCTTCCGGTGACGGTCGCGGCGAACATCGAGTCACGCAAGATGTCGCGGACGTCCGCGAAACTGCGCCCGGCAAGGATGTACTCGGTGTGCATGAGATGCGACATTGGCTTCAGGGACGGGCCAAAAATCTGGCCTCCTCCGGCGCAGATCCCACACATCATCTTCAGCTCTTCGTCGACGACCATAAAGAGCTCATAGATCTCCTTCTGGTCGGCCAAGAACCCCAGCAACCGGCGCTTGCGGGCAACCGGGTCGTCGATCGCACCGACTCGAAAGGTGCCGCTGATCGGGTTCATCCGCACGTGGGTGCCGTGAACGTCGAGATGCCGTTCGGGGCTGGCGCCGATGAGATAGCGGTCCCCGGTGAAGACAAGGAACGTCCAGTAGGCGCCGCGCTCCTGCTCGAGTAGTCGACGAAACACCGTGAGTGCTTTGCCGACGTCCCAGTCGGCGATGGTGGCGTGGTAGCTGCGGGCGACCACGACGTTCGCTCCTTCGCCACGACCGATCTCGTCGCGGATGACCCGTTCGACGACCTCGGCGTACTGCCGATCCGTTGGCTCAAAACCCTCGCTGCCAACGGTTTCTATCGCCTCGCTCGGCAGCGCTCGTAGCAGCTCCGCCGTGGAGAGCTCGCTCTGTCTCTCGATTTCGATGCTCGCCAATACGGTGCCGTCGTCGTGTACCGCAAATCCACGCTCCCGGATCTGGGCATACGGCACGCAGAGCAGACGGTCGAATCGGCGACCGGCCGCTGGCCGCTCTCTTTCCAGCGGTACGTCGCTCAGCAGCCGGTGGTCGTGGCGTTCGCCGCCGAGCAACGTCACCGCATCTGCACCGGGCAATCGGATCAACGCGAACGCGGGGTAGTTGAGCAGGCCGTCCACGACGTCGAGGGTCATTGCGACCAGTGCCTGCCGATCAGGTGGGCAAGCCGGACACTGAAGCGGGGCAATCGGACAGCGCCGCAGATCAAAGCCGCCATCGATTGCTCGTTCCTAAGACGTGGAGCCGTTGGGTAGCGCGGGTCAACACGACGTACAACGTGTGCGTCCCGACGCGGGACTCGGCCACGATCTCATCGGGTTCGACCACCACGATGCCGTCGAACTCCAAGCCCTTGGTGTCCAGCGCCTCCAGCACCCTGACCCTTTGCTGCCCAGCGCCCTGATCTGCGCGGGCTCGCAGCCAGCTCTCGACACGATCGGCCCATCCGGTCGAGACGACGACTCCGACGGTGCCCTCCAACGTCTGGGTGAGCCGGTCGGCGGCGGCGCGCACCGCCACGGGCAGTTGAGCGCGCAGCACCGTCTCAATCTGAGGCTGGACGCCGGTCGAACGCACCGCGACCGGGAGGTCTGCGTCGGGAATCTGCGCGCGTGCCAGGTCGGCGGCCAGCTCGAAGATCTCGCGTGAGTTGCGGTAGTTCGTCGAGAGCCGAAACGAGCTGCGATCCAGTCGCCCGAACGCGACCTCACGCGCCTGGGCGGCCTCGGCCGGCAGTGGCCAGGAACTCTGCGCGGCATCGCCGACGATCGTCCAGCTGGCGCGCCGGCCTCGCCTTCCGACCATCCGCCACTGCATCGGGGACAGGTCCTGGGCCTCGTCGACGAGCACGTGGGCGTAGCTGTCGTCGTCGATCGAAGCGGTAGGTCGCTCGCTTCGGCGTACCGAATTTGGCCCGCGCTCGTCTTGGGTGGACAGCTCGGGAAGGGTGTCGTCGTAGAGCTCGTCTAGTGGGTCAATCTCGCCCTCGGGCTGGGGCGGATCTCCCACGAGATAACGCATCTCGTCGAGCAACGGCACGTCCTCGATGCTGAAGTCGCCGGCGCCCCACGTCCCGACGAGTTCGTCAACCTCAGCGTGCGTCAAGACGCCGGCTGAGTCGCGGCGGAGCCGATCCCGGTCGGCCAGCCAGCCCAGCACGTCCATGGCATCGACGGCTGGCCACCAGGCACGAATGAAGTCGTTTAAGGCGCTGCTGTCGTGCATGGTGGCGGCAAAGTCGGCCTTACCCCTCGCTATCGCCCGCTCGCCGCCGATCTGGCGCCAGAGCGCGGTGACCAGCTCATCGGCCACCCGTGATGCCACCTGGTTTCGGCGCTGTCCTGAGCCGAGCAGGGCGCGACGGATCTCGCGCAGATCCCTTGCGTCAAGCGCCAGCACGTCGTCACGGTAAAAGACGCGGAACGAGGAAGGAGCGCCGGGAGTCGCGCCGCGCGCCGTACGCGCTAGCACCGGTCGCATCTTGTCCGAGCCCTTGATAACCGCCACCCTAGGTGAATCGTGCCGGGTCGCTTCCACACCGTCTACCAGGTCGCCGAGCGCACGAAGTGACACGCTGGTTTCGCCGAGGGAAGGCAGCACTCGCTCGATGTAGGACATGAACGTTTCGTTGGGGCCGACGACGAGCACACCTCCGGTTTCGTAGCGGCGACGGTCGCTGTAGAGCAAATAGGCGGCCCGATGCAGCGCGACAACCGTCTTGCCGGTGCCGGGCCCACCTGTGATGGCGGTCACGCCCCGATGGGGTGCGCGGATCGCATTGTCCTGTTCACGCTGGATCGTGGCCACGATCGAGTGCATCGAACGGTCCCGACTGCGACTCAGCGCGGCGAGCAACGCGCCTTCGCCGACGACGACGAGGTCGTCACCGGCCGCGTCAGCGTCGAGCAGGTCGTCTTCGATACCCACGACTTTGTCGCCCGCGCACTGCAGCACTCGACGGCGTACGACGCCAGCCGGGTCCTGCGCCGTCGCTTGGTAGAACACCGCGGCGGCCGGCGCACGCCAGTCGATGAGCAACACCTCACGGTCGGCATCTCGCAACCCGAGCCGGCCGATGTATCGTGTGGCGGCATCACGCATGTCCAGGCGGCCGAAGACCAGCCCCTCGTGGGCGGTGTCCAGCGTGGCGAGCCGCCTACCGGCCTGGAACACGATCGCATCCCGCTCGACCAGGCCGCCCTCGTTTCCGAGCCGAGCCCGTGCGTGCCCTTCAGCGGCCAGCGCCCGGGCCGATCTGGCAGCCGCTTCGAGCCGTGTGTAGATGTGGTCGACAATGGCCTGTTCGTGCTTGATCTCCTGCTCGCCGGCGCGCTCGCGCAGCGACTGGTTAAGAGCCCGCGCGGATAGGGAGTCGCCGGGCTCGCGGGCCCTAAGACTATGGTTCGACACTGCTTCGGGTCCTCCCCACGGCTGTTGGGTGGCATCCCCACGCCATTGGCGGCCGCTCCGGCCACCAACTCGCAGGGCTCGCTGAGCTCACCTGCTGGCTGGCTGCGTTCTCCACATGGGGAACGCTCAATCTTGCCACACGCGTTCGGCCGCGCTGCGCCAACATGCGGCGTCTTCCGCAAACCGCGCGTCACCTTGCGCCAAGGTGAGACGCTCAGCCGGCCCGGGCGAGCTGTGCGTCGGAGCTTCCCGGGCCCCGCTGCGTGCCAACAGCTACCGGTGTGACGCAAATTCCTTCGCGATGACCGTCTTGATGTGTGGGACAGTGAAGCGTGAGCGACGGGGTGACCTATGACTCCCACGCCGGTCGCGGCGTGCTCGCTGCGGCAGTTCTCGGGTCGGGAATGGCGTTGCTGGACGGCACGGTCGTCAACGTCGCCTTGAAGCGGATCGGCAGCGACCTCGGTGCCAGCCTGGCCGAGCTGCAGTGGATCACCAACGCCTACCTGCTCGCCCTCGCGTCGCTGATCTTGATCGGTGGCTCGCTGGGTGACCGCCTCGGGCGCCGGCGGGTCTTCGTTGTCGGTGTGGTGTGGTTCACGGTGGCTTCGGTGGGGTGCGGCGCGGCTCCCAGCGCGCCGCTGCTGATCGGGGCGCGAGCCCTCCAAGGCGTGGGTGCGGCGCTGTTGACACCGGGCAGCCTGGCGATGATCCAGGGCGCCTTTCGCCCAGACGCGCGGGCCCGGGCCATCGGCGCCTGGGCGGGGCTGGGAGGCATCGTGGCGGCGATCGGCCCCTTCTTGGGGGGCTGGCTGGTGCAGTACGCGAGCTGGCGCTGGGTTTTCTTCATCAACGTCCCGCTGGCTGTGGCGACGGTGGTCATCACGGCGCGTTATGTCCCCGAGACCCAAGATGCGCAGGCTTCACACCACTTCGATCTGATCGGGGCCACGCTTGCCGTGCTGGGCTTGGGCGGCGTCACGTTCGCGTTGATAGAAGCCAACAGCCGTCCAACGCCGATCGTCACGATCAGCGCGGTCATCGGGATAGCGGCGGCCATCGGGTTCATCCTGCTGGAGCGCGCAGCGAGGCAGCCGATGATGCCCACAAACTTGTTCGCCTCTCGTCAGTTCAGCGGCGCGAACGCGATGACACTCGTCGTGTACGGCGCGTTGGGCGCGATGTTGTTCTTCCTGGTGCTGCAGCTTCAGACGAGTGCCGGCTACGGGCCGCTCCAGGCGGGTGTCGCGACGTTGCCGATCACGGTGGTGATGCTTTTTCTCGCCTCGCGGGGGGGAGCGCTGGCGAGTCGAATCGGGCCTCGCCTCCCGATGGCTCTCGGCCCGCTGGTGTGTGCGGCCGGTATCGCGTTGTTGACTCGGATTCAAGATCACGTGACCTACTGGGTCGACGTGTTCCCCGGCGTCACGATCTTCGCGCTCGGGTTGGCGTTGTTGGTGGCCCCGCTCACCGCGACGGTGCTCGCGGCGGCACCTGACCGCCACGCTGGCATCGCCAGCGGAATCAACAACGCGGTTGCCCGCGGCGGCTCACTGCTCGCGGTCGCGGCACTGCCCACCGTGGTGGGCTTGCATGGCGAGGAGTACGCCAACCCGCTCGTGTTCGGCGCTGGTTACCGCGCCGCCATGTGGATCTGCGTGGTGCTGCTCACCCTCGGCGCCGCGATTTCTTGGCTACTGATCCGCAACCCCGACACGCGGACCACACCCGCACCGCCCCGGCTTGACCCGGCTGCCGGTGCTGACTGATGGGCGGGCCGTCGTTGACTCGCCGACCCGTGTCGAGCCTGCCATTGTGGGTACCGGCAAAGTGGACAGCAAGTGACGCTTGATCGTGGTCCATGTGCCCGGTGCAGCAACGACGAGCGCATCGAACGGAGGGGAGCGCCCACGTGTCGTTGTCCCTCCGTATGTTGCCTGCGGCGGGGCAGCGGCAACCCAAGCACGCTGGTCAGTGATCGCGTGATACTCGCAGGACAGCGATGAGCGGCGCCCAGCAGCTGCCCGGCGTACTCGCGACCCTGGAGCCGATCCTCAATCAGTACGGTTATCTGGCAGTCGGCGGGTTCATCACCTTGGAGGACTTCGGTGTGCCCGTCCCCGGTGAGACGATCCTGATCGCGGCCGCCGTCTACGCGGGGGCCGGCAAGCTGAACATCGCGCTGGTCGTGCTGATCGGTGTCGTCGCTGCAGTGGTAGGTGACAACATCGGCTATGCGATCGGTCACTTCGGCGGCCGGCAGTTGGTGCTGCGCTACGGGCGCTACGTCTTCATCACTGCCGAGCGGCTCGACAAGGCGCAGGGCTTCTTCGAGCGTCACGGTGGCAAGGTCGTCACTGTGGCGCGGTTCATCGAGGGCTTGCGGCAGGCCAACGGGATCGTGGCCGGGATCTCTGGCATGGCGTGGCCGCGGTTTTTGATCTTCAACCTGCTCGGTGCGGTGCTCTGGGTTGGCGCGTGGTCCTGCCTTGGCTACTTCTCGGGCAACCACATCAATGCGATCTACGGTCAGGTGCACCGGTATACCGGCTATCTGGTGATCGCGGTCGCGCTCGCCATCGTCGCGCTGATCGTGCGTGCCGTCGTACGGCGTCGCCGGTCCAGGCAGCGCCACGCCTGAACATTTGGCGGACCTCAGCCCCACGGTGGTTGAGGCGCGAGCGTCCCCCGACGGTGGTCGAGGAGCGCCAGCGAGCGTCTTGGTAACAGCCGGCCAGATGGTGTGCCATCTCGTGCCATCCTCGGTAGTTAGCCGGGTTCTCGTGGGCGGCCGGGTTGTCGTCGCCGGCCGTGGGATCGGTGGAAACGTTGGTGGCGTAGGGGTTGTTGGTGTGGGTCGATTCGGGTGGGTGGGATGATCTCGGGCACCCCGTCGGTGGCCATCACGATGGCCCATTCGCCCTTGTGGAGCAAATGGTGATGCCAGGTGCACAGTAAACACCCATTGGTCAGGTCGGTGGGTCCACCGCGCGACCACGCGGTGATGTGATGGGATTCGCACCATCCTGGTGCACGGTAACGTCTGATACTGTACTTGCATGAGAGCTGCCCTGTACCTGAGACAGTCCCGCGATGCGTTGCAGAACGGGCTGGCGGTGGAACGCCAACGCCAAGACTGCGAGAAGCTGGCAGCCGAACGCGGCTGGACGATCACCGCCACCTTGACCGATAACGACCTGTCCGCTTCCAACGGCAAGACCAGACCCGACTATGAGCGGCTGCTGCGGATGGTCGATGACCACGCGATAGATGTGATCGTCGCCTACCACGTGGACCGCCTGACCCGCCGCCTTGCCGACCTAGAACACCTGATCCAACGGTGTGAGAAGGCCGGCGTTCGGGTCGCCACCGTCTCCGGTGACATCGACCTGTCTACCGACGCGGGCCGGTTGGTGGGCCGTATTCTCGGGTCGGTGGCAGCCGGGGAGGTCGAGCGGAAGTCTGCTCGGCAGAAGCGGGCTGCGTTGCAGGCAGCCGAATCAGGCAAGCCGCCGTCACGGCGTGCGTTCGGGTTTACCAACGGCGACCATGACCCGATCGAGGCACCCGCGTTGCAGGAGCTGTACCGGTTGGTTCTGGCCGGAATGTCAATGCTCGCGGCGACCAGGTGGCTCAACGAACGCGGCCACGTCACCACGACCGGCAAGGTGTGGGATCGTTCGTCGACCCGCAAGATGTTGCTCAACCCGCGCAACGCCGGGCTACGTGCCCACAATGGGACGGTGGTTGCTCAGGGCCAGTGGCAGCCGATCATCGACGAAGCGACCTGGCGGGCGGTGGTGGAGCTGGTGGCCGACCCGTCGCGGCGACGTGAGCCGGTCGGTGGCCGTTGGCTCGGCAGTGGGCTGTTCCGCTGCTGGTGCGGTGCCCGCTGCCGCGTCAACTACTCCCATCACCATTCCCGGGTCTACCAGTGCAAGGCGCATTCGCACTTGTCCCGCAACGCCGAACCGATCGAGGAGGTTGTAATCGCCGCCATCGTGGCCAGGCTGCGCCAGCCCGACCTGGCCGGGCTGCTGGCCACAGAAACCAACGCCGACGTACCCGCGTTGCGCGACCAGGCCGCCGCCGAACGGCTGAGGCTGGACCAGGTCGCCGCCGACTACGCCGAGGGGCTTCTCACCGGCAGGCAAGTGCAGATCGCCACCGACAAGATCACCGCCCGGCTGGAATCCACCGAGCAAGCGCTCACCGAAGCCGGGCGGGGTGCCCGGCTCGGGCCGCTGATCAGCGCTCCCGACCCAGGGCAGGCGTGGCTCGACGCCGATCTCGACATACGGCGTACGGTGCTCGACACCTTGGCGACCGTGACAATCCTGCCGGGGGCGATGGGCCGCGTCCCGTTCGACCCCGAATCGGTGCGCATCGAGTGGAAGGGCGACGGCAGCACCTGATGGCGCTGCAGAAGCGCGACAAGACGGTGCTGCATGTTCGCGTCGACGTGCTGTGCGCGGTGAACCGGACGCACCAACTCGGCGTCGCGGTCCTGTACCTGGAGCCGCATCCCCAAGCCGGCCGGCTCGTGGTCGGCAACGGGCTCGTCTTCGACGAGCACGGTCGGGCCTCAGTCGACTGTCCCGAGTGCGCAGTCGTCGGCAGGGGCCGCGATCAACGGATCAGCCGCCGACGGCTCGTCGCACGCGCGCACGAGCTGTTGGCCGTTGGCCGCACCGAGGGGAAATTACAAGCCTGAGGTTCTGCCCGGGGGTGTGGTAGCCTCTTGCCTAACAGGTCGGCAACAGTGACCGGGCGGTCTCTCGCCCTCCCGAACGCGAGAGCAGGCGCAGCCTTAGTCGGGATGCGCAAGAATCCTCAACGTCTGAGGTGTCTTGCCATGTCCCGCAAAGCTCCCGCCGTGGCGTCTGCCCACGGCACCCTCGCCGCGATGAAGCGGCATCATCCCGATAGCCCGGCCATTGTCGGCGCGACCCGCGATCTGGCCGCTGAGAAGCTGGCCGATTATGTCGCCCGCATCGTCGGAGCCGCCCCACCATTGACCGCCGAGCAGCTCGACCGGATCGCCTGCGTCTTGCGTACGGCTGGTGGTGGCCCAGATGCCGCCGCCTGACCCACGAGAAAGCCGCCCCGGCGACAAGACCGGAGCGGCATTCACACCCGACCCATCCGCATGGCTCAAGCTAGGTCGAAGTCTACCCGCCGGCGACGACGAAACCGCTCGGCGCGCCCGCCGACCCGACTACGGCCTTGCCTTGTTTCCCCAACATGCCGAGATGCTCGAAGCGTCCGGTGTCCCACCCGACCATGCTCGATCTCGCGGTTACCGGAGCGTCGACCAGAAGACCCGGCTCGAGCAGATCAAGGTCACCAGAGCCGGCCGCAACAACATACCCGGTCTTCTTGTCCCCCAGCTGCGCCCGGACGGGTCGACGTGGGGATACCAATATCGGCCAGATTCCCCACGGCTGCGCGACGGCAAGCCGGTCAAGTACGAGACGCCCACCGGCCAACGCAACGGCATTGACGTGCCGCCTGGCGTCGGACCCCAGCTCGACGACCCCAGCATTCCGCTGTGGGTGACCGAAGGCGTCAAGAAGGCCGACGCCGCCGCCGTCAATGGGTTGTGTTGTGTCGCGTTGCCTGGCGTGTGGTCGTGGGTCGGCAAGGGTGGCGTCGTCGTCCCCGACTGGCGAGACATCGTGCTCGACGGCAGGCGGGTCGTGTTGGCGTTCGATTCCGACGTGACCCGCAAGCGGGCCGTCCGGTCTGCCTTGGATGCGTTGGCCGGGTACTTATCGACCAGGGGTGCCAAGGTCGAATACTTGCATCTGCCCGACGACGACGCGGCCAAGTGTGGGCTCGATGACTACCTGACCGCCGGCAACGTCGTTGCCGATCTGTGGCGGCTGGTGAGACCCGACCCGCCGGCCGTGGCCGATGTCCAACCGGCCACGACCGTGGACGGTTCCCCGCCGCCTGGCCCGGTGGCCGGCACGACGACTCCGGTGATCTTGTCCAGTGCGCTGGACACGTTCGGTCGTTGGCTGCACCTGGACGACACGGCGCCGATGTTGGCCGTCGCCGCAACCGTGGTGGCGAACCGTGCCGAAGGTGACCCGGTATGGCTGCTGCTGGTCGGACCACCGTCCGGTGGCAAGACCGAGATTCTGCAGGCCTGCTCACCGCTGCCGTACGTGCTCGGCGCCGCGACGATCTCACCGGCCGCGTTGCTGTCCGGTACCAGCCGCAAGGAGCGCGCCGCCGACGCGACCGGTGGCCTGCTGCGACAGATCGGCGACTTCGGCATCCTGCTCGCCAAGGACTTCACCAGCGTGCTGTCTCAGAACAAGGACACCGCGAAAGAGGCGATGGCCGCGCTGCGTGAGGTCTACGACGGGTCATGGGACCGACCGGTAGGCACCGACGGCGGCCGCGTACTTTCGTGGTCGGGCAAGTGCGGGCTGGTGGGAGGTGTGACCCCGTCGTACGACCGCTACGCCACCATCGTCAACACGCTCGGCGACAGGTTCCTACTGCTACGACTGCCAGACGTGTTGGCCCACGAACAGGCGATGTCGGCGCTCGTCAACTTCGAGCACGAGAAGCAGATGCGCGCCGAGCTGGCCGCCGCGATGACCGGTCTGATCGCCGGCGCGGACCTGAGTCGAGTCCACGAGCCATTGCACGACGACGAGCGAGACGCGCTGATCAGGCTTGCCATCTTCGCAGTTCGTGCCCGTACCGGCGTTGAGCGCGACGGCTACAGCGGCGAGCTGCTGGTGTTGCCCCAGGTCGAAGGGCCGGCCCGGCTGGTCAAGGCCATCCGTCGGCTGTATGGCGCGCTCGGCGCCATCGGCGCAGACGACGAAACCCGGTGGTCTGTCGTGGTGCGTGTCGCGCTCGACTGCGCCCCAGCCATTCGAGTACCGCTGATGCGGGCGCTGCTGGCCGCCGATGCTCCACCGCGAACGTCCGAGCTGGCCCAGACCACCGGAATGGTCACCAAGACCGCGAGCCGACAGCTCGACGACCTGACGTTGCTCGGCATCGCGCAACGGTCCAAGCTCAGCGATGCGGCCAACTCGCCGGACCTGTGGGAAGCGACGGGGTGGCTGCGCGAGTATTGGCCGAGCATGCCGAAAGTAAGACAGAGAACTACTACTGGACGCGAAGAGGAAGTTAAAGAAGCTCTCGCAAGTCACCGTTTCAGCGTTCCTACTTCTACGCCCCTTCGTAGTTCTCTGTCTCACTATCCGGGCCGCTGTCCGACGTGCGGCTACCACGTCGACACCCAAGGCCACGCCGCCGACTGCAACGGTGACGCCGCATGAACGCGCTCGCGTACGTCGTGTCGTGGCCGCTGCTCGGCGTGTTGGCCGGGTTCGCCTTGTCGGCCGCCGTCGGCCTGTTGCTCAACCGGCGAAACCGGAGGCACCGACGATGAAAGCCGGCACGACCAACCCAGCACCGACCCGCTGCGCGGCGTGCGGCGCCGACAGATACAGCTGCGGCATCAAGGCCGGGCTCAGCGGCCGGCGCTGCTGCGGCGACTGCACACACCAACCGGACGGGAAGACGCCGTGACTGACCGTATGCGGCTGTGTGCACGATTACGGTCACGCGGTGGGACAACCACCCCACCACGACCCAGCGGGCGCTCACAGCGCCACACAGCGGCTCCCAGCCGGTGGAGGGGGTCGGTGAAATCTCCAGCAGCGGCGTCCGGTCATGACCCGTCCCAGCTTGACGTGCATGCGTGCGACCGTCGCGTCCGTTTTTTCCCACCGAACAGAAAGTGAGCACACCATGAAACAGAAGCCACCCGTCGACCTTGGCCGACCGGGTAAGTCGTTGTGGGTCGAGACGTTGGCGGCCTATGACTTGGACTCATGCGAGCTGCGCCTACTCGAGCAGGCCTGCCGTGCTGTCGACGAGTTGGCCGCGCTGCAACGGGCACTTGCGGGGTCTGACCCGCTGGTGGAGGGGTCAACGGGTCAGCCCCGGCCGAACCCGTTGTACGACGAAATGCGACGCCACCGGGAAAGTCTGGCCAAGCTGATAGCCGCGCTGGCGATTCCTGCCGCCGAACCGGCGTCAGCGGTCAGCGACAAGGCCCGGGCCGCCGCGTCGTCCCGCTGGGCCAAGAAGGCCGGCGCATGATGGCGCAGCTACGTGGCCAGGCCGGCAGGCCGGTTGACCTGCTCGCGGCGCTCCCCACGCCGCTTCGCACCTTCGACGCCAACGACTGGTCGGAGCCCGACGACCCGGATGGTTGGGACGGTGAGGACGTGGCGCGGTCCCGGTGGCGGGATGCCCGGTCTGCCTACGCGTCGGCGCGCTGGGGCATCAGTCGGCTCGACTGGTTGATTGCCGAATCTCGCGCCGACAGGTCGGCCAGGGGGCTCGACCATGGCTGACATGGCTGACATGGCTGACGGGCCGCCGCTCGACGCGGCCACCGCTGCGCGAGCTCGCGCTGGTCTACAGACCTGGCGATGCCCGCACTGTGACGCGCTCGCTGAGTTGCAGTGCGGGTCGGCTGGTCGTTCGGTGCTTGAGGTGTGGCACGAGCCGGGTTGTCCCGACCATTTCGACAGTGACGCGTGCATGCCGACTTGGCCGCCCGGTGAGGTCGCTGAGGGGTAGTATTGTCGCGGAAGGCTTGAGCTAATCCGCCGCCGATCCCGCCGCGACCGCCAAGGCCGCCGCCGCCGGTTCGACCGCCGAGACTCCAAGCCGAGCACCGCACGAGAGTCGAGCGCGCAGTACGCGACCGGGCCGTGACGTTGATCGCCGCCAGTCGGTTGCCGCCGCCGGTTCGACCGCACGCGCACGCAAGCGAAGGCCGCCCGTACAGGGCAGGCGCCGTCAAACCGTGCTGCAAACCCCCCATTCACTTTTCGGCGCCGTGATGCGCCATTTCTAAGGATCCGTAATGACATCTCTCAAGCAGCTAGACGTCAAGCTCAGCGAGCTTGCGAACAAACAGCTCGCCATCGTCAACGACGAGACGAAGCCCTGGTCGTCCCGCAAGGGCGCCTATGACCGGCTGGACGCCGAGCTCAAGGACGTGTTGGGCACCCGCGCTGCGCTGAAGGACGTTCACGCATTCGAAGCCGCCATTGCTGGTGGGCCGGCGTGGAGCCCAGGCGGGGCGCTGACCCGCACGTACGCGCCGCCGTTGCAGGTCGACGACGACGACATGAAGGGGTTGCACGAGGCGCTGCTGGCGCACAAGAGCTACAAAGTAGTCGCGAAGACGGTCTCCGAGTCTGTTCCCCCGCAGATGTCGCCCAACCTCGTCCAAATGGGCCATGAGCCACAGCGCATCGCGGCATTTTTGCCGGCAGAGTCGCTCGGTGCCCCGTCGGTGGAGTATCTGCGGCACGTCTCAACCACCGGCGCAGCCGGCACGGTTGCGGCCGGCGCGCTCAAACCTGCCGTGGTTTTGAACACTGACGTTGTCACCGCCAAGGCAGCGAAGATTGCGGTGACTTGCGCGGTGAACGATGAGGATTTGGCCGATTTCGGGAGCTTCGCGAACTACGTGCGCCAAGAACTCGCCCGGCTCGTGCTCGACGAAGAGAACCAGCAGCTCCTGCACGGCGACGGGACCGGCAGCAACGTCGAAGGGTTGTTGACCACCACCGGGCTCATCGTCCGGGCCAAGGGCGCCAGCCCAGAAACGTCCGTGGACACGCTCGAGCTGGCGGGCACCGACCTTCGCAACGGGCCGGCGTTCGTCGAGCCCACGTTGTACGTGATGTCCCCGTCCACGTGGAGCGCGGTCAGGCGCACCAAGGACTCCCAAGGCCGGTATTTGGTCGACGCTGACCCCACCCAGGCCGCTACGGCCACCTTGTGGGGAGTCCCGGTCATCGTGACCACCGTCATGACGCCCGGCACGGCAGTCGCGTTGAACGCGGCCGCCGCAGCGACCTTGCATTGGCGCCAGCCGTTGACGATCCAGGTCGACTTTGGGCAAACGGGGTTCGAGCACAACCAGACCGCGTTTCGGTGTGAGGAAAGGGTGGCGCTGGCGACAACCCGCCCAAGCGCGATCTGCTCGATCACAGGCCTGTCGTGATGGGTAGCGGCGAGGTAACGGTGATTGTGGCCGAGGCGACCCAGGTCAACCACCAAGGCACCGTGTACGGGCCAGGCAAGCGGGTCAGGATGCCGGCAGCCGAGTCCGAGCGCCTTGAGCAACGCGGGCTGGTGACGCGCGCCCCGGTCGAGGACACCAGCTCGGCCAAGGCAAAGGCCAAGCGCAAATAGCAACGCGGCGTGAACGTCGCGCCCGCCGGCATGAACTGTCCAACGCGTTGGACAGTTCTAGCTCGGTGGAGCAGAGCGCCGCGAACGTCGCGCCCGCCGGCATGGCTGGGTGGGCCCCGACGGCGGGCGAGCGATGGCAGCGAGCGACAAAACCCCCTCCGCCGCGCAGACCTGCCAGCGCCGCAAACACAAGACCCCGTGAGTGACCATGACTCGCGGGGTCTTGTGCGTCATGGACCCGCCGACAGTCCGTGACGCCAAACCCCCAGACTTGCGCGCAGGTTTTTCGTACTGGGACGGGTCATGGCGGCTCTGCGCCCGTGGAGATTTCACCCACCCCCCGGGCGTCTCGTGCGTGCCGTGGCAGACTCGCCGACGTGCGGGTGACCACTGACGAAGCCGCTGCGCTGACCGGCGTGTCAGCCGCAACCATCCGCCGTTGGGTCGCAGCCGGACATCTCAGCCCCATCCAGCCGGAAGCTCGGCACTGGCTCTTCGACGACGCCGACGTGACCGCCTGCCAGTACCGAGCAGATGGCGAAGGCCGACAATGCGGCGAACTGCAACGGACGTACTTGGCGCATCTGCTCAGCCGTTAGTGGCGCGGAGCCCGGACTCGTGAGCCTGCCCAAGGAGGGGGTGGCAGAGTTAGCCCATGGCTGAATGGGACATCCTGATCGGAACAAAGCTTCCGCGCAAGGAGCTCCATGATCGTTGGGGCGGCGGACGGTACGGAGGCATGGAGCCAGCCGTCGAGGCTGAGAGCGTCTTTCTCTTCAGCAACCCTTCGGTGGGCAGGGCGTTCGGCTACAACTACGACGGGTGGCACGATGACGGTACCTTCCACTACACCGGCGATGGTCAGCTTGGGGATCAGTTGCCCACCTCCGGAGGCAACAAGGCGCTCGTGGATGCGCCCGCCCTCGGTCGTACCGTTCGGCTGTTCCGCTCCGAGGGGACGGAGACTACCTATCTTGGGGCATTCAGCCTGGCCACGGATCCGCCTTACTACTCTGACGCCGCCCCGGACCGGGAGCTCGTCGTGCGGAAGGTGCTGGTGTTCCGCCTTGAGCCACTCGGGACGGTCGTTCACGATGACGTGGACGACGCCCCACGTGACACGGACGCACCCGAGGAAATCCCCGTCGAGGCCGGTGACATCGACTCGTACCTCGTACGGCATCCGGATGAGCCGGTCACGGCAGTGCGGCGGGAGGCGCAGCTCGTGGCTCGATACGTCGCATGGCTCAGCAACATCGGGGAAGAAGCAGTGCGACACCGAATCCCCGTGCCAGGCGGGGGTTATCTATTCACAGACGTGTTCAACCGCACCCGACAAGAAGTTGTGGAGGCGAAGGCTTCGGCGGCACGCCTATACGTGAGGGCTGCGCTGGGGCAGATCCTCGACTACAGCAGGTTCTTGGCTCACGACTCACGGGCGGTACTGCTGCCGAGTGTCCCGAGCGATGATCTCGTTGAACTGCTGCACACACATGGAGTAGCGGTGATCTGGGAGGACGGCTCGACGTTTCCCAGGCGTGATCCGTAGTGGTGTAGTAGTTCTCGTTACTGGGCGGGTGGCCGATCGCAACCGGGCCACACACACCCCTGGTCACGGACGGTCAGCGCGAGGCGTTGGTGTTTGTCGAACAACCGCCGACCGGCCCCCACGTCGAGGATCCGTGAGGGCCCGTCCAGCACCATCGGCACCAACCCGGCGCCACACGCTAACCGGCGGGCCTGGGCGGCGGAAACCGGGGTGCCGGTGTCTAACACCGCCGGCCCCAGCCCGGACTGTAATTGGTTCAGGTCCAAGGTGACGACCACGGTGGTGTTGGTGTCACCATGCCCTGCAGCACCGTCGGCGGGCAGGTGTTCGATCAACTCACACAACGCCCTTCCCAACCGTTGCCCGCCGGTGAGCCTCCCGATCTCGGTGTCGGCGTGGTCGCCGTCCACATCGACCTGGGAACACCCGCCCCCACCAACAACACCGCCGGCGGCGACCCCGAACCGGCCGGTGTGGGCCGGGTCGGCGGCGCTGGCACGACGCGGTGAGCTCAGCGCCTCCAGTCTGGTGCGCAACATGTCGGCGTGCATGTCGGGTAGTTTCCCGGCGATCGCGGTGGTGCCGTCCCCGCATCGCCCGAACCGCAGCTGGGTTGCCTGCAACGCCTTGCGTTCCTGTTCTGCTAACTGTTCGCCGAGGATGGTGTCGGCGCCGTCGGGGTCAATCACCTCCACCGCGTGCGCACACACCACCCGGAACTGGGCATGGTTGAGCCGTTGGGCATGCTCGATCAGGTCGACCTGCACCAACGTCACCGCCTGCTGGTCGAACCCGCCACCCAGGCTGTCGACCGCGGTTCCGATCGCCTGCGCCTGCTCGGCGCTGATCACTCCGGACGCCCACGCTGCCTGGGTCACCTGGGTCTGCTCGGTCATCGCGTTGGCCTGGGCCACCAGCCGAGACGCCGCACCCGCCGACATCCGGTGGTGGGCCGTCAACCAGGCCCTGCTCGACGACGCTCCCGCAGCGACCGCGATGTCGCGTTCGGCGACCGACCCGACAAGCCGGCCGACCAGTTCGTCGAGTTGAGCTTGCACCTGCAACGCCTGCCCCCCTGGCCTGCAACAGCTCATCACCCAGACTCCAAGCCGGCACCTCCGCCGCCCCCGACAACTCAGCCGACATCGCGGTCAGGCAAGCCGCGAACGGGTCCATCGACACGGCACCACTTGCCGTGCCGGGTGGTTCGGTCAGCGTCGTCGACATATCCAAACCCTACGATCATCCACCGACACAATCGAGCACATGTTCGGACCCTGTGGATGAGTCGCTGGGTTCGCCTGAGATGTGGAGGGTACGCTCGAATCGGCTACGGCTAGTCGCTAGTGGTGGCTTCCAAGGAGTGGAGAGCACCAACAGTGCACGGACGCACCACTGGTTCCCCCAGCACAGCTCGGCAAGACGCTCGAAAGTGTTGATAGCGGCAGGCTGACGGCAGCAACGGATGCGATCACGACCGAAGTCAAGAGCAAGTGCCATCTGGAGTTGGGTGGCTCATCCACTCCCGCCACCCCGTAGCGTTCCCCTACCCCGACACTACGGTCTGATCGCAAGCCCTGCCGCCGCCACGGTGGCGTCGCCAAGCCCGGCGCGCCTGCTGGGTCGCCCAGTTGGTTTCGTGGTTCGGTCCGGCACCGTTCCCGTCAAACCTCACCATGAAAGTCTGATGAAGGAGTAGCGTGAGCGCTAGGCGCCGCTCCTCCACCGCGAGGACATAGTTCAATTGCCATAGCACCGGCCCTGGTTGATGGCGGAAAGATGCCACGATCTTCCGAGAGCGCTCGGAGGTCTTCGCATCAACCCAGCGAGACGGGATGACCATCACGAGCTGGCGGAGGCATCTCCGCCCACATCCACCTTAAGACCAAGACCGTCCACAACAAGACGGTCAGGGCAGCCGGAGCCCTGCTGCTGGCTATCGCCACCTTCGCCGTGTACATGGCCGTGGGTCCATCCGCTCAGGCCACTAGCCCGATGCCCAATGTCATCAGCCCGATGTGGGCACCGCACCACTGATGAAGGGCTGGGTCGTTTGCGTGGTTGCGCTGCTGATTTCTGCTCTGCTAGCCTCGTGCTCGCACAGCAGCGCGCTATTGGCTGGCCCGTTAGCCCAACAAGAGGCTGCGTCAGGCAAGTCGTGGAGCACTATTATCGCTAAACCTGGTCATATGGTCAGTTGGGGTGACACGGATAATACTAACCCGACAGATCAGACGATGGTAATAGAAAGTGTGACATACAGATCGACCATGCCTGGCATGGTGCAACACATGGTGCGACTCTGGCACCAAGAACCGGGGGTTCTACATCGGCATAGTCCGTGGCTTCCCTCCGGAAGGCGTTACCAGTTCTGGATTTACGCAGTCAGGGGTGCCAGGGTAGCTCCGCACCACGACTTCAATGTATTGATGGCATTGAAGGTGCCAAGCAAGCACGGTAAGCTCCTGGTAGGCCCAGTATACATTTACTACATGGTTGGTGGTCAGCATTATCGGATTGAATCTGACCACTATGGTGGCGTCTGCGTTTATGCTCCCCGCACTGAAGACTGCCCTGGGGGCTGAAGCACGCAGCTACAAGGTCTACCGTAGGAACGGAGCGGCCCATGCCGGCGGCTTCGCATGGCCGGTTTTGAAGGTCCCTTAAAACCGTGGAGGCATTGGCTATAAGGAGTAGTCATGTCAGAGACGCGAAGGAAGTTTGATAGGGAGTGTCGTGAGGGGGCTGTGCGGGTTGTCCGGGAGACCGGGAAACCTATCGCGCAGGTCACTCGCGATGTTGGTGTCAATGAGGGGACGCTGGGTAACTGGTGCGCCAAGGACCTGAACGAGCGCGAGCGTGTGGAGGGCCTGTCGCGCGACGACGTTGCAGAGCTGGGAGGCTGCGCAGTGAGAGCGCCGAGCTGCGGATGGAGCGTGATGTGCTAATGGGACACGTCGAAGAGCGGGCCCGGGCACGTCGCAGACGACGTCTGATGATGTCTTAGCCTATCGAGGTTCTCGCTTGAGACCGGCGCTTCTCGGCGTGTCCGGCCCGTCTTCGATGCTGTGGTGGCCCAGGGTCGGTCGTGGTTCGAGCCCGCCTGCGGGGTGACGTCAATGATGTGCCGAGCCGGGAGCTCTGAACGCCAGGATCGCGCCACCCCGGGTGGTGCGGCGGCGCGCAAAACCGGATTAGGGTGCCAGTATGTCGACACCGCTCTTTCGCAAGGCGCTTGAGACGATCCCTGCCTACAAACCAGGCAAGCCCCCAACCCCGGGCGCGGCAGCGTCGTACAAGCTCTCGAGCAACGAGAACCCGTATCCGCCGCTGCCCGGAGTCATCGACCAAGCCGTGGGTGCCCTGGCGACGATGAACCGCTATCCCGACATGGGAGTGGCGGAGCTGCATGCCGCGCTGGCCAAAAAGTACGCCGTCTCGATCGACGAAGTCGCCTCGGGGGCGGGATCGGTCGCCGTGTTCTACCATCTCTTGCAGGCAAGCTGCGAAGCAGGTGACGAGGTCGTCTACGCCTGGCGCTCGTTCGAGGCGTACCCGATCGCGGTCGGGTTGACCGGAGCCCGCAGTTTGACGGTGCCGGTCGACGCTGAGGCCCGGCACGATCTGCCGGCCATGCTGACCGCCATCACGGAGAGAACCAAGGCGGTGGTCGTCTGCACACCCAACAACCCCACCGGCCCGGCTGTGCATCGAGACGAGCTGGTCGAGTTTCTCGACGCCGTCCCGAAGAGCCTCCTGGTCGTCCTCGATGAGGCATATCGCGAGTTCGTCACCGACCCCGACGCGGCCGATGGGCTGGCGGTGGCGGAGGGACGCGACAACGTAGTCGTGCTGCGGACGTTCTCGAAGGCGTACGGCATGGCTGGTCTTCGAGTGGGTTTCGCCATCGGTCCGGCTGAGATCACCGCGGCGATCCGCAAGTGTGCTCTTCCGTTTGGCGTCTCTACGGTGGCGCAGGCCGCCGCGGTGGCTTCGCTCGAGGCCGAAGACGAGCTCTTGCGACGCGTAACCGCGGTGGTCGCGGAGCGGGAACGCGTCACTGCCGCGCTCACCCGCCAGGGATGGGACGTGCCCGATGCGCAGGGCAACTTCGTCTGGCTCGGCCTAGGCGACGACGCCGCTGCCTTTGCCGGCGCTTGCGACGCTGCCGGGGTCGCCGTACGCCCGTTCCAAGGTGATGGAGTGCGGATCACGGTGGGTGAGCCCGAGGCCAACGACCTGCTCCTCGGCGTCAGCCAGCAGTGGCGAACTCTCCGGGGGCCCTCACATGAAGTGATTAAGACCGACCTGCAATAGGTGGTCACGGCACTAGCCACCCAGCGGTTGTTCAGATGCTCTTGCGCCGAAACGTCCGGCCAACTGTCGGCTCGGTCGCCCCATGTGACTTGTCGGAGCCATCATGCTCCGCCGACTCGGCACTGGCATGGTGTTGTTGCCGTTGTTTGCGCTCCAGGGCCTCCTTGAACTTTCGCTTCACCTCGTCGGGCTCGGCGCTTGGCGTTTCGGCGTCCGGATGAGCCATCGCATCCTCCACGAGTCGGGGGTTTGAATCCTCCCCAGGTTGCCACGTTTTCGCACTCGAGACTAGCCGATGTGTTGCGCAAGGTGGCGACGTACGGCAGGTCATGAAGAGCTCAGCGTCGGATCGTGCCGCCAGGTGACGAGACAAACCGCTTGTGGGCATGTCACAGGCATCCGGTAGAGTGACGCTTACACAGACCCGGTCGTCTGGACGTCACGGGGCAACCCTTGTGTGACGTTTGACCAGTCGCCTGCCAGTCACGCCACGTCTCACAGCCGCGTTGACATCGCCAAGGAGGACAACGCCCACTGATGCCCTCGTCCGTTGCTGCCAATCCCGAGACAGCATCTATGCTGCTACCCAAACGGGGCGTCCGCTCGCTGTGGCGGCTTCGGCGCTACATGGCGCCGTACAAGCGGTCCTTGATAATCATGGGCGCCAGCGCGATTGTCGGCGTCTTCGTCAGCCTGTCGATCCCGTTGGTGACCAAGGCGATGATCGACGGCCCGATCACCGAACACCGGGTCGGGCCGATCCTCCCCCTCGGGTTGCTGGCGCTGGCGCTCGGCGTGGTCGAGGCCGGCCTGGTGCTGATCCGCCGCTGGGTTCAGGCGCGCGCTGTGCTCGGCTTCGAGACGGCCATCCGCAATGACCTCTACCGGCACATGCAAGACCTGCCGATGGAGTTCCACGGTCGCTGGCAGAGCGGCCAACTGCTCTCCCGCGTCACCGTCGATCTGAGCGCGCTGCGGCGGTTCATGGGCTTTGGCGTGCTGTTCTTGTTCGTCAACGTGTTGCAGTTGACCGTCGTGACGTTGCTGCTGCTGAAGTTGTTTTGGCCGCTCGGTGTTGTGGTGGCCGCCTCGGCGGTGCCGATCATCTGGTTGAGCAAGCGATTCCAGACCAAGTACGTCGTCGTCTCCCGACGTGTGCAAGACCAACAAGGCGACGTGGCGACGACCGTCGAGGAGTCGGCGATCGGCTACCGCGTGATCAAGTCGTTCGGGCGCACCGGCTACAGCCAGGGCAAGTTCGGAGACCTTACCGGCAAGCTCTACGACACCTCGATGGAGAAGGTGCGCCTCTCGTCGGCGTTCTGGACGTTCTTGGAGATCATCCCCAACATCAGCCTTGTCATCGTGTTGCTGCTCGGCGCGCTGGCCGTCGGGCAGGGCTCGCTCACGCTCGGCACGCTGGTCGCGTTCATCACGTTGATGCTGCAGCTGATCTGGCCGATTGAGTCACTCGGCTTCATTTTGGCGATGGCCCAAGAAGCGATGACCGCGTCGGACCGGGTGCTCGAGATCTTCGACACGAAGTCGTCGGTGGTCAGCGGCCAGCGCACCCTCGACCGAGCCGCCGGACACCTGCGCTTCGATGGTGTGGACTTCGCGTACCCCGACTCCGACGAGCTCGTGTTGCGCGACATCAACCTTGAGGTGTTCCCGGGCGAGACGGTGGCGATTGTCGGGGCGACCGGCTCTGGCAAGAGCTCCCTCACCGCGCTGGTGCCTCGGTTGTACGACGTCACCGCCGGTCGCATCACCATCGACGGCGTCGACATCAGGGAGCTCACGTTGCCGTCGTTGCGCACGATCGTGGCGACCGCCTTCGAGGAGCCCACGCTGTTCTCGATGAGTGCCCGCGAGAACATCACGCTGGGGCGTCCGGACGCCAACGAAGACGACATCATGGCGGCGATCGAGACGGCCCAGGCGGGGTTCGTCTACGACTTGCCCTGGGGGCTGGACACCAGGATCGGCGAGCAAGGCATGTCATTGTCAGGCGGTCAGCGCCAGCGGCTCGCGTTGGCGAGGGCGGTGCTGGCTGATCCGCGCATCCTGGTGCTCGACGACACGTTGTCCGCCCTGGACGTGCACACCGAGGCGCTGGTCGAGACGGCCCTGCGTCGAGTGCTGTCGCGAGCCACCGGGATCGTGGTGGCCCACCGGGCATCGACGGTGATGCTGGCCGACAAGGTAGCGCTGCTAGACGGCGACACAATCACCCACGTCGGCAGCCATCACGAGTTGCTGGAGTCCGTGCCGGCCTACCGCGACCTGCTGGCAGCCGATGCCGACACGGACGCGCAACTCGCCGCCTTTGAGGATGAGGGGGCGCTGCGATGACGACTACCCAAAACTCGTCCAAGGACTCGGCCAAGGACTCGGGCAACAGCTCGGCCAGGGACTCGGGAAAGGCATGGCGTGGCGTAGCAGCCGAGCAGGAAGACGAAATCCCCGACAGCGTTTCGCTGGTGCTCAAGGAGCGCTCACGCAAACTCCTAGGTGAGCTGTTGCGCCCACACAAGCGCATCCTCTGCTACGTCGCGGTGGCGGTGTTGCTGGAGAACGTCTCTCGGTTGTCGGTGCCCTACCTGGTCAAGGACGGCATCGACATGGGCATCCCGCCGATCATCGCCCACCACGGCAGCCAGACGCTGTGGACGATCATCGCAATCCTGCTGGTGGCGGTCCTGGTGCAGGCCGTGACCCGGCAGATCTTCTTGCTGCTGTCCGGCCGGATCGGTGAACAGGTCCTGGTGACCCTGCGGCGGCGGATGTTCGCGCACTTCCAGCGACTTTCCCCGGAGTTCCACGATCGCTACACGTCGGGCCGGGTCATCTCCCGACAGACGTCCGACATGGAAGCGATCTACGAGCTTCTCGAGACCGGATTCGACGGCCTCATCACGGCGGCGCTGACGCTTTTCGGCACCGCGATCTTGCTGCTCGTGCTTGACGTCAAGCTCGGGCTCGTCGCGCTGCTGTGCTTCCCCTTCCTCTATCTGCTCACCAGATGGTTCAGGCGCGAGTCGGCCAAGACCTATCGACGTACCCGTGAAACCGTCGCGGTGGTCATCGTGCACTTCGTCGAGACGATCAACGGGATGCGAGCGGTGCAGGCGTTTCGCCGCGAGCACCGCAACCAAGACATCTTCGAATCGGTCAACGACGACTATCGGGCCGCCAACGAACGTGCCTTCCGACTGGTTGGGATGTTCATGCCCGGCATCAAGCTGATCGGCAACCTGACGATCGGTGTCGTTCTGTTGTACGGCGCCCATCTCGCGTTCGACGGTCAACTAACCGTCGGGGTGCTCGCCGCCTTCTTGCTCTACCTACGCCAGTTCTTCGAGCCCATGCAGGAAATCTCGCAGTTCTACAACACGTTCCAGTCGGCCTCCGCCGCCCTCGAGAAGCTGTCGGGTGTGCTCGAGGAGGAGCCGTCGGTGCCCGAGGCCAGCAATCCGGTCAGGCTTCCGCATCCCCGCGGGGCGCTTAGCCTCGACCATGTCGGCTTCTCGTACGTCGAAAGCCGGCCGGTGCTGCCCGACCTCACTCTCGATGTGCCGGCAGGGCAAACGCTGGCGCTGGTCGGCACCACCGGCGCGGGGAAGACGACCCTGGCCAAACTCGTCTCACGCTTCTACGACCCCGGCATTGGGCGGATCACGTTGGACGGCGTCGACCTGCGGCAGTTGCGTGACGACGACCTGCGCAGCGCCATCGTGATGGTCACCCAGGAGAACTTTCTCTTCAACGGCACGGTTGCCGGCAATATCTTGTTCGGCAAGCCGACCGCCACGATGGGCGAGGTGGTCGAGGCGTCGAAAGCCATCGGTGCCCATGACTTCATCGGGAGCCTGCCGCAGGGCTACGACACCGAGGTGGCGAATCGCGGCGGCCGGTTGTCGGCGGGCCAGCGCCAGCTGGTGGCTTTCGCCCGGGCGTTCTTGGCCGACCCAGCCGTGCTGATTTTGGACGAGGCCACGTCGAGTCTCGATGTGCCCTCGGAGCGATTGGTCCAGCGGGCGCTTCGGACGATCCTCGCTGATCGGACCGCGATCATTATCGCCCATCGCCTTTCCACCGTCGAAATCGCCGACCGAGTGCTGGTGATGGAGCACGGTCAAATCGTTGAAGACGGGTCTCCCGATGTCCTGATCGCGTCAGGTAACGGTCGCTTCTCCGACCTGCACGACGCCTGGCTCACCTCACTCGCCTGAGGCGTCTTCACTCCCGGCGTCGGGAGGCGGCATCGCGCCGCTCGGCCGACACCACGATGGCGACGGCGACAATCACCACGGCCCCGCCGAGCAGGATCGGCGGCGTCACCGGCTCAGCCAAGACGAGCCAGCCGAGGAACACCGCGACCACCGGGTTGACGTAGGCGTAGGTGGCGACCAGCGAGATCGGTGCCGCGTTCAACACCCACACGTATGCCGTGAACGCCACGACCGAGCCGAACACGACAAGGTAGCCCCATGCCAACCAGGAGTCCACGGGGGCGGCGACCGGCAGCACGTCCTCACCATGCACCGCTGCGCCGACGAGCAGGAAGACGGATCCGAAGACCATCTCGTAGACGGTGGTCACAAACGGGTCTTTCGGCAGAGTCAGCCGCGGTGTGGCCCACGAACCGAAGGACCAACACGCACTGGCGAACACGATGATCAAACACGCGCCGACCTTGACCTCGCCGCCGAGTCCGCTGGCGGTGATCAGCCCCACCAGGCCGGCGAAGCCGAGCAACACGCCAACCGTCGTACGCCGACTCGGCCGGTCCCGTGACAGCGCCCGATAGACGATCACCCACAACGGCACGGCGGCGATCAGCAACGCGGCGATGCCGGAGGGGGCACCTTGTGACTCACCGACGGACACCATCCCGTTGCCAAGCGCCGGCAGCAGTAGGCCCAGCGCCGCGCAGCCGAGCAGCTCACGTGAAGTAGCGTGCAGGCGTCGCCAGCCGCCCCGCCAGCCGCCGTGCAATGCCAAGATCACGGCCAACAGGATCCCCCCGCACAGGTAGCGCCAGCTGGCCGACGCCATCGGTGGAAGATCTTGCACGGTGATACGGATGGCCAGATAGGTCGAGCCCCAGACGACGTACACGATGCCCAGGGCGACGGCGATCAGCAGCGGAGACGTGGGCGGGCCGGACGCCCGAGCGGTCATGAGCGTTTGGGTAGTTTGGTCCTGTCGCACCTGACCAGGTTAGCGGCAGCGACGACCACAGTCTCGCGCATTTCGGACTGCGGCTCAGCCGTGCGCACGCCGACCGTCGGCCAACGCTAATTAGGCGCCACCCTGCACGGCTCGGTACGGTTGGAGCCGTGTGGGCAATCGAGTGGCCTGCCGCACTCCGTGCGGACCGGACAGCTACCGATGGGATCGCGGGCCGCCAAATCTGCGATGCGCCAAGCAGGCTGGCGCGACCACAAAGCTGCCGGCCACGAACAGGAGCCGCCATGGTGCCGGTGACGGCTGGGATGACACAAGGATGTGCGAGTGAGCAAAGCTGAGCTAGGCCAACAGCTGGACCAAGAGCTAGACCCAAAGCTAGACCAAGGTCTGGACCAAGCAGCGGGTCACGACCCGGGGCACGATCTTGGTGCCGTCTTCGGGCCGGGGAAGACCGCCGAAGGGCCCGAGCTGATCCAATTGCTGACGCCGGACGGCCAGCGGGTGGACCACCCGGACTTCGCGTTCGACCTCGATGACGAGGCGATCAGGGGCTTCTACCGTGACATGGTGATGACCCGGCGTATCGATACCGAGGCCACCGCGTTGCAGCGACAAGGCGAGCTGGGCATCTGGGCCAGCCTGCTTGGTCAGGAGGCCGCCCAGATCGGCAGCGGCCGCGCCATGGGTGAGCGAGACGTCGCGTTCCCGACCTACCGCGAGCACGGCGTGGCCTGGTGTCTGGGGATAGATCCGGTGGACCTGACCGGCCTGTATCGAGGCGTGGACAACGGCAGTTGGGACCCGGTCGAGAAGAGGTTCAATCTCTACACGATTGTGATAGCCGCTCAGGCATTGCACGCCGTCGGGTACGCGATGGGCATCCAACGCGACGGCGCCGACGCCGCCGCAATCGGCTACTTCGGGGACGGCGCGACGAGTCAAGGTGACCTGAACGAGGCGTTCGTGTTTGCCAGCGTCTTCAACGCACCGGTCGTGTTCTTCTGCCAGAACAACCAATGGGCGATCTCCGAGCCGATGGAGCGGCAGAGCAAGATCCCGCTGTACCAACGCGCGCTGGGGTTCGGCTTTCCCGGGCTTCGGGTAGACGGCAATGACGTGATCGCGGTGTACGCCGTGACGCAGGCCGCCCTGCAACGAGCCCGCGAGGGCAGCGGCCCGACGATGATCGAGGCCTACACGTACCGGATGGGCGCCCACACCACCAACGACGACCCCAAGCGCTACCGACTTGCCGCCGAGGTCGAACAGTGGAAGCTCAAGGACCCGATCGAGCGTGTCAAGCGCTACCTCACCGACAGCGCGGGAGCCGAGGCCGACTTCTTCGACTCGATCGAGCGGGAGGCCGACGAGCTCGCCGCCCGGCTTCGCCAGGGGACGCTGGAGCTCCTCGCACCGCACGTCGCGGAGATGTTCGACCACGCCTATGCCGAGCAGACCGACCTAGTGGCCGACCAGAAGGAACAGTTCCTGCAATATCACGCCAGCTTCAGCGGAGAGGGCCACTGATCATGACCAGCGACATCACCCTCGGCAAGGCAGTCAACATGGGTCTGCGCCGCGCGATGGAGGATGACCCGAAGGTCGTGCTCATGGGCGAGGACATCGGCGCGCTTGGCGGAGTCTTCCGCGTCACCGACAGCCTCCAGAAGGACTTCGGTGAGGACCGCGTCATCGACACGCCGCTGGCCGAGTCCGGGATCGTCGGTACGGCGGTCGGGCTGGCCATGCGCGGCTACCGGCCAGTCTGTGAGATCCAGTTCGACGGGTTCGTCTTCCCGGCGTACGACCAGATCGTCAGCCAGGTCGCCAAGATTCACCAGCGTTCCAAGGGTCACTACACGATGCCGATCGTGATCCGCATCCCGTTCGGCGGTGGCATCGGCGCGGTCGAGCACCACTCCGAGTCGCCCGAGGCATACTTCGCCCACACCGCCGGCCTGAAGGTGGTGGCGTGCTCCAACCCGGTCGACGCCTACTGGATGATCCAACAGGCGATTTCTTGCGACGACCCGATCATCTTCTTCGAGCCCAAGCGCCGCTACCACGAGAAGGCGGCCGTTGACGAGACGGCGACGCCGGTGCCGTTGTTCAGCTCGGTGGTGAGCCAAAGCGGCAGCGACGCGACCGTGTTGTGCTATGGCCCGATGGTCAAGACCTGCCTGCAGGCTGCCAGCGCCGCCGCCGAGGAGGGGCGCTCACTCGAAGTCATCGACCTGCGCACCCTGTCCCCGCTTGACCTCGGCCCGGTCCTGACGTCGGTGCGAAAGACCGGGCGCGTGGTCGTGGTCCACGAAGCACCGTCGAACGTCGGGCTGTCGGCCGAGCTTGCCGCCCGCATCACCGAGCGGTGTTTCTACGATCTCGAGGCGCCCGTGTTGCGGGTCACCGGCTTCGACACGCCCTACCCGCCGGCCAAGCTCGAAGAGGACTATCTGCCTGACCTCGACCGAGTGCTGGACGGCGTCGACCGAGTCTTCGCCTTCTAGTGGAACTAGGAGCAAACGTGCCAGACGTCAAAGAGTTCAAGCTGCCCGACATCGGTGAAGGCTTGACCGAGGGCGAGATCGTCAGCTGGATGGTCAAACCAGGCGACACGGTCGCCCTCAACCAGAACATCGTCGAGGTGGAGACAGCCAAGGTCACCGTCGAGTTGCCGTCGCCGTACGCCGGCGTGGTCGTGGCCTTGCTGTACGACGAGGGCGCGACCGTCGACGTCGGCGCGCCAATCATCCAGATCGACGTCGACTCGGGCGGGACCTCCGCTGCTGGCTCGGCTGCCTCGCCGGCAGAGCCGGCCGGCGCCGCCGCAACGGGCAGCGAGAGCGAGAAGATGCTGGTTGGTTATGGGCCGAAGGCCACGGTCGCCAAGCGCCGTGCCCGCACCGGCGCGGCTCGCAGCAGCGGCGGCTCAGGCGACAGCGGCACGCTCGCCGCCAGCAGCGCGGAAGCCGCGGTGCCGGATGCGCAGGCGAGCCCCGAGGCAGTCAGCGAGGACAGCCCGTACGAGCACTTGGTGCCCACGCCGAGCTCGCAGGCGGAGACGTCGCAGGCCGCGGCGGCTTCCGAGGCCGCCCAAGACACCGGGGCAGCGCAGCACACCATGACCGCTGCGCCGGCGTCAAGTCAGCGAGCCCGAGCCAAGCCGCCGGTGCGCAAGCTTGCCAAGGACCTCGGCATCGAGCTGGCATCGGTCACGGCAACCGGTGCTGACGGCGTGATTACACGGAACGACGTCGAGGCACACGCGTCGGACGGCAGGCGTGCGGCAGCGGCGGCCGCCGCGTCGGAACCCACCGCGGCGACTGCCCCGGAGCTGAGCCGCGGCGAGCGCGAGACTCGCATCTCTATCAAGGGTGTGCGCAAGATGACCGCGCAGGCGATGGTGTCGTCGGCGTTCACCGCGCCGCACGTGACCGAGTGGATCACCGTCGATGCCACCCGCACCATGGGGCTCGTCAAGCAACTGCGCCGTGATCGCGAGTTCGCGGGCTTGAAGGTGTCGCCGTTGCTGATTGTGGCGAGGGCAGCTTGCCTGGCGATACGACGTACGCCTGAAGTCAATGCCACGTGGGACGAGGCAGCGCAGGAAATCGTGCTCAAGCGGTATGTCAACCTCGGTATCGCCGCGGCCACCGGCCGTGGCCTGATCGTGCCGAACATCAAGGACGCCGATGCGATGTCCGCAGCCCAGCTGGCTGCCGCGTTAGGCACACTCACCACATCGGCCCGCGAAGGGAAGACGTCACAGGCCGACGTTGCCGGCGGCACGTTCACGATCACGAACGTCGGCGTCTTCGGGGTCGACTCTGGGACTCCCATCCTCAACCCTGGCGAGTCAGGCATCTTATGCATGGGCGCGATCCGTAAGCAGCCGTGGGTGGTCGGCAACAAGGTCCGGCCGCGTTGGATCACCACGCTGGCGTTGTCGTTCGACCATCGCATCGTGGACGGTCAGCAGGGCTCGAAGTTCTTGTCCGACGTTGCCTCGATCATCGAGACCCCCCGCCGAGCGTTGCTCTTCTAAGCCGAAGACTTCCCGCCGTGGTTTGGCTGAGCTGTAAGTCGAAGACCTCCCGTTGTGGCTGAACGTTGACCCTGTCTCCGTGCGTGACGCCTTCAGCCTTAACGTGGAGGGAGGGGTATCGGCCCGGTCAGGTGTGGCGCGCGAAGTAGCGTTCGCGGGCGGCTTCGATCTGCTTCTCCTCGGCTGCCATGCTCCAGGTTGCGGCAACGCTTTGGGTGGCCACCACCGCCCGGGCCCGGTCGAGGGCTGCCTCGGCCTGCTCAGGCAGGTCGACTTGGTAACTCTGCTCGGCGATCATCACCAGGGCCTCGAAAATGCTGCGCGGCACTCGAGCCGACTCGGCGAGACTCAGCGCTCGCTTCGCAGAGCGGATCGCAGCCAGGGGCTTGTTCATCACCGACATGCACTCGGCGACGCCAAGCGTCGCCAAGATTTCGCTGTTGTCGTCGGGGTGGTCCACGACAGGCGCGAGCTGCCGAAGGTGATAGCGCAACCCCTCTTGAGGCCGGCCAGCCATGGTGAGGGCGATGGCGAGGTTCTGCAGACACTGCCCTCGATGTTGGAGATTGCGGCCACTCACCGTACGGAGGGCCGAGCGCAGACCGCTGATCGCGGCGTTCAGATCACCGGACATCCCGGCCAGGATGCCTTCCAGCGACTGCACCCACGAGCGCCCCTTGGCCACACTGTCGGGGTCGTCGGGCAGTTCAGGCAGCAGTTCCCACGCCTTGGCCAGGTGCTCGTTCGCGCTGTCGAAGTCTCCCTGGTTGCCCATCGCGAAGCCGAGCTGACGTTCACACCAAATGCGGGTGAGCGGGTCATGCTGTCGCTTGGCCGCCTCGGACAGTGCGGCGACGGCTTCGTCGCGGACGTCTGCCAGTCTCGCGTTCTCAAGTAGCACCCAGACGTTTTGGACGATGAAGCGGCAGAGCACGTATTCCTCGGAGTTGGCAGCCGAGCGCTGTTTGACGTACTCGACCAGATTGGGGACCTCGTCGCGGAACCAGTCGAACACATGTCGACGCGAGCGGGCATGGCTCTCGAGCCAGCGCAACTCGGCGATTGCCTCTGGCTCCTTGCCGTAGAACTTAGCGACGTCCCAGATGTTGGCGGCCAGGTAGGCGCCGAGTCGAGCGTTGTCCCCGGCCCCCGCCGCCTCCTCCGGCAGCTCGCGTGCATAGAGCAGGGTCAGGTCGTGAAAGTTGACCCGCTCGCGGCTTCGTGACTGGAGCAGTTGTACGTCGATGAGCCGCTCCACCGCAGCCTCCACCTCCGAGCTTGGCGCAGCTGCCACCGCCACGATCGTCTCGATCGCGAGATCGCGTCCGGGAAGCCGGGCCAGCCGGACGAGCAGTGACAGCGCCAACAGATCGATCGCAGTGCCGGACATCGACAATGCCGAGACGCTGACCGCCAGACACGAACGCATCCCCAGCACGCCATGCTCGAGGAATGACAGGCGGGTCTGCTCCTGCTCCAACCGTCGCACCAGATCTTCGGCCGACCAGTCGGATCGAGATGCCAGTCGAGCGGCGCTGATGCGTAATGCCAGCGGCGCGTCACCACAGAGCTCGGCGAGCTTGGACCAGGCCGCGGGGTCGCCGGTCGTCGTACTGGCGCGACGAAGCAGCGCGATGGAATCGCCTCGAGTGAAGGGACTGAGCTCGATGCGGTGGTCGGTGTCGAGGTCGTGCAGTGGCGAGCGGGAAGTGACGATCACCGCATTGCCAGGCCCAGACGGCAGCAGATCGCCCACCTGGCCGGCGTCAGCCGCGTCGTCAAGGACGAGCAGCAGCCGCATCGGGGCGGTCAGTGTGCGTAGGAACCGGCTTCGGGCGCTCGGCGAGCGAGGAATATCGCCATTCGGGACACCGAGTGCCCAGAGAATCTCCAAGGCCGCCCGCTCGGCTGTGACGGCGTTCTTTCCTTGGCCGCCCAACGAGACGAAGATCTGGCCGTCGGAGAACTCGCTCGAGTGATCGTGCGCGGCATGGATGGCCAACGTTGACTTGCCGAAACCTCCCGGCCCGTAGACGACGATGACGACCGGGGACGTGGCAGTGCGACGGCGTACGGGAAGCAGGGCGCCGATCTCGGCAAGCTCGGCTGCGCGCCCGACGAAGTGGAGGATATCGCGAGGGAGTTCGGCAGGGCTGCGCTGCACTTGTCCCCGACCGACCGCCACGGTGGCTGCCAGCGGGGCGTCAGAAGGCGCACCTCGAAAAGCCACCCGCAGTCTGTCGGCGGCGTCCTCCGATAGGTCCAGCGCCGCGCACAACAGGTCGACGGTGTCGCGATGGGGGCGCTTGACGGCTCCTCGCTCGAGGTCACCGAGGCTGCGCACCGCAAGCCCGGCGCGCTCGGCCAGCTGCTCTTGCGTATAACCAGCCGCCACCCGCAGATCACGCAACCATACGGAAGCCCACGGCACCTCGGGAGCAGAGCCCATGGCGTCAGCCTAACGAGACATGGCCAGACTTGTAACAAATGTCCCGTGGTTGAGGAGCCCGCAGCCACGGTGGCTGAGGCCGCGTGCGGCCGTCTCGAAACCACCGAACCTCGGGGAACGCTCGCTGCGCTCGCTCGTCAACCACCGTGGCGGCCAGATGCTGGCCATGACGATTCTGCCGGTCATTCTGCCTGTTCACCGGTGGCGTAGTGCGCTGAGATAGGTATGGCGAGGGCGTGTGGGGGACCTTCGCCCGTGTGGTGGCTTCGCCGTGGTGGAGCTTGTCACGAGCAGCGCGGGCGGCCTGGTTTACGGGGGTAACCAGGCCGCCTTCGCGCGCGGGTAAGAGCCGGCTCAGGTAGGGGGCCACTGGGCGCGAACGGCCGCTCCCCTTTCAGCGCCGTTATCCACGCGGGGCTCACCCGCCGTCATCCGGTGGCGGGTCGCGTTCTGCTAGCCATGCCGCCACCGACGCGTTGTGCTCGCCAAGACGCGGCGGTGGAAGATGGTCGAATCGTCCACCCGCGTAGGGCAAGTCGTCGAACCGGATCGGGGGGCCAGGCAGCTCGATCCGGCCCACGCTGGGGTGATCGACTTCGATCACCAAGCCCTGCGAGCGAGTCTGGTCCCAGGCGTAGACGTCGTCGAGCGTGCGCACCTTGCCGGCCGGGATGCCCGCCTCGGCCAATCTGGCGAGCCAGGTTTCCGCGGAGTCGGTGGCAAACGCTGCTTCGATCAATGCGGTCAGCTCGGGTTGATGCGCGACCCGCAACGCGTTGGTGGCGAAGCGCTCGTCGTCGAAAGCGACTCCGACAAGTCGCGCCAATGTCTCCCACAAGCCCTGGCTCCCGCAGGCCAGCTGCACAGGAGCATCGGCCGTCTTGAAAAGCCCGTACGGGGTGATCGACGGATGATGGCTACCGAGGGCGTGCGGCACCTCACCGGCGACGGTCGCACGGGTGCCCTGGTAGGCATGCACACCGACGATTGCCGAGAGCAGACTGACTCGCACGACGCGCCCACGCCCCGTGGTCGCGCGCTCGTGGAGCGCGGCCAGCACGCCGTAAGCGCCGTACATCCCGGCGAGCACGTCACCGATCGGCACCCCAACCTTGGTCGGCTCGTCGGGTGAGGGGCCGGTAAGACTCATCAGGCCACCCTCGCCTTGGGCGATCTGGTCGTAGCCCGCGCGGCCACCCTGCGGGCCGTCGTGTCCGAAGCCGGTGATCGACATGATGATCAGCCGCGGATTGATCCGGTGCAGCTCTTCGACGCCGAACCCGAGCCGATCGAGCACCCCGGTGCGGAAGTTCTCCATCAACACGTCGGCACGCAACACCAACGCACGCAAGAACGCCTTGCCGACTTCGCTCTTCAGGTCGGCCGTCACCGACTCCTTGTTGCGATTGCAGCTCATGAAGTACGTCGACTGCCGGTCGTCTGCAGACCCCACGAAAGGCGGACCCCACCCGCGACTGTCATCGCCATGATCGGGCGCCTCCACCTTGATCACGCGGGCACCGAGATCACCGAGCATCATCGCGGCATGCGGGCCAGCCAGGGCACGCGTGAGGTCAACAACGACGATGTCGCTCAGCAGGGTGGTCACGTGGTGACTCTAGTGTCACCGGCCACGCTGGTCCTCGATCCGAATCGCCTTGCCCAGTGAGCGCTCGAGGTCGTGCGGCTCGACGATGTCGACCTTGGTCGACACGCCGACGTTGTCCTTGACCAGCTTGATCAGTGCGGCTGCGAGCCGGGCCCGCTCCGGCTCGCCGAGCGCGGCGTCGTGAGCCTCCACGCGCACCGTCATCTCGTCCATCCGACCCGGTCTGGTCAGCACGCAGAGATAGTGCGGGCTGAGGCCAGCCACCTTGAGCAGTTGCTCCTCGATCTGGGTGGGGAAGACGTTGACACCACGCACGATCATCATGTCGTCGGTGCGCCCGGTGACCTTCTCCATCCTGCGGTACGCCGGCCGCGCGGTCCCGGGCAGCAACCGGGTCAGGTCGCGGGTGCGGTAGCGGATCACCGGCATCGCCTGCTTGGTCAGCGACGTGAACACCAACTCGCCGACCTCGCCGTCGGGAAGCACGTCACCGCTGATCGGATCGATGACCTCGGGATAAAAGTGGTCCTCCCAGATATGGAGGCCGTCCTTCGTCTCGACACACTCCTGTGCGACGCCCGGGCCGATCACCTCACTGAGCCCGTAGATGTCGACCGCGTCCATGTCGCAGCGCTGCTCGATCTCGCGGCGCATCTCGTCGGTCCACGGCTCCGCACCAAAGATGCCTACCTCAAGAGAAGACGTCGCCGGATCGAGACCTTGACGCTCCATCTCGTCGGCGATCGCCAAGAAGTAAGACGGTGTGACCATGATGATGCGTGGCCGGAAGTCGTTGATCAGCTGCACCTGGCGTTCCGTGCCCCCACCGCCGACGGGCACGACCGTGCACCCCAGGCGCTCGGCTCCATAATGCGCCCCGAGACCGCCAGTGAACAGACCGTAGCCGTAGGCGACATGCAACACGTCTCCGCGGTGACCACCCGCTGCCCGAATCGAGCGGGCCATGACGTCTGCCCACATGCTGACGTCGCCGGCGGTGTAGCCGACCACGGCCGGGCGCCCCGTCGTACCGCTGGAGGCGTGGATTCGCACGACCTCATCGCGTGGGACCGCGAACATGCCGAACGGGTAGTTGTCGCGCAGATCACTCTTGCTGGTAAGGGGAAACTTGGCGAGGTCTGTCAACGTGGCGAGGTCCGCTGGCTTTACACCCGCCTGGTTGAACGCTCGCCGGTAGTGAGGCACGTTCGTGTAAACGTTGGACAACGTCGCACGCATCCGTTCGAGCTGCAGTGTGCGGAGCTCGTCGATCGACAGCCGCTCCGCCTCGTCGAGGCGGTCGGCTCCCGGTGAGACCTCAACCATGGCAGGACATCCTTCCCACGTCACTGCTCGTCCACGAGGGTGCCGCCGATCGTCCGGCTGCGCCCGCGGAACTCCGCGATCACCCGATCCTCACAGCTGACCCGCACGTCGTAAATGCCGTTGCGGCCGAGGAGATGGCGTTCGGCCGCTTCGGCGACGAGGAGCTCACCCTCGTGGGCCGGACTGGTGAAGACGATGTCACATCCCTGCGCGACCGTGCGCACATTGTGGGAGTTGCAGGCGAACGCGAAGGCGCTGTCGGCCAGCGCGAAGATGAAGCCACCGTGCGCGGTCTTGTGACCGTTCGTCATGTCCTCGCGCACGGCCATCGACACGGTGGCGCTGCCCGCGCACACCGTCACCAGCTGCATGCCCAGGTTTCGGGAGGCTTCGTCGTCGGCCCACATCACGTCGGCGCAGCGCTGCGCCAGCTCGTCCGCAGACATCGGGTCGCTCACCTGGGTGCCCTCTCGACCGACAGGGTCTTCTCCATCATCACCGTCTGGTGTCCGTCGAGCTGCGTGAGGTGGCCGATCTCGCGATAGCCACGGGCGAGGTGGAAGGCGAGGGATGCGGGGTTGGGCGGGTCGGAGCTGATTTCACAGACCATCCGGCCTCGCGGTTTCGCCGTTGCTTCTAGCTTGTCGTACAGCACGGTCGCGATGCCGCGGCGCCGAAAACCGACGCCCACCGCTATCCGGTCAAGGTAGAGGAAGTCGTCGAACCGTGCCGCGTGCCAGGCGTAGTTGATCGAGGCGTACGGCGACCCCGGCGCGTAGGCGAGCGCGAACGCGGCCACCACGCCGTCGACTTCGCAGATCATCGCCTGATCAGCGCTGATGAGGTGCCCGCGCAAGCTTGCCTCGTTAAGCGGGCTCAGCGCCCAGACAGACTCCGCGTTGAGCGCCAGAACCGGCTCGGTGTCGCGGTCGGTGAATTCGCGGATCTTCACGCTGGCACTGTCTCACGTGTGCCGGGGTTGATGCGCCTGGGGCGAGTGGTATTCACGGCGGTTGAGGAGGCCCGGCAAGGTGCGGTTTAGAGACGGCCTCCGAGGCGGCCGTCTTGCGCCAAGATGAGGCGTTGAGCCGACTGGGGAGCTGAGCGTCGGAGCCTTCCGCAGCGCCAGGTGCTGATACACCCGGCGGGTAGGCTCGTCGTCGTACCAACTCGCGTTGCCAAGGCCCTGGAGGACACCCATGTCGATTGCCGGTGACTTCTTCGCTCGTCATCGCTCGACGCTCGACGTGGCGGTCGAGGCGACGAAGACGCGTCGCTATCACAGTGCGTTCCCCGAGTCGCCGAGCCCGAGGGTGTACGGCGAGTCTGCGGCCACCGACGGCCAGGCGGCGTTCGAAGCATGGCTGGGCAAAGGGTTCCCAGTCGCTACACCCGGGGCCGACGGGACCGTCTCGACCGAGAAGTCGCCGTTCGGGCTGCCCCTCGAAATGTTCTACCCAAGGATGACCCCGGACGGTGTTGCCGCCTTGGTCGATGCGGCCGGCGCGGGACTGGTGCCGTGGCGTGATGCCGGCATCGAGGTGCGCATCGGGGTCGGGTTGGAGATCCTGTCGCGGCTGCACGCGCGCATCTTCGAGCTCGCGAACGCGGTCATGCACACCTCGGGTCAGGCGTTTGTGATGGCCTTCCAGGCCGGTGGCGCGCATGCCCTCGACCGAGCCCTGGAGTCGATCGCCTATGCCTACACCGAGATGACCCGAGTGCCTCAGACCGCCGTCTGGGAGAAGCCGGGTCGAGATGCTCCGATCCGGATGGAGAAGACGTTTACGGTGGTGCCGCGGGGGCTGGCGCTGGTGATCGGATGCAACACGTTCCCGACCTGGAACTCCTGGCCCGGGCTGTTCGCGTCGTTGGTGACCGGCAACCCGGTGATCGTCAAGCCGCATCCAGGCGCCGTGTTGCCATTGGCGATCACCGTGCAGGTCTGCCGGGAGGTGCTGACGGAGGCGGGCTTCGACCCCGATCTGGTGACCCTGGCCGCCGAAGATCCGGTCGACGGGTTGGCGGCAGTGCTCGCCGTACGCCCAGAGGTCAAGCTAGTGGACTTCACCGGCGGCAACGCGTTCGGCGAGTGGTTGGAGGAGAACGCCAGGCAGGCAACCGTCTTCACCGAGAAGTCCGGCGTCAACTCGGTGGTGATCGACTCGACCGGCTCGTTCAAGGGCATGTGCTTCAACGTCGGCTTCTCGCTCGCGCTCTTCACGGGCCAGATGTGCACAGCGCCCCAGAACCTCTGTCTGCCGGCCGCCGGAATCGCCACCGACGAGGGTCACAAGTCCGTCGACGACGTGGTCGCCGGCATTGCCGGCGCCTTGACCAAACTGGTCGGCGACGATGCCCGGGCCGTGGAGTTGCTCGGCGGCGTGGTCAACGACGACGTGCTGCAACGGTTGTCTGGGGTGGGATTGGATAAGGGCACTGTGGTGATCGCGTCTCGGGCGGTCAGCCATCCGTCGTACACCGATGCCGTGGTGCGCACCCCCGCCGTCGTGGAGTTGGACGTGAGTGACACGGCGACGTACGAGCGTGAGTGTTTCGGACCGGTCGGCTACCTCATCAAGACGTCGTCGACCGACGAGTCGATCGACGTGTTCCGCCGGACGGCGATCGAGCACGGTGCGATGACCGCGGCTGTCTACTCGACAAGCGGCGAGGTGATCGAGGCGATGCGCTCGGCCGCGCTCGACGCTGGTGTCGCGCTCAGCGAAAACCTTACCGGCCAAGTGTTCGTCAACCAGTCGGCGGCGTTCAGCGATTTCCATGGCACCGGCGCGAATCCGGCCGCCAATGCGACGTACACCGACGGCGCGTACGTCGCCAGCCGTTTCCGCTTCGTCCAGTCCCGCCGCCATCTCTAGGCCGGCTCGGATGCGTGCCCTGTTTGACCGGCCGGGGACAATGGGAGGCGTGGTGGCCAGAGAATCTACCAAGCGACGACCTCGCGTCCGGGCTCCCGAGCTCACCGGCCGCAGCTGGCTGAACACCGCAGGTGCGACGCTTCGCCTGAGCGACCTGCGCGGGCGATTCGTGCTGCTCGACTTCTGGACCTTCTGCTGTGTCAACTGTTTGCACGTGCTCGATGAACTGCGCCCGTTGGAGGAGCAGTACGCCGACTCGCTCGTTGTCGTCGGCGTACACTCCCCGAAGTTCGAACACGAGGCAGACCCGGCCGCCTTGCTGGCCGCCGTCGAACGTTACGACGTCGAGCATCCGGTGCTCGATGACCCGAGACTGGTGACATGGCGGGCCTACACCGCCCGGGCATGGCCGACGCTGGTGCTGATCGATCCGGAGGGCTACATCGTTGCGCAATACGCCGGCGAGGGTCATGGGCATGCGATCGCGGCGTTGCTCGATGAGCTCGTCGGCGTGTATGCGGCCCGGGGAACACTGCAATCGGGCACGTCTCCTGCGGTCGCGGTTGACGGCGGCGACGCTGATCTCCGGTTTCCGGCCAAGGCGCTTGCCTCCCCAGATAAGGGTTTTCTGGTTGCTGACGCCGGTCATCACTCGCTGGTGGAGCTGGCGGCAGACTTGGCGGCCGTCGTACGCCGCATCGGCAGCGGCGAGCGTGGCCTGACCGATGGCGCGGCCGAGTCCGCCGCCTTCAACGAGCCGAACGGCCTGTGCCGACTGCCTCCCGAGGTGGCCGATGCGGTGGGTTACGACATCGTGGTGGCCGACACCGGCAACCACGCGTTGCGCGGGGTGGAGATCGCGAGCGGGCACGTCACAACGCTTGCGGGCAACGGCAAGCAATGGATGCACGGCGACGGCACACGCTCGCTGTCGTCGCCGTGGGACGTCGCATGGTGGCGCGGCAGGGTGTGGATCGCGATGGCTGGCATCCACCAGTTGTGGACGTTCGATCCGCTCACCGGATCGGTCGAGGTTGCAGCTGGAACCGGCATCGAGGGCTTGTTGGACGGCAGCCTCGACGAGGCATGCTTCGCGCAGCCGTCAGGTCTCGCAGCCGACGGTGAGCGTCTCTGGGTCGCCGACGCGGAGGTGTCGGCGCTGCGCTGGCTCGACGCCGACGGTGTTCACACCGCTGTCGGGCAAGGGCTCTTCGAATTCGGCTTCCGTGACGGCGACGCGTCATCAGCCCTGCTGCAGCATCCGTTGGGTGTGGCCGTGTTGGCTGACCGCTCGGTGGTGATCGCGGACACCTACAACAACGCCGTACGCCGTTACGCTCCTGCCGCCGCCGAGCTGACGACCATGGCCGCCGGGTTGCCGGAGGTGTCCGGACTGGCCGTGACGGGGGAGAGTCTGGTTGCTGTCGAGTCTGCCGCGCACCGACTGAGTGTCGTCGAGCTCGGCTCGGCCGTTGCCGCACCAGGATCGGCTCGTACGGCGCAGCGGCCGACGCTCGACATCGCTCCCGGTGATTTCGAGTTGGCGGTCGACTTCACCGCACCGCCGGGCCAACGGCTTGATGAGCGTTCCGGGGCGGCGACCCGGCTTGTGGTCGAGGCAACCCCGCCCGATCTGGTGCGAAGCGGTGCAGGGGCCCATGCTGGGCTTGTCCGTCGGCTGGGGATCAACGCACTCGCCGGTGGGGGCGTGCTGCACATTGCTGCGCGGGCCGCCAGCTGCGACGAAGGCGTGGATCGAGGCGCCGCGTGTTGGATGCACCAGCAGGATTGGGGCATCCCGGTCCGGGTCAGCATCGATGGCGTGTCTCGCCTAGAGCTTGCCCTCGGGGGCGAGATCGCAGGCACGGTGGTTGAGGAGGCCGCTTCGCTCGCTCCTCAACCACCGTAGGCTGCGGCTGGGTAGACTGGGGATGAAGCGCCATCGTAAGGGCAATCCGCCGTGAAGGGAGTGTCGATGGGTATCGGACTCGGGATCGTGCTCATGGTCGTCGGCGCGGTGCTGATCTGGGCGCTGGATGTCCACCTGTCGTACGTCAACCAATACACGTTGGGCTGGATCTTATTGATCGCCGGTGCCGTCGCCATCATCTTGTCGCTGATCATGAACGCGCAACGACGCAAGACCACCCATGTCGAAGAACGCCGCAACTGATGGCTAGGCCACCGCGGCTTGTTCGCTGCATCCCGCCCGAGTGGCGCTAGCCGGGCGCCGTACCGGCAGTGTCGCCGCAACCTGAACCACCACCGTCTGCTGAGCAGCTCTCCGCGACCACGGCGGTCGAAACTGCGGCAGGTGAGGCGTCCCAGGCAGTCTCCCACCGACGCTTCTTGGCCCGACTGCGCAAATGCCAGACCACGAGCACTGCCAGGACGATGGCCACAATCGCGATCGCGCTGCCTTGTCCGATTCGTTTGGCCACGGTTTCGTACGACGCTCCCGCGTAATACCCGACCAAGCAGTATCCGACCCCCCAGCCGAATCCGCCGAGAGCGTTCCAGAGGATGAAAACGCGATAGCGCATCTGGCTAAGCCCGGCCAGAGCTGGCATCACAGCGCGAAAGAATGCCGTGAAGCGTCCGAGCAGGACCGCCGGACCGCCTCGGGTGCTGAGCATGTCTCGCGCCTTGTCGAGGCGCTCTTCGTGCTGCCGCAGGAATTTCGTCGCCAACAGCCGTGGACCTACATGTTTGCCTACCTCAAACCCGACGGAGTCCCCAAACACGGCCGAGGCGAAGACAAGCGCGCACAGCACGGTGATGTTGAGGTGGTGGGCGCTCGCTAAGAAGCCACCAAGCACGACCGCGGTCTCCCCCGGTAGCACGAAACCGACGAAGATGGCCGCTTCCCCGAAGACGAGCGCGGCGATGAGCGCGTAGGCGGTGAGGGGCGGCAGCGACTCGATGGCGTGAATCACGGTCTGCACGCGGCAACGCTATCTCGCCGGCACGTGCCCGACTCGGCCGTATTCGCGGGAAGGCTTTCCTTTCTCGCCGAGCCGCCAGGTTTTTCCGGCCGAGCCGCCACGTTTTTCCCACGGGGAGCTGAGGTCTCGTCTCCTCTGGTGCTTGGCGAGCTGACCGCTCTGTTCGGTCGATCTGACAAACTTGATGGCATGCGAGTCTCTGCCAAGTCCGACTATGCCCTGCGCGCGCTGATCGAGATCAGCACGCGTCGCGACGGAGCTACGGTTTCGGCGGAGGAGATCGGCCGGTTGCAAGACATCCCGCATGGCTTTCTCCAGGCCATCTTGGCTGACCTGCGTCGAGCCGGCATCGTGATCAGCGTCCGTGGCCAAAGTGGGGGTTGGCGGCTCGCGCGCGATGCCGACGAGGTTTCGGTTGCGGACATCATCCGGGCCGTCGATGGCCCGCTGGTGAGTGTCTACGGCTTGCGCCCGGAGTCGGTCACCTACAACGAATCCGCGGTGATCTTGCAACTGGTGTGGATCGCCGCACGCGCAAACTTGCGGGAGGTCTTCGAGGAGGTGACCGTCGGGATGCTAGCCCGCGGGCACCTGCCCGATGAGGTCATGAAACTGACGAACGACGACGACGCCTGGCGCCCCCACTGACGAAGCCTCCTGCCGAGAACGCCTTGCACGCTCGGATGTCCGACACCTGCAAGTCTGCGCCTCTCAGCGGCTGCCCTTCGGCGCCCCTCCAGTGACTGCGATCCTGTGGGCCTGCTGGATAAGTGCGAGTATGACGGCGCCCGGGGGGTGGCGCGAGTAGTCAGGATTAGGCTCGACCGGGTGCATGTCGAAACGTTGCGGATCTATCCGCTGAAGTCGACGAGCGGGATCGACCTGGACGAATCGGTCGTGGAGGCTGGTGGTCTGCGACACGATCGGCGATGGATGGTGGTCGATGCCGACGGTGAGACCCTCACCGCACGAACGAGGCGCCGGTTGTTGCACGTGACCGCCACCCCAATCGACGACGACGGCATCACATTGTCGGCGCCTGGCGCCGCTCCGCTCGTGGTAAACCGCCCGACCGGCGAGCCCGATGTACAGCTCACAATCTCCAGACTTGAATCCGGCGTGAGCGCGGGACGGGCGGCGGACGACTGGATGTCGCGGCATCTCCAGGAGCGGGTCCGCGTGGTGTGGTTGGACAGGCCAAACCGTCGAACGGTAGGTGGAGCGCATGGTGGCCGAGCCGGTGATGCTCTGTCGTTGGCCGACGCCGGCCCACTCCTGCTCACCACGACTAAGTCGCTCAGCCAACTCAATGCGTGGATCACCCAAACCGCCACCGAGCGAGGCGCGCCGGACCCGACGCCGCTCCCGATGGTCCGCTTCCGGCCCAATGTCGTCATCGAAGAGTCACCCACCGCGTTCATCGAAGATGAATGGAAACGGCTGCGAATCGGTGAGGTGGAGCTCAGGCTCGGCGAGCACTGCGACCGATGCGTGCTCACCACGATCGATCCCGTCACACTCAAAGGCGGCAAGGAGCCAATTCGCACTCTGGCCCGGCAGCGCCATTGGGATCACCACGTGTACTTCGGCGTCAGGCTCATTCCCGTCACGCTCGGCGTCATACGACGCGGTGACCGCGTGGCACTGCTCTAACAACAGGCGGCAGAGCTCCGCTCCCACTTCCCGCAAGAGGCTGCGAGCGCCGCGCACCAACTGTGGCGCGAGGTTTCCTGCAGCAAGATCGGTCAGACAGCTCGATCATCAGTCCGAGTGTCGACTGCGTCGTCGGAAACGTTGTCTGGAACCATGCCAGCTCGCGCGCCGTCCTCACTGCGTACGTTGTTCGCACTGCGAATATCTCTGACGCCCAGCACGCTCAGTCGCCCCAACGCCATGGCTGCCAAGAACAGGATCACGACGCCGAGTCCAAAGAAGAATCCGATCTCCTCAATCACAGACTGCGTGACGCCTGCGCTGGCTGGCCCACCGGCCGCCGGCACTCCACCGTTCCACAGTCTGCTCAACAGCGGGCCAACCACGAACCATGCGCCGGCCATGGCGGCCAACCAGCCGCCGATCAGTGTGATGACGCGGTTGGCGCTCCCTAACAACACAAACCCGCCCAAGACAGCGGCGGCCCCAGGCAGGATCTCCAACCAGAGGCGGCCCGTCGTGTAGTGCCACGACAGGTCTGGTGTGTAGGCGTAGCCAAACGCCGGCCCCACAAAGGGAATGAGCGCTCCCCAGACGCCAAGCAGGATCAGCAGAACTCCGCTGACCGCCCCCCGACTCCGGGGTACGTGCAGTCGATCGGAAAAGCTGGGGTGTATGGGTTGGGTTCCGGTGACCATCATGGTTCACCTCTTCTCGTCACATCATGTGGATAACCGAAGTGCCCTATCTCTGTTAGGTACCCATCAAGCGGCTCTGCAAGCGTCGCCACTGCCACCGCGTGGGTCTGCCGCCCCGAACGAGGTCGCCAGACCCACCGGCAGCGGGTGCGCTTGCCCCAGCGTCGAATGGGCTGAGCCACTGGGCTCAGTTATCGATGAGCTCTAAGGGCTAATGGAGTCGGCCTCCACTCCGGGCAGGTCGAGGTGAATCCGGAACGTGTTGTCGTCTCGGTAGGCGTCCATCGGCATCACCGCCGGCCGCGCCGAAGTGCCAAACACGGCCTCCGTCAGTCGATCGAGGTCGCGGAACGGTCACCCCTACGCATGACACCACTCGAGCTGCGAACGATGGTGAACATGGCGCGGGGGTGGGAGCCCGACAGGGCGTTGTACGGAATCTCGGTGGCAGCCGAGCTCACCGGCGTCAACCCCCAAACGTTGCGCGGGTACGAGGCCAAGGGCCTGCTCGGGCCCGCTCGCACCGACGGCGGAACCCGTCGCTACAGCGGTCACGACCTTGAGCGCATCAACCAGATCACCACCTGGTTGGCGGCCGGGCTCAACCTTGCCGGGATCGCCCAGGTGCTCGAGCTGGAGGCCGAAGCACGCCAACTGCGCAGGGAGATCGGCCGACTCCGTAACCGCCACCAAGCCGAGTGATCGCCGGACGGGCACAGCTGAGACTAGTCCACTCTCAGTCCCCCGCACGCGACCCGCGCGACCTGCTACTGTGCACTTTCGACAAGTACAGATCACGTTCGCCTGCCTGACCTCGCCGACGGGGGCATCAGACATGAACACCCTGCTCTCGTTCGCGGCCCAAGCTGGTCTCGAGCTCACTGGCCGCGTGCTTCCTACCCGCGGATCCACCGCCTGGGTGGCGCGGCGCGATGAAGAGTTCGTCATCCTGCGTCGCCTCGATCCGGCTCATGCGCCACCCGAGCTAGCGCTGACGCTTGACGACATCGCGTGGCTGCATCAATTCCTGACCGACCTTGCACAGACCGGATTCCCTTGTCCGGTGCCCATCCCGGGACTTGACGGGACGAGCTTCGCCTTGCATGACGGGGCCTTGTGGGAGTTGGTGACGTATCTGCCGGGCAACTCGATCGGCTGGAACGACGTACCCACACTTTTCGACGTAGGCCAATTAATGGCTCGCTACCACCAGGCGAGCGCAAGCATCCGTCCTCGGGCTCAACGACCGCGCGCGTTCACCGTGGGGCAGTTGCATGAGGCCCCGGTGGACCGCAAGCTGCAGGTCTTGTTGGACGAGTTGGCCGACGACTTGGATCGCATCCGCTATCACGATGCGCCACGATTGGTGATCCACGGAGACTTCACCACGCACAACGTCGTCGCGAGCGGTGAACCCGTGGCGCCCAACGGAGTTATTGACTTTGCCCTGGCCCACGTGGAGACTCCGCTCGCCGAGCTCGGCTGCAGTCTTTGGCGCAGTGGTCGCGCTCAACAAGACGCGGTTGAGCTGGAGCTCGAGCGCGTTTACGACCTCGTTCGCGGGTACGCCGATGCGGCCCCGTTGCCGCCAGATTCTGCGGACGCGATCGCTACCTACATTCGCGCGCGCGGCGTCCAGCAGGCCGTGAACTCCTATCGAAGAAGCGGCCGTCGAAGGCCGCTCCTGATTCGACGGGCCCGCTGGTTGGCCACCAACCACGCGATGCTCAGCGACCATGTCTCACAGGCACTCGAGTATCAACCGCGCTGACCCTCTCTGGCCGGGATAGTCGCTGGTGATAAGAGTCGTACATCACCGAGGCGCGGCGGTGCGGTGACCGTGAGGCCGGCGCTCAGCCAGTCGGCGGCAGACATTCCGCCGAGGTCTGCAGCGGGGCTGCACAGCCACACTGCGTGGACCTGTTGATCGAGCGGCTGTCGGGGGTGGTGGCGAAGGCTGCTACACGGATCCGGGCGGATTGGGCTGACGACTGCCGTCGGTGGCGGGACGACCGCCGGTTTGGATGGGGATTCCGTCGACTGCGGCCCCGTATTCGGGGGTGTATTTCGGATTGTGCCGGAACGTGTCGACGAATCGTTGCAGCCGCGGGTCCGTCGGGTTGGTGACCCGCAGCTGGCGTCCCCAGGCGCTGATCACGATCGGGCTTGGCAGGTCGTTGGTGGCCCAGGGGCTGAGATCGAGGTAACGGTTGGCCTGGCCGGCCACGCCCGAGGCTTGCTGAGATTCCGGGATCATCGTCTGCTTGCCGACGAACGCGGTCAGTTCGGCGACCTGGGGGGCGGGGAGGTTGGGGTCGTACACGATCCAAATCGCGCCGTGCTCGAGGTTGTGCACCGCCCGTTCTGACGGGATGGGTTTGGTGTAGACGCCGGCGTTCATCCAGATGGGATTATGTGGACCGCCCACGGGTGGGAGGACGGCGTACGTGACCGGGCCCGCGACGTGCTCATGTTCGAGGGCGACCGGATAGACGTGACCGTTGCCGGGCCACCCCTTCGTATCCCAGGCGAGCACTCCGGGGATCCCCGATGTGTTGGGAATCCGCGTGGGCGTCTTTTGCCGGACGGTCACCGGGCCGGTCGGCTGAGCTGGGATGATCTGCGGCGAGGCCGGAGGCGCCGAGGCGCTGGGTGAGCTCAACGATCGGAGCACAAGCACAACCACCACCGCGGCCACGACGATCACGACGACTCCAACGATCAGAAAAATGCGGCGTTGCTCGTGGGCTCGTTGGCTTCGTCGGAGCTGGTCGAGGCGGGCTCGACGGTCCGACGGGTCGGCGGGTCTCTTCGGCACAGCGTCACCCTATGACGCCCGAGCGGGTGACGAGAATCGAACTCGCACTGTCAGCTTGGGAAGCTGATGTTCTGCCATTGAACTACACCCGCGCGTCGACGCGGCGGACACCGCGACGAGCCGACACGATGCTACCTGCCCATAGGCCCGTACGCCCGTCGGCCTAGACCCGCGAGTTGCGGGAGATCTGCTGTCCCAAGGGTCCAAAGACAGCAGACTTCCCGCAATCGCCGGTGGAAGCGAGATCGCCCCTAGACTCCGGTAGTGACCGCCGTCCTCGCCCTGCTTTCCAGCGTGATGTGGGGCGGTTCGGACTTCCTGGGTGGCGTGCTCAGCCGGCGTCGACCCGCCCTGGTTGTGGTCGCGTGGGCAGAGGCCATCGGGCTGTTGATCTGCACGGTGTTCGCGCTCGTCCTGGGCTCATGGCACGGACCGATCGGCTGGTTGCCGTGGGGTCTCGCCGCCGGTCTGGTTGGCTGCGGAGGCTTGGTCTGCTACTACGCCGCGTTGGCGTCCGGAACCATGGGAGTGGTGTCGCCGATCGCCTCCATGGGAGTGATCGTTCCGGTGCTCGTCGGATTCCTGACGGGCGAGGCGCCGCAGTCCTGGCAGGTCGCGGGCATCGTGATCGCGATTGTCGGAGTGGTGCTGGTCAGCGGGCCGGAGCTGACCGGTGGCGCTCCGCTCAGGCCGGTGGCGTTGGCCGCCGTCTCCGGTCTCTGCTTCGGCGTCTTCTTCATCGCGATGGACGGGGGCGCCCATGTCAACACGCTGATGACGCTGTGGGCGATGCGAGCCGGTGTCGTCACACTGTTCGCTGTGGCCGCACTTGTGCGACGTACGACGGGGGGGATCACCGTCGCAGATCTCGGGCTCCTTGCGGTCGTCGGCTCCGCCGACCTGCTCGCGAACCTGCTCTTCGGGATCGCCGCGACGCGCGGATATGTCAGCGTCGCGAGTGTGCTCAGCTCGCTGTACCCAGTCGTCACGGTGCTCCTGGGCCGGCTCGTCCTCGCTGAGCGACTGCGCATGATCCAAGCCGGTGGCATCCTCGTCACCTTGGCCGGAGTCGCGTTCATCTCGATCGGCTAACCCTTCACCCCCGGGAGCCGACGCCGCTCACGTCGCCAGCGACCGGGTGCGGCGCGGGTTCGGTAGTCTCAGGCCGTGCTGCTGAGCGACCGTGACATTCGCGCCGAAATCGACGACGACCGCGTTCGGCTCGACCCCTTCGACGACGAAATGATTCAACCGTCGAGCGTCGATGTGCGGCTGGATCGCTTCTTCCGGGTGTTCGAGAACCACCGCTACCCCCACATCGACCCAGCCGCGGACCAGCCCGACCTGACCCGCGCTGTCGAACCTGATGGTGGTGAGCCGTTCATCCTGCATCCCGGCGAGTTCGTGCTCGGATCGACGTACGAAGTGATCACCCTGCCCGACGACATCGCCGCACGTCTGGAGGGCAAGTCGTCGCTGGGCCGGCTCGGCTTGCTCACGCACTCCACGGCCGGCTTCATCGACCCGGGCTTTTCTGGTCACGTGACGCTCGAGCTCTCCAACGTCGCCACCTTGCCGATCAAGTTGTGGCCGGGCATGAAGATCGGCCAATTGTGTTTCTTCCGGCTGAGCTCGCCGGCAGAACACCCGTATGGCAGCGAGAAATACGGTTCGCGCTATCAGGGTCAGCGTGGTCCGACCCCGTCGCGCTCGTTCCAGAACTTCCATCGCACCAAGATTTGAAGCCACCAGCATTTGGTGGTTGCGAGTTGGGCCGGACATGGCAAGAGCCGGAGCTGCCCGAGGCAGTCCGGCTCTTGCTTGTCGACGCGGGTAGCGCTCTTAGCTGCGAGCTTCCAGCCGGTTGGCGAGGCGGCGCAGGATCCGCGCTGTCCGAGGGTGGGTTGGACGCTGGGTGGCCACGCGGCGCGAGGTGCGCTCGCGGATGACCTCGTTGGCGACCTGGTCTGTGATGTTCATGATGCCTTCTCCTTGGAAGAGCTGAGGTTCGTTGTCTGCTTAGAGTCTGGAGTTGTCGTTGTCTTGTCTTCTTGATCGCTCTTGCTGCGGACGGTGACGCGCTCCTCGCCGTCGTACGGCGTCGAAGGGGGCCGCGGGTCAGGCACGCCGTAGGACCACATCGCCACTCCCTGCTTGCACGATCAGCTCGACGGTCTGGTCTCCGTCGGCTGGAGCGTCGGTGGAGTCAAGCGTGGACGTCACGTCACCGGTGACGGTCATCACGTCGAGATACGCGGCGGTGCCATCGGCTACCCCGATCGAAATGTCGCCGGACCCGGTCTTGGCCTTGAGCCGGCCCTCCGCTATCCGGCGGACCATCAGATCGCCGGAGCCGGCCAGGGCGTCGACGCTCGGACCGCTGGACTTGATCAGGATGTCTCCAGAGCCGGTCTTGATCTTGAGGCTTCCGTCGATCGAGTCGATCACCACGTCTCCGGACCCGGCGAGGAAGTCGCCATCGCCATTGACGGAGCCGACGACGGCATCACCAGAGCCACACTTGCTGTCGACCGAGCCGGTAGCTGTGCCGATTGTGATGTCACCGGAGCCGGTGCGGACCTCACACTCCGCGACGTGCTCGAGACGTACGTCGCCCGAGCCACTGACGGTCTTCGCGTCGCCGAGCCGGCCATGGGTGTCGAGGTCCGCAGACGCGGTCTCGACCTTGATGTTGCTGTCCCGTGGCACTCGGATCGTGGCCCGCACCTGTCCCCTGCGCCCGAACAGGCCACTCTTGACCTTGGGCATCAAGACAACGATCTCGTTGCCGCGCTGCTCGACTCTCGTATCGTCGATAAGGTCTTGGGCGTTGCTGTCGTGGTTCAGGGGCTTGAGCTCGACGGTCGTCTCGGTGGTCTCTTCGCCGTAGATTTCCACCTGGCCGACCCACACTTCGACGCGCAGGTTGACCGGCTCGGGGGTGTTGAACGTGTACATGGTGGCCTCCTGGCTCATCGCACCCACCCCTGGATGCGCTTGTTGGAAGAACGGGTGCGACCGGGAGCTCCTGGGCCCATCCCGGTCGAGGTGATGTTGACGTTGATGGTGGCTGCGGCTCGCGCCGCGTTGACCAGCCATGTGTTTAGTGACTGGCCGCGTCGGTTGGCCATCTCCTCGGCCCTGGCCTTGAGCGACTCGGGCAGGCGCAGCGTGATCCGAGCGACGGCGTCGTCCTCATCCAGCCCGAGGTCGTCGGCCGGCTCGGCCGCCTCCTCCGGTGCGGACGCGACGGGTTGCGTGGCCGCTCCGACCACCACGAAGATCGGATCGCGGCCCTTGAGCCGAACCTCCACCGAGGTGCCTTCGAGCTCGTTGGTGATCTCCGAGGCGGCTTGGGAGAGCGCCTCCATCAAGGTCAACCGCACCGACGGGTCGAGAGTCATGGCTAGTCGCTCCGCCGCGGATCTGATCTCGTCGGTGCCGGCGGCCGCTGCCTGGGCGAGGTCCCGGCGAAGCGCTTCGACGAATTGCGTGATGTCCATGAGCACTAGCATGACATCACTATGATGCCATGTCAACACCGGCACGACATCATTTTGCGCAGCTCTCTAGCTTTAGCCTTAGCGGCAGGTAGCGCGGAGCAAGACCTGGCTCGGGAGGAAGAACCTGGCGGCTCGGGAGGAAGAACCTGGCGGCTCGACAAGTTTGAGCCGGTGGGTGTTAGGGCTGGCTTTGGGCGGGGCTCTCATCGGGCGGAGTGACGGCGTCTCGTGGCTCGGTCTCCGGTGCCGTGGCGGCGGTCTCGGCGGCGGTGGCGGAAGTCTCGGCGGTTTCGGCAGCCGGGTCGTCGGCGCCAGCGCCTCGGCGTACGCCGGCCAACAGCAGCTGGGCAACGTCGAGCACCTCGACATCCTCGGCGGCTGAGCCATCGGCTTGCAGCGTCGTGAGGCCGTCGGACAGCATCACCCGGCAGAAGGGGCAGGCCGTGGCGATCTGCTTCGCACCGGTGCCGACAGCTTCGGTCGTTCGGTTGATGTTGATGCGCTCGCCAATCCGCTCTTCCATCCACATCCGCGCGCCGCCGGCACCACAGCAGAACGAGCGTGCGCTGTTGCGTGGCATCTCCGTAAACGACGCACCCGGAATCACGTCGAGCAGCTCACGCGGTGGGTCGTAGACCTGGTTGTGGCGGCCCAGGAAGCATGGATCGTGGTAGGTAATCGTCCGGCCGTTCACTGACGTGTCGGCGGTTGCGAGTGGGGTCAGCTTGCCCTCGCGCACCAGGCGGTTCAGCAGCTGGGTGTGGTGCACCACTTCTAGGTGCACATCGAGCTGGATGTACTCATTCTTCAAGGTGTTGAAGCAGTGTGCACAGGTCGTGACGACCCGCTTGACTTTGGCCTCCTTGAACGTCTCGGCGTTCTGCATCGCCAGCTGCTGGAAGACGAACTCGTTGCCGGAACGTCGCGCCGGGTCGCCCGTGCACGTCTCGCCTTCACCCAGCACGGCAAACGACACGTCCGCCTCATGCAGCAGCTCGGCCACGGCCCGCGTGGTCTTCTTGGCGCGGTCTTCGTAGGCGCCGGCACACCCGACCCAAAACAGCCACTCGACCTCGTCGAGGTTGCCGATGTCCGAACCGACCTGTTTGACTTCGAACGGCAGACCCTTAGCCCAGTCCATCCGGGCAGTCGGGGACATATTCCACGGGTTGCCCTTGTTCTCCATGCCCTTGAAAAGCTGGTTGAGCTCGGAGGGGAAGTTCGACTCCACCAGCACCTGATAACGCCGCATATCCATGATGTGGTCGACATGCTCGATGTCGACTGGGCACTGTTGCACGCAGGCGCCACACGACGTACACGACCATAAGACGTCGGGGTCGATCACCGCTCCGCCCGAGGGCAGACTCGGGTCACCTTCAGTCGCGCCCACCAGCTCGCGGGTCGCCGCTGCCAGCGCCGCCTCTGGCGCAGCGGCGCGGTCTTCCTCGGCCGCGAGCAGGTACGGCGCCTTGGCATAGGCGTGGTCTCTCAACTGGGTGATCAGAAGCTTGGGCGACAGCGGCTTCTCAGTGTTCCACGCCGGGCATTGCGACTGGCAACGCCCGCATTCGGTGCAGGTCGTGAAGTCCAGCAGCCCCTTCCACGTGAAGTCCTCGACCTTGCCGACCCCGAACGCGGTGTCCTCGTCGAGATCCTCGATGTTCTCAAAATCAATCGGTACGCCGCCGGCCAGCATCGGCCGCAGACCACCAAGCGCGGTGCTCCCATCCGCCTGACGCTTGAACCAGATGTTGGGCCAGGCACTGAACCGGTGCCAGGCGACACCCATCGTGGTGTTCAGGGCCAACACGATCATCCAGGTGAACGAGATGACGATCTTGACCATTGCGACCAGATAGATCACATTCTCCAGCGTGCCTGAGCTGAGCCCCGACATAGCCTGACCGATGAAGAAGGTCAGCGGGTAGTGGGCCGTGGTGGCCGTGTCGCCTTGCATCGCGTACTCGGCGCCTCTCAGCACCAAGATGCACAGGCCGATGCCAAGGATCACGTCCTCCACGAAGTAGCCCTGCCACATGCGCGAGCCGAAGAACCTGCTGTAGCGGCCTTGGGAGCCGGTGGGCAGATTGCTGAATCTGATCGCGATCAGGCCCAGAATCGAGATGAGCATCAGCCAGGTGATCAAATCGGTGGCCCAGTCGTATACCAGCCAGTGACCGATCAGTGGAAGCGCGAACCTGGCGTCGAAGACCTGACCGAACGCGGTGACCAGCGTAAAGAACAGGAAGCCGAAACCGATGAAGACAAACCAGTGCAGGACACCAACGTGGCTCCACTGCAACATTCGGGTGTGGCCGATCGTCTCCTTGAGCATGTTCACCCAGCGCGAAGCCTGGTGCCTCGCTCGGCCCTCGGTCGGTTGCCCGAGCCTCACCACCGCCACAATGCGCATGACCGCCCGGACGAACAAGGCGATCGCCACAGTCGTGATGGCCAGCGATACGACGATCGCGAACACCTGCACAGTGGCCTCCTTGCCGGTTGAGAGGGGGCCCTCAACGCCAACCAGCGCCCATGACGATACGGGGACGACCGGTTTGGCCCCGACCCGAGATGACCGATCCTAGCCAGGTCCGGCCCCGTCTGGTCATGACGGCAGTGGTCGCGTGGCTGAAGGCGGGTGGCGCAGTTGGCGCAGTTGGCGCCCCAAAGTTCAGCCCTAGCGGAAGGAGAGTTCAGCCGTAGGCGGAAAGAAAGGGTCGGGCCCCGCAGTGGCTGGTAGCCGACCGCGAGGCCCGACCCTTCGTGCGGTGCGGGTGATGCTTCCTGCGGTGGTGCGATGTGACGGTTGCGGTGTCGGTTATCGCTGGGAGCCGTACACCTCGACCTCGGTGGTGTCGGTGTAGCTGCAGCCACCGTAGTTGCCGGCCGGGCAGGTGTTGTGGAAGTCCGGCACCTGGGGGGACAGGATCGTGTACTTGACGAATTTCACGCCCGGGACCGACGCGGCCACCTTCACGGTGGTCAGCTTGCGGTCCGCGGAGGTGAAGGTGCCGCCTGCGATCTTGGTCCAGGTTGTGCCGTTAGTCGACGCCTCGACCTTGTAGCCCGCGGTCGACGAGCTGCCCGGGTCGCCGCAGGTCGCTGACGGGTTGATCGCCAGACCCTTGACGGTGGTCGCGCCGGGCAACTTGATCACGATGTACTTCGGGATCATCTTGTTGGTCGGTGTGCCGTTGTTGTCACCTGTGGTGCTGCCCCAGCCGGTTCCCTGGCTGAGGTCGATAGCACCAACGGGGCCACAACCGAAGCCGGAGTAGTCCGGACCGTTGAATCCAGCGATGGTGGCGCCACCGCTCGCGGCGGCATAGTCGCGGCGAATCTGGAAGTTCTTCACCGTCTGTACAGGAACCACCTTGATCGACCTCACCACCGGTGCGTAACCGGGAGCTGAGACCACGATCTCGGCATAGCGGCCGATGAAGACGTACGGAATCTGGTAGACGCCGTTCGCATTCGTCACCGCCGTGTAGTCACTCGTCGAACCCGAGTCGTGACCGGTGATCCGTACCAGGGCGTTCGGCACCGGCGCGTTGCTGCCGGGGTCGGTGACCTGGCCGATCACAGTCGAGCGCGGGGTCGACGCGGTCGGAGGCATGTGGAAGTCCTCCTTGGGGTAGGCATCGCCACTGTCGATCGTGCCGGCGTACCAACCCATGCCGCGGTTGCGGAAGGCGTTCCAGATGATGGCGCGGTGGTGGCCGCCGTAGACCGCGAGGTCTGCCTGGACAATCGCGTTGCGCATGTCGAGCATCGACGGGTCGTTGGCCGACAGCGACATGCCGCGGGTGATCACCATGTCAGCGACGTTGTGACCGAGCACCTTGCGCAGGTCCCACATCGTCTGGGCCCACACCTCACCGGAGGAGTGCACCTCAGGAGCGCCGCCGATGATCGGGAAATCACCGTAGGTGTAACCGCCGGGATCACCTGGGATGGTGCCCGTGCAGCCGGGCGCCGTGGCGCCGACCGAGCAGTCGATGGCCTCGGTGCGGAATGGCGCCTTGTTGGCCAACAGGTAGTGGCCTTCGAACACTTCACCGCTGGCGGGGGTGTCCTTCTCGTAGCCCCTGGTGACGAGGTTGTCCATCGCGTAGTAATCGCTCCAGGCCTCGCCCATGGCGCCGGCCTGGATGCTGTTGAGCGTGGAGTTTCCGGTCGCGTCGACAACCAGCCGGTTGGACAGCCCGTGCGTGTACTCGTGGAAGATCACGCTGGGGTCCATCGTCGACGACGTGGCGATGTAGGGCTCCACCTGGGTGCTCGTGCCCGGGAAGTGGAACAGGTACATCTGCATGGTCGGTGAGATGCCGTCCGGCGGCGTCGACATGTTGGCGTTGTCGATGTGGCCCGCGTCCGGAAGACCGTTGGCGGTGTTGGCGCCGTCGAGATCGTTCAGCAGGACCGGGTCGCCGCCCCAGGTCTCGAAGTTGCCGGCCTGAGGCGTGAAACCGATCGGCGCCTGGGCCAAGTAGTTGTGGTACATGTTGTCGTAGTAGAAGCCCTGGGTGACGTCGGCGTTCATATTCGTGCGCCATGAGTTGGCCCGGTCGGGCTTCCACGTGCAGACGAACTGCGGTGAGCAGAGCTTGTTGGCCATGAACGGCACCAACTTGAACTGGGCGCCCGTCGCGGTTCCGGGGACTGGTGTGCGCTCGCCCGGGTTGACCATGTTGTCGTCGTTCGTGTCGGCCCACGCCACGGTGTACTTGCCGTTGAGCCACGTCTCGTTGCGCCGAAGCTGGCCGGACGTGAAGAGGTTGACGACGTGTTGGGTGCCGCCGACGGCGGCGCCGGGATAGTTGTTATAGACCAGTGCGTCACCGTGGTCGAAGTTGGTGGTGTCCCGACGGAACAGCACCCGCCCGGTGGCGGCGTCGATCACATGCTGGTAGTTGAGGGCATCTCCACCGGCTTGCACGTACGTCGACCAGCCGAGCTGCAGGCCGGTGGGCGTCTTGAACCACACGAGCTGCGCTTGGTCTTGGTTGCTCCACTTGGTGAGCCCGGCGGTCTTGGCGGGCACCACGGCGGCGTTCGCCACGACCCCGCCGACATCGGAAGCCGATGCGGCCCGCGCCGACGCAGCAGAAACCTTCGGTGACGTCGACACGTGGCTGCCGAGGTTGGCCAGGCCCGAGATCGGCGATCCTTGCAGCGAAATGAGCTGACCGCTCTTGGTCACGTTCGCCTTCAGGCCGTTCGCGAAGACCGGGATGCCCTTGTAGGACTGGGTCCACGAGATGTGATGGATCCCGGCGATGTCGACATAGTCTTCACGCAGCTTGAACGTCGACAAGTCGGCGGACGTCAAGCCGAGGTCCGCCAGGTGGGTGCGCACGTAGTTCAGTGCCACCGACGACGCGCTGGCCGACGACGGGCCGGTCAAGAAGCCGTCGAGCCGGCCGAGGTTGCGCGGAGTGCCGGTGGCGGGGTCGAAGTCCATGATGGACTGCGGGCCTAGAGACTTGGCGAAAGCGTCGAACGCGGACCCTCGCTTGCTTACGATCGAGGTTGCGGCTTGCAGTCGGGTGCGCTGCGAGCCGGCGCCGGCGTCGTAAAAGCCCATCCGATCCTTTGCGCCGTTGATCAGGGGCGAGGCGTTGCTGCCTGCGCTGCCTGACCCGGCACCGCCGCCGGGAGCGGCGACGCCGTTGGGTACTCCACTGAGCGTGAGCCCGGCAACGGCGGTGACCGCCAATGCCGTGACGGCACCACGTCTTCTTGTCGATGACACGTAAAATCCTCCAGAGATGAGTGGGATGGGGGTATCCCGCACGGAGGCTAGCGGCATCCGTGACTCCCGTCACCCCCCTAGCCGCGGATTTTCTTACTTTTTTCTCAGGACGGGCTCGGTGGCCGTCGGCTGAGGTCGAGCGGAGTCCCGATGTGGTCACCGTCACATCGCCGTACGGGTCGCGACGGGACTCCTGATCCCGCCCGATCCCAGCCGATCCGGGGCTGTCAGGATTTCGCCCATGGAAGACATGAGGCAGCGACGCCGCTGGCGTCGGACGCGTTCAAGCGATGCAATGGTGGCATGACCAGCATCGTCTCGATAGGCGTCGGCCCACTTTCGATCGACGAGGTCGTGGCGGTGGCCCGAGCAGGTGCCGGCGTCGAGCTGGCGCCTGCTGCGGTGGCGGCGATCGGGCAGTCCCGGGCCGCCGTCGAGAAGCTCGCGGCCGCGCCGACTCCGGCGTACGGCATCTCGACCGGATTCGGGGCATTGGCCACCCATCACATCCCCACCGAGATGCGCGAGCAACTGCAAAAGTCGTTGGTTCGCTCACACGCTGCCGGATCCGGGCCTGCGGTCGAACGCGAGGTGGTGCGGGCGATGATGCTACTGCGGCTGTCGACGCTGGCGACCGGTCGCACCGGGATACGACTGGAGACGGCGCAGGCGCTGGCCGGCCTGTTGAGCCATCACCTCACCCCGATAGTGCGCGAATACGGAAGCTTGGGCTGCTCTGGTGACCTGGCTCCGCTGGCGCATTGCGCGCTGGTGTTGATGGGGGAGGGCGACATCGATGATGCCGAGGGAGTACGCCGGCCGGCCGCGCAGGCCCTGACCGAGGCGGGCATCGTGCCGATCCAGCTGGAGGCCAAGGAGGGGTTGGCGCTGATCAACGGCACAGACGGCATGCTCGGCATGCTCGTGCTCGCGATTCACGATCTGCGGATGCTGCTGCGGGTGGCCGACATCGGGGCGGCCATGTCGGTCGAGGGGCTGTTGGCCACCGACCGGGTGTTCGCGGCGGATCTTCAAGAGCTGAGGCCACATCCCGGTCAGTCGGTGTCCGCGGCGAACCTGCGGGCAATCCTGGGCGACTCCGGCATCGTAGCGAGTCATCGTGGGCCCGACTGTCCGCTGGTGCAAGACGCCTATTCGCTGCGCTGCTCACCCCAAGTGCTCGGTGCAGCGCGAGACACCGTCGACTATGCGGCCACGGTTGCCGAGCGCGAGCTTGCCGCTGCGATTGACAACCCGGTGGTAATGCCGGACGGTCGGGTGGAGAGCAACGGCAACTTCCACGGCGCGCCGCTCGCTTATGTGCTCGACTTCTTGGCGATTCCGGTCGCCGACGTGGCGAGCATGTCGGAGCGTCGTACCGACCGATTCTTAGACACCGCTCGCAACAACGGGCTGCCCGCATTCCTCGCCGGTGACCCCGGTGTCGACAGCGGTCACATGATCGCCCAATACACCCAGGCAGCGATCGTGTCGGAGCTCAAGCGGCTCGCGAACCCGGCCAGCGTCGACTCGATTCCTTCCAGCGCCATGCAAGAAGACCATGTGTCGATGGGATGGTCGGCGGCTCGTAAGCTTCGACGCGCCATCGAAGGGCTCACCCGGGTGCTTGCAGTGGAGATCCTCACCGCGGCCCGCGCCCTCGAGCTGCGGCAGCCGCTGCAGCCGGCACCGGCCAGCGCGGCGGTCATCGCAGCCTTGCGTGAGCATGTCGCGGGCCCTGGACCCGACCGGCACCTTGCCCCCGAGATCGACGCCAGTGTCGACCTGGTCGCGTCCGGAGCGATCCTGGCCGCCGCGAACTCCACTCTCGCCGAGCCGCTGTCATGACCACGCCGCTGGCTGACGCGCTGCCCAACGTTGCGGGGGTCGCCCCGCCTCTGGAGGAGATGTCTGATGACTAACGTCCGAACCGTCCGCGCGCCACGCGGCACTGACCTGACCGCCCGTTCGTGGCAGACCGAGGCGCCGATGCGGATGCTGATGAACAACCTCGACCCAGAGGTTGCCGAGCACCCCGAGGAGCTGATCGTGTACGGCGGCTCCGGCAAGGCGGCGCGCGACTGGCCGTCGTACGACGCCATCGTCTCCTCGCTCGTCGGCCTGCGGCTCGACGAGACGCTGCTCGTGCAAAGCGGTAAGCCGGTCGGGATCATGCGCACCCACGAGTGGGCGCCGCGCGTGCTGATCGCGAACTCCAACCTGGTCGGCGACTGGGCGAACTGGGACGAGTTCCGCCGCCTCGAACAGCTCGGCCTGATCATGTATGGGCAGATGACCGCCGGTTCCTGGATCTACATCGGCACCCAGGGCATCTTGCAGGGCACCTACGAGACCTTCGCCGCGGTGGCTGCGAAGAAGTTCGGCGGCACGCTCGCCGGGACGATCACCCTCACCGCCGGGCTCGGCGGGATGGGCGGCGCGCAGCCGCTTGCGGTCACCATGAACGACGGGGTTGCGATCTGCATCGACGTGGACGAGTCACGCATCCGCCGCCGCATCGAGCACCGCTACCTCGACGTCGCCGCGACGAGCATCGAGGACGCGCTGAAGCAGGCCACCGAGGCGCGCGACGCGAAACGGCCGCTGAGCATCGGGCTGCTCGGCAACGCGGCCTCCCTGGTCCCGCAACTGCTCGCCAACGACGCGCCGATTGACATCGTCACCGACCAGACGTCTGCGCACGATCCGCTCTCCTACCTGCCGATCGGTGTCGAGTTCGAGGACTGGCACGAGTACGCCGCCAAGAAGGCCGAGGAGTTCACCGGACGCGCGCAGGCGTCGATGGCCCGCCACGTCGAGGCGATGGTCGGATTCATGGACAAGGGCGCCGAGGTCTTCGACTACGGCAACTCGATCCGCGCTGAGGCGAAGCTGGCCGGCCTGACCCGGGCGTTCGACTTCCCCGGCTTCGTCCCCGCCTACATCCGGCCGCTGTTCTGCGAGGGCAAGGGACCGTTCCGCTGGGTCGCGCTCTCCGGAGATCCGAAAGACATCGCGCGCACCGACCAGGCAGTGCTCGACCTGTTCCCGGAGAACGAGTCGCTGGCCCGCTGGATCCGGCTCGCCCAGGATCGCGTCCAGTTCCAGGGCCTGCCCGCCCGGATCTGCTGGCTCGGCTACGGCGAGCGCGACCAGGCCGGTCTCGCGTTCAACGACCTCGTCGGACGTGGCGAGATCAGCGCGCCCATCGTGATCGGACGCGATCACCTGGATTGTGGCTCTGTGGCTTCCCCGTATCGCGAGACGGAGGCGATGGCCGACGGTTCGGACGCGATCGCCGACTGGCCGCTGCTCAACGCGATGGTCAACGTCGCGAGCGGCGCGAGCTGGGTGTCGATCCATCATGGTGGTGGAGTCGGGATGGGCCGCTCCATCCACGCCGGGCAGGTCACCGTCGCCGACGGGACAGAACTTGCCGCCCAGAAGCTGGAGCGGGTGCTCACCAACGATCCGGGCATGGGCGTGATCCGACACGTGGACGCCGGCTACGACCGCGCTGCCGACGTCGCGGACGAGCGCGAGGTACGAGTGCCGATGCGCGAGGGCTAGCCCGGATCATCCCAGCAGGCCCAGCCGTGGCCGCTGCCTCATCGCATGTGGTGGGATGCGCACATGCATCTCGCAACAACTCCCGCGGCGAACGACCTGCTCGAACACGATCCGCTCGCGCTGCTTATCGGCATGCTGCTCGATCAGCAGATCCCGATGGAGAAGGCGTTCACCTCTCCGGCCGTGCTTCGGGACCGCCTCGGACGCGACCTGGACGCTACCGAACTCGCCTCGCATGACGCGGCGGCCCTGGAAGAAATCTTTCGTGAGCCACCCGCTCTGCACCGCTTCCCGGCCGCGATGGCCAAGCGGGTCCAGGCGCTCGCGCAGGTTCTCGCCGAACGGTTTGACGGCGACGCCACCGCGGTCTGGCGCGGGGCCACCGACGGCCCCGACCTGGTCCGCCGCATCGCGACACTGCCCGGCTTCGGCCCGCAGAAGGCCCAGATCTTCGCGGCTCTGCTCGCCAAACAGTTCAACGTCCGGCCCGACGGCTGGCGCCAGGCGACCGGGGCATTCGGCGAGCAGGGCTCGTTCAAGTCGGTGGCGGACGTCGTCGACGCCGAATCGCTGACCAGAGTGCGTACGTACAAGAAGCAGCAGAAGGCGGCTGCGAAGGCCGCCGGCTAGATTCCCGCGAAGGCGCCGGCCCGCATCGCCTCGACCTCGGCCCCCAACTCCGACACCCGTGCGTCAGACACCACTGCGCCGCAGCTCCGCAGCCAGTTCGCGACCATCCGGTGCCCGCCCTGGGTGAGCACCGACTCCGGATGGAACTGCACGCCCTCGATCGGCAGGGACGTGTGCCGCAGCGCCATCAGCACCCCGGACGGAGTACGCCCTGTCACCACGATCTCCGCCGGCAGCGCGGACTCCAACACGGCCAGCGAGTGGTAGCGAGTGGCCACGAACGGCGATGGCAACCCGGCCAGGATTCCGGAGCCGTCGTGCAGGACCTCGCTGGTCTTGCCGTGCAGCAGTTCCGGCGCCCGCACGATCGGGGAGCCGAACACGGCACCGATCGCCTGATGGCCGAGGCAGACGCCCAATAGCGGTACGGATGCGGTGGCACACGCGACGACGAACGCCATCGAGGCCCCGGCGTCGTGCGGGTCGCCGGGGCCGGGTGAGAGCAGCACGCCGGCCACGTCCAACTCGTCGAGCTCGGCCGGCGCAACCGCGTCGTTGCGCCGCACCACGACGTCAACCTCGAGCTGCCCGAGGTACTGGACGAGGTTGTAGACGAAGCTGTCGTAATTGTCGATCACCAGGATGCGGGTCATTGCCGGCCGAGCACTGCCCGGTACAGCGCCGCGATTCGAGCGGGCATGTTCGCGGTGACGCGCGGCAGTGTCCGCTGCAGGTGCGCATAGACGATCATCCGCCGGGCTGCAGTGAACTTCGGATGGCACGTCGTCATCGTCATCAGCGCCTCGGACGGGGCCACGCCGGGGTGGTCCGGAACGGCCAGCAGCACCGAGTCAGCGCGCGGTGAGACGATCTCGCGGCCCGGGATGCCGTCGCCGTCTTCCGCGCTGATGTTCCGATTCGCGCCCTTGACCCGGTAGACGTACCACTGCGACTCGGTCTCGACGATCACCGCGTCGCCGGCGCGCAGCCGGTCGAGGTCGAGGAACGGCTCGCCCCGGCCGACCCGGTGACCCGCGACCGCGAAGTTTCCGACCTGGCCGGGCAGCGCGGTTCCCGGGTAGTGACCGGGGCCCTTCTGCAGGTCCGCCGCAGAGGTGCCCTGCACGATCGTCCATGCATAGTCACGGCCCAGTCTCGGGATGTACAGGTTGGCGATTCCGGTGCCGACCGGCAGCCTGGGCAGCGACCCGTCGGGCAGCGGCAGCAGCGGATCCGGGCCGGTCTTCCACCGCGTCACGAGCGCCTGCTTGGCCTTGGTCTGGGCCGCGTGCGCGAAGTAGTCGGTCAGGTACACCTGATAACCCACGAACAGCAGCATCGCGACGCCCGCCGCGATCAGCATCGGGCCAAACCCGCGTACTGCTCTCACGGTGCTGCCGCTCGGGCGTAAACCAACCCGATCGCACCCTGGTACGCCGCAAGCGTCAGATTGTCGCTCGACTCGACGGTGTAGCCGAGACCGTAGTAGCCCGCGGCCTGTTCGAAGAGCCGGACACCAGGAGATCGGCCGAGCGCCTCGGCCATCGGTCGGTACGGCCCGATGGCCACCACCCGGAACGGCGGCGAGAACACCTCGCCGTTCAGCAGCAGGGTGTTGCCGACGCAGCGCACGGCACTCGTGGCGATCACTCGCTGACCTGCGATCGTCACCGCCTCGGCCCCGCCGGCCCACAGCGCGTTGACGACGGCCTGCAGGTCGGACTGGTGGACCACAAGCTGGTTCGCGTCGACGCCCTCGTTGGCAGCAGAGTTCGGAGCGTCGTTGAGGACGACCACGATCCCGCGTCCATGCACCGCGGTTAGCCCGCCTGGCTGGCGCAGCGGCGCCGACCTCGCCTGTACCTTCGCCACGGCCGAGTCCCGGGTACCCGCCCTGCGGGTCACCTGGGTCACCTGCGCCTGCAGTTCGGTCAGCGTCCGGTCGGCTGCGTGCACCTGCGACTCCGCCCTGCGGACCAGGTCGGCCAGGTTGGACGTGCCGGGCGGGCGCAGGTCGGTGCCGCGCGCGTCGCGCGCGCTCGCGGCGAAGCCGAAGCCGGCTAGCAGGCAGACGAGCGGAACGAGCACCCGCCAGGCCCGGCGGGTGGCCCGGCGCATTCCGGCCTTCGAGCCCACTGCCGTCCCCCGTTCCGCGTCGTCGACCGCCTTCGCGGCGAGCGTGCCGTCTACGCTAGACGCAACCGGTCGCGCGCCGCGGCCAACGGCCGGACCGGTTCGGCCCACACAGCAGGAGTCGCACGTGCCCAAGTCCAAGGTTCGCAAGAAGGCCGACGCGCCGATCCGGACCCAGTCGCTCGCCCCGCCGACCAAGACGCTGGCGCCGAGCCCCAGCTGGTATCCGATCGTCATGGGCGTCGTGCTGCTCCTGGGCCTGGCGTACCTCGTCGTCTACTACCTCACCAACAGCGGCACCAATCCCAGGGTCCCGGTCATGGCCGACCTGGGTGCCTGGAACTTCGCGGTCGGCTTCGGCGTGATGCTTCTCGGGCTCGTCATGGCCGTCCGCTGGCGGTGACCTTCGCGGCGTGCGTCGTCCACCAGCTTTCACACAGCTGTGATTACACGCCTGTAGTTCATCCACAACTGGGGACAACCCTGTGGAGGAGCTGACCTCGGCGCAGCGCCGGCCGAGCATGCGATTCGGGCCGGACCGCCGACTCACCGCCCTCGCCGCTGCGGGCATTGTCGTCGCGGTAGCGCTCGCGCTCACGACCGGGGACCGGCCCGGCCGGCTGATCTGGGCGCTGGCTGCGGTGGTGCTCACCGCCTACACGGTCAGCGACCTGATGTTCGCCCCGCGGCTGGCCGTGGACGCGACCGGATTGCGGGTGCGCTCGCCCACCGCCCGGGCCGAACTGGCCTGGACGCAGCTGGACGGGGTCCGCGCCGACGCTCGCACTCGCTACGGGTTGCGCAGCGTGACCCTCGAGATCGACGCGGGCGACACGCTCATCGTGTTGAGCCGCCGCGCGTTGGGTGCCGCCCCCGAGTTGGTCGCCGAGACGATCCGGTCCTTCGATCCGCGCGAGTGCCGTCCCTAGAAGTCGCCGAGCACCGTCCGCACCGAGATCGCGAGTAGCAGGGCCGCGAGCAGCGCGGACAGCCCGGCCGCCTGGACGCCGGTGGGCACGCGGCGGCGAAGCTGCGGCAACCCGGCGATCGCCAGCGCCGCGAGCGTACCCGTGACGAACCCGCCGAGGTGGCCCAGGCCGGAGATGCCGGGCACCGAGAAGGTGAATACGAAGTTCAAGACGATGATGCCGATCAGCCATTGCAGGTCCAGGCCGAGCCGGCGCACCAGAACGAGACTGGCCCCGAACAATCCGAAGATCGCGCCCGAGGCGCCGACGACCGCTACGCCGGCGGCACCGAACACGTATATCGCAGCCGAGCCGCCGAGCGCCGCGAGCAGGTAGAGGGCGAGGAACCGGATGCGCCCGAGCAGCCGCTCCAGCGCCGGCCCGATCACCACCAGCGCCAGCATGTTCGCACCCAGGTGCAGCGGATTGATGTGCAGGAACGCGGAGGTCATCAGCCGCCAGTACGCGTCGTCCCGGTAGACGGCGCCAGGCTGCAGCTGCCACGAGCTGAACAACCCGTCGATCGGGCCGTCCGTCGGATGGGTCAGGCTGGCCGGCGGCTGCAGCCCGGTTGCCAGATAGGTAACGGCGTTGAGCCCGACGAGCACGGCAGTGATGTAGGGCGGCGAGCTGCGCAGCATCGCGCCGACCGAGGTGCGCGGCCGGCGTGCCGTGCGCTTCGCGATGGCCACGTCCTCGGGGCAATGAAAGCCCACGGACGCCTCGCGCATGCACTCCGGGCAGATCGGCCGGTCGCAGCGGGTGCAGCGCACGAGCGCGTCCCGACTGGGATGGCGATAACAGCGCGGCGGCGCGGCGGCCTCTTGGTCGCGCGCGGACCCGTCCGGCGCCACGGTCATCGGGAGCGCATCCGGCTCACTGCACCGCGGCGACGGTGACCGACTCGATGGTGATCGGCTGGACGGGGCGGTCCCGACGGTCGGTCGCCGTGGCCGCGATCGCGTCGACGACCGCCCGGCTCTCTGCGTCGGCGACCTCACCGAAGATCGAGTGCTTGCGGTTGAGGTGTGGCGTTCGCCCGACCGTGATGAAGAACTGCGAGCCGTTGCTGTTCGGGCCGGAGTTGGCCATCGCCAACAGATACGGGCGGTCGAAGGACAGCTCGGGATGGAACTCGTCGCCGAACTTGTAGCCCGGGTCACCGGTTCCGACGCCCAGCGGGTCGCCGCCTTGGATCATGAACCCGGAGATGACCCGGTGGAAGACGGTGCCGTCGTAGAGCCGGTCACTGGTCGTCGCCCCGGTGCCCGGGTGCCGCCACTCCCGGGATCCCTCGGCGAGCTCGACGAAGTTCTTCACGGTCTTCGGTGCGTGGTCGCCGAACAGCTCGACGCGGATGGTGCCGGAGCTGGTGTGCAGCGTGGCGATCTGGGTGGCGGGCACTGCGGCTCCTGCTCGTCGGCGACGGGGTCTCTCCTCAGCCCATCCTGCCATGCGGCCCACACTGGTAACCCCGACCGGTTCTGGGGTAGGACTGGCGCGAGAAGCCTCCCCTATTACCGCGAAAGAGGATGGATCATGCCCCGCACCGACGCCGCCGAGGTCTCAGCCCCTGTGCACAACGCCGGCGCGGCACTGAGTCAGAGCACGAAGGATCTCGCCGCGTCGACGCTGGGCACCGTTCGCGGACAAGCCGCTGCGGCCGGCGAGAGCGTCGGTTTGGCGGTGTCGTCGGCGCTAGACACCGCCAAACAGCGTGGTCGGCGCGCGCAGAAAGAGGCGGTCAAGTCAGCGCAGAAGCGGGCCAAGGACTCCGCCAGGAGAGCCCGAGAGGCACGCAAGCAAGCCGGCAAGCTTGCGGGCCGCAAGGCGCACGAGCTGAGCATCCGGGCGCAGGAGAAGGCCGGACGGCATCCGCGGCGCGGGCGCCGCCGGCTCGTCCTGCTCGGCGGGATCGCCGCCGGGATTGCCGTGGCCGGCGTCCTGGGACAACGTCGCAAGAGCGAGCCGGCGTATCCCGAGCCGGTGGCACCCGCGCCGGAGGACCCGCCACCAGCAGCGGGCTGAGCCGGGACGCTCAGCGCGGTCGCCGCGCGGCGACGTGCGCGGCCCGCTCGGCCAGGCTGTCGTCGAGCGGCTCTAGCCCGGTTGGGAGCCCGCGCCGGGCCAGTGCACGGCGCAGCAGGTCGTCGGCGAAGCGGGGGCTCTTCGCAAGCACCGGGCCGTGCAGGTAGGTGCCGATGACGTTGTCGCGCACCGCCCCTTCGGTTCGGTCCCGGCCGTTGTTGCCGCGCCCGGGCTTGGTGCTGCCCAGCGCTCGCACGGCCGAGCCGAGTTCGGTGAGCCCACTGTGATTCTCGTAGCCGACCAGTCGTCCGGCGTCCGGGGTGTCGACGAAATTGTTGCCGATCAGCCGGACCGGCTGACCACGGGTGATGACATCCAGGACGCCCACGCCGTCGATGTGCCGGCCCTGCTGGGTGACGAAGGCGTGCCCGAGCATCTGGTAGCTCCCGCAGATGGTCAGCATGACCACCCCATCGTCGGCCATCGCCCGAAGCTCGGCGGCGCGCGAAGCGAAGTCGGCGCCGATCTCTCCCTGCGCCGCGTCCTGGCCGCCGCCGCCGAGCAGGATGTCCGCGTCGTGCGGGAGCGGGTCGCCGATGCTCACCGGGACGACGCGCGCGTGCAGACCGCGCCATTCCAGGCGTCGGCGGAGCACCAGTACGTTGCCGGTGTCGCCGTAGATGTTCATCTCGCGCGGATAGAAGTGGACGAGCGTGATCACTCGGCATCCCCCATCCGCAGCAGGACGGCGTGCAGCGCCCACATCGCCGTGTAGGTGCTGAAAACCACGACCTCCCCGTCACCGGCTGCGGCCACGGCGGCGCGCACCGCCGTCTCCGGGTCGGCCTCGACGTCGTCGGTGCTGACCCCGTCATAGTGCAGGCGTACCGCCATGTCGGCGGCCCGGGTGCCCGACGTGGCGATGCGCCCCGTCCGTCCGCGCAACGCACTGAAGTCCACATCCCACAGCCAGGACACGTCACGTCCGTCGGCGTAGTCGTCGTTGATGACGACGACGACGCCGTCCTGCGGGCTGCCCCGCTCGAGGGTGTGCAGGCTCTGCCGGAATCCGGCTGGGTTCTTCACCAGTTGCAGCACGACCCGGCGGCCGTCGACGCGAAAGGGCTGCCCGCGCCCGAAGGCCGGTGATACCGCCGCCAGGCCGGTGGTTACCGCGTCCGGGTCCAGGCCGAAGCTCAGCGCGACGGCAGCGGCGCCCGCTGCATTCTGCGCGTTGTGCGGTCCTTCGGCTCGCAGCGCGATATCGCGCTCGGTGGTGCCGATGCGCATGCCCAGGCGCGGCTGCTCCCGACTGGGCAGTCGGGTCAGCTCGGCTACTACGGTCTGCTCGGCGATGCGAACCGGGCCACCGTAGAGTTCCTCGTCGGTCGGAAACATCGGGCGCAGGTTGGGTGCGACGCCGTAGTAACTGACCTCGGCGAGCGTGTCCGTGTGCAATGCCGCCACGCGCTCGTCGTCGCGGTTGAGGATCAGGTGCCCAGTAGTTGCGGCGGCGACCTTGCCGAGCAATGTCGCTGTTGTGTCGATCTCGCCGAAGCGGTCGAGCTGGTCGCGCATCACGTTGAGCAGCAGGGCCCGACGCGGTGCGGCGTGCTCGACGAAGCGGACCGCCCAGGCCTCGTCCAGCTCGAACACCGCGACGTCGTAGGGCGTTCGTCCGGTCCAGGTCGAGTGCTCTACGGTCGCGGTGATCGCGCCGCGAACGAAGTTGCTGCCGGTGTCGTTGGTGAGCACCCGGTAGCGCTGCGCCAGGATCGTCGCGAGCATCTTGGTGGTGGTCGTCTTGCCGTTGGTACCGGTGACTACCACGACGCCCTCCGGCAGGCGCGCCATCGCGTGGGCGAGATAGCCGGGGACGAGCTTCTCGACAACCAGTCCGGGCAACGCGTTGCCACGCCGGCCGAGCAGCCGCAATACAGCGAGGGTGATCTTGCCGAGCCACACCGCGAGGACATCCATGACCGGTTCAGGCTAGCGAGCCACCAGACGCCGAGTGGGGGGGGGGGGGGGGGGGGGGGGGGAATGGGGGGGGGGGGGGGGTGGGGGGGGGGGGGGGGGGGGGGGGGGGGGGGGGGGGGGGGCCCAGGTGACGAGGTCGCGCGCCTGCTCGAGCAGCCCAAGGGCACCGAGCCCGCCGCGCTGCGCGACCGCTCCCTGCTGGAGATCATGTACGCCTGCGGCCTCCGCGCGTCGGAGGCGACCGGGCTCGAGGCCTCCGACATCGACCTCGAGGCCGGCCTCCTGCGGGCCCGCGGCAAGGGCTCGAAGGAGCGCCTGGTCCCGATGGGCTCCGCCGCCGGCCGTGCCCTGACCGCCTACCTCCAGCGCGGCCGCCCACACCTCGTCGGCGACCGCATGGAGCCGCGCCTGTTCCTCAACCATCGCGGCGCCGGGCTCACGCGCCAGGGCCTGTACAAGATCGTCCAGCGCCACGCGCGCAGCGCCGGCCTCGCCTCCAAGATGAGCCCGCACACGCTGCGCCACACCTTCGCGACGCACCTGCTGGCCGGGGGCTGCGACCTGCGCAGCCTGCAGGAGATGCTCGGCCACGCCGACATCGCGACCACGCAGCTCTACACCCACCTCTCGGCCGACCGCCTGAAGGACGTCTACTTCGACGCCCACCCGCGGGCCCGCGCCGACCGCGGCTGATCCCCGCGCCGCCTGCGAGAATCGCCGGCCGTGAGCACGCGCCGGGCCTTCGTCATCGTCCTCGACGCCTGCGGCGCGGGTGAGCTGCCCGACAGCGCCGACTACGGCGACGCGGGAGCGAACACGCTCGGGCAC
>JBPCQA010000013.1:0-170672 GCA_050998615.1 Nocardioidaceae bacterium
TGATCTCCTGGCGCGCAGCCATCGACAGCTCCTTGCTCACACCGGATCGAACCACCACGCGCTACGCGGACATTCTCAGGTGAGGCAAGCGCCGAGGTTCCCGGACCTTTTACGTGAGGCTCGTCGCCGGGTGTCCGCTCCAGCCAGTCACAGGTAACCTTAAGCGCCGGCACGCGGCCGAAGGGCGTCTGAGGAGGATCTTTGCTTCGTCATTCACTGCTGATGCTGTCGAACAGCGACACGATCAAGCAGCTGGTGAGCGCGATGCCGATTTCTGCCGGCATCGTGTCCCGCTTCGTCGCCGGCGAAGCTGCCGAAGACGCAGTGGAGACAACCCGGCGGCTCGCCTCCGACGGGCTGTTGGTCAGCTTGGATTATCTCGGCGAGGACACTGTCGACATCGAGCATGCCTCGGTCACAGTCGAGGCATATCTGATTGTGCTCAAGCAGCTGAGCGAGGCAGGGCTGACCGAGGGTGCCGATGTGTCCGTGAAGCTCTCGGCGGTGGGTCAGGCACTTCCCGGCGATGGCGAGCGCATCGCGCTGGAGAATGCTCGAAAGATTTGTCAGGCGGCGACCAACGTCGGCGCCACCGTGACGCTCGATATGGAAGATCACACCACCACGGACTCGACGCTGGCGATCTTGCGCGACGTGCGCCAGGACTTCCCGTCGGCCGGCGCGGTCGTCCAGGCGTATCTGCGGCGCACCGAGCAAGATTGCCGCGATCTTGCCTACAGCGGGTCGCGAGTGCGGCTCTGCAAGGGCGCTTACCAGGAGCCGGAGTCCGTCGCGTTCCAGGACAGGGGCGATGTGAGCCTGTCATATGTGCGCTGCCTGAAGGCGCTGATGGCCGGCGGGGGTTATCCGATGGTAGCCTCCCACGACCCCACCCTGATCAGAATCGCCGGCGCCTTGGTCGAGCGCAATCAGCGCAAGCAAGGCAGCTACGAGTATCAACTGCTCTTCGGAATCCGCCCCGACGAACAGCGGCGCCTTGCCGGGAGTGGTGAGAAGGTGCGCATCTACGTTCCGTACGGCGACCAGTGGTACGGCTACCTGATGCGGCGCCTCGCCGAGCGGCCCGCCAACCTCGGCTTCTTCGTCAGGTCGCTCGCCACCAAGTCTTGACCTTCCAAGTCCTGACCCTCCAAGTCCAGGTCCTGCCCGTGCCGCGCTCGGGTGCCGGCTCTTAGAGCCCGCGGGCTCTTAGCAGCCCAGCGGGATAAGGTCACATCATGTCCGGGAAGGCGAGCGTCGTCTTCGACGAGGAGCTCACCCGCTACGACTTCGGAGCCGGTCATCCGATGTCGCCCGTGCGGGTAGACCTCACGATCCGGCTTGCCCGGGCCATGGGCGTGTTCGACCTACCCGACGTGTCATTGGTGCCGGCACCGGTGGCCACCGACTCCCAACTCGAGCTGGTGCATTCGCCGCGCTACATCGAAGTGGTGCAACGCCTCAGTGACGACCCTGTGCAGCACGGAGCAGACCTCAGGCACGGACTGGGCACAGGTGACACACCGACGTTCTTCGGGATGCACCACGCCTCCGCACACATCGTCGGCGCCTCGATCGAGGCGGCACGCCGTGTTTGGAGCGGAGACTTCTTGCATGCGGTGAACATCAGCGGTGGACTGCATCACGCGATGGCCGACTCGGCGAGCGGTTTTTGCATCTACAACGATCCCGCGATCGCGATCGCCTGGCTGCTCGGGAACGGCGCTGAACGCGTGGTGTACGTCGACGTCGACGTACACCACGGCGACGGCGTGCAAGCCGCGTTCTACGACGATCCGCGGGTGCTCACGATCAGTCTTCATGAGAGTCCCAGAACGCTCTTCCCCGGAACCGGGAATTCAACCGAGACCGGCGGTGCAGCTGCCAAAGGCAGTGCGGTCAACGTGCCGCTGCCGCCTGGCACAGCCGACGGCGGGTGGCTGAGAGCCTTCCACGCCGTCGTGCCCAAACTACTGCGGACGTTCAAACCCGACATCTTGGTCAGCCAGCACGGCTGCGACACGCACCTGGACGACCCGCTGGCGCATCTGATGCTGAGCGTCGACGGTCAGCGGGCAGCGCACCTGGCGCTGCATGACCTGGCCCACGAAGTATGCGGAGGCAAGTGGGTCGCGACCGGCGGTGGCGGTTACGCAATAGTCGACGTCGTGCCGCGCACCTGGACGCACCTGCTTGCCGTTGTCGGTGGAAGCCCCATCGACCCGCAGACATTGGTCTCGCCGCAGTGGCGTGCGTACGTCGAGGAGACCACCGGGGGTCCGTCGCCGTCGGTGATGACCGACGGGCGAAGCCCAACGTTCGATGACTGGTCGGGCGGCTATAACCCCGACTCGTGGCTCGATAGGTGCGTTGCCCAAACCCGCCGGGAAGTCTTCCCATGGCACGGCATCGACGCGTCGTACTGACGAGCCATCTTCACGGTGGTTGAGGGGCCGCTTCGCGGCCGTCCCCTAGTTTCGGCTGCTCCCTTTCCCAGCAGCCACATTTGCCACTACTCTCACGTATGGACGGACGATTGTGGATCTTCGGTCGGGAAGCCGTGGAGCGTTCGTGCTGAGAGTTGGTGCGTCATGGTTCCAAACTCGACCGGAGATGCGTTTTCCGACGTCAAGTTCCTCACGGTGGCCGAAGTTGCCACCGCCATGCGGGTTTCCAAGATGACGGTCTATCGCCTCGTGCATGCTGGCGATCTGCCTGCCGTACGGGTAGGACGCTCGTTCCGGGTGCCCGAGGACGCCGTCACCGAGTATCTCCGCAAGTCGTACTTCCAGGCGGGTTGAAAGACAGCGGGCTGTAGCCACTCCAGCCTGCGCCTGGCCCGGCGGCGGATTCGAGGCCGCGTGACGTGAAACGGTAAGCTTTGCCGGTCGCGAAGCATTGTGACGTCAAAGACCTCCCCTGCCGTGGCGGGGTACACGCAGCATCGCCCGAAAGGTAGACCGTGGGCTCAGTTATCAAAAAGCGTCGCAAGCGGATGGCGAAGAAGAAACATCGCAAGCTGTTGAAGAAGACGCGGATCCAGCGTCGCCGTCAAGGCAAGTAGCCGGTTCGTTGCCCGCGGCCGACGCGGTGAGCCAGTCAACCAAATGAGCCAGTCAACGCCATGAGCATCATCGACACGCAAAACTCCGGGAACTAGGAGCCGCGCATGGGCCGCGTCGTCTTGGTCACCGGGGTTTCGCGCGATCTCGGTGGCAGGTTCGCGCGCCGGATCGCCGACCACCCCGAGATCGATCGCGTGATCGGAGTGGACGTGTTGCCGCCTCGCCGTGACCTCGGCGTGGTTCGCTTCGTTCGGGTTGACATCCGCAATCCGGTCATCGCCAAGGTCATCGCCGCCGAGGGGGTCGACACCGTCGTACATCTCGGGGTCATCGCGACGCCCAGCGCAGCCGGAAGCCGGGCGTTGACGAAAGAGATCAACGTCATCGGCACCATGCAGTTGCTCGCGGCCTGCCAGCAGGCGCCGGGGATCGAGCGGCTGGTCGTGAAATCCTCGTCGGCGGTGTACGGCTCGTCAGCTGAGGATCCGGCCATGTTTGTCGAGGACCAAGACCCCCGACGGTTGCCGGGCTCCGGTTTCGGCAAGGACTCGGTCGAGGTCGAAGGCTATGTGCGCGGATTCGCCCGCCGCCGTCCCGATGTCGTGGTGACCATGCTGCGCATCGCCAATGTGATCGGCCCGGAGATCGACACCGCACTGACCAGATACTTTTGCCTCCCGGTGGTGCCAACGGTGGTTGGCTTCGACCCCCGGCTGCAGTTCTGTCACGAGCAGGACGCCCTCGCGGCGCTCGACCACGCGACTCGAACCAGGGTTCACGGCACGTTCAACATCGCCGGTGACGGCGTGATGATGCTGTCTCAGGTGGTACGCCGCCTTGGCCGCCCTGCGCTGGCGCTGCCGTCGACCGGACTTAGCGCGATTGGTTCACTGTTTCCGCAAGCTCGAGGGGCTCAATTGTCCGTTGAGCAAGCAGCTTTCCTCACCTATGGCAGAGTCCTCGACACGACTCGAATGCGGGAGCTCCTCGGCTTCGAGCCCGGCTACACCACTTCGGCGGCATTCGAAGCCTTTGCCCGCCGGCTGCGACCAGGGCCCCTCAACGCCGCGCGGCTGCGAGACGCCGAAAAGCAGGTCGCGCACCTAGTCACCAAGGTGGTGTCGGGTGTCGGACACTGAGCCCGCGGCGAAGAAAGCGACGAAGCAGCCAGCAACTAAGAAGACGGCAACCAAGCAGTCCGCGACCAAGCAGACACCAACCAAGCAGACAGCAACCAAGAAGACGGCCCCCAAGCAGTCCGCGACCAAGAACGCGGTGAGCAGGGAGGGGGCGACGAAGCAGGGCACCACGAAGAGTCCGGGCGTTGCCGACCAGACGGCCCCTACCAGGCCCACAAGGAGGCAGGCCGCCGCGACGATGCCTGACGGGGCGGCGAAGGCCACGCCCGCAAAGCCAGCTGCCCGCACGCCGGCCGTCGGCGAGCTCGCCGGTGAGTCGGCATGGGAGCGACGGCTAGCAGAGCTCCTCGCGTTTATCCGGACTCGCCTCACTGGCGACTACGAAGTCGACGACTTCGGGTTCGACATCGAGCTCACTGAGCGGTTCTTGCTTTCGGCGCTGCGCCCCCTCGCCGAGAAGTGGTTCCGAGTTGAGGTGCGAGGGATCGACAACCTGCCAGCCGAAGGCGGCGCGCTCTTGGTGTCCAACCATTCGGGCGCGATCCCGCTCGACGGGCTGATAACCGCACTCGTTGTCCACGACCATGCCCACCGGCACCTTCGCATGCTGGCCGCGGATCTGGTCTTCAGGCTGCCGTTCATCGGAGAGCTCGCTCGAAAGGGTGGCGCCACGTTGGCGAGCCACGAGGATGCCCGGCGGATGCTTGGCCGTGGTGAGCTAGTCGGGGTCTGGCCCGAGGGATTCAAGGGCGTCGGCAAGCCGTTCAGCGAGCGCTACAAGCTGCAACGGTTCGGTCGCGGCGGCTTCGTGTCGGCCGCGCTACGCACCGGCGTGCCGATCGTCCCGTGCTCGGTCGTCGGCGCTGAGGAGATCTACCCTCTGGTTGGTCATCTGCCATCTCTCGCGCGCCTGCTCGGTGTCCCCTACATCCCCGTCACGCCGTTCTTCCCGTGGCTAGGTCTGTTGGGCATGGTGCCGTTGCCGTCGAAGTGGCTTATCGAGTTCGGAGAGCCGATCCGCACCGACTCATACGGTGTCGGTGCCGCCGATGATCCGATGCTTGTCTTCAACGTCACAGACCAGGTCCGGGAAACCATCCAGCAGACGCTGTACACACTGCTGATGCAGCGCCAAGGCGTCTTTGGCTGATCCACAGTCGACCTGTGGTTGCTCAGTCTTGGAGCCCGCGGACTCTTAGGTTAGGGCGCGCGGTAAGCGTCGCCCAGCTTTCGACGTACGGCGATGGCTGCCGCCAAGCTGCCCGAGGCGGCACCCACGCAGCCGGCCACCACGAGGCCCAACCGGGCAGCCTTGCGGCCGGTGCGGTAGTCGCGCACCCGCCACCCGTGCCGGCGAGCATGGTCGCGGAGCAGGCGGTCGGGGTTGATAGCGCACGGATCTCCCACCAAGGACAGCATGGGAAGGTCGTTGTGGGAGTCGGAGTAGGCGGAGCAGCGCGCCAGGTCCAGGTGCTCACGGCGGGCTAGCGCGAGCACCGCCGCCGCTTTTGCCGGCCCGTGCAGCAGTTCTCCCACCAGGCGTCCGGTGTAAACGCCGGCTGCCTGCTCCGCGACAGTGCCAAGCGCCCCGGTCAGGCCGAGTCGACGGGCGATGATTCTGGCGATTTCGGCTGGTGCCGCCGTCACCAGCCACACGCGTTGACCCTGGTCGAGGTGCATTTGCGCAAGCGCTTGGGTGCCTGGCCAAATCTTGCCAGCCATCACTTCGTCGAAGATTTCCTCGGCCAATGACTCCAGCTCGGCAACTCGGTGGCCGGCGATGATCGACAACGCAGACTCTCGCGCATTGGCGACCGCGCCAGGGTTCTCGATGCCGATAAGCCGGAAGTAGGCATGGTCCCAGGCCGCCTTGAGCAAGACTCTCGTGGTGAAAAACTCGCGGCGGTGCAGCCCCCTGGCCAGATGGAAAATCGCCGCACCTTGCATCACCGTGTTGTCGACGTCGAAGAAGGCCGCCGCCGCTTGCTCGTCTGGTGGTGTCTGGAGGTTGCGAACCACTTGCGCATTGCGCGCTGCTGCTTCGCCCGCCCGCTCTGATCGCGTGCCCGGCCGCGAGGCCTCGGTCGGTCGGGTCGCAGACGAAGCCATCTCGACAGCTTAGAGCCGGCGCAGGTAGGGAGTCGCCGGCTCTTGAGGGCTCCGCGGCGTGAAACACTTGACGGGTTATGAACCGCGTTCGGTTGCTGTCCAAGCCCGGCTGTCACCTGTGTGATGACGCGCGCGCGGTGATAGCCGAAGTATGCAGCGACCTCGGCGTGGATTTTGACGAAGTCGACATCACGAGCGACCCCGCCCTCATGTCGGCGTACGGCGAACAGATCCCTGTCACCTTCGTCGACGGCGCTCAACACGACTTCTGGCGGGTCGACGAAACGCGTCTCCGGAACGCATTAGAACCCGCCAGGTAAGGACTGTCGGTGATGTGTGGCACCTCACCCATCGCCGGAGCGAGACGATTTTGTTCTCGCGTTCACAAGCTCCTAGAGTGGCCCTTGCGCCGGTTGCATCGCCTCGAGGCGCGAGGCACCTTCAATGCAATGGCGGGCCAGGAGCACTGTGACCTCTAACGATGACCGCTTCAGCGGCGCTGCCGATGGCCGCAACCGTGGCTCGGCACGCGGTCGCATCGAGAGCCTTGGCAACCGGCGCGGCTCCGATGCTGCCAATCGCCGCGACGGCGGTGGCGCCCGCGACGACCGGGGCGAGCGAGGGATCCCGGAAGCGACAATCGCCAGGCTTCCGGTCTATCTGCGAGCCCTGATCGCGCTGTGTGACCGGAAGGTTTCGACCGCCAGCAGCGAACAGGTGGCGAACGCTGCGGGGGTCAATTCCGCCAAGCTTCGCAAGGATCTGTCCTACCTGGGCACCTACGGCACCCGTGGGGTCGGTTATGACGTCAACTATTTGCGCTACCAGATCGCCCGCGAGATCGGCCTAACCCAAGACTGGCGAGTCGTCATCGTGGGCATCGGCAATCTCGGTCATGCGCTGGCCAACTACTCCGGCTTCATCTCCCGCGGCTTCCAGATCGCCGCATTGTTGGACAGCGACCCGGCCAGAGTGGGTGAAAGAGTCGGCGACGTCGAGATATCACCGCTCGACGACCTCGAACGCGTAGTCAAAGAGCGCGCCATCTCGATCGCGGTCATCGCCACTCCGGCGTCTTCCGCACAGGGCGCGTGCGACCGGCTGGTTGCCTGCGGAGTCACCAGTGTGCTCAATTTCGCGCCGGCCGTGTTGTCGGTCCCACCGGGGGTGGATGTTCGCAAGGTCGATCTCTCGACCGAGCTGCAGATCCTGGCGTTCCATGAGCAGCGCAAGACAGGCGGCCTGGTCGAGCTGGAGGCCGGAGCCGGATGAGCATTCTTGTCGTCGGTACGTCGCACCGCAGCGCCCCAGCGGAGCTGCTCGAGCAGCTGGCCGTGGACGTTGCCGGCGCCACCAAACTTCGAGCCGCCGCGTTAGAGACGGGCCACGTCAACGAGGTCTTGGTGCTCGCCACCTGCAATCGGCTCGAGATCTACGCCGACGTCGACCGCTTCCACGGCAGCGTCGAAGACCTCACCGCACTCCTCGTCGACCGCGCCACCTGCTCACCCGAGGACGTCATACCGGCCTTGTACGTGCATTACGACGCCGGTGCAGTCGCCCACCTCTTCTCGGTGGCGGCCGGCCTCGAGTCCATGGTCGTGGGTGAGAGTCAGATCCTTGGCCAAGTCCGAGATGCGCTGCGGGCGGCCCAGTCGGAGGAAACCGTCGGCCCGTCGCTCAACGCGCTGTTCCAGCAGGGCTTGCGAGTGGGCAAACGCGCGCACGCCGAAACCGGCATCGACCGAGCCGGCCAGTCCGTGGTTTCTGTTGCGCTCGAGCAAGCGGCCGCCGTGATCGGTGATGTCGCGGGCGCCCGCGTCTGCGTCGTCGGCGCCGGCTCCATCGCCGCTCTCGCCGCTGCGTCGGTACGCCGAGCCGACGCGGGGGACATCGTCGTCGTCTCTCGCACGTTGTCGAACGCGCAGCGGGTGGCCGCCCGAGTCGACGGCCGGGCCGTCGACATCGAGGAGCTGCCGACTGAGCTGACCAACGCCGACGTGCTGATCTCCTGCACTGGGGCCACCGGCGTCGTCGTACCGGCCGAGATGATCGCTTGCGCGCATGCGGCGCGCGTCGACGACCGCCCAATGGTGGTCCTTGACCTTGCGCTGCCACACGATGTGGACCCCGAGGTTGGCAAGCTGTCCGGCATCACCTTGATCCCGCTTGCCTCGCTCGCCAAACCGGCTCGCGACAACGCCTACACAGGCACCGCCGTCGAGGCGGCGAAGGAGATCCTCGACGAGGAGGTCACCGCCTTCGCGGCCGCCCGAGAGGCCGCCCGTCTCGCCCCGACCGTTGTCGCACTTCGCACTATGGCAACTGCCGTCGTGGCCGCCGAGCTGGACCGGTTGTTTGGCAGGCTGGCGACTGTCACTCCAAACCAGCAGGCCGAGATCGCCGAGAGCCTTCGTCGCGTCGCGGACAAGCTGATTCACGAGCCCACGGTGCGGGTCAAGCAGCTCGCCGGCCGCGCGCCCGAGGCGTCGTACGCCGATGCCCTCGCCGAGCTCTTCGCGCTCAACCCGGCCAGCGTGGACGCCGTCACCGGGATCGGGGAGGCGGAGCGGTTGTGACAAGCCTGAAGATCGGCACCCGTGCCAGTACGCTTGCCCGGGTCCAAGGGGACAGCGTCGCGCAGCACCTTAGCGCTCGGCTTGGTGTCGACGTCGAGCTCATCGCGGTCACCACCAGCGGAGACCGCAGCACCGCGCCGCTGACCCAGATCGGTGGACAAGGTGTGTTTGTCGGAGGGCTCAGGGAGGCCGTCGTCGCCGGGGCGGTCGACATCGCGGTGCACTCGTTGAAGGATCTCCCGGTCGCGCCAGACGCGAGCGTCGTGCTGGCCGCGGTGCCGACGCGGGAGGATGCTCGCGACGCGCTCGTCGCCCGCGACCGGCTGACGCTCGGCGAGCTGCCGGCCGGCTCACGAATCGGCACCGGTTCGCCGCGCCGGGCCGCACAGCTCCTGGCGCTTGGCCTCGACGTTGACGTGGTGTCGATCCGGGGCAATGTCGAGACGCGAGTGGCCAAGGTCAGAGCGGGTGAGTACGACGCGGTCGTGCTGGCGCGCGCAGGCTTGTCCCGGCTCGGCAGGCTGCGCGACATCACCGAGAACCTCGACCCACTACAGATGTTGCCGGCCCCGGGCCAAGGCGCCCTCGCCGTGGAAGTCGCGGCCACGGCTGGTGAGTTGGCAGCGGACGTGCGGGCTGCCCTCGACGACCCCGACGCTCGGGCCGCGGTGTGCGCAGAGCGTGCGATCCTGCTCGCCCTGGACGCCGGCTGCAGCGCGCCGATCGGCGCGCTTGCCGAGATTGCCGAGGGTGACGATGGTCCAGAGATTTGGCTTCGGGCGGTGGTGTGTGCGCACGATGGGACCCATCTGGTCCGGCGTTCACTCGTTGGACGTCCGCAAGCCGCCGAAGCCGTCGGCCGCAGCCTGGCCGAGGTGCTGCTAGCCGATGGGGCTGCCGAGCTCATGAAGGAGCCGGCGTGAAAAAGACCACGAAGATCCAACCAACACAGACCAAGACGGTGAAGAACGCAATGCCGAAGACTGCCGCCGCCAACACCTCGAGCCGCGCTGGGGCTAGAATTGACCGGCCGATCTCCTCCCCTCGACCCGCAGGGTTTGTGGCGTTCGTCGGCACCGGGCCAGGAGACCCTGGGTTGCTGACCATACGGGCGACCGAGCTCATCATGGCTGCCGACGTGCTGATCACCGAGTCCGCCGATCACGCGCCCATGTTGGCGGCCCTCCTTGGTGATCGATTCGACGACGTCACCGTCGTAGACGGTGGCTACGGTGAAAACGGCCAGCCACTCGCCCATGCGTCCCGGGCGAAGCTCGTCGTCAAGCACGCCAAAGACCACGACGGCTCCGTCGTGCGCCTGATCTCTGGTGACCCCTGGATATACGCCACCGGAGCCGAGGAGGCCGCGGCTTGCGCGAAGGCGGGCGTGACGTTTGAGGTGGTGCCAGGCGTCAGCGCGGTCACGGCGGTCCCCGCGTACGCCGGGGTGCCGCTCACCACGCGCACGTCCCGCGAGGTGGTGGTGCTCAACGTGGCCGAGACCGCGATCGACTGGTCGAAATATGCCCACATCTCTACCCTCGTCTTGTTGTCGGCGGTGTCCACCATCGAAGAGGTGGCGCGGTGCCTGCAAGATGCCGGCCGGGAGCCCGAGACGCCGGTGGCGATGACCTCGATCGGCACGACGACCGAGCAGAAGACGGTGGTGTCAACACTCGGCGAGATCGGCGTGGAGGCCACGGCGGCACGGATGTGCAACCCTGCGGTCACCGTCGTCGGCGACGTTGTGGACATGCGTGACACCCTCTCGTGGTTTGAGACCAAGCCGCTGTTCGGCTGGCGAGTGCTGGTGCCACGCACGAAGGAGCAGGCGGGCTCGCTGGTGCACAAGCTCCGCTCGTACGGCGGAGTGCCGGAGGAGGTGCCCACGATCTCCGTGGAGCCGCCACGCAACGCTCAGCAGATGGACAAGGCCATCCGCGGGCTGGTCGAGGGACGCTATGAGTGGATCGTCTTCACCTCGGTGAATGCGGTGAAGGCGGTGCGCGAGAAGTTTGACGAGTACGGGCTAGACGCGCGGGCGTTCAGCGGCCTCAAGGTCGCCGCAGTCGGAGACAAGACGGCTGAGCGCATCGCGCAGTGGGGGATCCGACCCGACCTCGTTCCGTCCGACGAGCAGTCAGCGTGTGGACTGCTCGCCGACTGGCCGCCGTACGACGAGTTGCTCGACCCGATCAACCGGGTGTTCTTGCCGCGCGCCGACATCGCCACCGAAAGCCTGGTGGCGGGGCTTGTGGAGCTGGGATGGGAGGTCGAAGACGTCACCGCCTACCGGACGGTGCGCGCGTCGCCTCCGCCGGCGCCTACCCGCGATGCGATCAAGAGCGGCAAGTTCGACGCGGTGGTGTTCACCTCGTCGTCAACGGTGCGCAACTTGGTCGGCATCGCCGGCAAGCCGCACGCGTCCACCGTGATCGCGGCGATCGGGCCGGCGACCGCGAAGACCTGCGAGGAGCACGGCTTGCGGGTCGACGTGCTCGCCCCCAAGCCTTCCGTCGAGGCACTCGCCGACGCACTTGCCGACTTCGGCGCCGGGCGCCGCCTCTCGATGATCGAGGCCGGTGAGCCGGTGACGAAACCGTCCGAACGCCGCGCGTCCGGTCGCCGCCGAGCGACCTAAGCATCGTGGAAAGCGAAGGTCGCTGATGGGCTATCCCACCGCTCGCCCACGCCGCTTGCGTACGACGCCGGCGCTGCGGCGCCTGGTCGCCGAGACCACTCTCGAACCGCGTCACCTGGTGCTGCCGATGTTCGTCGCCGAGGGCCTCGTCGAGCCCACCGCCATCACCAGCATGCCAGGAGTGGTGCAGCACTCGCGCGACTCGCTGCGTAAGGCCGCGGTCGAGGCGGTGGCTGCCGGAGTCGGCGGACTGATGCTGTTCGGCGTTCCCACTGGCAAGGACCCGGTCGGCAGCGCAGGAGTCGATCCGGACGGCATCTTGAACCGAGCCATCGCTGACGTGGTGGCCGAGGTCGGCAAAGACACCGTGGTGATGGCCGATTTGTGCCTGGACGAGTTTACCGATCACGGCCACTGCGGTTTGTTGGCCGATGACGGATCGGTCGACAACGACGCGACACTTGCGCGCTACGCCGAGATGGCGCTCGTCCAGGCACGAGCCGGCGTCCAGGTGGTCGGAGCGAGCGGGATGATGGACGGCCAAGTCGGTGCGATCAGAGCATCACTTGACGGCGCCGGCTTCGCCGACGTGGCGATCTTGGCCTACGCGGCGAAGTACGCGTCGGCGTTCTACGGCCCCTTCCGAGAAGCTGTCGCATCGACACTCCATGGCGATCGGCGCACCTACCAGCAAGATCCGGCCAACGGGCGAGAAGCGCTGCGGGAGGCAACGCTCGACATCGACGAGGGCGCCGACGTGGTGCTGGTCAAACCGGCGCTGGGCTATCTGGACGTGCTGAGCCAGCTGGCGGCGATCTCCGAGGTGCCGGTCGCTGCCTATAACGTGTCCGGGGAGTATTCGATGATCGAGGCCGCCGCCGCCGCCGGCTACCTCAATCGGGAGGCGGCGATCGTCGAGGCGCTGACGTCGATCCGGCGCGCCGGTGCCGACATCGTGTTGACCTACTGGGCCACCGAAGTCGCCGGCTGGCTCCGGGCCCGCTGAGCTGCTTTCCCACCGGCAGATGGTCGGGTGGACTCACCGTGGCTCCTAGGGGAAATGCCGGAGTTGTGGGGCGATCGGCCCAGCGGCGGGCACCCAATTCGCGGTCGCTTGATCGACTCGGCGACAATGGCACGGTGCCGTCAACTAGGGCCGCGACCACGCGCGGCGATGCCAAGTCACAAGAGCTGTTCGCACGTGCACTCGAGGTGACACCTGGTGGAGTCAACAGCCCGGTGCGCGCGTTCCGCGCGGTCGGTGGCACGCCGCGGTTCATGGCCAGCGGGGCAGGCCCCTACCTCTACGACGTCGACGGCAACGAGTACGTCGACCTGGTCGGCTCGTGGGGCCCGCTGATCTTGGGCCACGCCCATCCCGAGGTGGTGGCAGCCGTTTCGTCGGCTGTCGCCGCCGGTACGTCGTTCGGCACGCCGTCGCTGCCGGAGGTGGAGCTCGCCGTCGAGATCGTTGAGCGAACCCCCATCGACCAGGTGCGCCTTGTCTCGTCGGGAACCGAGGCCACCATGTCGGCGATCCGGCTGGCGCGCGGCTTCACCGGGCGCGAGCTCGTCGTCAAGTTCGCCGGCTGCTATCACGGCCATGTCGACGCGCTGCTGGCCTCGGCCGGCTCCGGGGTGGCGACGTTCGGCCTGCCCGGCACCCCCGGCGTGCCGGTCGCCGCGACCGCGTCCACCTTGGTGCTGCCCTACAACGACGTCGAGGCGGTGCGCGAGGCGTTCGCGACGTACGGCGACCAGATTGCCTGCCTCATCACCGAAGCGGCGCCCGGCAACATGGGGGTGGTCCGCCCAGTCGACGGGTTCAACGCCACCCTGGCCCGGCTGTGCCGCGACCACGGTGCCTTGTTCGTCAGCGATGAGGTGATGACCGGCTTTCGGGTCAGCCGCTCCGGTCACTGGGGGCTCGACGGGGCGGCTGAAGGCTGGGCACCCGACCTGATGACATTCGGCAAGGTGATGGGTGGCGGATTCCCGGCTGCCGCATTCGGAGGACGGGCCGACATCATGGCGGAGCTTGCGCCGGCTGGCCCGGTCTACCAGGCCGGCACCTTGTCGGGCAACCCGATCGCCACCACGGCTGGGCTGACCACGCTACGGCTGGCGACGAGTGACGTCTACGCCCGACTCGACGAGTCCGCGGCCGCGATACAGCGACTCGTCAACGATGCGCTGAACGTCGCCGGTGTGCCCCACGTCGCACAGGCGGCCGGAAACCTTTTCAGCGTGTTCTTCGTAGAGTCAGCTGACGTCGCCGTCGTCCGCAACTTCGATGACGCCAGCCGACAGGTCCTGCACCGCTTTGCGGCCTTCTTCCACGCCATGCTCGATGCGGGGGTCTACCTGCCACCAAGTGCGTTCGAGGCGTGGTTCGTCAGCGCCGCCCACGACGAGCGGGCCATCGACAAGATCGCGTCGGCACTTCCGAAGGCGGCCGCGGCGGCCGCCGCTGCACTGCCCGACGACGAGGTGATGTGATGAGCCCGTCCGAGCCGGCGCGGACGGTCGTACACCTGCTGCGGCATGGTGAGGTTGACAACCCCACCGGTGTCTTGTACGGGCGGCTCGCCCAGTTTCACCTCAGCGACGTTGGTGTACAGATGGCTGAGCGGGTCGCCAAGACGCTCACCGGACGCGACATCACCTACCTTGTCTCGTCCCCACTGGAGCGGGCCCAGGAGACCGCACAGCCGGTAGCGGACGCTCTAGGCGTCGAAATCGTGACCGACGCCCGGGTGATCGAGGCGGCCAACAGCTTCGAGGGGCAACACTTCGGTGTCGGCGACGGGGCACTGCGCAGGCCGACCACCTGGAAGCACCTCTACAACCCGTTCCGGCCGTCCTGGGGTGAGCCGTACCGCGACATCGCGGTCCGGATGCTCGCGGCCATGCACGACGCCAGGCTGGCTGCCAGCGGTCATGAGGCGCTGATCGTCTCCCACCAGCTGCCGGTGTGGTGCGCTCGTTCGTTCATCGAGGGCCGCCGGCTCTTCCACGACCCGCGCCGACGGCAGTGCAGTCTGGCGAGCCTTACCACGTTCACCTACGACGGAGACCGGGTCACCTCGGTGGCCTATTCCGAGCCCGCTGCTGACCTGGTTGCGGTGCAGGGCGCGAAGAAGTTCACGGCCGGGGCGTAAGCGTGTCCTTGTTCCGGCGCGGGCTCTTACGGCACGTCGCGACCGCAGCCGCCGCCGTGCTGCTGGGGGCCGGCATCACGTCGTGCTCGGCAACCGTGGCCGGCGGCGGGGACAACGGATACATCACCGGACAGGGCAGCGTCGACACCATCACCCCAGCGGACCGCAAGGGCGTGCCGACGTTAAAGGGCGCGGCGCTGGGTGGCGGAACCGTGTCACTGGCAAGCCACCGCGGCAAGATCGTGGTGATCAACGTTTGGGCCGCCTGGTGCCCGCCGTGCCGGGCCGAGGCGGACGCGCTTGTCGAGGCCGCGAGGAAGATGCCCGACGTGGTGTTCATCGGCATCGACTCGCGCGACAACAACGCCGCCGCCCAGGCGTTCGTGCGCAGTCACCACATCCCCTACCCGAGCCTGGCCGACCCCGACGGAAGCGCGATGCTGGCGTTCTACGGCATGCTGGCACCCAACTCGTTGCCGACCACGATGGTGCTCGACACACAGGGGCGGATCGCGGCGATGGTGTCCGGTGAGATCACCACCTTGACCCTGGTCGGGCTAGTCCACGACATCGCGAGCGGCACATGAGCGCCGCCGCGGTCGACGTACTGCTGCCGGCGACCATCGGGTCGTGGTTTCATGGTACGGCGCAGTACGGCTCGTTGCTGTTGGCTGTCCCGGTCGCATTGATCGCAGGGCTGGTGTCGTTCTTCTCGCCATGCGTCGTGCCGCTGCTCCCCGGCTACCTGTCCTACGTGACAGGGCTGTCCGGTGCCGACATCGCGGCTCACGGGAGCACCGGGGTGCGCGGCCGGATGGTCACCGGCACCCTGCTGTTCATCGCTGGCTTCTCGTTCGTGTTCATCACCGTGGGGCTGGCAATCGGCCGACTTGGCTACCTCTTTCTCGACCATCAACGCGGCATCACCGAGGTGCTCGGCGTCTTCACGATCGTGGTCGGCCTGGTGTTCGCCGGTGTTGTCCCCTGGTTTCAACGCGACGTGCGGTTCCACAAGGTGCCGGCTGTCGGCCTGCTCGCCGCGCCGTTCCTCGGTGCGCTGTTCGCGCTCGGTTGGACACCCTGCATCGGCCCTACTCTGGGCGCCGTGTATACGCTCGCGTACGACCAGGGCGACTCGCAACGAGCGGCCGTGCTGGTCGTCGCCTACTGCCTCGGGCTGGGCATCCCCTTCCTGATCGCAGCCGTGACATTTCGCCGGATGATGGGCGCGGTGTCATGGGTTCGCCGGCACCAACGGTGGGTCCAGCGGCTCGGTGGCGTGATGCTGGTGGTGGTCGGTCTGCTGCTGTTGACCGGCGCCTGGGACTACTTGATCACGTGGACACAGACTCAGGTGGTGGGCTTTGGTCGTACGCCGGTCTGAGCTGGCCGATCGGCCGCCGGTCGTCAAGGAGCCGAAGAAACCGCCTGCCCCCGCGCTGCGTCCGGGTCAGTTCGCTCGGTGGGTATGGCGTCAGCTCACCTCGATGCGCACCGCGCTGATCTTGCTGTTCCTGCTTGCCATCGCCGCGGTTCCCGGCTCGCTGATTCCGCAGACGCCGGTCGACCCCTCGGCGGTGAACGCGTTCAAGGCCGCACACCCCGGTCTCGCGCCGGTTTTCACCCGGGTCGGCCTGTTCCATGTCTACAGCTCGGTGTGGTTCAGCGCGATCTACCTGCTGCTGATGATCTCGCTGGTCGGCTGCATCATCCCCCGCCTCGGGGTATACGCGCGTGCCTTCCGCAACCGCCCACCGAAGGCTCCGACCAACCTGGCCCGGTTGTCGGCGTACGACACCTGGCAGACGGCCGAGCCGGTCAGCGTGGTGGCGGAGCGGGCCGAGACGCTGCTGGCGGGTCAGCGTCGGCGGGTCGAGACGTACGAGCATGGTGACGGCGTCGTGGTCAGCGCGGAGAAGGGCTATCTGCGGGAGGCCGGCAACCTGCTCTTCCACTGCGCCGTGGTCGTGGTGTTGGTCGGGGTCGCGGTCACCAGCCTGTTCGGCTTCAAGGGCGGAGCCGCGGTGATCGCTGGAGAAGGCTTCTCCGACACCTTGACGCAGTACGACGAGTTCAGCCCCGGCGGTTGGTTCAACACCGCGAATCTCGCACCATTCACATTCCAGCTCAAGAGCTTCGACGTGCAATACAAGCGCTTCGGTGAGTCACGGGGCGCGCCGTTGACGTTCAGCGCGCACCTGGCGGTGACCAACAAGCTGGGCGAATCGCCGTACAACTATGACTTGCAGGTGAACCACCCGCTCAACGTCGACGGGGCCTCGGTGTTCTTGGTCGGCAACGGGTACGCGCCGGTGGTGACGGTGCACGACGGCGCGGGCAACGTCGCGTTCTCCGGCCCGGTGATCTTCTTGCCGCAAGACCCGTCGTTCACGTCGTACGGCGTCATCAAGGTGCCGGACGCGCAACCCAAGCAGCTGGGCTTCGAGGGCTACTTCTTCCCGACCGCAGACATCACCAGCCAGGGGCAGCCTTACTCGGCATTCCCCGACGCCGACAACCCGGTGTTGTCGCTGATCGCCTATCACGGCGACCTTGGCCTGAACACCGGGACGCCGCAGTCGGTGTATGTTTTGGACAAGCGGGGGCTTACGTCGTACAAGATGGCCGATGGCAGGCCGCGGCCGCTGCTGCTGCGCATCGGGCAGACGACGAGCCTGGGCGCGGGCAACGGATCGGTGACCTTCGACGGCTACCAGCGTTGGGTCAAGCTGCAGATCAACAAGGCACCAGCGAAGGTCGTCCCGCTGGTCGGGGTGCTGTTGGCGATCCTCGGGCTGCTCGGCTCACTGTTCGTGCGACCGCGTCGGACCTGGGTACGGGTGCGTCCGGTGGGCGGGCGTACGGTGGTCGAGATCGCCGCGCTGGATCGGGTTTCCGGGGGAGATTCGGGCGCGCACATCGCCGAAGTGGCCTCGGCTTTGCAGCCGGCGACGCAAGAGGAGCAGCAGTGACAGACACCTTGGCACATCTGAGCAACAACGCGATCTACTCGGCGACCATCGTCTACGCGCTCGCGATGCTGTCTCACGTGGTCGAGTGGGCGATGGCGCGCCAGCTCACGACCAACCCTGCGCCCGCTGGGCGCGCACTGGTGGGCGCGGGAGGCGTCGCAGCGAAGGTGCCCGCCACGGCTGCCGACCCAGCTGAGGTGAACGGGCCGAGCGCGCCGACCGACGACGATGTGGAGCGCAGCGACCGGTTCGGCCGGATCGGGTTGTCGCTGACCGTGCTTGCCATGCTGGTCCAAGCTGCCGGCGTCGTTTGTCGCGGGTTGGCTGCGCAGCGGGTGCCGTGGGGCAACATGTACGAGTTCACCATTACCGCGTCGCTGGCGGTGGCCGTGGCCTATATCTTCTTGGTACGCCGCTACAGCATCCGCTGGCTCGGCCTCCCGGTCACCGGCTTCTTGACCATCGTGCTCGGTGTCGCCGTCATCGTGCTCTACCGGCCGCTTGGCCCCTTGGTGCCGGCGCTGCACTCCTACTGGCTAGCGATCCACGTCTCGGCTGCGGCGATTGCGGGCGGCGCCTACACGGTCGGCGCCTTGGCGTCGGTGCTGTATCTGCTCAAGAGTCGCTTGGAGGCGAAGGCTGCCGCACATCCCGGCCAACCGCGCATCGGCTACTTGTGGCGGGTGCCGCCGGCGGCAGCGATCGACAGGGTCGCCTACCGGGTGCACGCGTTCGCCTTCCCGTTGTGGACGTTCGCGGTGCTGGCGGGCGCGATCTGGGCGCAGTATGCCTGGGGACGCTTTTGGGGCTGGGATCCGAAGGAGGTGTGGGCCTTCATCACCTGGGTGGTCTACGCGGCCTACCTGCACGCCCGTGCGACGGCCGGCTGGCAGGGACGAGCGGCGGCGTACGTCGCGCTGCTCGGCTTTGCGACGTTCTTGTTCAACTTCGTCGGTATCAACCTGTTCGGCTCGGGACTCCACTCCTACTCCGGCATGTAAGAGCCCACCTCCGCGGCCTTGCCACCCGGGCGCGAAAAACCCGCTCCCATTCCGACACCCCTATCTGCGCGGGCTCTTAGCCTCAGTTAGGCAGCGGTGTCGTCCGGGGGGCGTCGAGGTTGCCTAAGACTGCGCAGGAAGTCGGGATCGTCATCGGGCGCTACCACCCGGGGCCGCGCCTTCGGGGTTTTCGGCCCGGGGGTGTCGCCGTTGGGGCGTCCGTAGACGAGCCAGGCGACCGGGCCCAGGAGGGGAATCAGCACAATCAACGCCCATAGCCCCCGAGGAAGCTGTCGCACGTCGGCGGGGTCGGACTGCGCGAGCTCGATCAGGCAATAGACCGCGAGCACCACGATCAGCAAGACGACGAGAACCCACATGTCGGTCGACCTCCTCTGTACTTAAGAGTAATCGGCCCTCAAAGTTCCCGCCTTAAAACCCGCGCGGTGGTAGAGGGCGGCCGCACCCCACGGTGGTCGAGGAGGCCGCACCCAGCCGCGCCGTCGCTCGTTCCTCAACCACCGTGCTGTGGGGGACCCCGAGCGCCGCGCGTTGGTCTAGCATCACCGGGATGGCATTGGATCCCCTCGTTCGGCTCGAGGACATCGAGGCGGGGGCCGCGCGGATCGCATCCGTCGTACGCCGCACTCCACTGTTGCCGACCGAGCTCGGCAGCCCGGACAGGCCGTTGTATCTCAAGGCCGAGTGTTTGCAGGTCGGCGGCTCCTTCAAGATTCGTGGCGCCACCAACGCGGTGTCCCTGATGGCGGCCGAGCAGCGGGCTCGGGGGGTCGTGACGCATTCGTCGGGTAACCATGCTCAGGCGTTGGCGCGAGCGGCCCGCGCCGCCGGGATCGCCGCGACGATCGTGATGCCGCACCAAGCCCCGGCCGTCAAGCGGGCGGCGACGCAGGCGCTGGGAGCCGAGGTCGTGCTGGTCGACATCGGGCAGCGCGAGACCGAGATGCGCCGCATTCAGGCGGTGTCTGGGGCCACGTTCGTGTCGCCGTTCGACGACCGCGACATCGTCGCGGGGCAGGGCACGATCGGGCTGGAAATCGCCGCTGATCTCCCGCGCGTCGCGACCGTATTCGTGCCGGTCAGCGGGGGCGGCCTGATCAGTGGCATCGCGGTCGCGTTGAAGGCTCTGCTGGACGACGTCCGGGTCGTCGGTGTCGAGCCGGAGCTGGCCGGCGACCTAGCCGAGGGGTTCGCCACCGGACGACGGGTCACCTGGGACAGCGCGCTGACCGCGCGGACGGTCGCCGACGGACTTCGAGTGCCAGCGGTGGGAGAGCTCAACTGGCGCCACATCACCGAGTTCGTCGACGACGTGGTGACGGTCAGCGAGGCTGAGATCCGGTCGGCGATGCGGCGGGTGGCCCTGGAGGCCAAGGTGGTGGCCGAGCCCAGTGGAGCCGTCGCGGTCGCCGGCTCCCTGAGGTACGCCGACCGCTTCGCTGCCGGTCCGGTTGTCGCCGTGGTGTCGGGCGGCAACGTCGAGCCTGCCGTGTTGCGCGAAGTGCTCGGCGAGCGGGCGCAGCGTCACCGCAGTCTCGGCCGTGGTTTGACCGCGGAGTGAGTGGCCCGCGGCGGGCGGCTTAGACTTGCCGGGTTGGTTCGGCCCCTCATCGGTTGGGATTCCTTGTGAAGAGCTTCGTGGTCTACACGTTGGCTCGGCTTGCCATGTTCGCGGCCGCCTACGGCATCATCTGGCTGATCGCCGGGCACTGGATTGGCTGGGATCCGGTCAGCGCGCTTTCCACGGCGCTTGTCGCGATGGTGCTCTCCTCGTTGATCGCGGTCGAGGTGCTGAGGCCGTTGCGCAACAACCTCGCCGCCCACGTCGAGGCGCGGGCCACTAGGGCAAAGCAGGCGTTCGATGCCCGACGAGCCGCCGAAGACGACGAGGTCGACCAAGACGACGAAGACGACGGAGCTCACGAATCCGACGGAGCCGCCGTCCAGCAGACCGACGGTCGGATCGGCAAGCCGCGCCGGTAGCGCCTGTGTGAGGTCTAGCTCACCCGTGCGAAGAGACCAGCAGGCCCGCACACAGCCCGACGGCGTACACCAACTCGGCCAGGCCGGTGTCACGGAGCACGGGTATCAGCGACGCGCCGGTGGCGCCGCGACGTACGACGATCAACGCATGCGCCGCCAACGGCAGCGAGGAAAGCGCCAGCAGCGCCCACCACGACATGGTCGCCGCCGAGACGAACGCCAGCGCACCGGCGGCGCTCAGCAAGATCGCGTAGAACAGGCGCGACGTGCGGTCCCCCATCACCACCGCGAGGGTCCGTTTGCCCACCAGCTTGTCCGTTGGGATGTCACGCAGGTTGTTGGCAACCAAGATCGCGCAAGCCAGCGCGCCGAGAGCGAGCGCAACCGGCCAGGCCCCGGCTGGGATGCGCTCGGCCTGGACGTACGTCGTCCCGACGACCGCGACCAGTCCGAAGAAGACGAAGACGCTGACCTCGCCGAGTGCCTGATAGCCATAAGGTTTCGAGCCGCCGGTGTAGAACCACGCGGCGCTCATCGCCACCGCCCCGATCAGGAGCAGCCACCAGGAGGTGGTCGAGGCCAGAACCAGCCCGGCAACCCCGGCAAGCGCGAAGCCAGCCATCGCGGCCGCCTTGACCTGCGCCGCGGAGGCGACGCAGGAACCGACCAGCCGCAGTGGGCCGACCCGGCCGGTGTCGGTGCCGCGGACCCCGTCGGAGTAGTCGTTCGCGTAGTTGACCGCCACTTGCAAGGCGATGGCGACCACCAGACACAGCAGCGCCTTCCACCAGACGAACGACTCAACCCAAATGGCCACACCGGTGCCCGCCACGACAGGTGAGACGGCGGCAGGAAGGGTGCGGGGACGGGCACCCTCGATCCATTCCGCGGCGGTAGCCATAGGCCGCTCAGTCTGTCAGCCCCCATGCCAGCCTCCCGGTTGGCGGGTGTCAGTCACCTTCCCGCGCGGTGTGGCAGACCGCCTCGACGTTGTTGCCGTCGGGGTCGCGCACGAAGGCGCCGTAGTAACGCTCGTGCAATCCCGGCCATAACCGAGGCTCGTGCAAAGTCTCGGCCCCAAGCTCGGTGGCGGCGGCGTGGAAGGCTCGCGCATCTCCAGGGGCGACCTTGCGTCGCGAGACTTACGCTGACCAGGTGAGCCTTGGCAGTCATTCCGTGCCGACGACGTTGCGGCCGGTCGCCGGCGACCCGGCCGAGATCCTGGCCCTGCTGCGCCGCTGGCTGGCCAGTAAGCCGGCGGCACCTCTCGTCGTACGCACGTCGGGATCGACCGGCGAGCCGAAGGGCGTCTTGCTCTCCCAATCGGCCATCCGGTCGTCGGCACTGGCGACACTGGCCAGGATCGGCGGCCCTGGCCACTGGGTGCTGGCGCTGCCGGCGCACTACGTGGCCGGCCTGCAAGTCATCGTCAGGTCGGTGCTGGCGGGCACGGAACCGGTAGTGCTGAACGACTACCCCGGCCTCGTCGAGGCGGCGAACGACCTGACCGGTGACCGGCGCTACCTCGCGGTCGTGCCGACCCAACTGCACCGCTGGCTAGCCGAGCCGGCCGCCGTCGTTGCGTTGCGCAGTTTCGACGCCGTGCTCCTAGGCGGCGGTGCGGCACCCGATCGCATGCTCGTGACGGCACGACAGCTCGGCATTCGCGTGGTGACGACGTACGGCATGAGCGAGACCTGCGGCGGCTGCGTCTACGACGGTGTCCCGCTGGACGGCGTCCGCGTCGACATCGGGCCGGCTGGAGATATTCGGCTCGCCGGCCCGACACTGTTCGACGGGTACGTCGGCCAGCCGGGCTTGACCGCGGCCGTGCTGCGATCCGGCTGGTTGCACACCCCCGACATCGGCCAACTCGAGACAGGCGGACGGCTGCGGGTGCTCGGTCGCGCCGACGACGTGGTCATCAGCGGCGGCGTCAACGTGCCGCTGGCCGCCGTCCAGGAGCGGCTCGCGGCGATGCCGGGCGTGGAGGATTGCGCCGTTGTTGGGGTGCCCGACCCGCAGTGGGGCGATCGAGTGGTGGCAGTCGTCGTCGCTCACCCGCCCCCCGCATTGGCGGACATCCGGGACTTCGTCGCCGAACGATTGCCGAGAGAGTGGGCGCCTCGACACCTGGTTGCATGGGACGCGTTGCCGATGTTGCCGTCTGGCAAGATCGACAAGCAACTGTTGCGCCGCAGCCTCAAGTCGGCGTCGTGAGTGATCAGACTCCGCACGTCTTCTCGGTGCCGATGACCGTGCGCTTCCGCGGGGTCGACCAACGGGAGGGAGTCTTGCTCGACGGCCCGTCCGGGGCGGCGGAGTTCAGCCCGTTTTGGGACTACGACGTCGCCGAGTCGGCGAGCTGGCTGGCCGCCGCGCTGGAAGCCGCCAACGACGGCTTCCCACTGCCGCGCCGCGACACCATCCCGGTGAATTGCACGGTGCCCGCGGTGTCACCCGAGCAGGCCGCGGCAATCGTGTGCGGCCCGCACGGATGCCGCACCGCCAAGGTCAAGGTGGCCGAACGCGGGCAGACCCTCGCCGACGACATGGCTCGGGTGGGCGCGGTGCGCGACGCTCTCGGACCCCGTGGCCGGCTTCGGGTGGATGCCAACGGGGCATGGACGGTGGCAGAAGCGGTGGCGGCCATCCACCGGCTCGCCGAGTTCGACCTGGAGTACGTCGAGCAGCCGGTAGCGGCAGTCGACGAGTTGGCGACGGTACGCCGACGGGTCGGCGTACCGATCGCCGCGGACGAGTCGATCCGGCGGGCGGAGGATCCGCTGCTGGTAAGCCGGACCGGCGCCGCCGACATCGCCGTGCTCAAGGTGCAGCCACTGGGCGGCGTGGGCCGGTGTCTGCGACTGGCCGAGCAAATCGGGATACCGGTCGTGGTCTCCAGCGCGCTGGAGACGTCGGTAGGCATCGCCGCCGGCGTCGCGCTCGCCGCCGCCTTGCCCGAGCTGCCTTACGCCTGTGGGCTGGCTACCACGTCGATGCTTGGCCGCGACCTGGTCGCCGACCCGTTTCGACCGGTCGGCGGCTGCCTGCCGGTGTGCCGACCAGCGCCCGACGCCGCGGCTGTGGGGGCCGCCGCCGCGGACGCTGCGACCACCCGGCGTTGGCTGGCCCGACTCGCCGCCTGCCGGCGCGTGCTGGAGGATCGGTCGGTGTGAACGACTCGACCCGGCTCGCCTCGGCCGTGATCTCGGCGCTGCTGCGAGCCGGCGTCGCCGATGTCGTGCTGGCGCCCGGGTCACGATCGGCGCCTTTGGCGATCGGGTTGCAAGCCGCCGATCGGGCCCGCCTGCTGCGCCTGCATGTGCGGGTGGACGAGCGCACCGCGGGCTTCTTGGCGCTCGGCCTGGCGAAAGGTGGTCATCGGCCGGTGGCTGTGGTGACCACGTCGGGGACAGCGGTGGCGAATCTGCACCCTGCGGTGCTCGAGGCCCGACATGTCGGCGAGCGTCTGCTCGTCTTGTCGGCCGATCGGCCCAGCGAGCTTCGCGGCACTGGTGCCAACCAGACCACCGACCAGGTCGGCATGTTCGGTGCCGCTGTCCCCTGTGTCGACGTGCCACCCGGCCTCTCGGAGGTTGCGGCGGGCGCGGTCACGGACGCCGTACGTCGAGTCGGCCCGACCCAGATCAACCTGCAGTTCGCCGACCCCCTGTTGCCCGACCAGGCCTCGTCGTCGACCGCCTTTGCTGCGCCTGCCGATCCCGATGACGGCGTGAGCCGACCGCAGCTCGCTGAACCGGATGGCTCTGTCCGGCTGGGATTTGGACCTCGCACCGTGGTCGTAGCGGGAGATGACGCCGGCCCCCCCGCACGGCTGCTCGCCCAGCGCGCTAACTGGCCGCTGCTCGCCGAGCCGACATCGGGTTCTCGAACCGGCACCCACGCGCTGCGCACCTATCGACTGCTGCTGGCGACCGAGCTTGGCGATCGGATCGAGCGGGTCGTCGTGGTGGGTCACCCGACGTTGACGCGTCCGGTGACCCGGCTGATCTCACGCCGCGACATCGAGGTGATCTCCGTGCGTGGGGTGGCCGGCGTGTGCACCGATCCGGGGCGGCTAGCCCGCCACGTGGATGCGGTGCCAGTGGTCGAGGGCTCCGACGATAACGCATGGCTGGCGGCCTGGCGGCAAGCGGACGCGCGGTTGGCCGCGTTGGTGGACGAGTGGGTGGCTGCCGATCCGGCGGCGCTGCCGCTGCGAGTCGCCGGTGAAGTGGCCGCGGCCGTCACCCCGGAGGCCCTGCTGGTCGTCGGCTCCTCCCAACCGATTCGCGACCTCGACATCATGGCGGCGCCGTATCCAGCCGGTCAACGTCGGCTGGTGATCGGCAACCGGGGGTTGTCCGGCATCGACGGCACGCTGTCGACGGCGATCGGCGCTGCGTTGGCGCGGCGCTCGTCGCGCTCGCTGGCGTACGTCGGGGATCTGACGTTCCTGCATGACGCGAACGCCCTGGTGTTTGGCCCCGACGAACCCCGCCCCGATCTCACGATTGTGGTCGCCAACGACGACGGCGGCGCGATCTTCTCAACCTTGGAGCAGGGCGCCAGCTCGTTCGCGGCTGGTTTCGAGCGCGTCTTCGGCACGCCACATGGCGTGCGGCTCCGCGCGCTGTGCGAGGCCAGCCACACGGCGTACGAACGGGTCGACACGGCGGACGCATTGCGCGCGGCGTTGGCGGTCGACGCCCGCGGCATCCGCTTGTTGGAGGTCCCGCTCAGCCGGTCGGGCCGCCGCGTCCTTGCCGAACGACTTCATGACCTCGGCCGGAGCGTAAGTGCGTGATCAGCAGCCGGCCGAGCAACCCGACGGCGAGCACCGCGGCGCCGGCGCAGGCCGCTGTGGGTGGCAACGTGACGGCCAAGACGAGGCAACCGGCGACTCCGAGGACGTTCTGGGCGCGGGGCCACCTGCGGTCAGCTTGCGGTTGCGTGTATGCCGAGGCGTTGGCGAGCGCGTAGTAGATCAGCACACCGAAGGACGAGAAACCCACCGCACCGCGCAGATCGGTGGTCAGCACCAAAATCCCGACGATCACCGCCAGCGCCACCTCGGCATGATGCGGCACGTGGAAGCGCGGATGGATGCTGCCGAGCCAGTGGGGCAGGTCGGCGTTACGTGCCATCGCCAAACCCGTGCGGCCGATGCCGGCCATCAAAGCGAGCAGCGAGCCGAGACTGGCCAGCGCGGCACCTGCGCGGATGATCGGCTCTATGGCGCTACGCCCGGCCGTGCCGGCGGCGGTGGCTAGCGGCGAGGTAGAGCCGGCCAGCAGGTCCGGCCCGGCGACAAGCAGCGCGGCCATGCCCACGACGGCGTACACGGTGACCGCGATGAACAGTGCCCGGGGGATCGCGCGTGGGATCGTGGTGGCCGGGTCTTTGACCTCCTCGCCCATGGTGGCGATCCGGGCATAGCCGGCGAACGCGAAAAAGAGCAGGCCGGCCGATTGCAGAATCAGGTAGACGCCATGGCCGTCTGAGGCCGACCATCTGTCGAGATGGGACAGATCAACCGAGGCGCTGGTGAGCACCGCGACAACGAACACGGTCAACGCCGTCAGCGTGAAACCCACCAGGATGCGGGTTGCCGCGGCGGTCCTGCTGACCCCGAGATAGTTCAACGCGGCGACCACGATGACGGCGGCCAGCGCGATAACCCGCTGCAGCCACAGCGGCCCGGGGACGGCGTACGCGAAGGTCAGCGCCATCACGGCGCACGATGCGGTCTTGCCGATCACGAAGGCCCACCCAGCCGTGAAGCCCCACCAGGCGCCCAGCCGTTCGCGGCCGTACACGTACGTGCCACCGGATACGGGGTAGACGGCCGCCAGTTGGGCGGATGCCACCGCGTTGCAGTACGCGATCACGGCGGCGATCGCCAAGCCGATCAACAGTCCGCTGCCGGCCGCCCGTGCCGCCGGGCCAAACGCCACGAAAACCCCGGCACCGATCATCGAACCGAGCCCGATCACGATCGCGTCACCGGTGCCCATCCGCCGCGACAGACCGGGAGTGGAGACCGAAGCGGCGGGACCGGGCTCAGTCACTGTTGTCAGCGAGGCTCGGCCGCTGCGCCACCGGGCGCCCGGGTAGTGGCATGGATTGCGGAGGCCTCATGTCGGTTTCCGTTCTGATCGACGTGATGCATGGTCGAGGGGTGCGTGCGGGCGGAGAAGGCGAATCGCTCGCCCGGGGCGGTGACGCGCACTTGAATGTCGAGGAAGCCGGCCTCGGCGAGACGGCGCGGCAGCATGTCAGGGTCAACCGGCACGTAAGTGTCGGCGCCGTGGAACTTGCGCAGCCCCGGGCTGGCGACGCTATCGGATCCGGCGAAGACGCCTCCTGGGGCCAGCACCCTGCGGGCCTCGGCGAACAGCGCATCTTGCGCCGAAGTGGACGAGACGTGATGAAGCATGGTGAAGCAGACGACCGCGTCGAACCGGCCGGCCGTGAACGGCATGTTCGCGCCGCTGCCGGGCACGACCGCGACGCTTGGGAACTTGCGGGTCAGGTCCGCTGCCATTGCCTCGTCTAGCTCGATCGCGGTCAGACAGTTGGTGAGTTGGGAGAGCCGGCTGGTCGCGGCGCCGTACCCGGGGCCGATCTCCAAGACGTTTCGGACGATCACCACGTCAAGAAGCGTCTCGGGCAGCACCACATCGGCGATGTGGCGGCCCCATGTCGAGGAGGAACACAGTGCAGCATGGCTCTTGTTCATCGATGTGTCACCTCGGTCTCGGCCCACTTGTCCGACGCTCCGAGGGCTGGGGCACTCAGGGGGGTCGGACAACTCCCTTGCTACGGTCATGATCCACTAATGTAATGCTGGCGTTTCACTTTGGCAAGAGCCCAATGCGCAACGGTGGGCGCGCCGGTTCGGCCGACTTGTCCGACTCTCCGAGGGCACCCTGTGAGTCGGACGACTCGCGCTGCCCGGTCAGGTTTGGCCGATGCCGTGCAGGATCAGCTCGAGCAACATCGTCCTGGCTCGGTTGCGGGACCACTGATGGCGGCCTCGTAGGTGCGTGTAGGTCCACGCGACCGTGTTGAAAACGACATCGGCGACGTCGTCGATGTTGCCGCGGGGCTGCAATGACCCGTCTTGACGTCCCTCGCGTAGGAAGCGCACGAACGGGTCCAGGTAGGCAACCTGTTTGGCTCCCGGATGATCTTGATGAAACACGGTGTCCGACGCCAGCATCAGCGTGAGGTGACGGTCGATCACCTCACAAAGGCCCGTGATAGCCCGCACCAGACGGTCTCGACCGGTTCCCGCGGCCGTCAGCACCGGCCACATGGTTTCCAGGTAGTCATCGGCGACGGCGCCGAGCAGGGCGGCGAGTAGGGTCTCCTGGCTCACTCCCTGTCGCCAGAGCGTGACACGGGACCGGCCGGCCCGCTCGGCGACGCGTTCAAGGCTAACGCCCTGCCAGCCGGTTTCGGCTAGCACTGACACTGTGGCGTCCAGCAGCCTCTGGTCCGGTGCGGTGTCTGCCACGCCTGGAACAATATCCGATGCTCTTACGGAGCGTCCTTGTTACATTGATAATCCGCCGGATGACCGGACCGCTCAACCGCGAGCACCTGGCAAAGGTCTGAGCCGGTTCGAGCGGATCGCTCGTCTTGGCCAGCGGTGATCCGCCGCTGCGGTAAGGTTCGGCAGCGTGACTACGGACTCCTACATCCGCTATCCGAACATCCGCGGCGACGCCATCGTTTTCGTAGCCGAGAACGACATCTGGCTAACGACCAGCGACGGTGGCCGCGCCTATCGCGTCAGCGCCGACCAGGCACCGGCGAAGTCGCCGCGCATATCACCTGATGGAGCCCTGGTGGCTTGGACCGCCAGCCGTGACGGCGCCAACGAGGTGTACGTCGCTCCCATCGATGGGGGAGTCTCGCGTCGGCTGACGTTTTGGGGTCAAGACCGCACCCTCGTGCGCGGATGGGTCAGCAACAATGAGGTGCTGGTCGTGAGCACGGCTGGAGAAGCCGAGCGGTCGCGCAGCTTCGCTCACGCGGTGCCCGTGGACAACGGTCCGAGCCGCCGGTTGCCCTATGGCTGGATAGACGACATCGCCTTGGGCCCTGACGGTGGCGTGCTGTTGTCCACATCGACGACCGTGGAACCCGCGTGGTGGAAGCGCTACCGCGGCGGCACCGCTGCCCAGTTGTGGCTGGATCTGACCGGTGACGGGGAGTTCAAGCGAGTCTTCGCGGACCTGCCGTCGAGCCTGGTGAGCCCGCTGTGGACGCGCGACCTGGAGGAAAAGCCACGCCTCGGCTTCATCTCCGATCACGAACGTCGCGGACAGATCTACAGCGTCGCGCTCGGCCGCCGATCCCCGAATTCGTCGGGGCTGGTGCGCCTTACCGACCACGACTTCTACGCGCGGCATGCCAGCTCCGACGGCCAGCGCGTCGTATATGTCGCCGGTGGTGCGCTGCATCAACTCGACTCTTTGGATGTCGGAGCAGAGCCCCGCGAGCTCGACGTGCGCCTCGGTGGCCCGCGCACTTCTCTTCAGCCGATGACGATCAAGGTCGACGCCACGAAGCTGGGAGCCGTCAGCCCCGACCAGACCGGTCGCGCCAGCGCGATCGAGACGCGCGGCGGCGTTCACTGGTTGACCCATCGAGACGGCCCGGTGCGCGCGCTTGCCGATGAGCCCGGAGTACGGCGGCGGCTTCCGGTCGTGCTCGGCGACACCGGGCGGGTCGCTTGGATCACCGACGAGCAAGGCGATGACGCCGTCGAGATCACCGATGTCGACAGCGCGGACGCCAGCCGGCGAGTGCTGGTCACCGCCGGCAAGCTCGGCCGGGTGCTCGAGATGACCGCCGCACCGAACGGCCGGCATCTGGCGATCGCCAGCCACGACGGCCGGCTGCTCTGCGTCGACGTGCCGACCGGAGCCTCGAACCAGGCGACTCGAGTCAAGGAGATTGACAACACCGCGAACGGTGACATGACCGGGCTGGTGTTCTCCCCCGACTCCAACTGGCTCGCCTGGTCTGCTCCGGGAGTGGAGCCGCTTCGCCAGATCCGGATGGCGGAAATCGGCCGCAGCCGCAGTCGCGCCTTCGACGTCACGCCACTGCGCTTTACCGACACCAACCCCGTCTTCACCCTCGACGGAAAGCATCTGGCGTTCTTGTCGATCCGCAGCCTGGACCCGGTCTACGACGCCTTCGTATTTGACCTCTCCTTCCCGAATGGATGTCGTCCCCATATCGTGCCGTTGGCGGCCGACACTCCGTCTCCGTTCGATCCCCGGGTGGGCGGCCTGCCAGTCGAGGACACGACGGGCCAGGGCCCGGCGGGCGGAAAGACTGCCGGCAAGGACGCCGCCAGTGGCGACACCGGCGCGCGGGCTCGTGTCACTGACCGGGCCGACGCGACCGCCAAGTCGATCCAACCTCCGGTCACCTCGGTCGACACCGAGGGGTTGCACCAGCGGATCACCGCTGTGCCGGTGGCCGGTGGCCGCTATTTTTGCCTGCAGGCCGTGCAAGGTGGCTTGGTGTGGCTCAACCAGCCACTGCGAGTAGAGCTCGGTGACGACCTGCCCCGAATCGAGGACGAACCGGTGCGCTCCTCCTTGGAGCATCTGGATCTGACCACCGGCAAGACCCAGGTCCTGGCGGAGGCGGCCGACTCGGTCGACGTGAGCGGCGACGGCGCCAGGATCGTCGTACGCGACAAGGAAGCCCTGAAGGTGCTGCCGGCCAACCGGAAGGTGGAAAAGCGCGAGGACGGCGGTGACAACCCGGACGTGGTCGACGTCGATCTGGGGAGAGTCCGGATCCAGGTCTATCGCAGGGCTGAGTGGACACAGATGTTCCACGAGGCATGGCGACTGATGCGAGACCATTTCTGGCGGGCGGACATGGGCGGTGTCGACTGGGCGGGTGCCCGCGACCGCTATGCGCCTTTGTTGGAGCGCCTGGGTTCGCACGACGACCTTGTCGACGTGATCTGGGAGATGCACGGCGAGCTCGGCTCGTCGCACGCCTACTGCATGCCTCCGCAGCCTGACTACGAGCCTGGCCGTCGTCAGGGGCTGCTCGGTGCGGATCTGGACTTCGACGGTGACCGTTGGAAGATCACCCGGATCGTACCCGGTGAGTCTTCGGAACGTCGCGCTCGCTCGCCGTTGACGGCGCCGGGGGTCGCGGTGCGCGTCGGCGACGCGATCGTCGCGGTCGACGGTCGGCCGACCACGGCGACCGCCAGCCCGGCCTCGCTGCTGGTGGGGACGTCGAGCAAGCCGGTCGAGCTCACCATCGCGCCGAGGGGGGGCGGCCCGAGGCGGCGCGTGGTCGTCGTACCGCTCGCCGATGAGCTTCCGCTGCGCTATCAAGACTGGGTCAACGATCGCCGCGACTACGTGCATGCCCAGTCCAACGGTCGGGTCGGATACCTCCACGTGCCCGACATGGTGTCGGGAGGATGGGCGCAGCTGCACCGCGACCTGCGCACCGAAGTGGGCCGAGACGCGTTGATCGTGGACGTGCGCGCCAACCGCGGTGGGCACACGTCACAGCTGGTGGTGGAGAAGCTGGCCCGCAAGATCATCGGCTGGGATCTGGCCCGCGGCTACCCACCGGAGTCCTACCCGCTCGATGCGCGACGCGGGCCGATGGTCACGGTCACCGACATGTACGCCGGATCAGACGGCGACATCGTGACCGCGGCGATTCAGGCGCTGGAGCTCGGCACCGTGGTCGGCACCCGCACTTGGGGAGGCGTGATCGGCATCGACGGCCGCTACCAACTCGTCGACGGCACCTCGGTGACCCAGCCGCGCTACTCGTTCTGGTTCGCGAAGTTCGGTTGGGGAGTCGAGAACTACGGCGTCGACCCTGACATCGAGGTGGTTGCGACTCCACAAGACCGGGTACGCCGCAACGACGTACAGCTCGACTACGCGCTCAAGCTGGTTCAAGACCAGCTCAAGAAGACACCAGCACTCAAGCCGCCTCGACTGCCCGAGCTTAAGAACGGACTCTAGGTCGCAGCCGTCAGCATTGCCCGAACACACCCGCAGACCGCGGGGGTGTGCACCGAAGCGGACGAATAGCGCCTCGCCATTTGGTCTCCCTCGCCAAAGCCATCGTCACACTCGCGGCCATCGTCAGGAGTGGCGCCCGTGGGAGAAGCGCCGGAATCGTTGTCGCTTTGAGTTGACCCCAGGTGGGCCGGCGATCCCAAGGACGGCCCTTCCCCGCAGCACTGTTGGGCTCGGCGTCAGTCGGTGCCACTCGGCGCGTTGAAACACTTCATGCTCCAGTCGCGCGTGGCGGCCCTACCAGGTCGCGGGATCTCCAGTGTCGCGCGGTCGCGCGCCAGCATTGGGTGCGGTAGGGCAACCACACATGTTTCGGCACGTCCGCCGCCTCGTCGTGGCCGGCCGTTTCGTCGTACAGGCGGGTCACGTCGGCGCAGAGTCGACGCCGGCGCTGCGCATCGAGCTCAATGACGTAGGAGCGTGAAGACACCAGCCCGATCAGGCCCGTCAGGTCGAGTGCCTGGGCGGAGGAAAACTCGGCGTACTCCATTTCGCGGAACAGCGAAGACTCCGCCAGCGCCGTCACCGATCCGGTGCCCCAGTCTTCGCCGAGGTCAGGCGGTTGTACGCCGCGCAGCAGATCGCCGAGCCGCTGCACCCAGGGCATGGTCTCGTCCCGGCTGTTCCATACCAACCCCAGCCGGCCGGCCGGCTGCAAGACTCGGCTGATCTCGGGCAGTGCTCGGCCCGGCTCGAACCAGTGGAATGCGGTGCCGACGGTCACGACGTCAAAGCTCGCTGCCGCAAACGGCAGCTCCTCGGCGATCGATTGCAGCACTCGGCCGGTGCTTCCGGCGGCTCCCAGCTGCCGCAGCATCGCCAAGCTCAAGTCGGCGGCGACAACGCTATGCCCGGCCGAGCGGAGCCCGGCGGCTAGTGCACCCGCACCGGCTGCCAGGTCCAGCACGTCGGCCCGCCGGCCCCCCACCATCCACGTCACTGCCTCGGCGGGATAACCCGGCCGATGAGCCGCATACCCGGGCGCATCGTGTCCAAAACTTGCCGCCAGGGTCGTCTTGTCTTCGGGCCTCATTGCCCCGAAGTGTAGGACCGTGCTGCGGTTTCGCGCTGTGGCTGAAGGTCGACCACCTGAGGGGATGGGTTCCGTTCAGCCGTTGCGGCACTGGCGCCGTTCAGCGTTGGCGACGGGTTGGGTCATCCGGTCAGTGTCTGGCGGATCGGGACGAACTTCGCGGCCGCCTCGGCAAGTTCGGCGGCCGGGTCTGAGTCGGCGACGATGCCGCAGCCGGCGAACAGCCGCACCCGCGAGCCGTCGTACTCCGCACAGCGCAACGCGATGCCCCATTCACCGTCACCAGCGGCATCCAGCCAGCCGACCGGGCCGGCATAGCGACCGCGGTCCATCTGCTCGATCTCGGTGATCAGCGCTAGCGCCTTACCCGCCGGAGTTCCGCCGACGGCGGCGCTGGGGTGCAAGGCGGCTGCCAGGCCAAGCGACGTGATGCGCTTCGCGCTGTCGAGGATCCCGGTGACATCCGTGGCCAGATGCATCACATTCGGGAGGTGGAGGACGAACGGGCTCTCGGGCACATTCATGCTCGAGCACCACGAGGCCAGCGAGTCGGCAACCGAGCGGACCGCGAACTCGTGCTCTTCGAGGTCCTTCGACGAGCGTGCCAGGGTGGCAGCAAGGGCGAGGTCGTGGGCGTCGTCTCCGGTACGTCGAATGGTCCCCGCCAGCACTCGACTCGTCACCAGGCCACGCTCTAGGCGGACCAGCATCTCGGGAGTGGCACCGAACAACCCCTCCACCTGGAAGGTCCAGCACGACGGATACTTCCGCGCCAACCGCCCGAGCGGGCCGCGAACATCGAGCGGGGTCGGCAGCTCCGCGAGCATGTCACGAGCGAGCACCACCTTGTCGAGCTCGCCACATCGGATGCGCCGCACCGCCTCGGCGACGACCAGCTGCCACTCGGCGCCACTCATCGCGCCGTCGGCGAACACGGCGTCGCCGGTCGGTGCGGGAGGGGTCGTGACAGGCAACCGCAGAGCGGCCGTCATCGCACTCGCCGAGATCGTCGTGACCCAACAGACGTCGCCTCGCCTGCCCACCACGACCTCGGGCACTACCAGCACCGAAGGGCCCGGCTCGTCGGCGTACGCGAAGGAGCCGAATGCCACCAAGCCGCTGCCGGGCAGCCCGACCTCGTCACGCACGACGCAGTGTGCGCCGACTTCGGCCCACCACCGCTCCGCCAGCCCGAAGCGGTCGGCTCCGGCTGGCTCGAACCTGATCACTTCGCCCCAGCCGATCAGCCCCTCGCCGCGGTGCAGCCAGCACAGTGGCGCCGTTGCCGGGAGCAGCGAGACCAAGTCGCCGGGGTCGTCGACGACCACGCTTTGCACGATCAGCGGCGCCGCATCGACATCACCGAGACCGAATGGCGTCGCATTCGATGGCGCGTCACTGGATCGAGCCGCACCGGATATACCGGCACCGGATGTCCTAGCGGTGAATGTCACAGTCACTCAGCCTAGAGGGCTGCCTCTTCGTCGGCTTAGTCCTCCAGCGGACCCAAGCGGGAGCTTGCCGCGGCCGCGCGAGGCAATGGGACACTGGGCGGCATGAGCCGCGCCAGTCTGGACAAGCAGCCACATGAGGTCGCGGCGATGTTCGATGGGGTTGCGCAGCGATACGACCGCACCAACGACGTCTTGTCGCTCGGTCAGGATCGCCGGTGGCGGCGAGCCGTGTGCGCAGCCGTGTCGCCTAGGCTCGGCGAGCGCATTCTCGACCTGGCCGCCGGAACCGGCACCAGCAGCGTCGCGTTCGCCCTGGCCGGCGCGGCCGTGGTGCCGTGCGACTTCTCGATCGGCATGCTCGGCGTGGGCAAACGCGAGCGGCCGCGGCTACCGTTCGTGGCCGCGGACGCGGCGAGATTGCCGTTCGCGGATGAGACGTTCGATGCAACCTCTATCTCGTTCGGTCTCCGCAACATCGCCGACTATCGCCGTGGATTGCGTGAGATGAGGCGCATAACCAGGCCCGGGGGCCGGTTGGTGATCTGCGAGTTCAGCCATCCGACGTTCGAACCGTTTCGCAAGGTGTACGTCGAGTACCTCATCAACGCTCTCCCCGCCATCGCCAAGCGGATCTCGTCCAACCCCGACTCCTACGTCTACCTCGCCGAGTCGATCCAGGCCTGGCCAAACCAACGTGGCCTGGCTGACGCGATCCGCCAAGTCGGCTGGACTGACGTGAAGTTTCGCAACCTGTCCGGCGGGATCGTCGCCCTTCACCGCGCGATCCGCTGAGTGGGATCCGCTCGCGCACGCCACGAGCCGCATTCACGGTGGTTGAGGAGGCCGCTTCGCGGGGGTGCCCCACGGTGGTTGAGGAGGCCGCTTCGCGGCGGTAACCACCGGGACTGCGCGCGCTGGCACTAGCCTGGGACACCCGTGATGTGCTGAAAGGACAATGATGGCGCTGGACTCGAAGCTTCTCGCGTTGGTAGCCGAACGCAACCTCGGGACGCTTGCCACCTTGAAGCGTGACGGGCGTCCTCAGCTGTCGAACATCAACTACCACTTCGATCCCCACAGCGCGATGGTCAAGATTTCCGTCACCGACGACCGCGCCAAAGTGCACAACCTGCGTCGCGACCCAAGAGCGTCACTCTTCGTGTCGAGTGAAGATGGTTGGAGCTACACGGTCTGCGAGGGTGACGTCGAATTTTCCGCCGTAGCGGCACAAACCGATGACCCCGCCGTCGAGGAGCTGGTCGAGCTATACCGCCTGGTGCGCGGCGAGGACCACCCCGACTGGGACGGGTATCGCCAGGCAATGGTCAACGACCGTCGGCTGGTGGCGCGATTGCATGTGGGGCATGCGTACGGCGTCGCCGCCCGCGGCTAGCCGAAAACCCGGGATCGCCGCCCGCCCGCGAAGAGTTCTCGACATGATTTACCGGGGCGACTGAGTTGGGATAGTCGCTACGAAGCGGAGCTGATCTTGAAGGGAGCGCCGCTGGAATCGGCGACTTGAGCCAACCGCCCGAACGGGGAGTGTTGCGGCGGCAAGATGACCGAGCCGCCAAGATCTTCGGCGTTTGCGATGGCTATGTCGGTGTCTTCGACGCCGAAGTAGATGCTCCAACTGGCGGCGGCGCCCTCGGGCAGGAAGGCTGTGGCATCCATGATGCCGGCCAGCGCCGAGTCTCCCTCGCCAGCAGTGGCCGGGCTGCGTGGCGGCTCGGCAAGCCCGTAGACTTGGCACGTTCCACGCTCGTGAAGTTTTTCACTTGCCCGACTCTGGCACCAGTTTGAGGTAAGGATCGACTGCCATGACCAAGCCGACCGCGCAGCGGCAGGCCGACGTCATCATCGTCGGCGCCGGCCCCGGAGGGTCGACGGCCGCCGCCTACCTGGCCCAGGCCGGAGTCGACGTGCTGCTGCTGGAAAAGACTTCGTTTCCGCGCGAAAAGGTTTGTGGAGATGGCCTGACCCCGCGCGCGGTGCGCCAGTTGGTCAAGATGGGCATCGACCTCGAGGCGCCGGGGTGGGTGAGGAACCGCGGCCTGCGCATCGTCGGAGGTGGTCACCGGTTGGAGCTGCGGTGGCCCGAGCTGGCCGATTATCCCGACTTCGGCCTGGTGCGCACCCGCCTCGACTTCGATGACATTCTTGCCCAGCATGCTCAAAAGGCAGGCGCGCACCTGCGCGAGGACACCAGCGTCACCGGCCCGGTTATCGACGAGTCGAGCGGCCGCATTGTCGGCGTGACAGCTCGACAGGTTGACGACAACGGCCGCAAAGTGGGCGAGTCGATCAGCTACCAGGCTCCGATCGTGATCGCGGCCGACGGCAACTCCACGCGGCTCAGCCTGGCGATGGGGGTCACCAAACGCGACAACCGGCCGATGGGCGTCGCCGTACGCACCTACTACACCAGCCCACGTCATGGCGACGATTGGCTTGAGTCCTGGCTCGAGCTGTGGGATGGCGAGCCCGGCACCGGCAACCTATTGCCCGGCTACGGCTGGATCTTCGGCGTCGGCGACGGCACGGTCAACGTGGGCCTCGGCATCCTCAACACGTCCTCGGCGTTTCAAAACGTCGACTACAAGGATCTGTTGAAGCGGTGGCTCGACCACACGCCTGATGAGTGGGGCCTGCGCCAGGAGAACATGACCACACCAGTGCGAGGCGCCGCGCTGCCGATGGGGTTCAACCGCAAGCCGCACTATGACAGGGGCCTGCTCCTCGTCGGTGACGCGGGCGGCATGGTCAACCCGTTCAACGGCGAGGGTATCGCCTACGCAATGGAGTCGGGTGAGATGGCTGCCGAAGCCATCACCCAGGCGTTGAGTCGCCGCACGGCCGAGGGGCACGAGCGTGCGTTGCGCGGCTACGTCACCGGGTTGAATCAGCGGTACGGCGGGTACTACACGCTCGGCCGCCTCTTCGTCAATGCGATAGGTAGTCCGCCGGTCATGCAGCTGGCCACGAAGTATGGGCTGCCGAGGCCCACCCTGATGCGCTTCACATTGAAGCTACTCGCCAATCTGACCGACCCCAGCGGCAAAGACGCCATGGACCGCATCATCCATGGCCTTGCCAAGGTCGCCCCCGCGGCCTGAAGCGGACGGCTCTAGGATGGCAAGCCCGTGATTGACCAGCACTGCACAAGGAGAGAGGGGAGCATGGCAGCGTGAATCCTTATGCACCGATCATCGGCCTTGGCATCCTAGCCGCGTTGTTCGCGGTGCTCTCGGTCGTCGCCAGCTCACGGATCGGGCCCAAGCGCTACAACCGCGCCAAGCTCGACTCGTACGAGTGCGGTATTCAGCCAACTCCGCAGCCGGTCGGCGGCGGCAAGTTCCCGGTGAAGTACTACATCACAGCCATGCTGTTCATCGTCTTCGATATCGAGATCATCTTCTTGTTTCCTTGGGCGGTCTTCTTCGACAGTATGAAACTCTTCGGGCTCATCGAGATGGTCCTCTTCATCGCCACAGTCTTCGTTGCCTATGCCTACGTCTGGCGGCGTGGTGGCCTCGAATGGGACTGACAGGCCAGGTCCGAGACCGAGCAGCGCAGCGTTGGAGAGTGTGAACCATGGGGATTGAAGACAAGCTGCCCTCGGGGGTGCTGCTGAGCACCGTCGAAGGACTCGCCGGCTACTTCCGCAAGGCGTCGCTGTGGCCTGCCACGTTTGGTCTGGCCTGCTGCGCGATCGAGATGATGACGGCCGGCGGTCCCCGCTACGACTTGGCGCGCTTCGGCATGGAGGTCTTCCGGCCGTCGCCGAGACAGGCAGACCTGATGATCGTGGCGGGCCGGGTCAGCCAGAAGATGGCACCGGTGCTCCGGCAGATCTATGACCAGATGGCCGAGCCCAAGTGGGTGCTCGCGATGGGGGTGTGTGCCAGCAGCGGGGGCATGTTCAACAACTACGCCATTTTGCAAGGCGTCGACCATGTAGTCCCGGTGGACATGTATCTGCCGGGTTGTCCGCCCCGGCCGGAAATGCTCATCGACTCGATCTTGAAGCTGCACGCCAACATTCAGCATGCGAAGCTCGGCGCCGATCGCACCGCCGAGATTGCTGACGACGAGCGCGCCGCCCTTGCCGCCACTCCGACATCGCAGATGAGGGGGCTGTTGCAATGAGCCCCGACCAACCCGAAGCCAGCCTGCCCGAAGCCAGCCAGCCCGACGAGAGCACGCCGGAGCAGGACAACCCGGGCACGCAACAATCCGAGAAGCCGCAATCCGGGAAGCCGCAATCCGGGAAGCCGGTCGGTGAGCGGTCGATGGAGGACAAGCCGGCGGCCGAGAGGTCAATCGCCGACAAGTCACTACACGACAAGTCGATCGTCGTCAGCGACGACCCGGGTCCGTTGCCTCCACACCAGGAGCTGGAGGTCATCGACGTCCGGAAGGGCATGTTCGGGGTGAGCGGCACCGGTGACACGTCGGGCTATGGCGGGCTGGTGCGTCCGGTCGCGATCCCCGGCGCGACTTCTCGTCCGTACGGTGGTTGGTTCGACGCTGCGGCCGATCGCCTCGGCAGCGCACTTGCCCGGGGCGGAATGCCCGACGCCGTCGCCAACATCGTCGTACACCGTGGTGAAATCACGTTTCACGTGCAGCGGGAGCATCTGGTGGCGGTGATGAAGACGCTTCGAGACGACGCGGATCTGCGGTTTGAGTTCTGCAGCGGGCTGTCCGGGGTGCACTACCCGCACGAGATCGGCGCCGAGCTGCATGCGGTCTATCACCTGCTGTCGATGACTCACAACCGGCGGATCCGCGTCGAGGTCAGCTGCCCCGACGACGATCCCCACATCCCGTCGGTGATCAGCGTCTACCCCACCAACGACTGGCACGAACGCGAAACCTACGACTTCTTCGGCATCATCTTCGACGGGCATCCCGCCTTGACGCGCATCCAGATGCCCGACGATTGGCCGGGCCATCCGCAACGCAAGGACTACCCGCTCGGCGGGATACCCGTCGAATACAAGGGCGCGACGGTGCCACCGCCAGACCAGCGGAGGTCTTACAACTGATGACTGACACGATGCACAACGATCCCTACGCAACCGAGCAGACGACGACAAGCGGCAAGGTGTTCACAGTCACCGGTCAAGACTGGGACTCGGTGATCTCCGGCTTGGACGTCGAGTCCGAGGAGCGTGTCGTGGTCAACATGGGGCCACAACACCCATCAACCCACGGCGTGTTGCGTCTCATCCTTGAGCTCGACGGCGAGACCGTCACCGAATGCCGATGCGGCATCGGCTATCTGCACACCGGCATCGAAAAGAACATGGAATACCGCACCTGGGTGCAAGGCGTCACGTTCTGCACCCGGATGGACTATCTCGCCCCGTTCTACAACGAGGCAGCCTACTGTTTCGGTGTGGAGCGGCTGCTCGACATCGAGGGCCATATCCCTGAGAAGGCTCAGGTCATGCGGGTCCTGCTCATGGAGATCAACCGGATCTCGTCACATCTGGTGGCGATCGCGACCGGCGGCATGGAGATCGGCGCGCTGACCGTGATGACGATCGGCTTCCGCGAGCGTGAGCTCTGCCTGGACTTGTTCGAGATGATCACCGGGCTGCGCATGAACCACGCATTCATCCGCCCCGGCGGGGTGCCGCAGGACCTACCTGCAGGCACCCTGGAGAAGGTCGGGGAGTTCATCGCCTTGATGCGCAAACGCCTGCCGGAGTACGCCGACCTGTGCAACGCCAACCCGATCTTCAAGGCCCGGCTGGTCGACGTCGGCTACCTCGACCTCGCAGGCTGTCTTGCGCTGGGCGCATCCGGCCCGGTGTTGCGGGCCACCGGATACGAATGGGACATGCGCAAGACGCAGCCCTACTCGGGCTACGAAAACTACGACTTCGACGTCGTCACCTGGGACACCTGCGACGCCTACGGACGCTTCCGAATCCGGTTGGCCGAGATGTGGGAGTCCCTGCGCATCGTCGAGCAGTGCGCCAAGCGGCTGCGTGACCTGGAGGGCGCGCCGATCATGATTGGCGACAAGAAGATCGCCTGGCCCAGCCAGCTGGCCGTCGGCTCCGACGGGATCGGCAACTCACTCGACCACATTCGCCACATCATGGGTGAGTCGATGGAGGCGTTGATCCATCACTTCAAGCTCGTTACCGAGGGTTTCCGGGTGCCCACCGGCCAGGCGTACGGCGTCGTCGAGTCGCCGCGCGGTGAGCTCGGCTGCCATGTGGTGTCCGATGGCGGCACCCGGCCCTACCGCGCGCACTTCCGTGACCCGTCCTTCGTCAATCTGCAATCCGTCCCGGCGATGTCCGAAGGCGGCGGTATCGCCGACGTGATCGTCGCGGTAGCCAGCCTCGATCCGGTGATGGGCGGGGTGGACAGATGAGCGACGGCAACCTGCCGAACGCTTCGACGATGCGTGGCTCGCAAGGGTGGGAAACCATCGAAGCCGGCGACGCTGAGCTTCCGGCGAGCACGCTTGCCGAGCTGCGTCAGCTGGCCGGGCGCTATCCCCAACCCCGCTCGGCGCTGCTGCCGATGCTTCACCTGGTGCAAAGCGTCGAAGGCAAGGTGACCTCAGCGGGCATCGAGGCGTGTGCGGCGATCCTCGACATCACCGCTGCCGAGGTGTCCGCGGTGGCCACGTTCTACACGATGTACAAACGTCGTCCGGTCGGTGACTATCACGTGGGCGTCTGCACCAACACACTGTGCGCCGTGATGGGCGGGGACATGATTTTCGACCGGTTGAAGGGTTATCTCGACGTCGGCAATGACGAGACAACCGAGGACGGCAAGATCACTCTCGAGCACGTCGAGTGCAACGCGGCCTGTGACTACGCGCCGGTGGTGATGGTCAACTGGGAGTTCTTTGACAACCAAACCCCTGAGACCGCCATGCAGCTGGTCGACGACCTGCGTGCGGGAGAGGACGTGTTGGCCACGCGGGGAGCGCGAGTCTGCACCTGGCGGGAGGCCGAGCGGGTGCTTGCCGGCTTCCCCGACGACCGGGCCGACGAGGGCCCGGCGGCCGGTCCCGCCACGTTGGTAGGCCTGGAGCTGGCTCGGCGGCGCGGCTGGCACGCACCCGACGTCGGAGCCGACACCACAGCGGACACCAGCTCAACCAGCACGGCAGACCAAGCCTCGTCGGTGCCGACGGACGACGCACACGCCGGTGCGCAGCAGGCCGACACCAGCCGGGCCGAGTCGGAGACCAACATCGCAGACGACCAGCGGAAGGGCGGCCGATGACTGACACGCTGACCCCCGTTCTCTCCGCCAACTGGGGCCAAGACCGGGCCTGGACTCTCGCGGCGTACGAAAAACAAGGCGGCTACCGGGCCCTGCGGAAGGCCCTCGACCATGAGCCGGATGAAGTCATCGCGATGGTCAAGGACTCCGGCCTGCGCGGGCGTGGCGGCGCCGGGTTCCCCACCGGCATGAAATGGGGTTTCATCCCCCAAGGGGACGGCAAGCCCCATTACCTCGTCGTCAACGCCGATGAGTCCGAGCCCGGCACCTGCAAGGACATCCCGCTGATGATGGCGACTCCTCACACCCTGATCGAGGGTGTGATCATCTCGTCATACGCCATTCGCGCGTCGCATGCCTTCATCTACTGCCGAGGTGAGGTGTTACACGTCGTACGTCGGCTGCAGCGCGCCGTGCAGGAGGCCTACCTGGCGGGCCATCTCGGCACGAACATCCACGGGTCCGGTTACGACCTCGAGCTCATCGTCCACGCCGGTGCTGGTGCCTACATCTGCGGTGAGGAGACCGCGCTGCTCGACTCGCTAGAAGGGCTACGCGGTCAGCCTCGGCTCCGTCCGCCGTTCCCGGCAGTGGCGGGCCTCTACTCCAGCCCCACGGTTATCAACAACGTCGAATCCATTGCGTCAGTCCCGTGCATCGTCGGCAACGGTCCCGGCTGGTTCAACAGCATGGGGACCGAGAAGAGCAAGGGCATGGGGCTTTTCTCGCTGTCCGGCCACGTGCAGCGGCCGGGCCAATACGAGGCACCATTGGGCATCACGCTGCGCGAGCTGCTCGACCTGGCCGGCGGCGTGCGCGCGGGTCACACGCTGAAGTTCTGGACGCCTGGCGGGTCGTCGACACCGATCTTGACTGCAGAACACCTCGACGTCCCGTTGGACTTCGAGTCGATCGGCGAGGCCGGCTCGATGCTCGGCACCCGGGCACTGCAGATTTTCGACGACACCACCTGCGTAGTGCGGGCCGTGCTGCGCTGGACCGAGTTCTACAAGCACGAGTCCTGCGGCAAGTGCACGCCATGCCGGGAAGGAACCTGGTGGCTGGTGCAGGTGCTGGCGCGATTGGAGGCCGGTAACGGCACCGAATCCGACCTCGATCTGCTGATCGACCAATGCGACAACATCTTGGGCCGGGCGTTCTGTGCACTGGGGGACGGCGCGACCTCGCCGATCACGTCCTCGATCGAGTTCTTCCGCGACGAGTACATCGCTCACCTGACCCAGGGCGGCTGTCCGTTCAATCCGGCCGCGTCGACGTTGTTCGAATCGACTCTTCTCGGAACCGCTGGAGCGACCGCATGACCGTGGACCAGACGACCCAGCCGGGCACCAAGACGGTGACGTTGACGATCGACGACGTCGAGGTGATCGTGCCGGAGGGCACCTTGGTCATCCGGGCGGCCGAGCAGATCGGTGTGCAGATCCCGAGGTTCTGCGACCATCCGCTGCTTGACCCGGTAGGCGCCTGTCGGCAATGCCTGGTGGAGATCCCAGACTCGGGGAACGGGCGGCCGATGCCGAAGCCGCAAGCCTCGTGCACGATTCCGGTCACGGAGGGCATGATCGTGCGCACCCAGCACACATCTCCGGTTGCCGACAAGGCGCAGCAGGGCAACATGGAGTTCCTGCTGATCAACCACCCACTCGACTGCCCGGTCTGTGACAAGGGCGGTGAGTGTCCGTTGCAGAACCAGGCGATGTCCAACGGCCGAGGCGACTCGCGGTTCATCGACGTCAAGCGCACGTTTCGCAAGCCGGTCAACCTTTCCGCCCAGGTGTTGCTCGACCGCGAGCGTTGCGTGTTGTGCGCGCGGTGCACCCGGTTCAGCGACCAGATCGCCGGTGATCCGCTCATCGAAATGCTCGAGCGCGGCGCGCTGCAACAGGTCGGGATCTACGAGAAGGCGCCGTTCGAGTCCTACTTCGCGGGCAACACCATCCAGATCTGCCCGGTAGGTGCGCTCACCTCGGCCTCCTACCGGTTCCGGTCGCGCCCCTTCGATCTGGTGTCGACCACCACGGTCTGTGAGCACTGTGCTTCGGGGTGCGCGCTGCGCACCGACTTCCGCCGTGGCACAGTGATGCGTCGACTGGCCGGCAACGACCCATGGGTCAACGAGGAGTGGAACTGCGACAAGGGTCGCTTCGGTTTCACCTCGACGCGGCTCGAGGACCGGCTCTGCCGGCCGATGGTTCGTGACGAGCACACCGGCCAGCTACGGCTGGCGTCGTGGCCTGAGGCGTTCGCGGTCGCAGCAAAGGGCTTGGCCGCTGCCGGCAGCGCGGTGGGAGTGCTCGCAGGTGGCCGGCTCACCGCCGAAGACGCCTACGCGTACGGCAAGTTCGCCCGCGCGGTGCTCGACACCAACGACGTCGACTTCCGGGCGCGCGGGCTGTCGGCGGAAGAGGCCGACTTCCTGGCGAGCCACGTGGCGACCAGGTTCGGCCCCTCGTACGACGATCTCGAGCATGCCAACGCCGTCGTGTTGATCGGGTTCGAGCCGGAAGACGAGTCACCGATCGTCTTCCTGCGGCTGCGCAAGGCAGTGCGTTCCCACGGCACCCGGGTCTTTTCGGTCGCATCGCACACGAGCACCGGTCTTCGCAAGCTCAGTGGCAGTCTGATCAAGGCCACGCCCGGTGCCGAATCCCACGTAGTCGCGACGATCGCCGACAGCGCGGACATTGCGCTGGACGCCGGCGGAGTCATCTTGGTAGGCGAGCGGATGGCGACCGTTCCCGGTGCGTTCAGCGCGGTCGCCGCGCTGGCTGCCTCGACCGGGGCAAGGCTCGGCTGGGTGCCGCGCCGGGCCGGAGAACGCGGTGCCGTGGAGGCAGGCCTGTTGCCCAACCTGCTGCCAGGCGGGCGACCGCTGGCCGACGCCGCGGCACGTGTCGACGTGGCCGCCGCGTGGGGTCGCGACGTCGTGCCCTCCCTGCCCGGACGTGACACCAACGAGATCATCGCGGCCGCCGCCGCCGGTGAGCTCAAGGCGCTGGTGGTGGGGGGAGTCGAGGTCGACGACCTGAGCGATCCGGCGCTGGCCCTTCGGGCGCTCGACCAGGTCGACTTCCTGGTCAGCCTCGAAGTGCGCGAATCCGCGGTCACGCAGCGCGCCGACGTCGTTTTGCCGGTCGCCTCGATGCCCGAGCGGGCCGGGTCGTTCGTCAACTGGGAGGGCAGGCTCCGCCCGTTCGAGGCGGTCTTGGACTCCTCCGCGCTGACCGATGTGCGGGTGTTGTCGGGCATCTCCGACGAGCTGAGCCGACCGCTCGGCTTTCGAACCATCGAGCAGGCGCGAGCCGAGATGGTCGAGCTGGGTCCCTGGGACGGGACGTCCGCTGTGTTCAAACCCCACTCGACCGCGAAGCGCCTACCTTCGCACCCAGATCGCGACTTCGTGCTGTCGACCTGGCGGCTGCTGATCGACGACAGTCGCGGCGTCGACGGTGAGCCCTATTTGCAGGCCACCGGACGCCGGCCGGTTGCCGTGGTCTCGCCGGACACATTGCAGCGACTCGGGCTGTCGGAGGGTGACGCCGTGATCGTCTCCACCGACTTCGGTTCTGTCACACTTTCCTCGGCGGTCGGCGACATCGCCGACGACGTCGTCTGGGTTCCTGCGAACTCCGGCGCCAATCTGCAACGAGACATGCGCGCGCACGCCGGCGCCGTCGTACGGCTCTCAGGAGGTGTCTTGTAGTGGCAGGTTCGGTCACCCTCGCCAGTGACCACCTGGGGGCGTTCGGTCACGACCCCTGGTGGGTCATCGCGATCAAGGTCGTGTTGGCGTTTGCGATCTTGATGCTCTTTACGTTGTTCAACATCTGGTTCGAGCGTCGAGTGGTGGCCCGGATGCAGCACCGCCTCGGTCCCAACGTGCACGGGCCGTTCGGCCTGCTGCAAAGCCTGGCCGACGGCGTCAAGCTGATGTTGAAGGAAGACATCGTCCCCAAGGCGGTCGACAAGGTCGTCTACATCGTCGCCCCGCTGCTGTCCGCGATCCCGGCGTTCATGGCGGTCGCGGTGATCCCATTCGGGCCGGTGGTCAAGGTGCCGTTCAGCAGCGTGACGACTCCCTTGCAGTTGACCGATCTGCCGGTTGGAGTGCTGTACATCCTGGCAGTCACCTCGGTCGGCATCTACGGCATCGTGCTCGCCGGCTGGTCGTCGGGGTCGACGTACTCCCTGCTCGGCGCACTACGGTCCTCGGCACAGGTGATCTCCTACGAGGTCGCGATGGGGCTCTCGTTCGTCGCGGTCTTCCTGTACGCCGGCTCGATGTCCACCTCGGGGATCGTGGCGGCACAACACGGCCTGTGGTTCGGCATCATCTTGCTGCCATCGTTCGTGATCTACATGATCTCAATGGTCGGCGAGACCAACCGCGCGCCGTTCGACCTTCCCGAGGCAGAAGGAGAGCTGGTCGGCGGATTCCACACCGAGTATTCCTCGATCAAGTTCGCGTTCTTCTTCCTCGCCGAGTACATCAACATGGTCACCGTCTCGATGCTGGCCACCACCTTGTTCCTCGGTGGCTGGCGAGCCCCGTGGCCCCTGTCGCTTTGGGCAGGTGCCAACCAGGACTATTGGCCGGTGCTGTGGTTCTTGATCAAGGTCTTGTTGTTCGTGTTCGTGTTCATCTGGCTGCGCGGCACCTTGCCGCGGCTGCGCTACGACCAATTCATGCGGTTCGGCTGGAAGGTGCTGATTCCGGCCTCGCTGGTATGGATCGTCGCGGTCGGCGCAATTCGCGCGATCAGCCTGGAAGGCCCACTCAACCGCTGGTACCTGCTGGGCGCGGCTGCGGTTGCCCTGGTGATCTTCTTGCTGCTCGGCTTCTTCGGCGAGGGCCCGGAGACCGACCCCGAAGACGGCCCAGGACACGGCACAGCCGAGCCAGCGGTCGCTACCCCGGACGGGTTCGACGCATTCGCAGGTGGCTACCCGGTGCCCCCGATGCCAGAACAGGAGAGCATTCGTGGCTAGTTTGAAGGAGCAGTTGTGGGATCCGGTCGCGGGCTTCGGAGTGACCTTCCGGACCATGTTCAAGAAGGTGGTCACCGAGCAGTACCCGTTTGAGAAGAAGCCGACCGCGCCGCGCTTTCACGGCCGTCACCAGCTGAACCGATGGCCTGACGGGTTGGAGAAATGCATCGGATGTGAGCTGTGCGCCTGGGCCTGCCCCGCCGACGCGATCTACGTCGAAGGCGCCGACAACACCGACGACGAGCGCTTCGCGCCCGGCGAGCGCTACGGTCGCGTCTACCAGATCAACTATCTACGCTGCATCCTGTGCGGCCTGTGCATCGAGGCCTGCCCGACCCGAGCATTGACGATGACGAACGAGTACGAGCTCGCCGACTCCAGTCGGGAGTCGTTGATCTATGAGAAGCAGGATCTGCTGGCCCCATTGTTGCCGGGGATGGAGCAGCCGCCCCACGCGATGCGGCTCGGTGACGACGAGGGCGACTACTACCGCGGAGCAGGCGTTACATCGGTCGAGGGTGAAGTTGAGGTGCCGCAGTGATCGGGTTTTGGATCCTCGCGCCGATCATGGTGGTGTGTGCGCTTGGCATGGTGGCATCCCGTAAGGCGGTTCACTGTGCGTTGCTGCTCGCTGTTGTGATGATCTCACTGGCGATTCTGTACGCCGTCCAGGGCGCGCCGTTCCTGTTCGCGGTGCAAATCATCGTCTATACCGGCGCAGTGTTGATGCTGTTCTTATTCGTTCTGATGCTCATCGGCGTCGACTCCACGGACTCGCTCGTCGAAACGCTTCGCGGCCAGCGGGCGGCGGCGATAGTCGCCGGTGTGGTGTTCGCGGCACTGCTCATCCTCGGCCTCACTCAGACCACCCTGGGTGTGGTGGTTGGCCTGGGCAAGGCGAACGCCAACGGGAACGTGCCCGGCGTCGCCGCATTGTTGTTCAGCAAGTACGTATTCGCATTCGAAGTGACCAGCGCGCTGTTGATCACCGCTGCGCTCGGGGCAATGGTGCTCGCCCACCGCGAGCGCCTGACCCCCAAACCTACCCAACGCGATCTGGTGCTGGCCCGGATGCGAGACTACGCCGACCGTGGTCTGCACCCCGGCCCGCTGCCCAACCCTGGCTCGTTCGCCCGTCACAATTCCGTCGACACGCCCGCCCTGCTGCCCGACGGCTCGCCGTCTGAGCTCTCGATCTCCCGGGTGATGCGCGCTCGGGGGACGGTACGTGATGTCGGAGTCGACGTCGGTGCCGTCAACTCGATCGAGTCCGAGATCAAGCAGATCGAAGGAGGCGAACAGTGAGCCCCACCCCGTTCGTGGTGCTGTCGGCCCTGCTGTTTTCCATCGGCGCGATCGGCGTGCTCGTCCGTCGCAACGCGATAGTCGTGTTCATGTGTGTGGAGCTCATGTTGAACGCGTGCAACCTGGCGTTCGTCACATTTGCCCGTCAACTCGGCAACCTGGACGGTCAGGTGGCCGCGTTTTTTGTGATGGTGGTGGCGGCCGCTGAGGTCGTGGTGGGGCTGGCGATCATCATGACCATTTTTCGTACTCGTCGCTCGGCCTCGGTCGACGACGCGAGTCTGCTCAAGTACTAGGTCGCTGGGAGCGTTGTCACTGTGAGCTTGCTGTACTTGATCATCCTCATCCCGGCGGCAAGTGCCGCCGTATTGTTGCTCGGGGGTCGTGCCACCGACGCCTGGGGTCATCTGCTCGGCTGCGTGGCCTCGCTCGCGTCTTTCGGGTTCGGTGTCGTCGCGTTCGTGGATCTGGTCGGCGCCAGCTCCGGCGCGCTGCACCAGCACCTCTATACCTGGATCGACGTCAAGACGTTTCACATCGACGTCAATATCTTGTTCGACCCCCTCTCGGCCGTCTTCGTGCTGCTGATTACCGGGGTCGGCAGCTTGATCCACATCTACTCGGTCGGCTACATGGAGCATGACGACCGGCGGCGCCGCTTCTTCGCGTACCTCAATTTGTTCATTGCGGCGATGCTGTTGCTGGTGCTGGCCGACAACTATCTGGCGCTGTTCCTTGGCTGGGAAGGGGTTGGGCTGGCTTCGTACCTGCTCATCGGCTTTTGGCAGGACCGCGACTCCGCGGCTGTCGCGGCCAAGAAGGCGTTCGTCGTGAACCGGGTGGGTGACGTCGGCCTGGCGCTGGCGATCATGTTGATGTTCGCCTCGTTCGGCTCCACCTCCTTCGCCGGCGTCGAACGCGGCATCGGTCATGTCTCGACCGGCACCGCCACCGCGTTGGGATTGCTGTTGTTGCTCGGCGCCTGCGGCAAGTCGGCACAGGTGCCGCTGCAAAGCTGGCTGCTCGACGCGATGGAGGGCCCGACCCCCGTGTCCGCGCTGATCCATGCGGCCACGATGGTGACCGCGGGTGTCTACCTCGTGACGCGTTCGCACTTCATCTACGCGGAGACGTCGGCGGCCCAGACCGCCGTGGTGATCGTCGGCCTGGTCACGTTGTTGTGGGGCGCGATCATCGGGTGCGCGAAGGACGACATCAAGAAGGCGTTGGCCGGGTCGACGATGAGCCAGATCGGCTACATGATGCTCGCTGCGGGCATCGGGCCGGCAGGATATGCCTTCGCGATCTTCCACCTGCTCACCCACGGTTTCTTCAAGGCGAACATGTTCCTCGGCGCTGGCTCGGTGATGCACGCGATGAACGACGAGGTCGACATGCGAAGGTACGGCGCGTTGCGTGCGGCGCTGCCCATCACGTTCGTGACGTTTGCCTGCGGCTATCTCGCGATCATCGGCTTCCCGGGCTTCTCCGGCTTCTGGTCGAAGGACCGGATCATCGAGGCGGCGTTCGCCGACAACATCGTCATCGGCACCGGCGCCCTGATAGGCGCCGGCATCACCGCGTTCTACATGACCCGGCTGATGATCATGACGTTCACCGGTGAAAAGCGCTGGGCTGCCGGTGTCCATCCGCACGAGTCCAAACCGGTGATGACGATCCCGCTGATCGTGCTCGCGGCCGGCTCCGCCTTCGCTGGTTTCCTGCTACTCAACGGCTGGATCGTCAACTGGTTAGCGCCGGTCGTCGGCCCCGAAGGCCACCATGACTTGCCGTTCCCGGCGAGCCTGGCGATCGTGCTGCCGCTGGTGGCTCTGGCGATCGGGATTATCGTGGCCTATCTGGTGTTCGCGCGCGGTGCCGTGCCGGCCGTCGCGCCGACGCGCGTTTCTCCGGTGACCAAGGCCGCGCGTGCCGACCTGTACGGCGACGCCCTGAACGAGGCGGCGCTGATGCGGCCCGGGCAGTATCTGACCCGCTTGTTGGTCTACTTGGACAACCGCGGTCTCGACGGCGTAGTCAACGGTGCCGCCGCCTTGGTGGGCGGCACCGCCGGCCGGATAAGGCGCTGGCAAACCGGGTTCGTTCGCTCGTATGCCCTATCGATGCTTGGGGGGTCGGCGCTCGTCGTCGTTGCGCTGTTGGCGGTGAAGCTGGCATGAGCGGAACGCAGACGGCCATTCCATGGCTGACGATCCTCGGGCTGTTGCCATTGGTCGGTGCTGTCGTCGTGGCGTTGATGCCACGCGGACGTGTGCTGCCCAAACAGCTGGCGTTCGTCATCTCGTTGGCGGCGCTGGTGTTGTCGATAGTGATGGCTGTGCAGTTCAAGGCCGGCGGTGGCTTTCAATACGTCGAGGAGCACAGCTGGATCTCCTCATTCGGGGCCCACTACGCCGTCGGCCTGGACGGATTGGGTCTGCTGCTGGTGTTGCTCACCACGATCCTCACACCGGTGGTGATTCTGGCCTCCTGGAACGACGCGGAAGCTGGACGCTGGACCGCAAACGCGTTCTTCGCCTGGATGCTGGCCTTGGAGGGGCTGTCGATCGGCGTCTTCGCGGCCACCGATGTGTTCTTGTTCTACGTGTTGTTCGAGGCGACGCTGATCCCGATCTACTTCCTCATCGGTGGTTTCGGTGGTGCGCACCGCTCGTATGCCGCGGTGAAGTTCTTGCTTTACAGCCTGTTCGGCGGCTTCTTGATGTTGGCTTCCGTGGTCGGCTTGTACGTCGTGTCGTCCGGCTCAGCGAACGGGCCGTCGTACCTGTTGCAAGATCTCATGCACCTGTCGATGAGCCAGAGCACCGGCCGCTGGTTGTTCCTCGGTTTCTTCATCGCGTTCGCGGTCAAGGCGCCGATGTGGCCGGTCCACACGTGGCTGCCGGACGCCACGAGTGAGGGCACGCCCGGGACCTCCGTGTTGTTGGTCAGCGTTCTGGACAAGATCGGCACGTTCGGGATGATGCGGTGGTGCCTCAACATTTTCCCGGAGGCGTCGCATTGGGCAACGCCCGTGGTGATGATCCTCGCGGTGATCTCGGTGATCTACGGAGCGCTGCTCGCGATCGGCCAGCAAGACATCAGGCGGTTGATCGGCTACACGTCGATCTCTCACTTCGGCCTCATCGTGCTGGGGATCTTCGCGATGACGAGCCAGAGCCAGGCGGGGTCGGCGCTGTACATGTTCAACCATGGGATCTCGACGGCAGCGCTGTTCTTAGTCACCGGGTTCCTGATCAGCAGGCGCGGGTCGAAGATGATCGGTGACTTCGGCGGGGTAGAGAAGGTCGCACCGATGCTGGCCGGTATCTTCTTGCTGGCCGGCCTCTCTACCCTCTCGCTGCCCGGGCTGTCGCCATTCGTCAGCGAGTTCTTGGTGCTCGCCGGCACGTTCACCAAGTCGATCACGGCCGCGGTGATCGCCACGCTTGCCATCGTCCTCGCCGCGATCTACATACTGTGGATGTACCAGCGCACCATGACCGGACCAAAGCGCGACTCGACGAGGCAGATGCCCGACCTGAGACCGCGAGAGGTGGTCGCGTTGGCGCCGCTGGTGGCGTTGATCTTGGTGCTCGGCTTCTTCCCCCAGCCCGCACTGAACGCCGTCAACCCGACGGTGAGCGCGCTACTGCATCACCTCGGTGTGAGTGACCCCGCGCCCACGGTGGCGGCCAACCCGGAGGGATCGTCGAAGTGACCACACTGGCAGTCCAGGCGTTCCACACCCCCAACATCGCCTACGGCAAGCTCTATCCGCTGCTCATCGTCTTCGGGGTGGCGTTGGCCGGTGTGCTGGTCGAGGCGTTCGCTCCTCGCCAGCGTCGCTATCTCCTGCAGTGTCTGCTGTCGATGGGCGGGCTGGTCGCCGCGTTTGCCGGAGTGGTCCTGGTCGCGCTCGGGATCGGCCACAACACCGGGGCGGCCGCCGGCTCACGTGGGGCACTGGAGGCCGAGGGCGCGATCGCCGTCGACGGTCCGTCGCTCTTCATCTGGGGGATGTTGCTAATCTTCTCGCTGATCAGCGTGATGCTGTTCGCCGAACGCCACTTGGAGGGCGGCGTCACCGCATTCGCCGGCCAGGCTGCCGCGCTGCCAGGGACCGAGGCCGAGCGCGAAGCGTCGTCCAAGGGCGTGGAGCACACCGAGGTTTTCCCACTCGTCATGTTCGCGATTGGCGGCATGATGCTGTTCCCCGCGGCAAACGACCTGCTGACGATGTTCGTTGCGCTGGAGGTTCTGTCGCTGCCGCTGTACCTGCTCTGCGGGTTGGCAAGGCGACGCAGGTTGATCAGCCAAGAAGCCGCGCTGAAGTACTTCCTGCTCGGCGCGTTCTCGTCGGCCTTCTTCCTCTACGGAATCGCGCTGGTCTACGGGTTCGCCGGCAGCTTCGATTTCGCCCAAATCGACAACGCGGTGAGCGCACGCGTAGGAGCCAGTGGCATGCTGCTCGCCGGCATCGCGCTGATCGCGGTCGGCATGCTCTTCAAGGTCAGCGCTGCGCCATTTCACGCCTGGACACCTGACGTTTACCAGGGAGCGCCTACCGCGGTCACCGGGTTCATGGCAGCATGCACGAAGGTGGCTGCCTTCGGCGCGATGCTCCGGGTCTTCTACGTCGCGCTGGGAGGCTCGCGCTGGGACTGGCAGCCGATGTTCTGGATCATCGCGGTGTTGACCATGGCGATCGGCTCGGTCATCGCGATTGTGCAGACCGATGTGAAACGGATGTTGGCCTACTCCTCGATCGCCCATGGCGGCTTCATAATCACCGGCTTCGTCGGCGCGCACCAAGGCATTGCGGTCTTTGGCAACCAGATCACCAGTCTGCAGGCGGTGCTGTTCTACCTCGTGGCTTATGGCTTCACCACGATCGGCGCGTTCGCGGTGGTCACCGTCGTTCGCGATGCCGGTGGGGAGGCCACCCATCTGTCCCGGTGGGCCGGCCTCGGGAAGGAGGCGCCGGTGGTGGCTGGCGTGTTCGCGTTCTTCTTGCTGGCCTTCGCCGGCATCCCGCTGACCAGCGGCTTCACCGGCAAGTGGGCGGTGTTCACGGCGGCATGGCAAGGCGGTGCCTATCCCTTGGTGGTGATCGCGGTGCTGATGAGCGTGGTGGCGGCATTCTTCTACGTGCGCGTGATCGTGCTGATGTTCTTCTCCGATCCGGTCGGCGAAGGCCCCACTATCGCGGTGCCGAGCATCCTCACCTCCTCGGTGATCACGATCGGGGCCGCCATGACATTGCTGCTCGGTATCGTGCCGCAGCCGGTGCTCGACCTGGCCCGCCAGGCCGGCGACTTCATCCGCTAATGGCACGATAGAAGCATTGTGCCGATATCTTCGCTGGGCGTTCCCTTCGACGATCCCGAACTCGAGGCGCGAGTGCGCTCGCGACTGCTCGAGATCGAAAAGGAGCTCGCCCGGGCGGTGACGTCCGACATCGACTTCATCGACAGTGCCGCTCGTCACCTGCTGGACGCGGGTGGCAAGCGTTTCCGGCCGCTGCTCGTGGTGCTGGCGTCGCAGTTCGCCGACGCCGACGCCCCAGGCGTCGTACCGTCGGCCTTGGTGGTGGAGCTGACACATGTCGCAACGCTGTACCACGACGACGTAATGGACGAGGCCGACCTGCGACGTGGCGCGGAGAGCGCGAACGCGCGTTATGACAACTCCGTCGCGATCCTGATCGGCGACTACCTGTTCGCGCGGGCATCTGACATCGTCTCCGAGCTCGGCCCGGAGGCCGTCCGGATTCAGGCGAAGACGTTCTCTCGGCTTGTGCAGGGCCAGATCCGAGAGACCGCGGGACCGCGCGAAGGCGAGGACCGGCTCGCCCATTACCTGTCGGTGGTTGCTGACAAGACCGGCTCGCTGATCGCTACCTCGGCGCGATTCGGGGCGAGGATGGCCGGAGCTTCGGCCGGGATCGAGCAGACGCTGACCCAGTTCGGCGAGCAGATCGGGACGGCGTTCCAGCTGTCGGACGACATCATCGACGTGGCCAGTGACACGTCGGCTTCCGGGAAGACGCCCGGCACCGACCTGCGCGAAGGGGTGCCGACGCTGCCGACGTTGATCGCGCAGGCGTCACAGCACCCGTCCGATCTTCGGTTGATGGAGCTGCTGTCGGCCCCGATCGGGGACGACGACGCCAAGCATGCCGAGGCGCTGCGACTGCTGCGCGACAACCCCGCGATGGACAAGGCAAGAGACGAGGTACGCCGACGCACCGACCGGGCGCGAGCCCTGCTCGACACGCTGCCCGACATCTCCGCCCGCGCCGCCCTCGTCGGGCTCTGTGACCTGGTCACTACCCGCACTTCCTGAGACACCGCGCTGGGAAGTGCGCCTCAGCTGTAGAGCCCGGACTCTAATGCGGGGTCGGCTTCGACTTCGGGTCGGGGGTGCCTATCGGCTTCGGCGGCACGACGGCGCACTGCCGCCACCGAGTCCACCGACAAGATGACCAGCGCAAGCCACACAAGCGAGAAGCCTGCCCACCGAACCGGCGGCATCGCCTCGTGGAAGACGAAGACGCCAAGCGCGAACTGCAGCGTAGGCGCGATGTACTGCAACAAGCCGAGCGTGGTCAGCGAGACACGGTTCGCCGATCCGGCGAAGCACAGCAACGGCACCGCGGTCACCACGCCGGTGGTGGTGAGTAGTAGGACGTGGCCGACGCCGTGTGACCACGCCGACGCCTGGCCGACGTACGAGAGCCAGCCGAGGTAGCCGATCGCTACCGGTGCCAACACGAGCGCCTCAAACGTAAGACCTTCAATCGGCCCGACCGCCGCCTGCTTCTTGAACAGTCCATAACCACCGAAGCTGCCCGCCAGCACCAGCGAGATCCATGGCGGCCGACCCAGCTCCAGGCTCAACACGATCACCGCGAGCAAGGCGACGCCGAGCGCAGCCCATTGCCATCGACGCAGCCGCTCCCCGAGAACTAACACACCCAGCACTACCGTCACCAGCGGGTTGATGTAGTAGCCGAGGGAGGTTTCGACGACGTGGCCGTTGTTGACTCCCCAGATGTACGTGAACCAGTTGACGCCGATCACGATCCCGGCGGCGATCATCGGGTAGCGGGTGCGCCGATTCGTCCAGACCGCACCCAGTCGTGGGATCCGGCGGGTGGCGACCAGCAAGATCGCGGTGGTCACCAGCGACCACAAGACGCGGTGTGCCAGGATTTCTGGTGCCTTGGCTGGCTCGAGCAGCGGCCAGTACAGCGGGAAGATGCCCCACATGGCGAAGGCGGCCGAGCCGAGCACCAGCCCGCGCCGCTCGTCTGCCATACCCAGAGCATAACCCACTGTCAGGACCGTAAGTAACGCTTGGTGCTGACGTTGACCGGGCCTGGTGCTGGCTGCCCCCACCTCGGCTCGGTTGCGACGAACCGCATTCATGGTGGTGAGGAGGCCGCTCTTGCGGCCGTCTCGAAACCACACCCCCTTGTTGCCTCATGTCAAGATGCCCCGCGTACCGGGACCCTTTGCCGGGCAAACCGGCGTGCACCACAATGTTGGCGTACGTTAGTGGTTGACATCGATCGCCTATGGTGCCTGAGCAACGCCAACGGTCGTCCATCTCAGCAAGAAGCGGGTCCGGTACTGCGATGAAATCCCTACGGTCGATTCTGATCGGCGTGACCACGGCGGCCCTGCTCGCGTTGCCGGTAGCAGCAGCTGCTCACGCTCAGCCGATAGCCGCGCCCGCATCGACGATCCCGGCAGCGGTGAAATACAACACCGCGATCAAGTTCTTGAGTTTCGACCATGTTCGCCCCTACAACTCGGCCATCACGATCCGCGGTCAGGTGCTCGCCACGGTCAACGGCCACCAGGGCTCTGTAGCAAACGCGCGAGTGCAGTTATGGCGCAAGTGGGCCGGCGATTCGACGTTCACCTACGTCAAGTTCGCGACCACGAGCAACGGCAAGTACCCGCAGTTTCGCATCGACGCGATCACCTTGGCCAACGCCCAGTACAAGATCGTGTTCGTCGGCAACCCCCAGCTGAACCCGTCATCCGCGATCACTACGGGGTCCGCTTTTCGGCTATTCCACGCCTCGATCAAGCCAGGTAAGCCCTACGCCACCATCTCGGGCCAGATGTCACCCGCCTACGCGCACGGCATGGTCTTTTTAGAGATGCGGACGTGTACGACGTGTGCGTGGCGCCGGGTCCGCGCCAAGCAGACGGACGGCCTCAGCCGTTGGGCGTTCGTCGCCGGTGCGCCGCCCTCAGGGCGATACTACTGGCGGGTCTCCACCGACGCGTCGCTGAAGTTCATCACGTCCTACAGCGTGGTTTTCTACACCCAGCGCGGCTAACCGCCAGAGAGCCGACGCTGCGCTCGTCCCGACAAGCTCGTCCCGACGAGCCGAGCGTCGCATCTTGACGCGGGGGTGAGTGGGCTGGTCGGCTCCGTCAGGGGACTGAGACGGTCCAGGTGTCGCTGCCCGCGATCAAAGTGGCGAGGTCGCCGTCGCCCTGCTCGGACTTTGCGGCCGCGATCTGGTCGCGCACCAGGTCGTCGTACGTCGGTCGCTCGACCTGCCGGAAGATGCCGATCGGCACCTGAGTCATCGTGCCGTCGTCGAGCCGGGAGATCTCGAACGCCTGCGCCGGATTGTCGGCGTGCGCGTCGTGCCGCCACTCCCGGTCGCCGATGCGCACCGGCTTTCCCTGCTCCAACCGCACCAACCGGGCCTCGGCACTATCGGCATCCTTGAGGACGTCGAACGCGCCGTCGTTGAAGATCGGGCAGTTCTGGTAGATCTCCACCAGTGCGGTGCCGCGATGCGCGGCGGCTGCCCGCAAGACTTCGCTCAGGTGCTGCCGGTCGAAGTCGAGCGTGCGGGCGACGAACGTGGCCTCTGCGCCCAGCGCCAGGGACACCGGGTTGAACGGGCGATCGACCGATCCCATCGGCGTCGACTTGGTGACCTTGCCGCGCTCAGACGTTGGCGAGTATTGCCCCTTGGTGAGCCCGTAGATGCGGTTGTTGAACAGCAGGATGGTCAAGTTGACGTTGCGGCGCATGGCATGAATCAGGTGATTGCCGCCGATCGACAAGGCATCGCCATCGCCGGTGACCACCCACACCGACAGATCTGGGCGCGAGGTCGCCAACCCAGTGGCGATCGCCGGGGCGCGCCCGTGAATTGAATGCATGCCGAACGTGTCCAGGTAGTAGGGGAACCTCGACGAGCACCCGATCCCGGAGACGAACACGATGTTCTCCCGGCGCAGCCCCAGTGAGGGCAAGAAGCTTTGCACTGCCGCCAACACCACGTAATCACCGCAGCCCGGGCACCATCGCACTTCCTGATCGGACGAGAAGTCTTTGCGTGTCGTGGGCACGTCGGCGGCCGGGACTTCCCGTAGGCCGGGCATGGGCAGCTCTGTGGTCACGAGTGAACCTCCTCGATCGTGGAGGCGAGCACCGCTTGCAACTCGGCCGCGGTGAACGGCACGCCACGGACCTGGTTGTAGCCGATGACATTCACGAGGTATTTGGCCCGCAATAGCAGGGCAAGTTGGCCGAGATTCATCTCCGGAACCACGACCCGGTCGTACCGCGGCAGCACTTCACCGAGATTGGCCGGGAAGGGGTTGAGGTGGCGAAGCTGGGCGTGCGCGATCGAGCTGCCCTGCAGGCGCACCCGCCGGCATGCTTCCCCGATCGGACCGTACGTCGACCCCCAGCCGAGCACCAAGACCCGAGCGTCGTTGTCGGGGTCGTCGACCTCAATAGCCGGGATGGTGTCGCAGACTCGGTCGACTTTGGCTTGCCGACTGCGAACCATCAGATCGTGGTTCTTGGGGTCGTAGGAAATGCCGCCGTGCCCGTCTGCCTTCTCCAACCCACCGATGCGGTGCTCCAGGCCAGCGGTACCAGGGATCGCCCACGGACGCGCCAACGTCTCGGGGTTGCGCTGGTAGGGCCAAAACGCCCGATCGCCCAGCTCAGTTTCGTGGTTGGGTTCGGTGGCGAACGCCGCGTCGATGCTGGGCAACTCCTCGACATCGGGGAGCCGCCACGGCTCCGATCCGTTGGCCAGATAGCCGTCGGACAACAGCATGACCGGAGTGCGGTAGGTCACCGCGATCCGAGCCGCCTCAAGCGCCGCGTCGAAGCAGTCCCCGGGGGACTGGGCGGCGACGATCGGCACGGGAGCTTCTCCGTTGCGCCCGAACATCGCCTGCAGCAGATCGGCCTGCTCCGTCTTGGTCGGCAGCCCGGTCGAGGGCCCGCCGCGTTGCACGTCGACGATCAGTAACGGCAGCTCCAACGCGACGGCTAGCCCGATTGTCTCACTCTTCAAGGCGATTCCGGGGCCGGATGTGGTGGTGACTGCGAGCGCACCACCGAAGGAGGCGCCGAGCGCCGCGCCGATTCCCGCGATCTCGTCTTCGGCCTGGAACGTCGTCACGCCGAATCGCTTGTGTTTGCTGAGCTCATGCAAAATGTCCGACGCCGGGGTGATCGGGTAGGCCCCCAGGAAGAGGGGTAATCCGGAACGCACGGAGGCGGCGATCAGGCCGTAGCTCAGGGCTAGGTTGCCCGATATGTTGCGGTAGGTGCCACTCTCCATGTCCGCGGGCTTGACTTCGTATGAGATAGCAAATGTCTCGGTAGTCTCGCCGAAGTTCCAGCCGGCCTGGAAGGCGGTGACGTTGGCGTCGCGCACATCGGGAGACTTGGCGAACTTCTTGTTCAAAAACTCTTCGGTTGGCCCCATCGGGCGGCCGTAAAGCCAGAACAGCAAACCCAGCGAGAACATGTTCTTCGTCCTGCCGGCGTCCTTGCGACTCAGCCCGAACTCCTTGATGGACTCGACGGTCAGCGTCGTCAAGTCGACGGCATGCAGCTGGTAGCTGCTCAGCGAGCCGTCCTCGAGGGGATTCGCGGCGTAGCCGGCGCGGGTGAGGTTGCGGCTGGTGAAGTCGTGGCTGTCGGCGATGATCGTGGCGCCCGGGGTCAAGTCCTTGACGTTGGCACGGAGCGCGGCCGGGTTCATCGCGACAAGCACGTCAGGAGAGTCGCCCGGGGTCAAGATGTCGTGGTCGGCGAATTGCAGCTGAAATGAAGAGACGCCAGGCAGGGTGCCCGCCGGTGCCCGAATCTCAGCCGGGAAGTTTGGGAGGGTGGAGAGGTCGTTGCCGAACGCCGCCGTCTCCTGGGTGAACCGGTCGCCGGTCAGCTGCATCCCGTCGCCGGAGTCGCCAGCAAACCGGATCGTCACTCGGTCGAGTTGCTCGACCTGCTTGGTCACGGCTTCCTCTCATCGACGTACGTCAAGAATTCTTGCGGTGTTGCCATTCTACGACAGGAGACTTTACGGACAAAGCGTTCGCTCAGCGTCATGCGTCACGTGAGACACCCGGCCGGTGAGTGGTTTCGAGACGCTCGCTGCGCTCGCTCCTCAACCACCCTGGGGCTCGGCAACCCGGTGGGCCAGGAGGCCGCTGCGTGGCCGTCTCGAAACAGTGTCGTGCGTTTTTTTGCTCGGCCTGGCCATCTCGGCGCGAATGACCCACTCCGTTTCCGACGCCCCTATCCGGCCGGGCTCTTAACGTTAAGGTGGGCGACATCAGACGAAGTCTTTGCACGGTCACGAGAGCGATGGGTTGATGCGCAGCGTTGACGAGCACCTCAGCACGATTTTGGGCGTTGTACAGCCGTTGCCGCCGTACGAACAACCGCTGCTCGAGGCGCTGGGGCTGCCGATCTGCGAGGACGTCTTCGCGACAGTCGACTTGCCCGGATTCGACAATTCCGCAATGGACGGCTATGCCTGCCGCCTCGACGACGTCCGAGAGGCATCAGCTGAAACGCCGGCGCGGCTTCCCGTCGTCGGCGAGTCGGCCGCTGGTCAGACCAAGGCCTACGCCCTCTCTTCCGGCCAGGCGGTGAAGATCATGACCGGCGCGCCGATGCCCACCGGTGCGGATGTAGTGGTCCCGATCGAGTGGACCGACGGCGGTCGCGCGTCGGTGTCGATCAGCCAGGCCCCGGAGCCAGGCCAACACGTGCGGTCGCGCGGGGAAGATGTCAAGGCCGGTGAGCTCATGGTCGAGGAGGGCGTCGCGGTCGGCCCGCGCGAGGCCGCGATCCTGGCGGCCATCGGTAGCGGCCGCGTCAAGGCTCGCCCCCGGCCGCGCGTCGTGGTGATCTCCACCGGCAATGAGCTACGCGAGCCCGGCACCCCACTCGGTTTCGATTCCGTCTACGACGCCAACTCCTTCGCGATCGCCGCCTCCGCACGCGCCGCCGACGCGATTGCCTACCGGGTGGGAATCGTGTCCGACAACCCCCAAGAGCTGACCGACACACTGTCCGATCAGCTCGTGCGCGCCGACCTCGTGGTGACCAGCGGCGGTGTCAGCAAGGGGGAGTACGACGTCGTCAAGGACGTCCTCAGCCGCATCGGCACGGTGGAGTTCACCGAGGTTGCCATGCAACCCGGCAAGCCGCAGGGTTTCGGCACGATTGGCGAGGACGACACTCCGATCTTTACGCTGCCCGGCAACCCGGTGTCGTCGTACGTGTCCTTCGAGGTGTTTGTGCTGCCGGCCATCCGGCGGATGATGGGAAAACTTCCCTACCGTCGGCCGCTGGTGCGGGCCACCTGCCAGGGCGGCTTCAACTCGCCGGGCGGGCGCAAACAATTCGTGCGGGGACGCCTCGACGACACGGCTCATGGGCCTCAGGTCACGCCGGTCGGCGGCCACGGGTCGCATCTGATCGGCGGGTTGTCCAAGTCCAACTGCCTGATCGTGGTGCCCGAGGCGACCACGTCGATCGCGGCGGATACCCAGGTCGACGTGCTCGCGCTGGACCGGAACTTCTGATGGCGCCTGCGGGCAAGCGGCTTGGAGCGCGGGCTCTTACCCACGTCGACTCCACAGGCGCGGCGCGCATGGTCGACGTCTCGGCCAAGGAGGTCACCACGCGGGAGGCGATCGCCATCGGGCGGGTCTTGGTGTCGGACGAGGTAGTGCAGTTGCTTCGCGGCGCTGGCGTTCCGAAGGGGGATGCACTCGGTGTGGCTCGCGTTGCCGGGATCATGGCCGCGAAGCGCACCCCTGACCTGGTTCCCCTGTGCCACCCGATCGCGCTGAGCGGCGTCGTCGTCGACGTGGAGGTCGTCGACGAGGCTGTCGAGATCACCGCGTCGGTCCGTACGGCTGATCGCACCGGCGTCGAGATGGAAGCGCTCACCGCGGTCTCCGTAGCGGCGCTGACCGTGGTCGACATGGTGAAGGCGGTCGACAAGGGTGCCGTAATCACCGATATCGGCGTGGTGAGCAAGACCGGTGGCCGTAGCGGCACCTGGACTCGCGCGGACGTGACCCGCCGTGGTGCCTCAGCCCCAGTAGTTTCAGCCGCGGATGTCTTGGCTGCGGGCGACGCGAACAGCAGTGCCGGCATGGAGGAGTGAATGTGTTCGAAGATCGCATGGCGATGGTCATCTCGGTCTCCAATCGGGCCGCCGCCGGCGTGTACGACGACACCACAGGCCCGCGAATCGTCGCCGCGCTCGAAGAGCTGGGCTTCGCGCGCGTCGGGTCGGACGTCGTACCGGATGGTGAGCCGGTCCGTGAGGCGCTAAGCGCGTCGGTCGACGCGGGCGCCGACCTGATCATCACGACGGGAGGCACCGGGTTGTCGCCAACCGACTGCACGCCTGAGATCACGCGTGAGGTGCTGGATCGCGAAATTCCCGGGATCGCTGAGGCGATCCGTGCGTACGGCATCGGCAACCAGGTTGCCACCGCCGCGTTGTCGCGGGGTCTCGCTGGCCAGGCGCGCCAGGCGCTGGTGGTGAATCTGCCGGGGTCGATGGGGGGCGTCAAGGACGGTCTTGCCGTGTTGACCCCCATCCTCGAGCATGCGTTGGACCAGATCCGTGGCGGTGACCATCCCAGGCCGTCCCAGGCCGGTGGGCCCTGACGCGCGGATGGCCGGCCGGACTCGCCGCCGACCGAGTCGGGCTGCGGCCGATCACCATGCGCGACGCCTCCCGCTGGGCGCAGCTGCGACGCGACAACCTCGAGTGGCTGGGGCCTTGGGAGGCGACCCGACCACCTGAGTCGGGCGGGCGTGGGGCCAACTACCGATCCATGACCCGAGACCTGATACGGCAGGGTCGACGAGGCCGGGCGCTCCCATTCGTGGTGACGTACGACGCCATCATGGTCGGCCAGGTGACGGTCACCGGCATCACCTGGGGGTCGGCACGTTGGGCGCAGATCGGCTATTGGATCGACAAGGGCCACGCCGGTCGGGGGATCATCCCGACCGCGGTGGCCATGGCGTGCGACCACTGCCTGCGAACGTTGGGCCTGCATCGGATCGAGATCGCGATCCGTCCCGAAAACGTGGCGAGCCTGCGAGTTGTCGACAAGCTCGGCTTCGTCTCGGTGGGCAGCGCTCCGCGCTATTTGCATATCAACGGCCAATGGCGTGACCACCTGCTGTTCGCGGTCACCGCGGAAGAGGTGCCCGACGGTGTGCTGGCACGGCTGCGCTGAACCGCTCACGCCGACCGCGCTGCGCTACCTGGGCTGCCTTGCGCTTTGCTGGCGAAGCATCCGACGCTGAGCCCGCTCCAACCGGCTTAGAGCCCGCGGGCTCTTAACGTCTCATCTTGGCGCAGCAGTGTCGGCAAGTTGCGACGCTGAGCTGGCCAGCAGCTGGCCAGAGCTGGCTGCGCGCCTGATCCTGCCGACATTCCCACCTGTCACAGATTTCTCAGCCGACACACCGCGGCGCTGCGCCCAATCGCCGACCTGCGGCCATACCGTCGTACTCGTGGGTTTGACCGGAGTCATCTACGCAGCGATCGTGGTCGCTTGGGCGGCCTACCTTGTCCCATTGGCTTTGCGGCGACATGATGAGGCAACTCGTTCCCACTCGATCGAGCGATTCTCCTCTGCCATGCGCGTGCTCGCTCGCCGCGGAGGCTTGAGCCTGCGCGAGACAAGCCACCGTGCCACAAGCCTGCGCGCTACCGGTCTGCGCCGGTCGAGTCAAGGCGCATTGAGCGGGCGCTTCGTGGTGGCGCCGAGGCGCCAGGTTGCTCGGTTGATCACCCCAGTTGTGCGAACCGCCAAGACCGTGGTGTCCGGCAAGCCCGGCGCATCGCGGCCGAGCGACGCCGTGGTGGTTTCTCGAGTTGACCAAGGAGAGACCCCCTCCCTTCACGTCAAGCGGGCAGCCGAGCGCGTGGCTGCGGCACGCCGCCGGCGGGTCCTGATGACGTTGGCGGTGCTGACCGTTCTCACCGGGGTCATTGCGGTCATCGGGCTGGTCCCCCGTTGGGCAATCGTGCTTCCTGTCCTGTTGATCATCGGCTTCCTCGTTGCGGCTCGACGCTCGGTGCGTCGAGCCCGTCAGACCAACGTCATGCAGCCAGCTGCCCCGGAGGCTTCCAACGGCGTACGCCGTTGCGCCACCCGGGTTGACGCGTCACATGGCGCTGTACGAGTTCGTGCCAGTGCGATGAGTCCGGGTGTGGGCACACCGGCGATCGCTGAGCACGTCGAGCAGGGCGATCCCGATGAGCCGACCGTGGCCTTGTCGGTAGGAGACGTTGCCCAGCCGGACGCAGCAGTGGTCGCTGTGCAGACGTCCCGAGCCGGCTCATTGTGGGACCCGTTGCCGGTGACCTTGCCGACGTACGTCGACAAGCCGGCCGCTCACCGCACCATTCGCACCATCGACATCTCCGCACCCGCGACCTGGTCCTCCGGCCATTCGGCGGCCGCCAGCGCGACGGCTGCCGAAGCCGATCATGCCGGGGACGTGGTGGCACCTACGGATGCCAAGCCCGACCCCCCCGAAGAGGCCCGCCGGGTGGTCAACGGCTGATCGCCGAGCTTGCGCACTGGGCGGCTTGCTTGAATGCTAAGGTTTTGCCTCGGTTCGACCGCCTGCTGCGCTGAGGTGCAGTGTCCGGGGCTGTGGCGCAGTTCGGTAGCGCACCTCGTTCGCAACGAGGGGGTCAGGGGTTCAAATCCCCTCAGCTCCACCAAAGAATCGACCTTAGAACCGTCGACGTTGCGCGGCCGAACGTAATCGACTCCGGTTAGCCCGGTTGTGCGCGCTGCGGTACGAGCTTCACAGTGCTTCGAGTTTGCCCATTTTGTCGAGGAACTGGTCAAGGCATTCTCGGGCGGGGCAGGTGGCAGATCCCGTCCGGGTGACGGACAGCGCGGCCGCGGCGTTCGCGTTGCGGGCGGCGATGGGTATGTCGCCGATCCGGCTTAGCTCCGCGAGCAGTGCGCCCGTGTGGGTGTCTCCGGCGCCCGTGGTGTCGACAACATCGACCTTGGGGGCCGGAACATGCATGTCGGCCAGGCTCCGGCCGAACAGTGTGCAGCCTCTGGCGCCGTCGCGGAAGACGACGAGTGCGTCGGTTGCCAGACGTTCCAGCAGCAGGCCGCCGGGGTTCGTCGCACCGCCCATGAGCCGCGCCTCTCGGGCATTTAGTGTCAGCACGTTCGTTCGTGCCAGCACGGTGGCGAGCAGGTTTTCTGAAACGTTGTCCACAAGTGGTCCGGGGTCTAGTGCCAACAGCACGCTGTCAGGAATCTCAGTAATCCACGTTGCTATCGCGGGTCCGCTGTCGGGGTAGGCGAGCTCATAGCCCGACACGTAGATCGCGTCGTCGCGACGCGGCCGGATGCCACGCAGTTCGTCAACGGTCAGCGCGGCCTCGGCACCGGGGCTGGTAACGAAGGTTCGTTCGCCGTCGGGCTCGATCAGGCCGATGCAAAAACCCGTGTCCTGCTCAGCGCGTGGCAGCGAGATGTCGACGTCGAGCCGGTTTAATGCCAGGGCGACCTTGTCACCGAACGGCCCCTGACCGATGCGGCCGGCGAGCACCGCCGGCAATCCGAGGCTGCGGCCGGCGAAGAGGACCACGAAGCCGCCGCCGGCTTGGACAACCGCGCTGCCGGCAAGGATGTCGCCGCCGCGCTCGGGTAGTTCTGCAACGCTCAATGAGACATCGGCGATCACGCTGCCAACCAGGATCAAGCGCCGAGGCCGCCAGTTCACCGTCACCGGGATACGTCCGCTGTTGTGCTGATGGCGGTGTCCTCAGCTGGTTGCCCGCGTAGCTGCAGTAGCTGGTCGGCAAGCTCGATGACTGACAGTTGCGGGTTGGCGGCCATCACGGTGGCTACAGCTTCAGCAGGGAAAGCCGACATACCGTGACATGCGCCCAGCATGGCGCCGACCATCGCGGCGACGGTGTCGCTGTCGCCTCCGAGTCCAGCGGCTGCCAGGCACGCCTGCCAGGGATCCGACGGGTACAGTCGCACGATCGCGAATGCCGCCGAGACCGCCTCCTGGGTGGACACGCCGGTCCCCACCAACGTGTACACGACTCCGAGCGGGTCCTCGCTGGTCAAGACGAGGTCGCGAGCCCAGGTCAGCCGCGCCGCGACGTCTGCTCCCGCGACGTAGTGGCCGTGTTGTGCGCCCAGCTGCGCCGCCCGGATGCCCACTAAAGCGGCGGTTTCTGGGTCGGCGCCTGCGACCCCGGCGCTGATAGCCGCCGCGACGGCGGCTGCGCCGGCGTTCGCCACAGTGGTGTCGTGAGTGGTCCGGTTGGTGTCGGCGACGACCTCGACGAGCTTCACCAGTGGCTGCGGTGGTACGGCGATGCCGATGGGCGCGACCCGCATCGCGGCTCCGTTGGTGTCACCCCAACGCCCGGTGTCCTCAGCAGGCACTCCGCGCCGGAAGGACTCCAACGCGCGCCGCGTCGATGGGCCAAGCAGGTCCGTTGAGCCGATCTGCACCATCGTCTGCTGCCACTCCATCAACCTGGCCACGAATGCGGCCGGGTCGACGCTTCCCTGCCCTTCCACCAGGAGCCGCCCCACGATCATCGCCTGGTCGGTGTCGTCGGTGACCTGGCCGGCTGGGCTGCGAGAACTGATCTCGTTTTCAACCGGAGCGGGTTCGAAGCCCGACAGCTCTCCAAACCTCGCGCGGATCCGCTCCCGCGACATCATCTGCGTCGGCATGCCCAACGCGTCTCCGATCGCTAGTCCGACGAGCGCACCGCGGGCCCGGTCGTTGATTGTGCAGTCAGGGCACATATCCATGGCGGGACTCCAGGCGGAAGTGGTGGGGGTCAAGCAGGTTCGTCACGTGTTCAAGAGGCTGCCCGTCGCCTAGATACGCCACCCGCACGCATGACAGATACGGGTCGCGGGGCCGGGCCTCGAGCCCTCGAGCGTCCTCGGCCGTCAGCCAGACCAACTCCACCCGCTCGGCCCACCCGGCTGGCTTCAGGTCCAGACTGGTCAGCGTTGTCGTCAATGAACCGGCCTGCAGACCATCGCGCACGACAGTATGCATTCCTTCACGCCATGGCAGTCTGCTGCGCTCCAGGCTGACGACCTCCCCGGTCGGGAGTCGTCGCCGGCGGTCCAAGGCAAGGAACTCGTTGTTCGGCAACCGCAGCTCACCTGCCAACCCAGTCAGCGAGCACCGCTGCAAGCGCAGCACTTCTACAGTGGTCCGGACACCATGGCGCTCCAGCGCCTGTGCCCAGCCGAGCCTGTCGTCGAGTTGGTGCCCATCGAAGGCCACGAAAGATCCGGCTCCGGCATGCTTTTCAATCAGCCCGTCGTCTTGGAGCCGGGCCAACGCTTGCCGCACGGTGCCGCGGCTTACCTCGAACCGCGCCGCGAGTTCATGCTCGCCGGGCAGTCGTTCGCCGGGTTCGAGCACGCCGCGCAAGATGTCGCGTGACAGGTGAGCAGCAATTGACGTGTGCTTGACCTGTACAGACATGTATGGAACCGTACCGATAGAGGAGCCGCGGGCGCAACCGCGGACCCGACGCGTCAGGAGCAAGTCCCATGGTCTTTACATCCGCGAAGGATCAGGCCGGCGCCACCGGCACGACCTCTGCCGGCGGGCTCCCGTTAGAGCTCAACGGCACCAATGTCATCACCGAGGCCGAACGCAAAGGCACCCCGCGCGACCTCTTCTGGCCTTGGTGTGCCGCAAACGTCTCCGTGCTCGGGCTCAGCTACGGCGCGTTTCTGCTTGGGTTCGGGGTGTCCTTCTGGCAGGCGGTGATTGCCGGATTCGTCGGGATCGTGCTGTCGTTCCTCCTGGTCGGCTTCGTCTCCCTGGCTGGCAAACGCGGCTCCGCGCCGACCATGATCCTTAGCCGCGCCGCTTTCGGTGTCCGCGGCAACACCTTGCCCGCCGCCTTGAGTTACCTGCTGCTCGTCGGGTGGGAGATCGTATTGGTCACTTTGGCGACGTTGGCCACCGCGACGATCTTCGACCGATTGAGTTGGGGCGGCGGTAACGCGACCAAGATCACCGCCTTCGTCGTTGTGATGCTCATCATCATGGCAAGCGGCATGCTCGGCTTTGACGTCATTATGCGAGTCCAAAGCTTCATCACCGTGCTTACGGTCATCCTCACCGTCGGGTACTTCGTGCTGATCGCGGACCACATCTCGTGGCAGACCGTCAGCGGCCTTAAGGCTGGCTCATTCCAGGCAGTAATCGGTGCCGTGGTCTTCGCCGTCACCGGGTTCGGCCTTGGCTGGACGAACTCCGGAGCTGACTACTCCCGCTACCTACCTCGCAGCTCGTCGAACCGAGATGTGGTCGGCTGGACCACATTCGGGGCCAGCATCGCGCCGGTGGTGCTCGTGCTGTTCGGCGTACTGCTGGCCGGCTCGGATTCACATCTGAGCACCGCGATCGGATCCGACCCGATCGGTGCGCTTACCGCGATCCTGCCGACGTGGTACCTCCTGTTGTTCGGGATCGTGGCGATCCTCGGCATCGTCGGGGGCGCCGTCTTGGACATCTACTCCTCAGGCCTCGCCCTGCTGACGCTCGGCTTCCCGGCTCCGCGGTGGATGGCAGCCGGCATCGACGGTGTGCTGGCGTCCCTCGGCACCATCTATGTGGTTTGGTTCGCGTCAGACTTCATCGGCCCGTTTCAGGGCTTCCTGATCACCTTAGGCGTCCCGATCGCAGCCTGGTGCGGTGTGTTCTTAGGCGACGTGGCCCTACGGCGTACGGCGTACGTCGAGGCCGACCTCTTCGACTCGAACGGCCGGTACCGCAAGGCAAACTGGACCGCGATTGGCCTGCTCGTCGCCGCCACCGGTATCGGCTGGGGCTTGGTGGCTAACACGTTCGCCAGCTGGCTAACCTGGCAGGGCTACCTCCTCGGCCCCGTCGGGCTCGGCGGAAAGACCGGAAACTGGGCGTACGCCAACCTTGGCGTCATTGTCGCGTTGGCCATCGGATTCATCGGCTATGTGCTGCTTTCGATCCGGCGGGTCCGCGCCCAAGAGGCCGTCACTGGATTGCATCCGATCCGACCACAAGCAGTCGAGACAATGCAGCGCTGATCAGGGCACTCCCGGTGCCAACCCGACACGTTGTGGTTCTGTTGTCGTGAGCATAAGCCGCTGGCGACAGCTCTTTGATGTTCGACCTGGCTTTCTCGACACCGCCACGGTTGGCATCCCACCGCGATCGGCGGCAGACGCCATTGACCTGGTGCTGACGGACTGGCGGCGTGGCGACCTGAAAGCGGCGGACTTCGACGAATACGTGGCTCGGTCCCGCCTGGCTTGGGCACAGTTGTGTGGTATTGAACAAAGCCGCGTGGCCATTGGTTCAACAGTCTCCGAGCTAGTCGGCCAGGTGGCATCATCACTGTCCGATAACGCCCATGTTCTGATCGCACAAGGCGAGTTCACCTCGCTGCTCTTCCCGTTCCTGGCTCAGCGGTCCCGAGGTGTCCAGGTGAACGAGGTGCCCCTGTCACGCCTAACGGAGAGCGTCGACGACTCCTTCGATCTCGTGGCAGTCAGCGCGGTGCAGTCCTCCAGCGGACAAATCACCGATGTTTGTGAGCTCGTAGAGATCGCCTGCAACCACCAAGTCCGGGTCCTCGTTGACACCACCCAGTCGTGCGGTTGGCTCCCGCTTGATGCATCGACGGTGGACTACACCGTCTGCGCCGCCTACAAGTGGCTGCTGTGTCCTCGCGGGGTCGCTTTCATGTCGGTCCGCCCGGAAAGGCTTGGCGCCCTGATACCCCACTCGGCCGGTTGGTACGCCGGACAGGACGTCTGGTCGTCCATCTACGGCGGCCCCATGCGGCTTGCTACCGACGCACGCCGTCTGGACACCTCTCCCGCGTGGTTCTCGTGGATCGGCGCCGCATACGCATTGGAGTCCTTGGTGTCCATGAGTCCTGAGCTCATCCACAGCCACAATGTGCGGCTAGCCAATGACTTCCTCAAAGGTCTGGACCGTCCACCTCAGAGCTCGGCCATCGTGACGCTCGACTTGCCAGGCGCCGCGGAGAAACTAGCAGCGCAGCACGTCCGCGTGGCGACCAGAGCCGGGCGCATCCGCGCCTCCTTCCACCTCTATAACGACGACGCAGACGTCAGCGCCGCAATCGCTGCCCTGACCTAGCTCAGCTACGACCCCTGAAATCGCAGCCCTGACCTAGCTCAGCTACGACCCCTGAAGTCGGATCGAGGCGGCTACGTTGGGTCCTCGGCTGCGGTGGCGTGTTCGGAGGCGACGGCGGTGGCTACGTCGCGAGGGTAGGTGCGCCGGGCGCGCAGCAGCAGGATGAGACCGGCGGCCGCCAGCGGCACGAGCATGATCAAGAAGGTGTACTCCAAACCGATGCCGCCACGACCCGCACTTCCAGCGGGATGCCCGAGGCCGCTGGTGTGCGCTCCGAACTGTGTGGACACGTAACCGAACAACAGCGGGGCGATCGCCTCGAAAGAGGAACGCAGCACGGTTCGCACCGCCTCGGCCCGGCCCCAAAGCCGTGAGTGGATCAGATCCAGCCTGGCAGCGTCCAAGGGTGGGTTGGCTCCACCGACCCCGGCCGCGGCGAGGAAGAACAAGGGCGCGGCGACGAGCAAAGTGGCGGTCAACATCCCGGGCAGAAAGAGCACCGCGGCTATCAGAAATGATAGCCCGGCGATCACTGGGCGGGCAGTGAGGTGCCCGCGGTCGATCAGCCAGTCCGCCAGCCGACCAGTGATGAGCACCCCGACGATTGCGCCGACGCCCAGTACGACGAGCAGGCTGCTGGCGGTGCCTTGGCCGACAGCGAACCTGTCGCGGAGGTAGACCACGGCGAAGGTGCGAAGACCGGAGAAAAAGAAGTAGCCAAGCGCCGAGGCGACGATCAGCACGCGGTTTGTCCGAATCGACAACACGTACTTGACCGCCCACCACAGGGGTCGCTCGGCGGGGTCGGTGCGGAGCACCAAATTGTCGTGCGGCTGGATGTCTGCTTCTTGCACTTCCTTTTCGACCTTGCCCTCGTCCCGTGGTTGCGCGTTTGCCCCTCCAGCAGCGACGTCGGCCGCAGGCTCATCAGCGTCGACCTGCTCGGCGGAGCGGATCTCCTCTTCGCCGGCTTGCAGTCGAGACTGCCCACCGCGAGCCGGTTCGGGCAGTAGCCGCCAGATCGCGATCGCCAGGAACAATCCCGGCACGGAGAGCACCCAGAAGGAGTATCGCCACGACAGCACGGCCGCGAGATCGCCAGAGACGAGGAACCCCACGCCGGCGCCGATGAGCTCCCCGGACAGGATGAATCCGTAGATTCGGCCGCGTTCCGCGGCTGGGAAGAAGTCGCCGGTCAGTGATGCGACGGCGGGGCCAGCCGTGGCGACGACGGCGCCAAGCGCCAACCGAGTGATCAGCAGCATGTTGTAGGAGATGGACGCGCCGCTGATCGCCATCGCGACAGACCAGACGAGGATCGCGCCAGCGAGGAGGTTGACGCGATTAATCCGGTCGGTCAGCGCTCCGATGGGCAAGGTGGCCAAAGCGCCAATCCCGGTGGAGACGGTGACGAGGAGTCCGATGTCGGTGTTGTTGATGTGTAGGGTGCGCTCCAAAGACACCGCAGTGGCCCCGATGGTGGCCGTGTCTGCGGCCTCTAGCGCAAGCACGCAAGCCAGCAGTACGACGACCCGTAACCGGGCCGCCCCGCCCACGGCGTACTTGAGCCGGTCCTTCACGTTGCGGCGCAGCAGGTCCCGGGTCCGGGTCATCGGCGCGGGCATGGGTTCACGTGAGTATCCCACCCCATCGCTACACCGAAGCCGACGACGGCGGGAGTCAACATGTCGGCCCTTCGAGTATTCGTCGGCGGTTCCGTTCGCTGTCCTTCGCCGGGATGTACCCTCCGCCGGTGGGTCTAGTCACGTAGAAGCATTGACTGCACAGGGCAGCGCTGCCGATGGGGCCGGCTGCGGGGAATGGCGCTGCCCCTTGCTCGCCCTAGTTTGCTCTCGAGGAGCCAACGCAATCGCGTACTCGCGGTTTCCTTCACACGCCCCGGGGTAATGTCCCGACACGGACGGAGAAGTTCTCCGGAAGAGGTGAGCACATGAAGTTTCTTTCCCGCGCCCCGAAGATCGAATCGGCGAGCAGTCACGGCAATTTCGCCGGTGCCGAACACGTCATCGACAGGCTCGTCGGTGACATCGAGCACGGCAGGTTCGAGCGTTCGCTGTCCGGCCTCACTGCGGTGGCCGCGGCGGTGACTACCGCTGAAATCTACCTTGAGCACTACAAGGCGAGCTTCGGCAACAAGTGGATGTGGAGCCCGATCGTGGTCACTCCACCAGTGATGGTCGCTGGCATCGGCGGCGTGTTCAGCAAGCGCTGGGCCAAGACTGCGCTGCCGATCACTGCGGGCATCTACACCATCAACGGGTTGATGGGCGAGTACTTCCACGCCCGCGGCGTTGCCCGTAAGCCGGGCGGCTGGGCGCTCGCCTCCTACAACCTGCCGATGGGTCCGCCGATCTCGGCGCCAGGACTGATGTGCATCGTCGGCGGGATGGGGCTGCTGGCGGCCTTGTTGCGCCGAGAGAAGTAGGAGACAAGCGATGCCGGACTTGTCCAAACCAGACCACCTGCCCAACCGGCGGCCGGGAGGCAAGCCTCCTCATCCGAGTTGGCTCCCTCGTCAGCAGCGGGGCACCACCCCGCAGATGATCGGGAGATATCCGCGGTACGACGTCTTCGACGCCGCCGACACGTGGGATCCCGCCACTACTGACGTCATCGAGCAGCGGATGCGGCTGGCGGGGCGGCCGTTACGGTTCTTCAGCTCCGCCGAGGAGCCGACGCTGCGGGCGTTCTGCGACACCTGCGTAGCCCAAGACGACGAGCCCCGGGTGCCGGTAGTCGAGTTCATTGATGACAAGCTCGCCGCCGGTCGGCTCGACGGCTACCAGTACGCCGACATGCCCGACGACCGGGACACCTGGCGGCTGGTCCTTCGCGGTCTCGACGAGGTGGCCCACAGCCGATACGGCAAGGAGAGCTTCGCCGCGGCCGAAGTCGACACCAGGGAGGGGATCGTCGACCAGCTCGCCAACGCACAGTTGTCTGGTGAGGCATGGGAGGAGCTGAACGTGAGCCGGGCCTGGAGTGTGTGCATGCGGATGATCCTCTCCGGCTTCTACTCCCACCCGTGGGCGTGGAACGAGATCGGCTTCGGCGGGCCGGCGTACCCACGCGGCTTCATGCGGCTCGGCCCGGTCAGCTCACTCGAGCCGTTCGAGAAGCGCGGCGCCACCCAAGAGGATCCGGTCCGGGTGACCCAGGACGGTGAGTTCTGATGGGCGACTTGTTGCGCGGGATCCTCAAGGGCGCGGTCGGGCCGGAAGACAACGACTCCCGCTACCTGCTCGACGTACATTCCCGGGAGCTGCCCGGTGAGGACACCATGAGCCGCTACGACGACGCCGACGAGATCGACCTCGTCATCGTCGGCGCCGGTGCCGGCGGATCGGTGCTCGCCCAGCGGCTGGCCAGGGCCGGTTGGCGGATCGCGATCATCGAGGCCGGCCCGTTCTGGCATCCCGACGAGGACTGGGTGTCCGACGAGGCAGGCTCCCATCACCTCTACTGGACGCAGAAGCGGATCATCGGCGGGGACGACCCGATTGAATTGGGCAAGAACAACTCGGGCCGCGGAGTGGGCGGATCGATGGTGCACTACGCCGGCTACTGCCCGCGCTTCCATCCCTCTGACTTGGAGACCTACAGCCGCGACGGGGTAGGAGCGGACTGGCCCATCGGGTACGAGGACCTGCGACCGCATTACGAGCGGGTCGAGCGCGAGCTCCCAGTGGCCGGCCAAGACTGGCCGTGGGGGCATCCGCACCGGTATCCGTTCTCTCCGCACCCGATTTCCGGCGCCGCGGCCAAGCTGTGGGCCGGCGCGCGCAAACTGGGAATCCAGATGCGGGTCGGCCCGGTCGGCATCGTCAACGGCACCTTCGGCAATCGGCCGCACTGCATCTACCGGGGCTACTGCCTGCAGGGTTGCAAAGTCAACGCCAAGGCCAGCCCGTACGTCACCCACCTGCCGGACGCGCTCGCGCACGCGGTGGAGATCCGCGCCAACTGTATGGCCGCGCGGGTGGAGCTCGACGAGAGCGGCCGTGCTCGCGGCGTGACCTACATCCGGGAAGGCGAGCATGTCGAGCGCATGCAGCGCGCCCGGTTCGTGGCGGTGGCCGGCTACTCGATCGAGACCCCGCGGTTGTTGCTGAACTCGGCAAGCTCGCGATTCCCGCACGGATTGTGCAACAACGAGGACCAGGTGGGCCGCTACGTGATGGTGCAAGGGGCAAGCCAGACCGCTGGGCGGTGGCCCGAGGAGCTGCGGATGTACAAGGCTCCACCGCCGGAGGTGTCGTCGGAGCAGTTCTACGAGACGGACCTGGACCGGGGATTCGCCCGAGGCTTCTCCATCCAGACCGTCTCCCCGTTGCCGATCGGCTGGGCCGAGCACGTGCTCGCGGATGGGCATTGGGGGCGAGCGTTGCGGGAATACATGCGCGACTACAACCATTGGGCCACCATCGGCGTGCTCAACGAGCTGCTGGCGCACCCCGACAACCGGATCACGCTGGCCGAGGAGACTGACCCCTATGGGCTTGCGGTGGCGAGGATGGACTACACCCTGCAGGACAACGACAAGAAGAACATTGCCTACTCCACGAATGTGATCACCGACATCCTCAAGGCGGCCGAGGCGCAAGACGTGCTGACCATTCACCGCTACGCGCACCTGATCGGCGGTGCCCGGATGGGGTCGTCGCCAGAGACCTCGGTGGTGGACGCCAACCAGCGCGCCTGGGCGGTGCCGAACCTTTTCTTGTCCGACGGCTCGGTGTGCCCCACTCAGGGCTCGGCGAACCCTGCCTTGACGATCATGGCGATGGCGTCCCGGCTCGCCGAGCGGATGATCAGCGGTGCGGCGATGGACGACGACCCGGCCGCGCGGGCTGGTAGCACGCCGGCTAAGCAGCCGGTCCGCTAGCAGGAGGAGAGCTGTCGTGCGCGGCTTCTTCCCGTACTGGGTCGTCGTCACCCACTTCCTCAACATCTTCTTCATGCTGCTGTTGGCCCGCTCTGGGCTGGAGGTGCTGTCTTCGTTTCCCAAGTTGTACTGGCACGACGACTGCCCGCCCGGGCGCGAATGGGCCAGGTTCTCCAAGAAGATGTACTCCGCCGACTCCCGCCGGCTGTGGAGTTCGCTCGACGAGGAGGAGGCCTGGTCACCTGTCGTAGCGTTGCCGGGCAAGAAGAATCTGGGGCTGGGCAGGCACTGGCACTTCATGAGCGTCCAGTTCTGGATTCTCACCGGTGTGGTGTACGTCGCGCTGGTCTTCACAACCGGTTACTGGCACTACCTGATCCCCACGAGTTGGTCGATATTTCCGGAATCGGTCCGCGCGGTCGGCACCTACCTGCACTTCCGGTTGCCGGACAAGCTGCCGGGTCAGCCGTTCGAGGCGGCCCAAAAGCTCACCTACTTCCTGGTGATCTTCGTGTTGGCTCCGTTTCAGATCCTCACCGGAGCGGCGATGTCGCCGTCGGTGCTGGCCCGCTTCCCTTGGTACGGCAAGTTGTTCGGCGGCAAGCAGGGCGCCCGCAGCCTGCACTTTCTCGGCCTGTGCGCGTTCGCCGCGTTCACCGCTCTGCACACGTTCATGGTGATCATCCACGGCGTCCCGAAGGAGTTCGCCGGGATGGTGCTCGCCGACCCGAGCGGGGACCGGACACTCGCGCTGGCCGTGGGGTTGACCGGCATCTTCTTGATACTGCTCTTCCACGTCACCATCAGCTGGTTCTCGCTGCGGTATCGGCGCGCCACCCAACGCATGCTGGGCATCATGGTCAACCCGTTCGAGCGGGTGATCTCGCGGACCTTCACCTCCCGAGAGCACTTCTCCCGTAGGCACATCTCGGCGTACCACCGAGTCAACGGCTTTCCGCCGGTCGGCGAGGACTACCGGAGACTGGCTGCCGGCCACTTCGACGACTACCGGCTCGACGTCGGTGGTCTGGTCGAGCACCCGGTGTCGCTGTCGCTGACGGACCTACGCGAGCTCGGCCAGTCCGACCAGGTCACCAAGCACAACTGCATCCAGGGCTGGACCGCGATCGCCCAGTGGGCAGGCGTCCCGCTGGCCCGGGTGGTGGAGTTGGTCCAACCCCGGCCGGAGGCGAAGCACGTGGTGTTTTACGCCTTCGACGACAAGGGCGAAACCGAGGGGGAGGGCCGTTACGGGTTCTACTACGGCTCGGTCCCGCTGTTCTTGGTTACCAATCCCCAGGCCCTCCTCGCGTTGGAGATGAACGGGGCTTCGCTGCCGATCGAACATGGTGCACCAATCCGGGTGAGAATCGAGACTCAGCTCGGTTTCAAGATGGTCAAGTGGATCAAGGCGATCGAGTTCGTCGAGGACTACGCCGACATCGGCATGGGTCAGGGCGGCTGGCGTGAAGACCAGCAGTTCTACGCCAACGCGGCCGGGATCTGAGCCACCACCTGTGACCCGGCGGGGGGACGGCCAGCAGCAGCGACCAGAGGAGGACAACGATGACCACCCGAGACCACGACCAAACCTGGGAGTTTCCACCAAATGTGCTGCGCGAGTACGCACTGCTCGCGGACGGCGAACGGGGCATTTTGGTCGGCCCACGAGGCGATTACGTGTGGATGTGCGCCCCACGCTGGGACTCCGACGCCGTGTTCTCGTCGCTGATCGGCGGCCGCGGGATGTACGCGGTCTCTCCGATCGGCCGGTATGTGTGGGGCGGCCACTACGAGGACGGCAGTCTGATATGGCGGTCCCGGTGGATCACCGAAACCGGGATCGTGGAGTGCCGGGAGGCGCTCGCCTTCCCCGGCGACCCCGGCCGGGCGGTGGTGCTGCGCCGCATCATCGCGTGTGACGCCGACGCCGAGGTGCGGGTGCTGCTCGACGCCCACGCCGGTTTCGGCCGGCACCCGACGAAGTCGTTGTCTGCGGAAGACGGCGTGTGGACCGGGCGGGCCGGCTCGTTGAACCTACGCTGGACTGGCGGTCGGCAGGCCCAGCCCGGCGCCGGCGGTCACGACAAGGAGACGCTGGCGATGGAGTTCACCCTCCCCGCCGGCCGCCACCACGATCTGGTGCTGGAGCTCTCCGAGCAGCCGCTGCCCGACGCGCCGGTCGACCCGGATCAGGCCTGGGATGCCACCGAGCACACCTGGTCCACCACGGTCCCGGAGCTGACTGACACCATCGCACCCGGCGACGCCCGGCACGGCTACGCTGTGCTACGCGGGCTGACCAGCTCCGGTGGCGGGATGGTCGCCGCCGCCACCATGAGCCTGCCCGAACGCGCCGAACAGGGCCGCAACTACGACTACCGATACGTGTGGATCCGCGACCAGTGCTTCACCGGGCAGGCGATCGCCGCGGCGGGTGCGCATCCCTTGCTGGACGACGCCGTCCGGTTCGTCGCAGAACGGCTGCTCGCCGACGGACCACAGCTCAAGCCGGCGTACACGATCGCCGGTGGCCAGGTCCCCGACCAGCGATCACTGCATCTCCCCGGTTATCCCGGCGGCCACGACGTCGTCGGCAATCACGTCAACGCCCAGTTCCAGCTCGACGCGCTCGGCGAGTCGTTGTTGCTGTTTGCCGCCGCCGCTCGGGCGGATCATCTGGACGCTGACGGCTGGCGGGCCGCGGAGGCCGCCGCCGGCGCGATAGCGAAACGCTGGGTTGAGCCCGAAGCAGGCATCTGGGAGCTCGATGCGAAGAACTGGACCGAAAGCCGGCTCATTTGCGTCGCCGGCCTGCGGGCGATCAGCTCCGCGGACGCGCCGCCCGGCAAGACCGGCGACTGGCTGGCGCTGGCCGAGAAGATCCTGGCGGAGGCCGCCGCCAGCTCCACCCACCCCTCCGGGCGCTGGCAGCGTGCCCCCGACGACGACCGGCTCGACTCGGCTCTGCTGCTCCCGCCGATCCGAGGCGCACTGCCGCCCAACGACCCCCGCACGCTGGCCACGCTGACTGGTCTGGCCGGCGACCTGGGCCGCGACAACTACCTGTACCGGTTCCGGCAGCAGCCCGGTGACCTCAGCGACGCGGAGGGAGCGTTCTTGCTGTGCGGCTTCACGATGGCTCTCGCATTGCATCAGCAAGGTCGTGAGGTCGAGGCGACTCGCTGGTTCGAACGCAACCGGGCGGCCTGCGGCCCACCGGGGCTGTACTCGGAGGAGTACGACATCGGCGAACGCCAGCTGCGCGGGAATCTCCCCCAGGCCTTCGTCCATGCGCTGATGTTTGAATGCGCCGCTCGGCTCAACCGCCCGTGGCAGGACCTGAATGACCATGTCTAGCACTCGCCTCGCCGCACCGAATCTTGAAGTTGGTGCGGGGTGGCGGCGATGCTGAGCGTTACCTTGGCCGTGCTGGCCGCGCTCGCCAATGCGACATCGTCGGTGCTGCAACGCAAGGCTGCTCGCGACGAGCCCGAAGGTGAGACATCGGGCCTACGGATGATGTTGAATCTGGCCCGCAAGCCGGTGTGGTGCGCTGGCATCGCCGCGATCGCGGTGGGGTTCTTGCTGCAGGCCGGTGCTTTGGCGACCGGGGCGATGTCGCTTGTGCAGCCAATCTTGGTAGTGGAGCTCGCATTCACGCTGCTCCTTGCTGCCGCGATTTTCCACAACAATCTGCACGTCCGAGAGTGGGCCGCCATCGCCGGCATGACCGGGGGGATCTCGCTGCTGCTTTACTCGCTGCAACCAAGCAGCGGCGATCGTTACGGAGCCTCAGCCATTTGGTGGGCGGTGGGCATCGTGATCATCCTCATGCTCGTCGCAACCGCTATCAGTGCTGGTTTGCGCAGCAGTCACGACCGCCGCGCTGCCTACTTCGGCATTGCCACCGGAATGGGATTCGGGCTGACCGCCGCGTTGGTCTCCGGGATCACCGCGAACAATGCCGCGGCGGGCATCAGCGGAGTGGTCACCGGCTGGCAGACCTATCTGCTCATCGTGCTCGGGCCCGGTTTTTTCTTTCTGCTGCAAAAGACCATGCAGGCAGGACGATTGATCACCTCCCAGCCAGCACTCACGCTGTCCAACCCGATCGTGGCGGTCGGGTTCGGCATCGGCGTCTTCGGTGAGCACGTGCGCGGCGGCGGCTGGCTTGCGGGGGCATTCCTGGGTGCCGTGTTGGTCGGCGGGTGTACGGCGCTGCTCGCTCGATCCCCGTTGCTGCAAGATCACGGCGCCGATTCTCGCGCGTCGGCTGACCAAGGCGCGCCCCGGTCAGCGCCGGACGCGGGCCCCGCCTGACCGGCGGTCGGGTCCCCAGAACTCCCATGAGCGCGGGCCCTCAGCGCCGCCGCTGGCTGTTACTTGGCGGCTGGTGACGGCGCAGGAAGACCATGACGGCGATGGCCATCATCGCGCCGGCAACGGCACCGGCGGCGGTTTGCCGCAGGCCGACCTGGGCGCGGATCGCCTGCAAGTCACGAGTGATTCGGTCATGGGTCACGGCGACATCCATACCGATCGCATCCGCATCACGTCGGGCGATCGCGGCTCGCCGGGTGACCGCCGCGAGGTATTGCGGGGTCGGCTCGCCGCCCAGTTGCGGCCGCGCCCGGGTGAGCTGATCGATCTCGGCCTGGCCGACACCAGGGCCGCGACCACCGAGCAGCATTTCACGGGCGCGGGTGATACGTGTCTGAACCGCGGCTGCTTCCAAGGCGTCATCAGCGTCAAGACCGGTCATCGAAGCGGTCCCGGGCTCACCGTCGCCGCAGCCACGCTGCCCCACCGATGACGGCGCCGAGCCCGGCCGCTACCGCGCCGGCGCTGAACTCGCGAGCATGATGGGAGACAAACAGCTGCGGGGCATGTGAATGCGACTTGTCGTCGAACACGCCGTGCGCGCCGTGGTCGTGGCCTCCCTCACCGTCGACCGGCTCCCACAGGTTGTGCGGCCGGTCCGGCCCGACCTTCTCCCCAGTCTGTTGCGACTTGAAACCGGTGCGGGCCAGGTAGATGTCGAGCAGTGCGGGCGCGATCTTCTGCCCGAAGATGGTGCCGACCGTGGATGCCCCTACCCAGTACTGCTTGCGGCGCGGGTGGTCGGCGGCGTACACCACACCGCGTGCGGCGACCTCCGGCTGGTAGATGGGTGGCACCGGTTGCGGGTGGTTGGGCAGCCGGGACAACACCCAGGAGAACTGCGGAGTGTTCACCGCCGGCATCTGCGCGATGGTGATGTGCACGTTGCTCTTGTCGTGCATCAGCTCGGTTCGGATCGACTCGGTGAACCCGTTGATCGCATGCTTGGCGCCGCAGTACGCCGACTGCAGCGGAATGCTGCGAGAACCCAGCGCGGAGCCAACCTGCACGATCGTGCCCGCGTCCCGCGGGACCATCCGAGACAGTGCCACGTGAGTCCCGTATACGAAGCCGAGGTAGGCAACTTCGGTGACCCGCTTGAACTCGTCCGGCTTGATCTCGGTGAACGGAGCGAACACCGAGGTGAACGCCACGTTGATCCACACGTCGATCGGGCCGAACGCATCCTCCACCCGTGCTGCGGCCGCTTCCACCTGGTTGTAGTCCGCAACGTCGGTCGGCACCGCGAGCGCCTTGCCACCGGCTTGCTCCACATCGTTCACGGCCCCGTCCAGCCCCGCCTGGCCTCGGGCCAATAGCCCGACGTTCGCTCCTCGTGCGCCGAACTGTTGAGCGGTCGCGCGAGCTATACCGGCGCTCGCTCCGGTGATCACCACGGTTTGGCTCATCGGCCCCTGCACTCTCCCCGGCACCACGCCGGCGCACTTACTTTCCGTCCCCTTACCCCGTTTGGGACGGTTCTCTCCTCGTCGGGCGGGACGGGTGCCAGGTCTGCTTGCTCACGCGCGCGTATCGATGTCGGCGGCCCAGCGGGCGATGGAGGGTCGGTAGCCGGGCAACGCGACAGTCTGGAGGTCAGCCAGCATCGCGGCCAGTCGGCCGGGCACCTGCGCCGCGTCGGCGCCGTACCGCCAAATTTCGGCAATCGCGAGGTCGAGGAAATCGGCGAAGCCGTACTGCGGGACTAGCAGCCGCGGCTGCGCGCTCCGGCTGGTGGCCCGGGAAAAACGACCAGGGCATGCGTCGCGGGCAACGCCTCGTCGAGGGCGATCAGCCCGATTGCCAACGCCATCGAAATCGTCACACAGATCGCCGGCACCAGCCAGAACGTCGACCTGGCTACGTCTTTGGCTCGTTCCCCCGAAACCACCTTGAATCCAAAGCTCACCTCAACCTCGCTAGGGGTGAGTAGCCGTAGGGGAGGCATCTCGCCTAGATCCAATGGGTGAGCCACATCCGATCGTTCCAGGAGGCGTTGGTAAGCAGTTGGTCGCTGAGGATCGGGTAGAAATAGGCGAAGTTGGCCGCGACCGCGAAGACGAACACGCCAACCGCGAGCACTCCGGTCAGCCGACGGCGCCGGGACGCGTCCGCGTTGCCCAAAATCTTGCCGAGCACCAGGGTCACGGCGATGACCGTGAACGGGATGATCGCCACCCCGTAGTAGAAGAAGATCGGTCTTTGGTCGTAACGAAACCACGGCAGCCACGTGGTCAAGACACCGACGATCGGGATGCCGAACCGCCAGTCCCGTTTGGCGAGCCAATAGCCAAGCCCGACGATCAACGCGATCACGCCACCCCACCACAGAACCGGCGTACCGATCGCGAGCACTTGGCGCACGCAGCTCTGACCGTCGGGGCAATTGGGCAGTACGACGCATGCGCTGCCCTTGCAGCCTGGTGGCGGCGTGTTGCCCCCACTTGTCGCGGCTACGCCGAGCGGACGGTTGATGAGCAGCCAGCCACCTGGGTTGGACTGGAAGGGGTGCGTGGCCTCCATCATGTACTTGCTGGTGTGGAAGTCGTAGACCATCTGGTGGTAGTTCCACAAGATGTCCAGATCGTGAAGAGCGCCCTCGATCGGACCGTGCGGATGGTCGTCGACCGAGCTCCAGGTCGACCCGTTGCCGTGCCCGAAGGCGTCCTCGAACAGCTGCGCATGGGTCAAGAAGCCCATCCAGGACACCACATACACGACGAGTCCGACCACGATCACCGAGAAAAACGCCGGGATCGCGTCCACCACGAGCGCTTTCAGCCACGCCAGCCTGATCCCGATCGCGCGTCGCATGCCGCAGTCCCACGCGAACGACAACAGGGCAAGCCCGGCGACGACGAAGATCGCGCTCCACTTCGTGCCTGCGGCCAACCCGAAGCACACGCCGGCCAGCACTCGCCACGGACGCAGCAAGAAGCCACGGACCGGGCCGAACCCGCGCCGGCCACGCGCGCCGCGTCGGCCAGCATGCGGGGACACCTCGTAAAGTTGAGCCACCTTGCGCCGAGCCCAGTCGCGGTCGGCCACCAGGCAATGGGTGGCGCACAACAACCAAAAGGCCAAGAAGATGTCGAGAAGTGCGAATCGCGACATCACGAAGTGCAGGCCATCAAAACCAAGCAACAGACCCGCCACACATCCCAGCAAGGTGGAGCCGGTGAGCCGACGTACAAGTCGACACATCACCAAGACCATCAGCGTGCCGGTCACGCATGCAGAGAATCTCCACCCCAATGGGGTTAGGCCAAACAGCCACTCGCCAGCCGCGATCATCCACTTGCCGACATCGGGATGCACTACCTCGTTGGGTTCGTCGGCGAAGATGCCCTTGGTCGAGCCGGCGTTGATGATCTGGTCGGCCTCGTTGATGTTCTTGGTGTTCGGGTTGTCGACGAACGTGCTCGCATAGTGCTTAACCAACAGCGAGTAGGCGTCCTTGGCGTAGTAGGTCTCGTCGAACGTGATGTTGTGCGGGGTGGTGAGACCCCAGAACTGGAACACGCCGACGAAGATCGTGACGAGCAGTGGCGCGATCCATCCCCACGAGCGGCTGCTGCCGTAGTGAAGGGGGGTAAATCTTCGCCGCAGTGGCGGCACGGGCTCGTTGTCGGTGGTGTGGCTCAGGAGGGCGACGGCGGTCAGGGGCCCGCCCGCGCCATCACCGGTGGCTCCATCATCGGTGGGGGGTCGCGTCGTCATCGCCACGCAGGTCATCGTACGTAGCCGCCTGTCATGATGCGGTGATGACGTTGGTGTTGGCAGGTACGCCGATCGGCCGCATCACCGACGCGTCGCCTCGGTTGGCGGCCGAGCTCTCAGCCGCTGACGTTATCGCCGCCGAGGACACCCGACGGCTGCGCCGGTTGATCGTCGACCTGGGTGTCGAGGTCACTGCGCGCGTCGTGTCCTACTTCGACGCGAACGAACGTCAGCGCGCACCCGCGTTGCTCGAGGCGCTCCAGGCGGGGCAACGAGTCGTGCTGGTCACGGATGCCGGGATGCCGAGTGTGTCAGATCCTGGATACCGGCTGGTAGTTGCCGCGATCGAGGCTGACGTCGAGGTGACCGCGGCGCCTGGCCCGTCCGCCGTACTGACCGCTCTTGCTGTCTCCGGCCTGCCGGTCGATCGCTTCTGCTTCGAGGGATTCCTGCCCCGGAAAGCAGCCGAGCGGACGCGTCGGCTCAACGAGTTGTCAACCGAGCCGCGGACGATGGTCTTCTTCGAAGCGCCGCATCGGACTCCTAAGACGCTGGCCACGATGGCCGTCGCGCTGGGCCCCGACCGGTCCGCCGCCGTGTGTCGTGAGCTCACCAAGACGCATGAGGAGGTACGCCGAGGGCGCCTCGGCGAGCTCGCCGTTTGGGCAGTCGACGGGCTGCGAGGTGAGATCACCCTCGTCGTAGCGGGGGCTCCACCGGTGTTGGCCGATCCATCGAGCGCCGTACAGGAGGTCCAGCGGCGGGCGGCTGCTGGCCAGCGGCTCAAGGATGCCTGCTCCGAGGTCGCCGCGCAGACCGGCCTGGCCAAGAAGCTCCTGTACGACGCCGCCGTAGCCGCCCGGCTTCGGCACCCCGGTGGTTGAGGCGAGCTCCAGCATCACCGTTGAGGCGGCCTCTAGACTTGCGGCTATGGCCAACACCTCCGCGAAGGCGTTCTACGTCACGACCCCGATCTACTACGTGACCGTGGCGCCCTCGATCGGGAACGCTTACACCACAGTCATCGGCGACGTGCTCACCAGGTGGCACCGCCAGCGTGGCGAACGTGTCTGGTATCTCACCGGCACCGACGAGCACGGTCAAAAGGTGATGCGGGCCGCCGCCGTGAGTGGTCAGACCCCCCAAGAATGGACCGACCAGCTTGTCGAGACGGCCTGGAAGCCCGTGCTCGACACCATCGACGCCGCCAACGACCAGTTCATCCGCACCACAGACCCAGGTCACATGCGACAGGTGCAGGAGTTCTGGGAGCGAGTGAGGGTCGGCGGCGACGTCTACGAAGGACGCTACGAGGGTCCCTACTGTGTCGGCTGCGAAGAGTTCAAACTGCCCGCTGACATCGCGTTCGACGCTGAGGGCATCGAGATTTGCCCGATCCACGGCACGTCTTTGGAGTTGGTCAGTGAAAGCAACTACTTCTTCGCGATGTCGAAATACGCCCAGCGACTGCTCGACCTCTACGAGCAACGCCCCGACTTCGTCCAGCCAGAGTCGGCACGCAACGAGGTCATCTCATTCGTCAAGCAGGGCCTTGAAGACCTGTCCATCAGCCGGTCTTCCTTCGACTGGGGGATTCCGGTGCCCTGGGACACGTCGCAGGTGTTTTATGTGTGGATCGATGCGCTGCTCAACTATCTCACCGCGGCCGGTTATGGCGAAGACGAGCAGCGGCTCCAGCAGCTGTGGCCGGCTGACATCCACCTTGTAGGCAAGGATATTCTGCGTTTTCATGCGGTGATCTGGCCCGCCATGCTGTTGGCGGCCGGGCTCGAGGTGCCCCATCACGTGTTCGCACACGGATGGTTGCTGGTCGGCGGGCAGAAGATGAGCAAATCCAAGGTCACCGCGATCGCGCCCGACGTAGTCACCGATCACTTTGGCTCCGACGCCTACCGCTACTACTTCACCAAGACGATCGCGTTCGGCTCCGACGCCAGCTTCTCCTGGGAGCATCTGAACGCGGTCTACCACAGCGATCTCGCCAACGGGTTGGGCAATCTCGCCTCGCGAGTCACTGCGATGGTGGCCAAGTACTTCGACGGCGTCCTCCCGGCGCCAGCGGCCGACGGGCCAGCCGAGCACGCGTTGGCGCAGGCACTGTCAGTTGCTGCCCACCGCGCGGACGACGCCATCGACACGATTGCTCCACATGAAGCGGTGACGGCCGTTGCCGACTTTGTTGGTGTGGTCAACGGCTACCTCACCGCTCAGCAGCCATGGACGATTGCCGGTGACGAGTCACCCGATCGCCGTGGTCGGCTGGCAACGATTTTGTACGCCGCGGCCGAGTCTCTGCGTGCCGTCGCCGTTCTCCACAACGCCGTCATGCCGAAGACGTGCGCCGCGCTGTGGGAAGCGCTGGGAGCAAGCGAGTTCGGACCGCTGATCGACCAGCGCGTCCAGGACGCGGGCGGTTGGGGCCAACTGCCACCCGGTGTCAAGTTGACCAAGGGCCAGTCGCTGTTTCCGAGACTGCCAGACGAGGCGACGTGAGCGGCCCGGTGCGGTCGCGGGTCAATGCGGAGTTCGGCAGTAGCAGAGACGTCGGCCGTCCACCGTTGCCCGAACCGTTGCCCGCCCCGGTCGTCGACAACCATTGCCATCTCGATATCGAGGATGGTCAAGAGTGGCTTGATCCGGTCGCCGCGCTGAAGCTGTCGACAAGTGTGGGCGTGCCACGGATCGTGCAGATCGGTTGTGATGTTCCCGGGGCACGGTGGGCCGTAGAGACGGCCGAGGAGTACGACGCGATCGTGGCCGGCGTCGCGCTGCATCCCAACGAGGCGCCGACACTTCACGCCGCCGGACAGCTCGACGACGGACTTCGCGAGATCGAGCGGCTTGCCGCCTCCAGCCCACGGGTGCGCGCCGTGGGCGAGACCGGCCTCGACTATTTCCGCACCGGCGTGGAGGGTGTCGCGGCCCAACAGCTGTCGTTCGCGGCGCACATCACGCTGGCCAACAAGCTCGACAAGACGCTCGTCATCCACGACCGCGATGCGCACGACGACGTGCTCGCAATGCTTGACACCCACGGTGTTCCGCAGCGAACCGTCTTGCACTGCTTCTCCGGAGACGCCGACTTTGCCCGGCGATGTCTTGACAGGGGCGCCTATTTGAGTTTCGCAGGCACCGTGACGTTCAAGAATGCCCAGTATTTAAGGGATGCACTGGTCGTCGCGCCGCTTGACAGGATTTTGGTCGAGACCGACGCCCCCTTCCTGGCCCCGATGCCGAATCGCGGGCGCCCCAACGCGTCGTACCTCATCCCTTACACGGTGCGGGTGATGGCCGAGGTGCGTGGCGATGACCTGGAAGCCTTCTGCACCGCGATCAACGCGAACACCGATGTGGCTTTCGGCGGTCGCTGGGGCGACGGAAGCCGCTAGGAATCAGCCGTCGTCTCTGACGTCTCGAACGCCGATCATGGCGCGTTTGTGTTGCCGATGGGGTTGTGGTGATTCGAGTCACCCTGTGAGGCGCAGAAACTAAGAAGATTTTGCCACCCGGCGGATCGTCTGGCATGGTCGGTGACTTGTGGCCGGAGCAGGAAGCACATCAGACCCCCCTCCTGATGTGTGCCAGAGCCTGTGGACCGGGAATTGCCATCACCCTGGAGCACCGTGTCGAAGAAGACCATCATCGCAACTTTGTCCGCCGTTTTGACGTTGGCCCTGGTGGGCGGCGTCACCGCCTACGCAACCATGCAGAAGTCCGTCACCGTCGCCATCGACGGCAAGGCGCACACCATCAAGACGTTTGACGGAACCGTCAGGGAAGTCCTTGCCGATCAAGGCATCAAGGTCGGCGCTCATGATGCCGTGGCCCCATCCCTCAAGTCGAAGGTCGATGACGGCACCCGCATCGCGGTGTCCTACGGGCGTCAGCTCAAGCTCACCGTCGACGGCAAGCAGACCACTTACTGGACCACCGCCACCAACGTGAATGCCGCGCTCGGCCAGCTTGGTGAGCGATTCGCTTCGGGTTCGCAGTTTTCCGCGAGCCGGTCGGAGTTCATCGGCCGTCAGGGCTTGGCGTTGTCGATCAAGACGAACAAAGACATCGTGCTCGTTGACGGGGCAAGCAAGTCGCAGCACCTCACCACGACCGGTCTGACCGTCGGTGAAGTCCTGATCGACCTCAACGTGAAGCTCGGCAAGGACGACACAGTCAAGCCCGGGCTCAACGCTTCGATCCATTCCGGCAGCAAGATCGCCATTACCCGGGTGGTGAAGTCCACGCAGACTGTCTCACGGCCGGTGGCCTATCAGACCGCCGTTCGCGACGACTCCAGCATGTACACCGGGAAGTACCGCGTGTCGCAAGACGGTAAGACCGGCAGCGCCAAGGTGACCTACCTGATCGTGCGTGTCAACGGCAAGATCACGACCAACAAGGTGATCAAGCGCCAGGTCGTCGTCGCGCCGGTCACCAAGATCGAGTATCGCGGCACCAAGGTCTACGTCGCGCCCGCTCCGGCGCCCGCGCCCGCGCCCGCTCCGCCGCCCGCGCCTGCTCCGGCGCCCGCGCCTGCTCCGGCGCCCGCGCCAGCTCCGAGCAGCTCGTCGTCAACCGGCTCCTCGTCGTCAAGCGGGTCATCGAGCTCCCCGGCGCCGGCTCCCGCCCCACCGGTGTACTCCGGTGGCAGCGGTGTCTGGGACCGGATCGCCCAGTGCGAGTCAGGGGGAAACTGGTCGATCAACACCGGAAACGGCTACTACGGTGGCCTGCAGTTCAGCGCGAGCACCTGGCTCGGGTATGGCGGCGGGGCGTACGCTCCCACCGCGAACCTGGCTAGCCCCGGTGAGCAGATCGCGATCGCCGAGAAGGTCCAGGCCGCCCAAGGCTGGGGCGCCTGGCCCGTATGTTCCAAGGTGGCTGGCGTTTAGAGCCCACGGTCAGACATCCCGGCTCGTCCTCATCCGCCGGCCCAAGCTTGCTGGGGCCGGCGGATGTGCGTCTGCTGGCGCAACGCTATGGCGTGCGGCCGACCAAGCGCCGCGGCCAGAACTTCGTCACCGACGCCAACACGGTGCGCCGGATCGTCCGGGTCGCCGACGTGCACGCTGACGACGTCGTACTCGAAGTCGGCCCGGGCCTCGGCTCGCTGACCCTCGGCCTGCTGGGACGCGCCACGCAGGTCACCGCGATCGAAATCGACCCGGTGCTCGCTGCCGCGCTTTCGACCACGGTCACCGAATACGCGCCCCGTCAGGCTGGTGGGCTGACGGTTGTGGAGGCCGATGCCGTGCGTCTCGGCGAGATTCCGGGCGCCGCACCGAACGTGTTGGTCGCCAACCTTCCGTACAACGTCGCGACACCCGTGCTCTTGCATCTGCTGGAGTCGGTCCCTAGCCTGCAACGGATTCTCGTCATGGTGCAGCTCGAGGTGGCCGACCGGTTGGCGGCCCCCGCGGGCTCCAAGCCGTACGGCGTGCCCAGTGTCAAGGCGTCGTGGTACGCCGACGTACGCCGTGTGGGTCACGTCGGCCGCAATGTCTTCTGGCCGGCACCCAACGTCGACTCCGGCCTGGTGACAATGCGACGACATGAAACGCCGGCTACCTCCGTCGGACGGGAGCGGGTCTTCGCCGTCATCGACGCCGCATTTGCCCAGCGGCGCAAGATGTTGCGCACCGCGTTGACCGGGCTCGCAGAACCATCCACGGTGGTGGCGGCGTTGGCCGCGGCCGGAGTCGACCCGGCGGTTCGCGGGGAGCGACTCACCGTCGAGGACTTCGCGCGGATTGCGGACTGCCTTGGCGCAGCGCCGTAGCCTGAGAGGGTGTCGACCGTAACCGTGCGGAGCCCCGCCAAGATCAACCTCGGGTTGCGGGTGGGGCCCGTCCGCCCGGACGGCTATCACGTCTTGGCCACGGTCTTCCAGGCTGTCTCGTTGTACGACGAGATCAAGGCCCGGCCGGCTCCGGACGGTGAGATCACGATCTCGATCACCGGTGAGGGTGAGGACATTGTGCCGCGTGATCAGAGTAACCTCGCGGCGCAGGCCGCGTCGTTGCTCGCCAAGACCTACGACGTCACCGGCGGCGTGGCGCTGAGCATCCACAAGACGATTGCGGTCGCCGGTGGCCTCGCCGGTGGGAGCACCAACGCCGCGGGAGCACTGATTGCCTGCGATGCGCTCTGGGGCATCCGGGCCAGTCGAGAAGAGCTGGCAGATCTTGGTGCTGAGCTAGGCAGTGATGTGGCGTTCTGCTTGACCGGTGGCAACGCCATCGGCACTGGTCGAGGCGAGAATCTCTCACCAGTGTTGGCGCGTGGGAGCTATGAGTGGGTGCTTGCCTATGCCGACAGTGGATTGTCGACGGCGACCGTCTATGCCGAGCTTGACCGTGGCCGCGGCAGTCCCCAACGCGGAGAGCCGGCGGTGTCGGAGGAGCTGATGTCGGCGCTGCGATCGGGCGACCCATACGCGGTGGGCCTGGCGCTCGAGAACGACCTGCAGGGTCCTGCCCTGCGGCTACGCCCGTCACTGGCCCGAACGCTCGAGCTGGGAGACGAGTTCGGTGCTCTCGGATCACTGGTGTCCGGCTCAGGGCCAACATGCCAGTTCCTGGCAGCCGACGACGACCACGCTGTTGACCTCGCGGTGGCGCTGGCCGGGTCTGGTCTGTGCCGAAGCGTGCAGCGGGCAACCGGGCCGGTCCCCGGTGCCCGCCTGATCACCGAATGACCACGCTAGCTTCGAGCCACCCGGGTGAGGGTGATCGTGGGACGCTGACCAGGTGATGGCCCTCAATGCAACCAACCTGATCAGCCTCGAGAAGGTGTCGAAGGCGTTCGGAGTTCGGCCCTTGCTGGCTCAGGTCAGCCTCGGTCTGCAAATCGGTGACCGGGTCGGCATCGTCGGCCGCAACGGCGAGGGAAAGACCACCTTGCTGAGGGTGCTGGCGGGTGCGGAGCCGGTCGATTCCGGTCGCATCACGCGCAATCGAGCTTTGCGGGTTGGTCTGGTGAGTCAGCGCGACGACCTGCCGGCCGACGCGACGATCCAGGCGCTGGTGTTGGGCGGCCGTCTTGAGCATGAGTGGGCGTCGGATCCGCGCTCTCGCGGTGTGGTGATCCACCTGCTGGGCGGTCTAGACCTCGAGCGCTTGGTGTCTGACTTGTCCGGTGGTGAGCGCCGACGGGTCTCGTTGGCGCGCGCCTTGCTGAGCGACGTCGACGTTCTGCTCCTCGACGAGCCCACCAATCACCTCGACATCGAGGCGGTCGCCTGGCTTGCGGAGCACCTGACGTCGCGCGACCTCACGCTCGCCGTGGTCACCCACGACAGGTGGTTTCTGGACGCGGTTTGCACCGCGGCGTGGGAGATTCACGACGCGGCGATCGAACGTTATGAAGGCGGGTACGCCGCGTTCGTGCTCGCGAAGGCTGAGCGGATGCGCCAGACAACGTCGGCCGAGACGAGACGGCAGAACCTGTTGCGCAAGGAGTTGACCTGGTTGCGCCGCGGACCCCCGGCCCGCACCTCCAAGCCGCGGTTTCGCGTGGACGCCGCGACCGCGCTAATCGCCAACGAGCCATCGCCTCGCGACCGGGTAGAGCTGCAACGCTTCGCCACCGCCCGCTTAGGCAAGGATGTTCTGGACCTCGAGGACGCCACGATCACCCGCGGCGGCCGAGACCTGATCGACAACGTCACTTGGCGGATCGGGGCCGGCGACCGGATCGGATTCATCGGCGTCAACGGAGCGGGCAAGACGTCGGTGCTGTCGGTGTTGGCCGGTGAGACCGCGCCCGACGCGGGAGGGTTGCGCACCGGCCGGACGGTCAAGCTGGGCTATCTGCGCCAAGGCGGGGACGATTTCGACCCGGACCAGAGGGTGCTTGCGTCGGTGGAGAACGACAAGAGGATCGCCACCGACGCCGGCGGTCGTGAGCACACGGCCTCCTCAGTGTTGGAAAGGTTTGGCTTCACCGGCGACCGGCTGACCACCCGAATCGGTGACCTTTCCGGCGGTGAACGGCGCCGGCTGCAGTTGTTGCGGTTGCTGCTCGTGGAGGCCAATGTGCTGTTGCTCGACGAGCCCACCAACGATCTGGACATCGAGACACTCAACGTCGTCGAAGACTTCCTCGACGGCTGGCCCGGCACATTGATCGTGGTGTCGCACGATCGCTACTTCCTGGAGCGGGTGTGTGACACGGTGTGGGCATTGCTCGCCGACGGCTCGTTGGCGCTGCTGCCCGGTGGCGTTGACGACTACCTGGCCCGACGCGCCGCGGCGGTTGGCGAGGAGGCACGACGTACGACGACCAAGGTGGCCACCACGCCATCCAGATCCGCCGCCGCCGACGCGGCGCTGCGACGGCAGGCGAAGAAGGAGCTGGCGCGGATCGATCGGCAGCTGGCCCGGCTCAACGCCACCATCGATTCGGTGCACGCGGCGATGACGGAGCATGCCAGTGATTACCCGAAGCTCGCGGGGCTCGATGTGGAGCTCACGGAGTTGCGGGCCCAACGTGAGGCGCTGGAAGTCAGCTGGCTCGAGGCCGCCGAGACTACGGAGCCGGTTGGCCAGAAGTAGCTAGCCCAAGCCCTCGACACTCGCTCGCTCCTCAACCACCGCGAGTGCGTTCTCGCTCTGTCTTGCGGCGAGTCCAGTACAGGTCGACGAGACCGACGACCAGTGCCGCCGCGGTAAGCCCGACCGCGGTGCGCAGGCCGAGTGTGGCCGAATGCGCGAAGTCTCCGTGGCTGGAGGCGAGGGTGGAGAAGTAGACAGCGCCGATCAGGGCGATCCCGGCGGCGGTGCCCATGCGTTGGCCAGTCTGGAGGACACCTCCCGCCGTGCCGGCGCGAGCTACCGGTACGTCGGTCAACGTAAGGGTTTGGTTGGGAGAGATTACGAGCCCGCTTCCGAAACCGGCGAGCAGGAGCGGAGCGGCGGTCCACCAGCCGATGCTCGTGTAGTGGCCTTCGAAGCCCAATACGACGTCGGTGAGCACCAACCCGATGACGACCAGCACCAAGCCGATTACCACCAGCAATCGGCCCACTCGGGTCACGATTCGCCCGCCCACCGCGGCGCCACACGCGGATCCCAACGCGAATGGAGTGATCGCGACGCCCGCCATCAGAGGCGAGTAGTGGACGCCACCTTGGTAAAACAACGTGAGGATGAAGAAGATCCCGGTGAAGCCCGAGAAGTATGCCAACGCCAGAGCTGACCCGGTGCTATAGCTTTCCAGCCTGAACAGCGACAGATCGACAACCGGCGCGCGGCCGCGGTCGGCGTACCGGCGCTCCCACAGCGCGAAGGCGAGCAGCAGGGCGCCACCCAGGGCGACCAGCCACCACTTGCTACTGCCGCTCCACTGCTGCTGCTCGACCAGCGGCAACAAGATCGCCAGCACACCCGCGCCCAGCAACAGCACGCCGACCGGATCCAGGTCGCGGACCTCCGGGCCGGTGGTGCGACGAGGCGGTGGCAACAGCCGAGAGGACAACACGATTGCGAAGACGCCGATCGGGATGTTGACGAAGAAGATCCAGCGCCATCCCTCCGCTGCTCCGAGCAGTTTGATGATCGCCCCGCCGAGCACCGGGCCTACGGCGGTGGAGATACCGATCACGGTGCCGAGCATGCCGAACGCGCGGCCGCGCTCTTTCCCGCGGAAGAGCTCCTGGATGAGACCCGAGATCTGTGGATTGAGGATGCCGCCGCCCATGCCCTGGAGGAGACGTGCCACGACGAGCCAGGTGGGAGTCTGTGCCAGGCCGGCTACCAGGCTACTCGAGGTGAAGACCGCAACGCCCACCATGAACATGACGCGACGTCCGCGTGCATCGCCTAGTCGCCCCGATGGCACGAGCAGCAGGCCGAACGTCAACGCGTAGCCGGAGACGATCCACTGCAGGTCGCTGACGTCGGCGCCTAGACCGGTGCGGATCGACGGCAGCGCGACGTTGACGATGCTCACGTCGAGCAGGGTCATGAAGCCAGCGACCAGGCAGACCGCCAGCGCCTTCCAGCGTCGCGGGTCGGCGGCGTACGCCGCTTCATCGCTCAACGCCACTTCGCTTTCAGGTCCGGACATCGAGGGCTAGCCTTCGTCGAACGGCCCGATGACGGTCCGCAGAAGATCAGACAGCTGGCGTTGGTCCGCGGTGCTCAACCGACCCAGCAGAAGGCGTTCTTGGGCCAACAAACCCTCGAGCGCGGCGTCCACCCTCCGCCTGCCGCTGCCGGTAAGCCTGACAAGCACACCGCGCCGGTCCGCCGGGTCCGGGAGACGCTTGACCAGCCTCTTGGCTTGGAGTCTGTCCACCCGGTTGGTCATCGTGCCCGAGGTCACCATGGTGGCGCGCAGCAGTTTGCCTGGGGAGAGCTCGTACGGCGCACCGGCTCGCCGCAACGCGGTGAGCACATCGAACTCCCATGTCTCGAGATCATGCTCGGCGAACACCAGGCGACGAGCCAGATCCAGGTGCCTGGCCAGTCGGCTGACCCGGCTCAGCACTTGCATCGGGGCCACGTCGAGATCCGGACGCTCCCGGCGCCAGGCAGCGACCAGGCGGTCGACTTCGTCGGCTGGTGAGGTCGCCATCTCGACACCCTATGGGCTCAAGACTCTTGACATCAAGACAAGGTTGGGACAGCATGTATCTCGACATCAAGATAGTTGATGGCGACCAATGACTGCGGCCAGCAGTCGACTGATGGCGGCTACTGGTTGCACCGCGGCGTCAAGCGGTCGCCGACGAGCCGACGCGGGCGCCTGCGCCAAGGCAGCGCGCCGGCCGGCGTCGACAGGGAAGGTGGCAGCGATGACGAGGTGGGATCCGGTTCGATACCTGCAGTTCGCCGATGAGCGGTCTCGACCGTTCTTTGAGCTGACCGGGCGCATCCATGCCAAGGCGCCGGCCCGGGTGGTCGACCTCGGCTGTGGCCCTGGGCACCTCACTGCCGCACTGGCCGAGCGCTGGCCGACGGCGCGGGTCGAGGGGGTCGATTCCTCACCCGACATGGTCGACGCCGCACGTGATCACCAGACCGAACGTCTCAAGTTTTCCGTCGCTGACCTGCGCCAGTGGCGGCCAACCGAGCGGCTGGACGTGATCGTCTCCAACGCGACGCTTCAGTGGGTGCCGGGGCACCGTCAGCTGCTGCCCGATTTGGTGGCCGCGCTGGCCCCCGGCGGAACCCTCGCGTTCCAGGTCCCCGGCAACTTCAGCGAGCCAAGCCATGTGATCTTGCGCGACCTGGCCGCGGCCTCGCGGTTCGCCGACGCGACGCGAACGGTCGAGCAGCCAGCGGCGTACGACGCCTCGACCTACTTCGCCGACTTGTCCGGTCTCGGCTGCCAGACGGATGCATGGGAGACGACGTACCTGCACGTACTGACCGGTCCAGACCCCGTGTTTCGGTGGATCGCCGGCACCGGCGCTCGACCGGTGCTGCAGGCGCTCTCGGATGGGGAGCGCGCGGACTTCGTGCCCGAGTATCAGCGCCTGCTCCGCGACGCGTACCCGGCGCGCGAGTTCGGGACCGTGCTGCCGTTTCGTCGGGTCTTCGTGGTCGCTCGAAGCCCCATATCGACCGGGGAACGCCCGTGACGGTGCTGCATCATGTCCAGGTCGCATGCCCGGCTGGCGGTGAGGCGCTAGTGCGAGACTTCTATGGCGCTGGACTGGGACTCACGGAGGTTAGCAAGCCGCCGGCGCTCGCTGCCGGAGGCGGAGTCTGGTTTCGCGGGGCGGGTTACGAGCTTCATGTGGGGGTAGAGCCTGATTTCAGCCCGGCGAAGAAGGCGCATCCGGCGTTCCTCGTCGAGTCCGTCGACGCCGTAGCCGGGCAGTTGGCAGCTCGTGGATTCGGCGTGAGCTGGGATGAAGGCTTCCCCGGTTACCGGCGCTTCCACACGCACGACCCGCATGGGAATCGGGTCGAGATACTCGGTGTGGTCGTCGGCTGACAACCACCCCTCTGCGTGCTCGCCCGCCCGGATGGCTGCGCCTTCATCGCTATGGCTGAAGGTTGCCACCACCGCCCCTCGGAATGCCTTCAGCCGCAGCAGAGGTGTCGAGGCCCCCCACCACTCTGGCTGACAGTTGTGGCTGCTTCCGCGCCGGGCGGCTTCAGCCACAATCGAAGGATGGGAACGACGCAACTTTGCGCACTTCGTCGAGGTGTATCTCTCGGTGGTCGACCTAATCCGTACCGCCGACGACATCCGACTGCTCACCTACGAGATTGCCCGTGACATGGCGACTCAGCAGATCAGGTGCGCCGAGCTGACCTGCACGCCGTACACCTCGGTGATCCGCGGGATCGAGGCCGAACCCTACTGCGCGGCCATCGAGGACGCCAGGGTCGCCGCCGAGCGAGACTTCGGCGTGGTGTTGCGTTGGTGCTTCGACATCCCCGGCGAGCTGGGCCTCCCGCCGGCGACGTTGCCTCGCTGGCCGATCACCCGATCAGGCAGTCGTACGAGGCCGGCGTACCGATCACCGTGAACTCCGACGACCCGCCCATGTTTGGCACCACGCTGACTCGTGAGTACGCCGTCGCGGCTGGCCTGCTCGGCTTCGATGAGGCCGGCGTCGTGGAGCTGGTCCGAAACGCGATTACCTTGTCGTTTGCCGACAGTGACACCAAGCAACGGCTGCTCGCCGAAGTCGACGCGTACTTCGGGCCCCGCGTCACCGCCCCTGACTGGACTCCCGCAGCGCCCGCCGAAGTCCCGCGCACTTCCCGCCGACCCCGCGGGTGGGAGGGAAAAAACCTGACAGCTCGACCGGAAAAACCTGACGGCTCGAGCGGGAAACCTGACGGGTCGGCGGGCTATCGGCGAGTGCGCAGTTGGGGGTTCTTGTCCAGACCCGAGAGGCCGAACCAGGCGAGGTTGACAAGATGGGCGGCGACCACGGACTTGGCGGGGTGGCGGGCATCGAGCCACCACTGGCCGGTCGTGCCGACCATGCCGACGAGCATCTGCGCGTACATCGGGGCGTACTGCGGGTCGAAGCCGCCACGCCCGAACTCCGCGGCCAATATGTGTTCGACGCGAGTGGCGATGTCCCCGATGATCGACACGAACGAGCCGGTCTTCGACCCGATCGGCGAGTCGCGCACCAGGATGCGGAAGCCGTCCGACGACTGCTCGATGTAGTCAAGGAGAGCGAAAGCCGCCTGTTCGAGCAGGTCACGCGGTTGACCCGCAGTCAGCGAGAAACGCATCATGGCCAGCAGTTGAAGCACCTCACGGTCGACCACGACGGCGTACAGGCCCTCCTTGCCGCCGAAGTGCTCGTAGACGATCGGCTTGGACACTCCGGCACGGGCAGCGATCTCTTCGATTGATGCACCTTCGAAGCCACGCTCGGCGAACAGGCCCCGCGCGATGTCGATCAGTTGTTCGCGTCGCTCGGCGCTACTCATGCGCGCGCGGACGGCACGCTTCGGCTTGGCGACAGTCACGTGGACATCGCCTCTGGGCAGTGCTGGATTTGACAGTGCTGGATCGTCACACCCGGGCCGGCTGTTGCACCCGTTTCATGTCTAGGCGCTCCTTCACTGGCCAGCGCACCGCTTTGACCCAGCCGATCTTCTCCAGGGCCCAGATGATGCGCGCGGAGGTGTCGACCTGGCCACGCAGCACGCCGTGGCGGGCGCAGGTGGGATCGCTGTGGTGCAGGTTGTGCCACGACTCGCCCATCGAGGGAATGGCCAGCCACCAGACATTGCCGGACTTGTCGCGTGACTTGAAGGGTCGTTGGCCCACGGCATGACAGATCGAGTTGATTGACCAGGTCACGTGGTGGAGTAGGGAGACTCGGACCAGCGAGCCCCAGAAGAATGCGGTAAGCGCACCCGTGAATGACATCGACCACAACCCGCCGACCAGCGGCGGCAAGAGCAACGAGACGGCCACCAGGCCGGGAAACGAGCGTGAAATGCGGACCACGTCGCGGTCCTTCAGCAAGTCTGGTGCGTACTGACGCTGTGGCGTCTGATCTGCGTCGAACAACCATCCCATGTGCGCGTAGAAGAGGCCTTTGATCAGCGCCGGAATGGACTCGCCGTAGCGCCACGGGGAATGCGGGTCGCCTTCGCGGTCGGAGAACTTGTGGTGCTTGCGGTGGTCAGCCACCCACCGAATGACCGGGCCCTGGACGGCCATCGAACCAGCGATTGCCAGCGCGATCTTGACTCCGCGGTTGGGCTTGAACGACTTGTGGGTGAAGAAGCGGTGGAATCCCACCGTGATGCCGTGCCCGGTGACGGCGTACATCGCCAACGCAATAACGACGTCGTGCCAGCCGAGCCACCCACCCCAGGCCAGGGGCACCGCCGCAACCAGGGCGAGGAACGGCACCGCGATGAACAATCCGAGCGCAACTCGCTCGCCGACGGATTGCCGGTCATCTCCCAGCGTGCCCCACGGGCTCTGGTCGACGTCTTCGCGCGGTGGCCGCGCGGTGGTCGCTGTGGTCATGTCGGGATCCTTGGTGGGTTGAGAGTGGCTCCGTCCTTACGCAACCGTAACCTACGGTGACGTAACTGGGAAGATATGACGAGGTGTTGCTGCCCACAGGCCGGCGTACCATCTGTGGCAGACTTGCCGCGACGCAGGGGTGCGCCGGTTACGGAGCACGCCACGCAATCCCCTGTGGGGTAACCCGGCAGCCCGCGAGCCTTTGAAGCTCGAGGTCCTGGATCGAAGCCAGGCAGGGGAGCGAGACCGCGAGGAGCGCTTGTGACAGCAGATCAGCGGCCAGATCGCTCGGCGGCCGAGCCTAGGGTTCCTCCGGCAGCGGTCATCGTGCTGGCGGCTGGCGGTGGCACCCGGATGAAGTCCGCGATGCCGAAGGTGTTGCACACGATTGGCGGTCGCAGCCTGATCGATCACGTCTTGCGGGCGGCCCGCGCACTCCGTCCCGATCACCTCGTGACGGTGGTCGGTCACGGTCGCGACCAGGTCGCACAGCACGTGGTGGAGATGGACGCCATGGTCACGGTCGTCGTCCAGGAAGAACAGCACGGCACCGGTCATGCGGTGCAGACTGCCCTGGCGTCGATCCCCGACGTGCGTGGCACGGTGGTGGTGACGTACGCCGACGTGCCCCTGCAAACCGCGCAGACTCTGGGCCGCCTGGTCACGGCGCATGGGCAAGCTGACAACGCCGTCACCGTGTTGACTGCGGAGCTCGACGACCCGGTCGGGTATGGCCGCCTCATCCGTGACTCCGCCGGTCAGGTGGTGTCGATCGTTGAGGAGAAGGACGCCAGCGTTGAACAGCGGGCGATCACAGAAACCAACTCGGGCATCAGCGCCTACGACGCCGACTTCTTGCGTGCAGCCCTGACTCAGGTCGGGTCCACAAACGCAGCGGGCGAGATCTACCTGACTGACGTGGTGGCGATTGCCCGCCGTGCCGGTCGCGGCGTGGGAGCGATTGACGTTGGCGACAGTTGGCAGACCGAGGGGGTCAACACTCGATCTCAACTTTCCCGGCTCGGCGCCGAGCTGAATCGCCGCACCCTGGAGCATTGGATGCGCGAGGGCGTCGAGGTCATCGATCCCGCGACCACCTGGGTTGATGTGGACGTTCGGCTCGGTCATGACGTGTCGCTTCGGCCGGGCGTGCAATTGCACGGCCAAACCACCATCGACAGTGGTGCGGTGATCGGCCCGGACTCCACGCTGGCCGATGTGGAGGTTGGTCGGCGCGCGTCGGTGATCCGCACTCACGCGACCTCGGCGGTGATCGGAGCCGACGCGACGGTGGGACCCTTCGCCTATCTACGCCCGGGCACCAGGCTCGGCCAGGCCGGCAAGATCGGCGCCTTCGTCGAGACGAAGAACGCGGTCATCGCCGACGGCGCAAAGGTGCCTCACCTGTCCTACGTCGGCGACGCGGAGATCGGTGCGGGCACTAACATCGGCGCCGGCACGATCTTTGCCAATTACGACGGCGTCAGCAAACATCGCACCACGGTGGGCGCTCACTGCCGGACCGGTTCCAACAACACGTTCGTGGCACCGGTCCAGATTGCCGACGGGTCCGCGACCGGAGCCGGCACCGTCGTACGGCGTGATGTCCCGCCTGGCGCGTTGGCCGTCAGCACCGGCCCCCAGCGCCACATCGCAGACTGGGTGCAACGCAAGCGGCCTGGCACCCCAGCTGCCCGAGCCGCCGAACAGTCCCGGCAACACTTGGAGCGTGCTCCTCAGGAGGAGGCAGGTCAGTGACCGGGATGAAGCGGACCACCGAGAAGAACCTGATGCTCTTCACCGGACGGGCGCACCTTCGGCTCGCCGCCGAAGTGGCCGAGTTGCTGTCGACGGGGCTGGTGCCGACGACGTACCGCGACTTCGCGAACAGCGAGATCTACGTGCGCTACCAGGAGTCGGTGCGCGGCTGCGACGCGTTCGTCATCCAGAGCCACACGGCTCCGGTCAACGAGTGGATCATGGAGCACTTGATCATGGTCGACGCACTCAAACGCGCCTCCGCCAAGCGAATCACCATCGTGCTGCCGTTCTACGGCTACGCGCGGCAGGACAAGAAGCACCTGGGCAGGGAGCCGATCTCGGCCCGGTTGATGGCAGACCTCTTCAAGACGGCCGGGGCTGACCGGCTGATCTGCGTGGACCTGCACACCGCGCAAATCCAGGGTTTCTTCGATGGTCCGGTCGATCACCTGATGGCGCTGCCAATCCTGTCCGACTATGTCGAAATGCATTATGGCAAAGAGAATCTTGCCGTCGTCTCGCCCGACGCCGGTCGCATCAAAGTAGCCGAGCAGTGGTCGGCGCGGCTTGCCGGTACGCCGCTTGCGTTCATCCACAAGACGCGCGACCCAGCCACGCCGAACGAGTCGGTGGCAAACCGGGTGGTAGGTGATGTGCGAGGCAGGGTTTGTGTGCTCGTCGACGACATGATCGACACCGGGGGCACCGTAGTCAACGCCGCCGACGCGTTGATCGAGGCTGGCGCCAGCGACGTGGTGATCGCCGCTACCCACGCGATTTTCTCGGCCCCGGCAATCGACCGGCTGAAAAACTCCCGGGCCCGCGAGGTGATCGTGACTAACACGCTGCCGGTGGCGGAGGAATGCCAATTCGACAAGCTGACGACACTGTCGATCGCGCCCTTGCTCAGCAAGGCGATTCGCGAGGTCTTCGAAGACGGCTCGGTGACCACGTTATTCGACGGTCGCGCCTGACGGGAAGCCTTCTCTTCGCTGCAGAAGCTTGCTCCCGTCAGGTGCGAGTCGGCGAAACGCATCGTTGGGTATCGACAAACGCGAGGTTCTTCTACAGCCAAATAGCAGACTCGGGTATAGATGTCGGATTCTCACCTACCGGCAACGGAATCTACTATAAGCTCCTCAACCACCCTGGGGCGACGGCTGCTCCTGATTTCACACGCTTGTCGCGTCCGGCTAAGATCGCAGGGTTGCTCGGCGAGGAGCGCCGGGTTTCGTCGCGCGCCACAACAACCACCAGGCCGTGTCTCCGCTAGCGGGTCGTGGCCGCAAGAATTCGCCGTTGTCCGTTGTGATCTGCTAGGAGCTTCCCCGTGTCTGCTGAGGTCAAGATCGTCGCCGAGTCTCGCACCGAGTTCGGCAAGGGTGCTGCCCGCCGTATCCGTCGTGCCGCCAAGGTGCCGGCCGTGCTCTATGGACACGGCACCGACCCGCTGCACATCTCCCTGCCCGGCCACGACCTCATGTTGGCGCTGAAGACCGCGAACGCGTTGCTGTCGATCGAGCTCGACGGCGCGAGCCAACTGGCCCTGCCCAAGCAGGTGCAGCGCGACCCAATCAAGGGGTTCATTGAGCACGCTGACCTGCTCTTGGTGCGGCGCGGGGAGAAGGTCACAGTCGACGTACCCCTCGTAGTCGTCGGTGAAGCGGCGCCCGAGACGCTCGTCCAGGTCGAGCACACCAGCGTTTCGTTGGAGGCGGAGGCCACCCACATTCCCGAGTCGGTGCAGGTCAGCGTCGAAGGTCTCGAGGCTGGCTCGCAGATCGTCGCCAAGGACCTCAAGCTGCCGACCGGTTCGGTCTTGAGCCTTGACGAGGATGCCCTGGTCGTCAACATCACCGCGGCTCCCACTGCGGCCGAGATCGAAGCCGACCTCTCGGAGGCCGAAGAGGAACTCGGCGTCGAGCACGCTGAGCCGGAGGCCGAGGCCGGTGGGCCAACTGACGCTGCTGCGGCCGGTGAAGGGGCCACCGAAGGGCAGCCGGCCGAAGCGACGCAAGAGTGATCCTCCCCTGATGCTTGACTCCGCGAGCTGGTGATCCGACCTATGCAGGCTGGAGCCGGGGCGCCGGGTGATGCTTCTGCCCAGCATGTTTCGGCCCCAGCGTGACTCGCCCAGGGTGAACGACTCAGCGTGATCAGCAGAATCTTTCGAAGGACACAGATGACGTACGACGGTTGGGTCGTCGTCGGGCTCGGCAATCCTGGCCCAACCTATGCCGCTACCCGCCACAACGTCGGTTACCTGGTCACCGACGAGCTGGCCAGCCGGATGGGCGGCGCCTGGAAGGCGCACAAGTCCGGCCGCGCGCTCGCGATCGAAGGCAGGCTGGCCGGTCTGCCGGGTGTCCGTGCCGTGCTTGGGCGTCCCCGTAGCTACATGAACGAGTCCGGTGGTCCCGTCGCCAGCTTGCTCACCTTCTACAGGTCTGAACCCGACCGGCTGGTCGTCATCCACGACGAGCTCGACCTGCCGTACGGCGACCTGCGCGTGAAGTTCGGCGGCGGAGACAACGGCCACAACGGCCTCAAGTCGATCCGTCAGTCGGTCAAAACCGGGGACTACTTCCGGGTCCGGGTAGGGATTGGTCGTCCGTCCGGGCAGCAAGACGCGGCCGACTTCGTGCTGAGTCCGTTCTCTGCGGTCGAGCGACGAAACCTCGCCGATGATGTGCAGCGGGCCGCCGACGCGGTCGAGTCACTGGTCACCGACGGGCTTGACCAGACCCAAACCCGCTACAACAGTTAGGAGCCCCGGGCAGACAGGGGCGTAGAGTGACCGGGCTGAGAGCTGACCAGCGGGAGTGCTCTAAGAGCCCGCGCGGATAGGGAGTCGCCGGGATCTAATCTGCGCCGGCTCACGCCTCGGTGTTTTCTTGCTGTTGCCTGGGTTTTCGGCAAGATGTCCCGTTTCGGTCGTAATCGGCGCGGGCATCAGGCATGATGTGTGCGAGGGGTTGTATCGAAGAGGTGGGGAGTTTGTCTTGAGGGGGAGTTGTGTCTGATCGCCTGCACATGCCCAGGGGCGCGCTAGCCGGGTCGCCGGCCGAGGATGTGATCACGGCTGCGTGGGGGCCCCGTGATCGGGCAAACGTCTTGCAATTCGCACCGGGCGTGCCTCCTGCGCGGACGGCGGTGAAAGATCGCCGGCTGCGCAGATCCCGCACAGTCTTGCTCGTGACCGAGATCCTGGCCACGTTGCTGGTCGTGGGCATTGCGGCATCCCAGGGTCACGACTTGGCAGTCTGCGGTGCGGTGCTGTGGCTGGTAATCGACGCGGTCGCCGTCGTACAAGCGCGACTGCATGCCGATTTGTTCAGCGTCGGGGTGGCCGCCGGCCGGGTTCTCGCGACTGGTTTGGCGGTGTCGTTGGTGGGGGTCGTATTCAATGTAGACGCTCCCACCCGGATCGCCTTGATGGTGGTCGCGGTGGTGGGATCCGTTGGTCTGGCGGTCCGGCTGGTGCTGCGGCGCAAGGTCTTGTTGCGCTGGCTGGGCGTCGACGTAGCCCGCGCCGTGCTCGTCGTCGGGGATGCCGAAAGTGTCGCCCAGACGATCAAGGGCTGGGCCGGGCTCGACCACATCAGCATCGTGGGCGCGTGCCTGCTGGAGCCGGACACCAATGTCCGCCACGTCGCCGGTGTGCCTGTGCTGGGTCGAATCGAGCAGGTCGGCGATTTGGCTCGTCAGCTCGAGATCGCCGAGGTGGTGTTGCATTGCGGTGCCGATCACACGGGGTGGTGGCTTACCCAACTGCAATGGTCACTGGAGGGCTGCGACGTGATGTTGAGTCTGGTCACCCCGTTGACCGACACATCGGTGCACCGGGTTCGACTGCACAAGGTTGGGCGCCGGATGGTCATGACGGTCGCGCCCAGTCGACCCACCGGGCTTGTCGCGGCGGTGAAGACGATGGTTGAGGGCTGTGTCGCGCTTGGTCTGCTGGTCGCGGCGACTCCGCTGTTGCTGGCATGCATGATCGCCATCAGGCTCGATTCATCAGGTCCGGCCCTGCTGCGTCAGACCCGGGTGCGCGAGGGCGGGCACCTCTTCTCCATGTTCAAGCTTCGCACCATGTGTTTGGACGCTGACGCGACGAAGTTCGCTTTGGTGGATCGAAACGAGGCCGACGGGCCGTTGTTCAAGATCAAGTCGGGTGATCCCCGTGTCACCCGGATCGGCAGAGTGCTTCGTCAGCTTTCGCTCGATGAGCTGCCCCAGCTCGTCAACGTCATCAGAGGTGAGATGTCACTGGTGGGGCCGCGTCCGGCGCTTCCCGGAGAGGTTGAGAAGTACGACGGCGACGCGGTGCGGCGGCTGGCGGTCAAGCCCGGGCTCACCGGCTTGTGGCAGATCAGCGGCCGGTCCAACCTGTCGTACGCCGACATGGTGCGCTTGGATATCGACTACGTCGACAACTGGACTCCCGGTCGCGACGCCAAGATCCTGCTCGGCACGGCCCGTGCCGTCATCACTCGAGACGGCGCGTACTGAGAGTTGCCGGAGAATCCCGCGCCAAGAACAGGCGCTCAGCTCGTCGGGGCGGGCTCTTAGCGTCCGATCTTGCCGCTGGGGTATGGCAGAGTTTGCGCCGTGACCGAAGCTCTTGAGCTCCCACGCGCACCAGCTGGCGTAGCAGCCGACGACCATCAGCTGTCGGCGTGGGCTGCCACGGTGACCGGTGAGCGACTCGAGGCGCTGCGCGGCCAGGGCCTCCAAGGCAAGGAGCTGAAGGATGCCGGTGACCAGCTCGGGCACACGAGCTTGATGCAGCTGCTGGCCACATATCGTCGCAGCGACGCGGTTCTCAGCGAGGAAGGCAAGGACGACAAACGTCGCCTGACCAGCAAGCGCGTGTGGATTGTTGACCCGCTGGACGGCACCCGGGAGTATTCCGAGCCGCCGCGTGACGACTGGGCCGTCCATGTCGCGTTGTGGGAAGAAGGTGATCTGGTGGCGGGTGCGGTGGCCCAGCCCGGGCTGTCCACCACGTTCAGCACCGCGGACCCCCCCGTCGTACCGGACCGATCGAGTGATCGGGCTCGGATCGCGGTCAGCCGCACCCGGCCGCCTGCGTTCGTCGCGGCATTGGCGCAACAGATCGACGCGGAGTTGGTCCCGATGGGATCGGCCGGGGCCAAGGTCATCTCGGTGGCCCGCGACGTCACCGACGCCTACGTGCACGCCGGCGGTCAGTACGAGTGGGACTCGGCGGCGCCGGTGGTCGTCGCAAGAGCGGCCGGCCTCTTCACCAGCCGCGCCGACGGAGAGCCGCTCTCCTACAACCAAGACGACGTGCTGCTGCCAGACTTGCTCGTTTGCCGCCCGGAGCTGGCCGACCCGATCACCAGCTTCGTTCGCGACTACTGGGCCGAACACGGCCGGTAGGCTCAACACACCCGGATGACCCTGCAAGCACTGACGCCGATCGTCGCCGCCGAACCGTCCCTGGCGGCTGTCCTCGACCAGTCACGCGTGGCCAATACGTCGACCCTAGACGTCACTGGCCCGGCCGCCTTGCGCCCGTTCCTCACTGCCGCGCTCGCCACCGCCGGCCGCAGCCCCGAGCACTCCACCCCCAACAGCGCCGACCTCGCGACCGACCGGACGATCCTCGTCGTCACGGCGACGGCCCGAGAGGCCGACGAGATTGTCTCCGGTGTGCAGTGTCTGATCGAGCCCGACTCCGTCGTCAGTTACCCGGCCTGGGAGACCCTTCCCCATGAGCGGCTCTCCCCGCGAGCTGACACCGTCGGCCGGCGGCTGGCCGTGTTGCGCCGGCTGGTGCACTCAGAAGATCCCGCGGCGGGCCATTCGGCTGTCACGGTGATCGTCGCCCCGGTGCGGTCCGTGCTGCAACCGCAGGTCAAGGGTCTCGGTGACCTGGAGCCGGTCGCGTTGCAGGTAGGTGACGAGGTCGAGCTCGATGATGTGGTACGCCGACTGGCCGCGGCCGCCTATCAGCGCGTCGATCTGGTGGAGCGGCGTGGTGAGTTCGCGGTGCGCGGCGGCATCGTCGACGTCTTCCCACCCACCGAAGAACACCCACTTCGGTTGGAGTTCTTCGGCGACGTGGTCGATGAGATCCGGAGCTTTGCGGTTGCCGATCAGCGCTCGTTGGAGCCCGCGCCCGACGGGTTGTGGGCACCCCCGTGTCGAGAGCTGCTGCTCACCGAGCAGGTGCGTGAGCGCGCCCGGGCGCTGGCCCAGTCCCACCCCGAGCTTCGCGAGATGCTCGACCGGATGGCTGAGGGCCACGCGGTCGAGGGGATGGAGTCGTTGGCACCTGCACTCGTCGACGAGATGGAGTTGCTCGTCGACCTGCTGCCTGCCGACGCACTCGTCTTGGTGTGCGATCCCGAGCGGGTCCGGGCGCGCGCCCATGACCTGGTGGCCACGAGTCAGGAGTTCCTGCAGGCCTCCTGGGCCGCGGCCGCGGGGGGCGGCCAGGCGCCCATCGACGTCGGCGCAGCGGCGTACCGCACGTTGGGAGACGTACGCACCCACACCCTCGCCCGCGGAGTCTCCTGGTGGTCGCTCTCGCCCCTCGGCCCTAGCCCGACAGCTGAGCAGCGCGGGCTGAGTCCGACAATTGAGCAGCGCGGCCTGGGGCCGGGCCTGGACGAGCCGGTCATGATGCCCTCGCTGCGAACCGAAACCGGCGAGATCGTCTCGATCGATGTCGAGACGACGTCTGCGGTAGACGCACTGGCGGTCAATGTGCGGGCCGCCGAGGCCTACCGCGGCGACACGGTGCACGCGGTCGAGGACCTCGCCCGCTACGTCACGCAACGCCGCAAGGTTGTGGTGGTCACCGAAGGACACGGCCCCGGCCAACGCCTGGTCGAGGTGCTCAAGGGACATGACATCGCGGCCCGCTTCGTCGACGACCTGGCTGGCCCGCTGCCCGAAGGCGTGGTGCAGGTCGTGCAGGGCAGCCTCGCCCATGGATTCGTCGCGGACGCGATCATGCTGGTGGTGCTCACCGGTGACGACCTGACAAGTCAGCAGACCATCAGCAGAGACCCACAGCGGATGCCGTCGCGTCGGCGCAAGCAGATCGACCCCCTCGAGCTCAGGACCGGCGATGCGGTCGTGCACGAACAGCACGGAATCGGTCGGTATGTCGAAATGGTCCAACGCACGGTTGCCGGTGCCGCCCGCGAATACCTGGTGATCGAGTACGCCGCGTCCAAGCGCGGCCAGCCGACTGACAAACTGTTCGTACCGACCGACCAACTCGACCAGGTGACCAGGTACGTCGGCGGTGAGCAGCCGTCGCTGGACCGACTTGGCGGCTCGGACTGGAGCAAGCGCAAGGGCCGCGCCCGCAAGGCGGTGCGCCAGATTGCTGCGGAGCTGATCAAGCTCTACGCGGCTCGACAAGCCACCAAGGGGCATGCGTTCGGGCCGGACTCGCCCTGGCAGCGCGAGCTCGAGGATGCCTTCCCCTATGTCGAAACGCCTGACCAGCTCGCGAGTGTCGAGGAGGTCAAGCGCGACATGGAGCAGCCGGTGCCGATGGACCGGCTGATTTGTGGGGATGTGGGCTACGGCAAGACCGAGATCGCCGTCCGGGCCGCGTTCAAGGCAGTGCAAGACGGCAAGCAGGTCGCCGTACTCGTCCCAACGACCCTACTCGTGCAACAACACTCCCAGACGTTCGGAGAGCGGTTTGCCGGATTCCCGGTCATCGTGAAGCCGCTAAGCCGCTTCCAGTCGGATCTGGAAGCACGGCAGACCATCGAGGGGTTGCGCGCCGGCACGGTTGACGTCGTGATCGGCACCCATCGGCTGTTCAACTCCGAGGTGAAGCTAAAGGCTCTCGGGCTCGTCGTCGTCGACGAGGAGCAGCGGTTCGGCGTGGAACACAAGGAGGCGCTCAAGCGGATGCGCACGGCGGTCGACGTGCTGAGCATGTCGGCAACGCCCATCCCGCGAACGCTGGAGATGGCGATCACCGGGATCCGGGAGATGTCGACGATCACGACGCCGCCTGAGGAGCGGCACCCCGTGCTGACATTCGTCGGCAACTACGACGCGGCACAGGTGGTCGCGGCGATTCGGCGCGAGCTGCTCCGTGAGGGTCAGGTCTTCTACATCCACAACCGGGTGCACAGCATTGACAGAGCGGTCGCCAGGCTGCGTGAAATGGTGCCGGAGGCGCGGATCACCGTCGCGCACGGCCAGATGAACGAAAACCGGCTCGAGCAGGTGATGCTCGACTTCTGGGAGCGCAAGTCCGACGTCTTGGTGTGCACCACGATCGTCGAGTCGGGCCTGGACGTGGCCAATGCCAACACGTTGATCATCGAACGGGCCGACCTGCTGGGTCTCTCGCAGCTCCATCAGCTGCGCGGGAGGGTCGGTCGCGGCGGCGAACGCGCCTACGCCTACTTCCTGTATCCACCCGAGAAGCCACTCACCGAAACAGCCCACGAGAGGCTGGAGACGATCGCCCAGAACTTCGATCTCGGCGCCGGGATCAAGGTGGCGATGAAGGACCTGGAGATCCGCGGCGCCGGCAACCTGCTCGGCGGTGAGCAGTCCGGCCACATCGCCGATGTCGGCTTCGACCTCTATGTTCGCCTGGTCGGGGAGGCCGTCGCGGAGTATCGCGGCGACGCCCCCGTCGACGAGCCCGAGGTCAAGATCGAGCTGCCCGTCGACGCGCACATTCCCCATGCTTACGTCCCGAGTGAGCGGTTGCGACTGGAAATGTACAAGCGGCTGGCCGAGGTGCGCACGGCTGAGCAGATCGCGGCGGTCTGGGCCGAGTTGCACGACCGGTACGGCGCGCTGCCGCCCGCGGTCGACAACCTCCTGGCGGTCGCGGCGCTACGGGTCAAAGCACGAGACGCCAAACTCACCGATATCAAGGCGCAAGGCACCTACATCCGCTTCGCCCCGGTGGATCTGCCCGACTCGGTGCGCGTACGAATCGACAGGCTCTACCCCAAGACGATCGTCAAGACCGCCACGCACAGCATCTTGGTGCCGCGTCCAATGACTGCCAGGGTCGGAGGCGCGCAGGTGCGAGACGTGGCCGTGCTGGAGTGGGCCGGGCGGGTCATCGACGACATCATCGCGGGCAGCCGCCTACCGACGCCCCGGTGAGCCGAACCGCACCCGGGCCCGGACAGGGATGCGGGTCCTGAAACCGGCGTGCCGGCAACGGCGTACTAGATTAGAGCCCGCGCAGAAAGGGGAGCCCGGCGATTTCCTACCTGTGCCGGCTCTTGGAGCCCGCGTCATCGACGACATCGCCACAAGGAGTGCTAAACCGTGACCCCTCGCCGTCCCTCGCGTCGCTGCCGCGTCATCAGTGTCGGCCTCGCCGTGTTCGCGATGGCCGGCTGTGGCACCAGTCTTCACCCGGGCACCGCCGCGATCGTCAACGGTTCGTCGATTCCGCAAAGTCGTGTTGACGGCCTTGTGCAAGCTGCCTGCCAGTACATCCAGCTGAATCGGATCGCGGGACACACCGGCACCCAGCCAAACACCGCGATGGCTTCGCTGAAGTCCACGTTCGCCCAATCGCTCATCTCGTTCCAGCTGACCGACAAGGCATTCTCCAACCTGCACCTAAGCGTCAGCGACGCCTCGGTTGCCAAGGTTGTGGCGGCTGGTTCGGTGCAGTTGCCGGCCGGCCTGAGCGACACCAACAAGGAGCTGCTCACCACGTTCTTCCACAATTCGGCCAAGTTCCAGCTCGAGGAGGCAGTGATCGGAGCGCACCTGAAGAATCCCGCTGTCACCAATGCCGACCATGTTCAGCAAAGCGATCAGACGGCCGCCGCGGGCTATCTGCACACGTTCATCACCCACCAAAGCGTGTCAGTAAACCCGAGCTATGGCCGGTGGACCGGGCAGGCGGTGACCCCGGGTTCCGGCTCGCTGTCCGTCCCGGTTTCTGCCGCTGCAAAGCAACCGTTCCCCAACGGCAGCACGTCGGCGACCGACCTGCCGCCCTCACAAGTCTGCGGCTGAGCCGTGGGGCGCCTCGTCGTCATGCTGTCCAGTCCGAGGCTGCCCGCGGGGCTGTTGACCGGCCAGGCCTGGCGGGCCATCGAGTCGGCCGACGTGGTCACCGCGGCCGACACCGCAGCGCCGTTGCCACAAGCCGTGATGGCGCACGACGTTCCGGTCGAGCCGACACCCGACGCCACCGGCTCCGGCCTGCTGGCCCGGGCAGCCGACTCCACGCTGGTGTGGTTGGCGGCGCCAGACGGTGACGAGACGTTGCTGCGCGAGCTCGCCGGTGACGTCGTACGACGGGCCGACAGCGGGCGGGAGGGGCCCGAGCTGGAAGTCCTCGTCGGGTCTTTCGATCCCGCCGGGTCGCGGCTGCTGGACCTGGTCACGGTGATGGACCGGCTCCGCACCGAATGCCCCTGGGATCAACAACAGACCCACGAGTCCTTGGTGCGGTACCTGATCGAGGAAGCCTACGAGACGGTCGAGGCGATCGAGATTGGTGACAGCCAGCATCTGCAAGAGGAGCTCGGCGACCTGTTGTTGCAGATCATGTTCCATGCCCGCATCGCTTCCGACGACCCGGCGGAGCCGTTCGACATCGATGACGTGGCCGGTGCGATCGTGGCGAAGCTGATTCGCCGCCACCCGCATGTCTTCGCCGATGTGGAGGTCGGCGACGCCGCCGAGGTCGAGGCCGACTGGGAGTCGATCAAGACGCAGGAGAAGGCCCGGCGGTCGTCTATGGACGGCCTGCCGCCCGGCCTGCCCGCGCTCAGTTTGGCCGCGAACGTGGTCGGACGGGCGAAGACGGGCCTGAGTGTGCCCACCCCGGCGGACACCGTCTACACGGCCGAGACTCTCGGTGAGGTGTTGTTCGCGCTGGCTGCTGCGGCTCAGGCCGCGGGCATCGACCCGGAGCAGGCACTGCGACACCGCGTACGCCGGGAGATCGCCGAGGTACGGGCAGCCGAACAGCGTGCCCTGCAAGTTGACGCGGCTCCATCCGGTTAGGCTGACGTCGACGTACGCGAGCAGGCGAGGAGAGGTTTGTGCCCTATATCGAGACTGTCGGCGCGCGAGAGATTTTGGACTCCCGTGGCAACCCCACCATCGAGGTCGAGGCCCTTCTTGACACCGGCGTGATATCGCGGGCAGCCGTGCCGTCGGGTGCTTCCACCGGCCAGTTCGAGGCCGTCGAGCTGCGAGACGGCGGCAGCCGCTACTCCGGTAGGGGCGTCGGCGCCGCGGTCAAGGCGGTCAACGACGTGATCAGTCCAGCCATCGCGGGCATGCAAGTCGACCAGCAACGCGCCATCGACCAGGCGCTGCTCGACCTGGACGGCACACCCAACAAGGCGAAGCTCGGTGCCAACGCGATCCTCGGGGTCTCGTTGGCTGTAGCGCGGGCGGCCGCGGAGTCGGCGGAACTGCCTCTGTTCCGGTACGTCGGGGGACCGAACGCGCACCTGTTGCCGGTCCCGATGATGAACATCCTCAACGGTGGTGCGCACGCCGACAGCAATGTCGACATCCAGGAGTTCATGGTGGCGCCGATCGGGGCAGCCACGTTCGCCGAAGCACTCGAGCACGGGGTGGCTGTCTACCATGCGCTCAAGGGCGTGTTGAAGGACCGTGGCCTCGCCACCGGCCTCGGTGACGAGGGAGGCTTCGCGCCCGACCTCGGGTCCAACCGTGAGGCCCTCGACCTGATCGCGGTCGCCGTCGACAAAGCCGGCCTTCGGCTCGGCACCGATATCGCGCTCGCGTTCGACGTCGCCGCCTCCGAGCTGTACGACACATCGGCCGGGCACTACGTCTTCGAGGGGGCCGCCAAGTCCGCGGAGCAGATGGCGAGCTATTACTCCGAGCTGATCGATGCCTACCCGATCGTCTCGGTCGAAGATCCGCTGAGCGAGGACGACTGGGCGGGCTGGCAGGCCATCACCGCGTCGGTCGGTGACCAGGTGCAGATCGTCGGAGACGACATCTTCGTCACCAACGTCGAACGGTTGCAGCGCGGCATCGACGAGCACTCGGCCAATGCGCTGCTCGTCAAGGTCAACCAGATCGGCACGCTGACCGAGACGCTCGACGCGGTCGACCTGGCCCACCGTAACGCGATGCGCTGCCAGTTCAGTCACCGGTCGGGTGAGACCGAAGACACCACGATCGCTGACCTCGTGGTGGCGACCAACTGCGGCCAGATCAAGAGTGGTGCACCGGCCAGGTCCGAGCGGGTCGCCAAATACAACCAGTTGCTGCGGGTCGAGGAAGAGCTCCACGACGCGGCCCGCTACGCCGGGCGGGGCGCCTTCCCGCGCTACCAGCCTAGGAGCTGACCGGTGATGTCACCGCGTCCCCGGGGCTCGTCGGCACCCGGGCGGGGCCGGCCGGGTGCGGGCCGTCGTCGCGTCCGTGACGCGCCGGCCACTCGACGTACGTCGAGAGTCGAACACTCGCCGCAGTCGCCTCGCACAACAGCGTCGGCGCGCTCCAAACTCACCGGGCGGGCGGCGATCCTGGCCCTGATTTTGGCAGTGTTGGCGGTTTCCTACGCGTCGAGCGTGCGGGCGTGGCTCAAACAACGCAGCGACGTGAACACGTTGACGGCCGAGATCGCCAGCCGCCGTGCGCAGGTGGCCGAGCTCGAGCAGTCCAAGCGCCGTTGGCATGACCCCGCCTACATCGAGACGCAGGCTCGGTTGCGCTTCGGGTGGGTCCTGCCCGGTGAGATCGGCTACCACGTCATCGGCGCCGATGGGCAGGTGTGGACCGACGGCACCCGTGCGTTGTCGGCCCCAGACGCGATCACCACCGCGTCGCCGCAGGAGTGGTGGCAACGCGAGTGGGGGAGCGTCGTCCAGGCCGCCAAGACGCCCGAGCAGGTCGCGGCTGCGACGCTCAAGAAGCCCCGACCCGCAGCTCGGATCGGCCCGCAAACCCATCCCCAACACCGGTGAGCGCTCTTACTAACGTTGACGTCCGTGCCGTGCGAGCCCAGCTTGGCCGGCCGCCCCGTGACGCGGTGAGGGTCGCGCATCGTTGTCCGTGCGGCAATCCCGATGTGGTGGCGACGGCACCACGACTCGCTGACGGCACCCCGTTTCCCACGTTCTACTACCTCACCTGTCCCCGGGCTGTTGCGAAGATCGGCACTTTGGAGGCAAGCGGTCTGATGAAGCAGATGACCGAACGCATTGGCGTCGACTCGCCGCTCGCCGACCGATATCGCCGGGCGCATGCCGCCTATCTCGCGGCCCGCGCGGAACACGGCCATGTGCCCGAGATCGAGGGCCTGTCGGCCGGCGGGATGCCTGACCGGGTGAAGTGCCTGCACGCTTTGGTGGCACATTCGTTGGCGACCGGTCCAGGCGCCAACCCGCTGGGAGACGAGGCGCTCGCGATGGTGGGGCCCTGGTGGCGGGAGGGCCCGTGCGTTCGGGTCGACGAAGGGGACACGGCGTGACCAGGGTCGCCGCCATCGACTGCGGCACCAACTCGCTGCGCCTGCTGGTGGCGGACATCGACCCGCGCTCCGGGGACACGGTGCAGCTTGACCGTCGTACGACGATCGTGCGGCTCGGCCAAGACATCGATCGGACCGGGGTCTTCGCCGATGCCGCGCTGGCCCGCACGTTCGCGACCCTGGCGGACTACGCCCGCATCATCGACGGTCTCGAGGTCGAGGCGGTGCGGCTCGTCGCAACGTCGGCGGCGCGCGACGCCGGCAACCGGGAGCGGTTCTTGGCCGGGGTGCGCGCCCGGATCGGTGTCGACGCGGAGATCTTGACCGGTGCCGAGGAGGCTCGGCTGTCCTACGACGGAGCCACCCGCCGGCTTGTCGACCGCCCGGAGATCGCGCCACCGATCCTGGTTGTCGACATCGGTGGCGGGTCGACCGAGTTCGTCATACGGCTGTCGGCATCCGACGAAATCGACGGCGAGTCCGTCGACGTCGGGTCGGTCCGGCTGACCGAGCGGCATCTCGTGGGCGACCCACCGACCAAGCCCCAGGTCGACGCCGTCGTTGCCGACGTCGACGCGGCCTTGGCTTCCCTTCGGCTGCCCCTGGACACGGTGGGTACCCTCGTCGGAGTGGCGGGGACGATCACGACACTTGCTGCGATGGTGCTCGACCTGCCCACGTATGACCGGGAGCGAGTCAACGAGGCCTGGCTTGCCAGCTCCGATGTGCTGGCAACGATCGACAGAGTCGTCGCGATGAGCGTGGCGCGGCGCCGGGCGCTGCCGTTCATGCACCCTGACCGCGCCGACGTCATCGGGGCAGGCGCGTTGGTGCTGGGTGGCGTCGTACGCAGGATCGGGCTCGCGGAGCTGCTCGTCTCGTCTCACGACATCCTGGACGGTGTCGCCTGGTCGTTGCTGCCTCGTGGCTGACCTGCCAGGACTGAGCGCAGCTGAGGTCGAGTGGCCGCATCCAGTCACTGGCCGGTTGTTTCCCAGCCCGGTGCCACCCGGGTCCGGGTGGCCGGGTGATCCCGCCGACACGACCACCCCAATCGCCAGCAACGCGACGCAGGTCGCTCAGTTGGCTGGCGTCGCTCCCGGTCTGGCGGCGCTCGACGCCGCAGTTTCCGTGTGCCGAGCTTGTCCGCGCCTGGTCCAATGGCGCGAACGTGTCGCGGTCGAGAAGCGCCGCTCGTTTGCGTCCGAGCCCTACTGGGGCAGGCCCATCGCCGGGTGGGGAAGCACTAGTCCCGGCGTCCTGATCGTGGGACTGGCCCCGGCGGCCAACGGCGGCAATCGCACCGGCCGCATCTTCACCGGTGACCGGTCGGGAGACTGGCTCTTCGCGTCCCTGCACCGGGTTGGCTTGGCCAGCGAACCGACTAGCGTGCACGCCGGCGACCGGCAGCGGCTGATCGGCACCCGGATGGTCGCGGCGGTTCGCTGCGCCCCACCGGCGAACGCGCCGGCGCCGCTCGAGCGGGAGACGTGCGCCCCGTGGCTGGACGCCGAGCTGGCCCTGGTGTGGTCCAGTGTGCGGTCCATCGTGTGTCTTGGGTCGTTCGGCTGGGACGCGGTCCTGCGCGCCCTGACCCGGCGCGGTTGCGTGGTGCCGCGCCCGCGCCCGAAGTTCGGACATGGTGTCGAGGTGCCCATCCCGTTGCGGGGCCACGGCGAGGATTCGACGGTCGAGGAACATCTCGTCACGGTCTTGGGCTGTTTCCACCCGAGCCAGCAGAACACCTTCACTGGCAAGCTCACCGAGCCGATGATCGACGCTGTGATGACCCGCGCATCCCAGTTGGCCAGCTGACGCCTCGCCCTTGCCCCAACTGACGCCTCGCCGTGCCCAGTGGGCACCCGCCCTTGGTCCGTGGGCACTGGCCCCGTGCCCCGACCGCAATTCGCGGGTGGGTGCGGTGCGTAGGTCGACTGGCGGCCGGACTTCTGAACGCCGTACCGTGAAGGCAACATTGCACCGACAGTCAGTGAGGCAGTGATGAGCACTCCGCACATCGTGATCGCCGGCGGGGGGTACGTCGGTATGTACACCGCGCTGGGGCTGCAGCGGTCGTTGCGCCCGGGCGAGGGTCGGGTTACGGTGATCGATCCTCGTTCGGCGATGACCTACCAGCCGTTCCTGCCAGAGGCGGCCGCGGGGAACCTGGAGCCCCGGCACGTCGTGGTGCCGCTGCGCAAGACGCTCGACAAGTGCGAGGTGCTCACCGGCCGGGTCGAGTCAATCGACCACGCGGGCCGAAAGCTTCGGGTCGAGCCGCCGGAGGGCGGCTCCTATGACGTCGGGTACGACGAGTTGGTGGTGGCGCTCGGCTCGGTCGCCCGCACCATTCCCATCCCGGGGCTGGCCGAGAACGCGATGGGGTTCAAACAGATCGAGGAGGCCATCGCTTTGCGCAACCAGGTGCTGGAGCGTCTGGACATCGCTTCCTCCGTTCAGGAGCCACGAATTCGGTCTTCCGCGTTGACGTTCGTCTTCGTGGGTGGTGGGTACGCCGGGGTCGAGGCGCTGGCCGAGATCGAGGACATGGCCCGCTTCACGACCCGCTACTACGAGACGATCGACGATGCTGATCTGCGCTTTGTGCTGGTAGAGATGGCCGACCACATCTTGCCGGAAGTCGGCCCGCAAATGGGCCGTTACACGATCGACCGGCTGGTCGAGCGGGGCATCGAGGTCAGACTCGAGACAAAGTTGGAGTCGTGCGTCGACGGCCACGTCGTGTTGTCCGACGGGCAGGAGTTCGACGCGGACACGATCGTGTGGACCGCGGGTGTCAAGGCCAATCCGATGCTGAGCCACAGCGATCTGCCGCTGGATGAGAAGGGGCGGCTCAAGGCCCGTGGCGACCTGCGAGTCGACGGGGTGGATCACGCGTGGACCGCCGGTGATAACGCCGCCGTACCGGATCTGACCCAGCCCGGCGCCTTGTGTGCGCCCAACGCGCAGCATGCGGTGCGGATGGCGCGGCTGCTGGCCGTAAACCTCGTGCATTCGTTGCGTGGTGAGGAGCTCACCGAATACCGCCACAAGTACGTCGGCTCGGTCGCCAGCCTCGGCCTCCACAAGGGAGTCGCCCAGGTGTACGGCGTGAAGTTGCGCGGCTTCCCCGCCTGGTTCATGCACCGGACCTATCACATGAGCCGGATGCCGACCTTGAACAAGAAGGTCCGGATCGTGCTGGACTGGACGCTGGCGTTGTTCTTCCGCCGCGACATCGTCTCGCTCGGCGCTCTGCAGCGCCCCCGCGACGACTTCAAGCGCGCGAACCTTTGACTTCGCACCCCTACCATGGGACCGCACGCCCCCGTATCCCAATGGCAGAGGACGCACCCTTAAAAGGCGCTTAGTGTGGGTTCGAATCCCACCGGGGGCACCACCGGGGGCACCACTGAGGCGCTCAGGCCTCGGAGATCATGATGTATAGTCCGGTGTATGAGAAGGACCAATCTCTATCTCGATGAGGCGCAGATGGCGGCTCTCGACGAGGTTGCTGGCGCCGAAGGAGTCTCGCGCGCCGAATTGGTTCGTCGCCTCATCGATCGTTGGCTCGGCGCGGAACAGGGAAACCTGGCGGCTGATGTTGCAGCAATCGAGGGATCCTTCGGGGCTCTTCGCCGCGAGCTGGAGCCACCAGCACGAGAGCCGGACGTGCGGTCAGCTCACCTAGAGCGGATCCGCCGGGCGTGATCCTGGTCGATAGCGATGTTCTGATAGCGCATCTTCGCGGCGTCCGATCGGCTCGGGACTGGTTGGTCCGCTGCCGACAAGAGACCGGTCGAATCGCCACTAGCGTGGTGAGCATTGCCGAGATCGCCGGCGGCATGCGTTCCGAAGAACGCCGAGACGTCTCCAGGCTGTTCTCCAGTCTCGACGTTTTGCCGGTGAGCGAACGAGTGGGCTGGCGGGCTTCGGAATTCATCCGAACGTATCGTCGGTCTCACACCGGTATCGGCCTTGGTGACTTCTTGGTGGCGGCCACTGCCGACGTAAACGGTCTCGACCTTGCCACGCTCAACGTCAAGCATTTCCCGATGTTTGCCAGACTTGAGCCACCGTTCGACTTCGCCTGAGATACGGTCCACGGCTGATCGAGTCATCCGGGCTGGTTTCCCAGTGTGTCGTGCGCGTGTTCGTGGTGATGCTCGGCTTCCGCGTCGTCCGGAGCGCCGCCCATCATCGACAGCATCGCCCGTCCGCCGGAGTGAAAGAAGCGGATCACCAGCAGCGCGGCCAGCAGCAGGAAGACAATGTTGAGAATCGTCGTGTAGTTCCAGCTGATGCCCTCGTCCATCACCTTGGCGTCACGGTGAGCCGGGATGAGCCCTAGGCCGCCGAAGAGGTACTCGATGACATAGCCGGCGATCACCATGGTGCAGTAGAAGATTCCGAGCAACGTCAGCATCATCTTGGTGCCGTAGTACTTCCTGTAGATGATGAGGATCGGCAAGATAATCAGGTCGGCGAAGAGGAACGAGATGACGCCGCCGAAGCTGATCCCGCCGTTCCAGAGCACACCCGCCAGCGGCACGTTGCCGATAGAGCACACGAAGCTGAGCACGGCGATCACTGGTCCGATGAGCGGACCCCAAAGCTTCGCCAGCGTCGGGTGGCCGGTCAAGAACAGCTGCTGCCAGAAGCTGTCGGGGATCCACGCTGCCACAGCGCCGGCAATGAGCAGGCCGATGATGATGTCGCGCAAGACCGCTGCCCACTCCATCACGAAGATGTGGCTAACCGCCGTCGCACCGTCGCGGCTGAACAGCCGCTGCCAAAAGCTGCCCTCGCCTTGAATAGACATGTCCATTGCGGCGTGGCCTTCCATCGACCCGGCCAGCCCGTGGTTGGCCTGCCGGTGCGCCTCGTCGATGAGCTTGCCGCGCACGAACAGCCGGAACATCACGGCCAACAGCACGATGATGATCGGGCCACCGACGAACTCCGCAAGCGTGAACTGCCACGACAGCAGCAGCGCCAAGATGATGCCGAGCTCGAGGACCAGGTTAGTGCTGGCGATCTCGAAGACCATGGCGGCGGTGAAGCTCGAGCCCTTGCGGAACAGCGAGCGCGCCATTGCGACGGCGGCGTACGAGCAAGACGACGACGCTGCCCCGAGACCGGTCGCCTTGACCAGGGTGGCGGGTCTGTCGTCGCCGAGCAGCCGAGAGACGGTTCCCCGGCGTACGACGGCCTGGATCACCGCCGACAGGGTGAAACCCAAGATCAGCGACCAGGCGATTTGCCAGGTCATCGATCCTGCGATCGCGAGTGCGCGGCCCAACTCGTTCAACCACCACATGTCAGCGGACCTCCGGCGTGGCGATGCTCAGCAGTTGTCGAAGGCAGTGTTCGAGCAGCGGATGCGGGAAACCCGTCGCCAGCCGGTAGTAGATGACGCGTCCGTCTCGGCGGGTCAGGACCAAGCCGGAGGTTCGCAGCAGCTTCAGCGCATAGGAGATCTGGTCCTCGGTGACGTCCAAGGCGAGTGCCAGGTCACCCACACACAGCTCGTCCACCGACACCAGGGCGAACAGGACTCGAGACCGTACCGGGTCTGCGACAAGACCCAGCAATCTGGACAGCCGTTCGGCCTCGGGGACAGGCAGCACGTGGTCACTGGCTTGGTGGACGCCGAGCGCGTTCACCGGGTGGGCGTGGTCCATCTCCGTACGCTCGCACGGATGTGCGGGTTTGTCAAGCCTCGGTTCGCTGCTCACCATCCGCCGCGCCTGCCGGCAAAACTGCGACATGGGAAGATCGAGGCGGTTGAACTGGTTATGCCGAGAGGACGTCCTGATCACGATGTCCGCACTGCCCGAAGCAGATTCTTCGACCTGGAAGTGAGCCGACAGTGGCGATTCCGCACGACACCGATCCGAAGTTTGCCGAGTACGCCGACCCGTCGCGTCTGGTCACCACTACCTGGCTGGCCGAACATCTCGGAGAATTGGGGCTCGTGGTCGTGGAGAGCGACGAAGACGTCCTTCTCTACGAGACCGGCCATATCCCCGGCGCGGTCAAGGTCGACTGGCACCTTGATCTCAACGATCCCATCACTCGCGACTATGTCGACGCTGCCAGCTTCGCGGAGGTGATGTCGAGCAAGGGCATCGACCGAGACACCACGGTGGTGGTCTACGGCGACAAGAGCAACTGGTGGGCCGCCTACGCGTTGTGGGTGTTCACCTTGTTCGGTCATCCAGATGTGCGGCTGCTCGACGGTGGACGGGCGAAATGGCAGGCCGAGGGGCGGGAGATGACCACCGACGCGGCTAACCCGATGCGTGCCGACTATCCGATCGTGCAGCGCGAGGACGTGGCCATCCGCGCCTTCAAGGACGAGGTTCTCGACCACCTCGGCAAGCCGATGATCGACGTACGTTCTCCGCAAGAGTATTCCGGTGAGCGCACCCACATGCCCGACTACCCCGAAGAGGGCGCCTTGCGAGGCGGTCACATCCCGGGCGCCGCGTCGGTACCATGGAGCAGGGCGGCGGCCGAGGACGGCACGTTCAAGAGCCGCGCCGATCTCGAGGCGATCTACCTGCGGGAGCTGGGCTTGGGCCCGGCCGACGACGTCATCGCGTACTGCCGCATCGGTGAGCGGTCGAGTCACACCTGGTTCGTGTTGAGCCACCTGCTCGGCTTCGACAAGGTGCGCAACTACGACGGTTCCTGGACCGAGTGGGGCAACACCGTCCGGGTGCCGATCGTCAAGGGCGACAAGCCGGGCGACGTGCCAGTGAGGACGGCTTAGCACCGCATGAGCGAAACCGTAACACGCGATCTGCCGTCAGCTCTTGCCGATATCGTCGACGAGTTCCATGCCCTTGCGGTGCCGGATCGGCTGCAGCTGCTCCTCGAGTTCAGCCGGGAGCTGCCGGCTCTCCCGGAGAGGTACGTCGACCACCCGGAACTGCTCGAGCCGGTGCCGGAGTGCCAGTCGCCAATTTTCTTGGCCACTGAAGTCACCGGTAGCACCCGGGAGGCGACCGTGCGGCTGTATTTCTCCGCGCCGCCCGAGGCGCCGACGACTCGCGGGTTTGCCGGCATTCTTCGCGAGGGCCTTGACGGGCTGAGCGTGCAGGAAGTGCTGGCGGTGCCTTCGGATCTGCCACACCGGCTCGCGCTTGCCGAGGCGGTAAGCCCGCTGCGGCTCAACGGCATGAGCGGGATGCTCGAGCGGATCAAACGTCAGGTGCGTCACCAGGTCGCGGCCTGAGAGCCGCGGGCGCGGGGTTTGGCGGTGGCCGGACTGCGCTGGCTAGCCCGTATGCTTGCCGAACGACGTCCCAGCCGTGTCGGGCCGAGGAGGGCTCTGAGTATGCAAAGCCGTAATCCGATTCTGAACAACAGCGAGACCTTCAACGGGCGCGCCGCCGCGAACTATGGCCACCCAAGCTATCCGGCGGCCGGTCAGGGCTACCGGGGCTATGGCCAGGGCCAGCCCCCCGTCGGAGCGCCGCCGCAGACCTGGCAATACCCCAGTGACGCTGACCTGCAAGAGCGGATGACGATCGACTCGGTGGTGTCTCGCACCGCGATCAGCCTGTTCCTGGTCGTCATTACCGCGGCGTTTACCTGGGTGTTCCTGCCCGCCGAGCTGGTGCGAACCGCCTGGATCGGTGGCGCGCTGGTCGGTGCCGGCGTCGGGCTGGTGCTCAGCTTCAAGCGAGTGGTCTCCCCGGCGCTTGTCGTCGTCTATGCCGTGGCCGAGGGGTTCTTCCTCGGCGCTGCCTCCGAGGCGTTCGAGCAACTCTTCCCAGGCATCGTCGCCCAGGCGGTCGTGGGAACGCTGGCTGCCTTCGTGGCCACGCTGGCGGCGTACAAGTTCTTCAACATCTCGGTGTCTTCCACGTTCCGCAAATGGGTGTCGATCGTCGGGCTCGGCTTCTTTGTGGTCGTGCTCGGCGACTTCCTGCTTGCCCAGTTCGGGCAGGCGATCGGCTTCAACAACTTCGGCACTCTCGGCCTCGTCATGAGCTTCCTTGGGTTAGGCCTTGGTGTCCTCTACCTGATCCTCGACTTCGACATGGTCGAGCGCGGAGTGGCGGCCGGCGCACTCGAGAGTGAGTCGTGGCGGGCCGCGTTCGCGCTCACCGCGGCACTGATCTTGATCTACGTCGAAATCCTGCGCATCCTGGCGATTTTTCGCAACTGACCTGCTGTGGCTGAAGGTTGTTCGGGCTGAAGGTTGCTCGGCGCGTCGCGGCGTCCCCCTTCAGCCATTGCGGACGCCGGGTTGTGGCACCCGCCCGGTCACTCGAAGGAGCGGTGTGCCTTCTTGAGGTCGTGCTCATGAACTATCGCGGTGGCGTGGCCATGCGCGAGCCCGAACTCCTCACGCAGCCATTGCACCCGATCGTCGAAGCGAGAACACGCAGGGCCGTTCTCTAGTTGGCCAAACCACTCGTGAAGAGGACGTCCGGTCGCTTCGGGAACTCGATCGACCAGCATCTGATGGGTTTCTTCGGAGTGGTGTAGGGCCATGGTTGCCTCCCGGCTCTCGGGTATACCTCGATGACGCCGAGCCTGCCTCATGGTCCCGACAGTGACAAGCCTTCGGAGGTAAATGTCTCACTCGCGGGGCCAGGGGTCGGCGCCCGTTGCGGAAGGATGAGGCGGTCAGCGGGTCCGGGCGAGCTCAGCGTCGGACCTGCGGACCCCGGCTTAGCCGGCCGGCTGGTTCGGATGCGCGACCGGCTGCGTGGCCCTTTCGCCGGAAGCTGCCGCGTCGAAAGGGGAGTCGACCTCGCCGACTTGCGGGATCGGATGGCGGCGTCGGTGCCGCAGCAGCACCCACCTGCCCCGGGGGCCGTGGTCCCCGCCGGTGACGTCGGTACGCGAGACCTCGGTGCCGTCGCTGTCTGCCGCGGCAGCAGCCGCCCGCGACAGTGAGAAGACGCCCTCACCACGATGTGAGTCGGGCCCGTGAGCCCCTTCGGGCAAGACCCCGAGGGCGGCGGCGACCGTGGGGAGCATGGCGGTCGCGCATCTCTGGTATCCGGCCGGAGAGGGATGGAATTGGTCTGGACCGAACATGTCGAGCGGAGCAGCTGTGAACTCTGGCCCGAGGATCGACCCCAGTGAGACGGACCGGGCACCGGCCTCGACCACCGCGATCGTCTGGGCGGCGGCCAGCCGGCGGCTCCAGCGTCGTGCTACCTGCCGCAACGGAGGTGCGATCGGCCGGATGGTGCCCAGATCGGGACAGGTGCCCACCACCACCTCGGTACCTGCCGTCCGAAGCGTCTCTACCGCGTCTTGCAGTGAACGCACCGACTGAGACGGGGGGACACGATGCGTGACGTCGTTTGCACCGATGATGACGACGCAAATCTCAGGGCGGCGAGCCAACGCGAGCGGAAGCTGCTGCTCGAGCTCCGCCGCCTCCGCCCCGACCACGGCTTCGCAGTTCAGCTGGACCGGTCGGTGGGCGATGGCTGACAGCCCGGTGGCCAAGAAGGCGCCGAACGTCTCTTGGGCGACGTTGGCGCCGTACCCCGCCGCACCGGAGTCGCCGAGCACCGCGAGGCGGATCGGTCGACCCGGCAGCAGTGCCCCGTACAGGCCACTCGGATCCAGCACATCGATGTCGGCAGGCCCGATACGGCGCCGGGCCATCCTGGCCTGCGTGGACAAGACCCCGTACAACGAGCCACCGAGCACGCCAAGCCCGCCACCGCCGAAGGCGGCGGCGGCAGCAAGTTTGCGCGCGGCGGCTGCCTTGCTCACACAATTGCTCCCCTCTGCTGGTGTCCCGTGACGCCCGATGCGTGACCACTGTAGTGCCGGGTCATCACCCGATCCCGCACATCGGCGTGAGCCGCAGTCGGATACAGCGGGACGGCAGGCCCGGCGACTGCCCATCTCCGCAGACTCATAGGCTGGCGGAGTGGACTACGTGGAATCACTGCTTGAGCTGGTTGGCAACACGCCGTTGTTGAAGCTGCGCTCGACCACCGACGGCGCTGCGGCGACCCTGCTGGCGAAGGTGGAATATTTCAACCCCGGCGGTTCGGTCAAGGACCGGATTGCGTTGCCGATGATCGTCGCGGCCGAGGAGCGTGGTGAGCTCAAGCCCGGCGGCACCATCGTGGAGCCGACGTCGGGCAATACCGGCGTCGGGTTGGCGATGGCAGCTCAGACGAGGGGTTACAGCTGTATTTTCGTGTGCCCCGACAAGGTGAGCGAGGACAAGCGCAACGTGTTGAAGGCGTACGGCGCGGAGGTGGTCGTGTGCCCCACCGCCGTCGCCCCCGATCACCCGGACAGTTACTACAACGTCTCAGACCGGCTCGTTCGCGAAACCAAGGACGCCTGGAAGCCCGACCAGTACTCCAACCCGACCAACCCGTTGAGCCACTACGAGCAGACTGGCCCGGAGATCTGGCGGCAAACAGCGGGTAAGGTCACGCATTTCGTCGCAGGAGTGGGCACCGGCGGCACGATCAGTGGCGCCGGGAGATACCTCAAGGAGGTGTCCGACGGCAAAGTGCAGATCATCGGCGCCGACCCGGAGGGCTCGGTCTACTCCGGCGGCACCGGCCGCCCCTATCTCGTTGAAGGCGTCGGCGAGGACTTCTGGCCCACGACGTACGACCGTGACATCGCCGACCGCATCATCGCGGTCTCCGACAGGGACTCGTTCCTCACCACTCGGCGGCTGGCGCGCGAGGAGGGGCTGTTGGTCGGCGGCTCCTCTGGGATGGCCGCCGCCGCGGCAGTTCGGCTGGCTCACCAGCTCGACGACTCAGCCGCCGTCATTGTGGTGCTGCTGCCCGACGGCGGACGCGGCTACCTGACGAAAGTCTTCGACGACGACTGGCTGGCCCGCTACGGCTTCTTGGGCAAGCCCGCGCAGCGCACGGTCGGGGACGTGTTGCGCGGTAAGGGCGGCGAGCTGCCGTCCTTAGTACACACACACCCGAACGAAACCATTGCCGAGGCAGTGACGATCCTTCGCGAGTACGCCGTCTCGCAGATGCCCGTCGTGCGCGCCGAGCCGCCGGTGATGGCCGCCGAGGTCGCCGGATCGGTCAGCGAGCGTGACTTGCTCAGTGCGTTGTACGCCGGCACCGCCAGGTTGGCTGATCGCGTGGAGGATCACATGGCGGCCCCACTGCCGACCATCGGTGCAGGTGAACCGGTCACCGCGGCGGTCGAGAGGTTGCAGGAGGAGGACGCGGTGTTGGTTCAGGAGGACGGTAAGCCGGTGGGTGTGCTGACTCGCCACGACCTGCTCGGCTTCATCGCGTCCTGACTCTAGTACCCGCTCTTAGCGCACATAGCTACTCACGAGCCGTTCGGCCAGGGCGGTCAGCGCCGGGGTGATCCACGTGGTGAGGTCGCCAAAGCGCGCACCTGCTTGCTCTTGGCCGGTCCGCAGATACCGCGATCCGATCTCGAGCAGGAACGCCGCCGCGACCCAGGGAGCAGCTTCCGCGGATACACCGAACGGGCGCAACAACTGCGGTGCCTTAGCCACGGTGTCGTGTACCGCAGCGCGGGGTTTCCGGTAATCACGCCGGATCTCGGCGTGCAGTTGATAGTTGAGGGCATCAAAACCCACTGGAACTCCGCTGCCGAAGCGCTCCCAGTCCCACAACACGAGGCGTTGCCTTGAGGCGGCCATGTTCCACGGCGTCCAGTCGCCATGCCACGACCCGAAGCCGACCGGGATCTCAGCGGCTACAGACTCCAGACGAGCCAGGGCAGTTTGGAACTCCGGCCCGCCAGCAGCGGACGCCCCTTCGAGTCCGCGGCGTAGCTGGAACCAGTACCAGCTGGACATCAGGTTCTCGTGAGAAACACCACCGACGCTGCTCAGCTCCACCATCGCGCGTTCAAGCAGGGCGGCCTCGACGGCGTGATCTTGGCGCGTGTCGAGCGGTGACAAGACGAGGACCTCGGTGTCATCCCATTGGCACGAATGCATCAGCGCCGGAATCTCCAGGTGCTGAAGGCCGGCACCGCCAAGAGACCGTAACGCGGCAGTCTCGCGGCGAACCAGGTCGCGGGTGGCGTCGTCGATGCCCACCTTCGCGAAGCCGATTGTGCGTCCGGCTGTCGTCAGGAGATGCAAGATTGGTTTCCGGTTCGCCCGGGGCGGCCCAAGGTGCACTCCGGCGACCAGCGACTCGCCCAACGCGTCGGATACGTGACCAACGACGGAGCCGGCTCCCCGTGGACAGCTGATCCGCAGCCGGCCCGGGAGCCAGTTCGCGGTCAGCATCGCGCCGCCGGCTAGCAGCGCTCGCCGCAGCCGGCGCGGATCACGCGAACGCGCCACGTGGGCGCCCAGCACGGCTGTGGTAACTCGGCGGGGCCGCAGCGGCACCAGGGCGGTGGCCCGACGTGCAGTCGGCATCGCCACATAGTGCAGCTCGCCTGGGTGCACCTTGGCGCGGCCGATGTCGACCCGATTGGGCGCCGGCCACAACACGGCCAAGATGTCGCGCAGGCTCGCCAGCCCCGCGGACCCAGTTGTGGGAGGCATGGTCAACCGGCTCCGCCGTACCACAGACAACGGATGCGGGCTGATGCGGGCAGGGGGCGGGTTAGCGCTAGCGGCAGGGGTTGCATGGTGGTCTCTTCAGTGCTGTAGCCGAGCAGGTGTCGAGTCCGACGCCCGCGACTGGCCAGCGTGAGTGTGTCGTCGCCGAGGGTACGCTGAACGCAGGGTGGGGGCCCGAGGGGGAGTAGACGTGACAGTGCAACCAACAATCGTAGTGGGGGTGGGGTGGGTCGTCGCGGTTGCCCTGGTCGCGGCTGCGGTGGCTTTGTGGACCAGGCGTCGGCCGGCGGGTTGGGGTCGCGAGCTTGAGTGGCGCTTCGTGCGCGCCATCGAGACCTGTACGGCGACGCTGGGTCGGCCGCTGACCGCAGCTGTGGTGATCGCCGCCGGCGCCGCCGGCACCGTGGCGGTGTGTTGGCCGCTCGGCAAGCTCGCCGGGTGGTCCGCCGCCGCCGTTGACCGCCCGGTGTACGCATTCTTCGATCACCACCAGGTCGGCTGGTGGGACAGCATCAACAACACGGTCACCCACATGGGCAACGGCACCCAAACCGAGGTGGTTGCGGGCGCGGCGGCGATCGTCTTCGCCGTGCTGTGGCGTCGCGGCCGCTGGTGGGCGCCGCTGGTGGTGTTGGTGGCGGCAATGGTTGTCGAGCGATTTGCCGGCCAGCTGCTGGCCGTGGTCGTAGACCGCGGACACCCGCCGACGACGCTCGGCACCTGGCCCTCGGGCGGATGTGCGCGGTTGGTGCTCGTGGCGGGGCTAGTGATCTTCTTGTACCGGCGCTGGCGCGGCCTCGGGGCCGGCAACGACGCGGCTTGGTGGTGGGTGGCATTGGCCGTCTTGGGCGCCATCGAGGCATACACCCGCGTGGTGCTGCTCAAGCATTGGCTGACCGATACGCTTGGCGGCCTCGTGTTCGGAACGTTGCTGCTGCTGGTGATGATCGCTGCCTTCACCGTGCTGGACTGGCGACGCGGGGGGTCGGCGGGCCGGCTCGAATCGCCGGCGCCGCGCGCTGTGGTGTAGCCCCTTCGGGGCACCGCGACTTCGACCCCGGGTCGGCGCTACTTGCACTTTTTTGCGATTCCGGAGACAACTGCGCCTCGGTGCGATTTACTTCGTCCATTGTCGTCGGCCATTGGGGGGGTACGACGACGTGGAGGGGATTTCTCGTGCGTGGACGCCACCTGTTCTTGACTGTCAGCTGGCTGTGCTGTCGACCGGGTTTGCGCTTGTCGGACCGAACAGCCGAGCCGGCTCGGCGGTGAACACCCAGGCTCAGCCGGCGACCGGGAACGACGTAGTCGGCGCGATCCCGCCCGCGTGGACGCCATGGATCAACGACGGCCAGGTCCACGCGGTCACCCAAGTTGGCAACACGATGGTGGTCGGAGGCACCTTCACCAACGTCAGCCCGTCGGGTGGTGGCTCGACGTTGACCCCCAACTACATCGTGGCATTCGACGCAACCACCGGGCAGATCAGCACCGCCTTCGCGCCGCAGCTGAACGGATCCGTCGAGGCGTTGCAGCCAGGCAACGACCCCACCGGGCAACACCGGACCCAACCGACCGCGGTCGACGGCTCCACCGCCATCCGGTTCTTCGACGCCCGCGTCGAAAAGTCAGGTTGTCGTGCTGAACTCACTCCCCGGCCGGGCGACGAGCAGGTGCGTCGCGGTCGGACACCAGCGAGACCTCCGGTCAGGCTCGATGGCCGGTGGCCCGTTCGACGATGCCGAGCGGCAGTACGCCGCCCAGAGTTCTGGCGCCAAGTCGATGCCTTTGGTCAGGCTCTATTGGATTCCCGCGCATGGCCGCTCGGCGAGCGGGCTCGTCTTCTCCGACACTCAGATCCCGGTGCCAGCGGTCGGCACCTGGCAGCTTCGGGCGCGGTCCGGCAGTAATGCCGGTTGCTTCACTGTGACGTTCACCAGGTAACCTCCGAAGTCCATTCCATGGCAGGCCGCAAGGCCGACGGAGGCTAGTGCCGCATGGCCGTTCGCAGGGCGTTTGGCGTTGTCTGCGCGGCCGCCCTGCTGACGCTGACTGGTGCCTGTCAGATCGACTCCAAGCCGGCTGGCAACACAGCCCGTTCGAGTTCTGCGCTCCACCCGGCACTGCCACCTGGTCCGTCATCGAGTCAGACCACGTCCGCGAACCCCACGGCGACCTGCCGGTTGAGCGAGAAGTTGGTGCCGAGCTGCGGGGTGCTGTGGGGAGTCGCGGTCAGCCCGTCGACGTACCCGACTCTGCTTGACGTGCAACGAAAAGTGGGCCGCACGTTCGACCTGATCTACCACTACCAAGACATCGTCGGACCGATCCCCAACGGCACCGAGCGTCAAGAAGTGGGGGCCGGGCAAATCCTGCACATTTCGCTAGCCGCCCGCATCTACGGCTCAGCTCCGAAAGCTGTTACCTATGCGGGCATCGCGGCTGGTAACTACGACACGGATCTTCGGCGTCAGGCGGAGGGCATTGCGTCGTTGAAAGTGCCGGTGTTTGTCACGTTCGAGCAGGAGGCGAATCAACATCGCAAGCTTGGCGTACGAGGGTCGGCGGCACAGTTTCGAGCGGCTTGGCGACACGTCCATCAGGTGTACGTCGATGCGGGTGCCACCAACGCGGTGTGGGTCTGGGTGATGACCGGTGATCCGGCGAATCTGGCTCGAGCAGCGACGTTGTGGCCTGGCAACGACGTGGTGGATTGGATCAGCTGGAACGTCTACAACCACGCGGGTTGCCAAAGCGGTGTGGTGAACCCCGACGAGTACGCCACCTTTGCCGAGCAGCTGCTGCCGTTTTATCGGTGGGTGCACATGACCGGGCCCTCGATAGGCATGGACCCCACCAAACCGATGATGATCAGCGAGGCCGGTTCCGTGCGGTATCCGGGGAATCCGGGGAAGACGGCGGGCTGGTATACCCAGATCCCGTCCGTGCTCAAGCGGCTGCCGCAAATCAAGGCGATAGCCCTGTGGGATAGTCACTCCAGCCCTGCCTGCGACTACCGCTTCCAGCTCGACCCCCCGGTGCTGCGGACTGTGACCGACGTCGGCCACAACTCCTATCTCGACGCCGGGACACCTCCGCCGGCGCGGTAACCCCCCGGGACGCAGCCCACATCGCGCTGATCCGAGTCCTGGTGGTTGAGGAGCGAGAGTAACCCCATGGTGGTTGAGGAGCGAGCGACAGCGAGCGTCTCGAAACAGCGGCCTGTCGCTAACAAGCGGCCTCCTCAATCACCGTGGGCACACCACGAAGCTCGCTCGAAACCACCACCACTCAGAGATCTCGAACCCGCTGGGCCGGCACACCGGCGTAGAGTCCGCCGCTGGCGCAGTCCTTCGACACGACCGCACCGGCAGCGATCACGCAGTCGTCGGCAATCGTGACGCCCGGCAGGACGACGCTGCCGGCACCCAACCAGACCCCGTCTCCGACAACCGTCCGGGTGGGATGCGACTTCCGGCTGGGCCCTCCCGATTCGAGGTCGTGAGTCGACGCGAGGATCATCACCCGCGGCGACAGCAGACAGTTGCGGCCGATCTCGATACTGCCGTCGGCCGCGTCGAGGTAGCACTCATGGTTGAGGAACGTGCCGGCTCCTAGCGTCAGCCTAGGGCTGGTGATCCGACACCCGGAGAAGATGTTCATGGTCTGAACATGCACTCCCATCAGCCGGTAGATCGCGGCCCTGGCCGGTCGGGGCATCGCATTGCTCCCCCCGATCGAATTGACGACGGTGTGAAACAGCGCCATCCGCAGATCTCGCTTCACCGCCACCTGCCAACGACTCAAGCGGTGAGGTCTCGTCACAGCAGCCATTCGCCGAACGCGTAGGGCTCACGGGTGACGAGATAGGTTGCCCAGTTCATCTTCACGACCTTGCCGGTGTCGTCTCGGGTGATGCGCAGGAGTTCGCCGGTTTCGCGGCCCGACTCGGTGCGATAGACGTCGTCGGCCACCTTGGCGAACACCGATGGTGGCTTGTAATCGGGGGCATTGGCAGGTCGGGCCTCCAGACGCCCATGCCGGACGCTGAACACGAATGGTGCACCCTCGGAATACCAGCGGCCAATCACCGACGCGAACTCGTCGGGCACTGCGGTGCCGGGAACCCATGGCTCGGGCGGGACAGGATCGTTGTCGAGCACGTAGTTGGCCAGCCCGACTGCCAGCTCGGCCGGGTCGGGAGCAGAGGTGCAGTTCATCAACGCGATCCCGGCGGTGCCGGTCTCCCGATGGGTGAACATCCCGGTGATGTGACCCGGCATGCCACCGGTGTGACCGACGTACAGGCGTTCGCCCGAGCGCAGCAGCATAAACCCCAGACCCCAGGCAAGCTGCCACCTCTCGAGGTCGGCCATGATCTGTGGCTGGCACATCTCCTCGACGGTGTCGGCGCTCAACACCTCGTCGGTGGGGTCGGCGATGAAGCTGGCCCAGGTGGCCATGTCCTCGGCCGTGCTGGCCAGTCCTCCACATGCCGCCAGCGCCTTGAGGTCGAGGACCGGCTCTTTCACGGGTACGTCGCTGAACGGGGGCACGTAGTAGCCAGTGACGGCCCGGCCGGTGAGGCCGACCGTCGTCCGCTTCATGCCCAGCGGGCCGAGGATGCGCGCCTGCAGGCTGCTGAACCAGTCGCGGTCATCGATCCGGGCGATGATCTCGCCAAGCAACGCGTAGACGAGATTCGAGTAGTGCCACCGGTGATGTGGCTTGAGGACTCGCTCGGCCTGACTAAAACCATTGACGAGCTCGTCTCGAGTCGGGTTCTGCAGCGTCTCCCAGATATCGCCCACCGGCTCGCGCTGCATGCCGGAGACATGGGCGAGCATCTGTCGGATCGTGATACCCGCGTGCTTGCTCTCCGGCACGAACGTCTCGAGTGTGTCGTCGAGGCTCAGCTGGCCCTCGTCGCGCAGCGCCATGATCAGCACGGCCGTGAACGTTTTGCTGTTGGAGGCGATCAGGAACTGGTCGTCGGCAGTCGGTGGTTCGCCCGGCCTGTCCAAATCTGCGCTCCCAACACCTTCTCCCCAGACGAGCCGGCCGGCTCGCATAACCCCACCGAAGATCCCGGGGAGTCGGTCGTCGGCCTGCCGCGTCAGCAGCATCCTGCGCAATGCGACCTGCGATGGCTCGGTGATGTCAGTCATGCCTCGACTCTAGAGGCCGCGCGCCATGGAAGTCGCATGGCCCGCATGTTCCACCACGGTGGTTGGTCAGCGAAGTCGGGCCACGTTGGGCCGGTGCAAACACCGTCTCATGGCCTGGGTGCGTTCCCGATCGAGCTGGAATGTTCCCCACGGACAATGCAGGTTCGAGTCGTAGTAGGACATGGCGATCACGTTGTTTCTCGAGCAGAACTCGAACGCGTCGGTCATCCACTTGGCAGCTCGGCCGGGTCTGGAGTGGTCGGTGCGGCAACCATATTCGCCTATGGCGATGGGCTTGCCGTGGGTGTACGGCAAAACCATGGACGCTTTGTCGACGAACGGCGTCCACGCGATTCCGTTTTGCCTAGTCCAGTCGTTGTAGCAATCCAGGCCGAAAACGTCGGCTGTCGAGACCAGCCAGTCCGACGGTTTCCGTCCCGAATTGGGGTCGAATGTCCATTGCATCAGGATCGGGACGATCGTGGTGTTAGGGGCGAGATTCCCTGCCATCGAGATCGCGTGTCGTTGCATTGCTACCCAGCTGCCCGGAGTCATCCCTCGCGGGCCGATGTCGTCCTCTGGCTCGTGGTGCAAGGACAACATGACCGGCTTGCCCGTCTGCTTCAGGTTGCGCAACAACCCGCTCAGCCAGGCGTCGTACCGGCCGACGGCTACGTCGGCCCAGGTGCCCGGCAGCTTCGTCGACACCATGGGGAATCGGCGGTTAGCGTGATCTTCGTTGACCCGCCCGAGGAGTGCCGGCACCTCGTTGGCCAGGAAGTAGCTACGGCGCACGGTCAGTTTGCCGTGCAATTTGCGCTCCAGCGCCGGCAGCGACAGCGTGTACATGACCGCGGCGCCGTAGTAAAGGTTGCCCCGTCCGGGGTCTCCGGCAAACCGGTGCGACTGGGCCGGATTGGCTTGGGCCAGCTGATTGTCGGCTTCGGCGGCCCAACTTTTCGATGTCGAGACAGCAACGCTTGCGAGGGAAACGAGTCCACTCGCGAGAAACTGTCGGCGATCAAGCTCCATGATCACTCCACTACTCCCCCGCAAGGACTAGTTGACCCGCGAGACATTAGCCGATCTGACCGCGCCCGTATAGAGCACCACTAGGTACGTCGACGGCGCAGTGTTCGCAGCACGGAAAGCTCCAGAACACGGCGGCAACGCCATAAGCCGGTGACGTAACAGACCAAGCCGATGCCTATCCCCACCAAGAGCGTCGGCCATCCCTCGCCGAACAGCAACCGAATCGCTCCTGGCACGGCCCCGAAACACGCTAGGCCAAGCACCATCGTGGTCAGTGTCGCGGCGCCGACCGGCTGCACCCGCAGCGACAACGCCACCTGGACCAGCGGCACCAGGTTTGTCACCAAGATCGCCAGGGTCCACCCGATCGCGGCTCCGAGGATCCCGAGCCGGGGAATCAGCCACAGGTCGACGCCGAGGTTGACAACGAAGGCGCCCAACACGTTGTAGAGGTTCCAACTCGCCCGCCCCCCCATCAACAGCACCATGTCCACCATGCCGCAACCGGTCGCGACAAGCATCGAGGAAGACAGCAGGATGAGCACGAGGGTGCCCTGCGCGTACCCGCCGCCAAAGACGCCCAGCAAGGTGGCGGCGAACGTGATGAAGATGAGGTAGAGGGGCCAGGTGAGGGCGATGAGCCAGCCGGTCGACGTCTTGTACAGGTGCCCCACCGCGACTCGGTCGCGATGCACAAGCGCCTCACCTAGCTGTGGTTGCACCGCCTGGGACACCGCGGCGGCCGCCATCTGCCCGAGCGCCAAGAACCGGGTCGCGGCGGCATACACGGCCGCTTGGCCAACCCCCGCGATCGCCCCGACCAAGACGATGTCAAGACGCTGCATGGCGGCTTGAGCCACGCTCGCCACGGCCCGCGGCGCGGAGAACCGCCAGAAGCCCTGGACGCGACGTGGAGCATCGGCTCGGCCCGGTCGGCCGCCGGCTTGCACGGATAGCCGTCGCCACGCCAGCCAACATGCCACCGCGAGCGGCAGGTAAGGGATCACCCAGCCCCACACCACGAACTGCCGCACCGACAGGACCACCGCCAGGCCGACCAGCGCGAGTTGCAGGAGAGGCCGAAACATCTGGTCAAGGAGGGCGCCCGGGCGCATGGTGCCGAGTCCGCGGGTTCCGGACAAGGCGAGATTGGCGAGCGCAGCCACCGGAATGAAGACGGCGAGCGCCAGCAAGTAGGAGGAGAACTGCGCGCTGTGGTCGCCGCCCGCGAGGTCGGCGACCGGGCCCTTGAAAGCAAGCAAGGCAACGCCCATCAAGCAGGCGATCACCAGCACGGGCCGCATCGCGGTTCGCATGTACGCCGATGCCTCGACCAGCGTCTGGTTTGCCCTGGCGCGCGAGAGGAAGTAGACGAGACCGGTGCTCGTCCCCAACTGGCCAAGGCCGGTGGCCAGCAAAAAGAGCGCGGTCGCGGAGAAGAAGACGCCTGCGTCGGAGCGGGTGAGTGCGCGTGTCACCAAGATGGTGAGCGCGAAATTGGCGATCGCGGAGATGGCAGCGCCGGCCAGGTTCCACACGCTGCCACGAGCCGCTCGACCCAGCCGGTCCCTTGCTGCCTGCCCCACCGCGGGCCGCGCGGCTGCTCCACCGAAGCGGCGAAGGTCGACCACGGCGCTAAATGTCCGAGGGCACGTCAGACGCGGGCTGTTGTCGGGTGACGGGTTGGGCGGCCGGTACGTCGGCCGACGGACGCTTGCGGGACTTCCGCGAAACGTTGAAGGTTGGCAGCAGCCGGCGGCCGCCGCGTCGGATACGCGGCACGCTGACGGCTCCGACGGCAACCACCCCGAGCCGGCTGAACCGATCAAGCGCCGACTGAGCTTCGGCATGAGTGGTGTGCCCGTCACTCACCACGATCAGCACACCATCACAGGCCGCAGCCACCGCATCACCGTCCGCGCTGGACGTCGAGGCAGCCGAGACGATCACGTAATCAGCCTGCTGTTTCAACGTGGAAATCGTGGCCTTCAGCCGGGGACCGGCGTACAGCTCGCGCGCCTTCTCAGGATGCGAGCCGCCTCCCACCAAGCTGATGCCATGGACCCTTTGCACGCAGTCGTCTAGCCCGTCCCGCCCCGTGATGACGTCGGCCAGGCCAGGCGCTGCCGGTCGCGAGAGCAGCTCCTCGACGCCCCGGTCACGCGGATCGGCGGCGACCACCGTGACCCGAAGACCGGCCTGCGAGAGCGCGAGACCGAGGTTGGCGGCCACCTGGGCGGATGACTGATCGGCGGAAACACCCGAAATCGAAAGCACCTGCGGAGGATCGGTGGTGGCGATCAGGCCGGCGCGAAGCCGTCGGTAGCCCTCGAAAACCTCGTCGTCGGGATCCCGGTCGGCGATCAGCAGCGGTTTGCGATGCACCGCTTGGGGCAGCTTGGCGAGAAACGGCGTATCACCGACGTCCACCTCGCCGGCGGAGTGCACCAGGTCGCTGCGCGACTCCAACCACAGGGCGACGACGAGCCCGATGATGAGCCCCAGCACAACGCCCACCACCACGATGATCAGCGGGCTCAGACCCGACGGCGACCTCGGAAGGGTGGCAGCCGTGACGACCAAGCCGGGGGCCGTGCCGGCGGCCTGCGCGGTGCTGATGGCATCGTTGAGCGTCGACAGACGGGCGGTGAAGAGCTGCACCTGTTGTGCCGCGATCGACGTTGGATTCGGGTTCAACACCGTATCCCGGCTCGCGGCTTGCAGGGATGCCGCCGTGACCCTGGCTTGTTGCTGAAGGCTCGACAAGGTCGCGGCCTGTGCGGTGACAGCTCGGTAGCGTCGATACTGCAAGAACGCCTTCGCGAACGCCTGAGCACCGTCGCGGGCCCCAGCCGCGGTGGGGCTCGTGTAGGTGACCTGGATGAGCTGAGTGTTGCCCGGGACGGTGGCGCTCACCTGATCGCGCGGGCCCGGCACCGGCTTGCCCAGCGACTTGGAGGCCAACGCCGAAACGGCGGGGGTGTCCACCAGCCCGGCCTCTGTCTGCATCGCCACCGTCAGCTGGGTGCCGTTGGACGCGGACGTGTCGGGCGCCAGCGGGTTCCCGATCGCCGGATTGGGCAGCAGCATCGCCGTCGCCGTGTAGGGGTGCTTCGCCGAATGCGCGTATCCGATTGCTGCGAGCCCAGCGACGACCGTGATGACGATAATCCAGACGATGTGGCGCCGGACCGCACTTGTCACCGAGAGCGCACGCCCGTCGTCTCGCGGTGGAGCGTCTCGCGGTGGGGCATCCAACTGGTCCAACCTCTCGATCGTGAGTGCACTGCCATCAGCGTAGACGCGACTGGCTGCTAGTCGGCCGGATATGTCGGTTTTCGTTGAGTTGGCCGCGGACTATAGGTATCGTCTCACTTGGGGCAGGGGAGGATCCAGGGTAAAAGGGGAAGCACATGCGTAGGGGGGAGAACGCGGCGTTTGGTGAGCCGCGATGTGTTTTGTTGGTGTGTTCCAGTGGGGGCCATCTCGCACAACTGCTGGCGTTGCGCCCGTGGTGGCAGGCCCGTGAGCGGTCCTGGGTGACGTTCGAGACGCCGGACGCGTCGTCACAACTTGAGGGTGAGAGCGTCGATTTTGCGCACTTCCCCACTACCCGCAACGTCCCGAATCTGTTGCGCAACTGTGCGGTTGCCGCCAAGGTGCTGCGCCGTAGGCGCCCCGATGTCATCGTGTCGACCGGCGCGGGGGTGGCGATTCCGTTCTTCGTGCTGGCCAAGCTGCTCGGCATCCAGACCATTTATGTCGAGGTCTACGACAGAGTCACGTCGCGCACCGTGACCGGCTGCGTCTGTCGGCCACTCTCGTCGGTGTTTTGTGTGCAATGGCCCGAACAGCAGTCGCTATATCCCGGCTCCGCGGTGATCGGCAGTCTGCTGTGAAGACGCTGAGCGTGCTGGTCACCGTCGGCTCAGACCACCATCCCTTCGACAGGCTGATCGGCTGGGTCGACGAATGGCTGGCACAGCGCCACGGAAAGGACGTCAGCTGTGTCCTTCAGCACGGGACCGCAAGGCCCCCTCGACACGGCATTCCCTATGGCTATTTGCCACACGACGAGCTGCAGCAGCTGCTCGGTGCCGCTGACGTGGTGGTGACTCAGGGTGGCCCGATGGGCATCATCGAGTCGTATCGCCGCGGCGTGAAGCCGATCGCGGTGCCTCGACGCACCACCCTTGGTGAGGTCGTCGACGACCATCAGGTCGACTTCTGCCGACACATGGCGAGCTCCGACAAGCTTGTCCTCGCCGAAGACGCGGCGGCTCTGCACACCGCTTTGGACGCCGCGGTCTCTGATCCTGGCACCTTCCGGGTCGAGCCTGGCGCGCTGGCGGGTGAGGTTGACGAGACGGTACGCCGGTTCGACTTGCTGGCGAGCGCCCTACCACCCCGCCGCGGGCTCTTCAGCCTGACACCGCGCCGTCGCCCGGCAACGCATCCGGACTTGGTAACGCGCGATCGCATGTCAGCCTGACTTCTGCCGAGCCGTCAGGTCTTTCCCGCCGACCCGTCAGGTTTTCGAGACGGCCGCGAAGCGGCCTGCTCAACCACCGTGAGTGCGGCTCATGAACCACCGTTCGTGCGCTGTTACGGCGCGGTGGGCGGGAAGGGCAGCTGCCCGGGGGCGTTGGCGCGCTTCTTCAGCCTGGCTGTTCGCAGCCCTCTGGAGGCGAGCTCGCGCAGCCGCGACAGCGTCTCGCCTCGGCTCGTGCGCGGGCTGGCAAGCAGTTGGTGCAACGCGGCGGGCGTAATGTCGGGGGTGACGGTAAGGCGCGGTATCGCGAAGACGTCGTCGGCCTCGCTGCTGATCAGGTCTCCCACCCGGCACGCGCTGGTGAAGCCAAGTGCCTCGACCATCTCTCGAACTCCAGCGTTGGAGTATCCGAACGGATAGGCGAACGTGCGGATCTCGTGTTGCAGCTGGTCTTCGAGAAGCGCCTTGCTCAGCGCGACCTCACGTGCGGCGAATCGTCGGCCCACCAGGTCGAGCTGCGGGTGAGAATGCGTGTGCGCACCACACTCGACACCCTGCTCGTCGATCGAGACCAGCTCTGCCCAGTTGAGCAGCCGCCTAGCCTGTTCGCCCTCGGCGATGAGCCAGCGGCTCGTCGCGCCGACGTACCCGGTCGGGACGTACAACGTCGCCCGCAGGCCTGCCCCGGCCAGCACCGGGAGCGCGTTGACGCTGAAGTCGGCGAAGGCATCGTCCACGGTGATCGCGACGGCCCGGGCAGGTGGCGGCCGGCGGCTGCGACGCAGGTCAGCGAGGTCACTGATCGTGAGAGTGGTGTAGCCAGCCCGGACGAGCAGATCCACGTGGGACGCGAACAGGGCGGGTGAAACCGTGAACGGGCGAAACGCCTGAGTGCAAGTCTTGCTGATGCTGTGATACATCAGCACCGGCACGGTGGTGCCCACTCGCCCCAGCTCCGTGGCCGTCATGGCCCCTTGACCAAAACAATGCCGAGGACATGTTGACCCGTCGCGGCGATGTCCTTGTGCAGTCGGACCACCTCTCCCGCTCGAGTTCGGGTTGAGGCAACGAGAACGGCGTGCCCCGCGCCGGAAGGTCGCGGTGCCACGAGCTCGGTCTCCAGCAGCCTGGCGACCTTACGCGCGTACGCCGAACCCCGCACTGCCAGCACGCTGGCCAGTGGCGGCTGCCTGGCCAGCTCGGCTCGCATCCGGGCCAGCTGGCCGCGCAGGTCATCAGGGTTGCCCTTGACAAACCCCAGCACCGGCAGATCGGTCAACGACGTCGCGCGCCGGCGCCCTACCCTCGCCAACCGATCGCCCCAGAGCCACCAGAGGACCAGGCTCAGGCCCAGCGCCCCCATGGCACCAGTGGCGACACTGACGACCCAGCCGTCATGCGAGCGCTTGACGGAAGTCGCCTGCACCACCTGGCCGGCATCGAACGCCAGCGGCGATGGGTTCAGGCCCTGGCGCAGCGCGAAATACTCCTTGGTTGCCGCGGCAATGCCACGTCGAGCATCCAGGGCATTGTCGGCCGTGAAGGCGATGTTCAAGATGTTGGTGTTGGGCGACGCGGTCACCTGGAAGCGGGTGGCCAGCTCAGGGAGGCTCAGGTGCGGGTGAATCGCTGCGGCAACTGCGTTCAGCACCGGGCCGGCGGTGATCAGCTTCGCGTCTGTGTCGATGGTCAACGCGCGCGGAGCCAGCGGTGAAGATGTCTGGTCGGCCGGGATGAGGATCGACTGTGATGCGATGCTCGGGCTGCCGCCCCGCGCGGCCTGGTAGGCCCCGCCTGCCAAGCCGCCGAGCAACGCCGCCACGGCGAGCGTGACCGCGTGCCGTCGCACCAGCCGAGGGTACGTCGCGAACGTCGCATCCGAGCGGGGCCGGCTGCCCGGCGCGCGGCGAGAGCCGGCCGCCAGCTCGTTGTGGTCAGCCCTGCCCCGCCACAGCATCCCGACCGCGATCATGATCGCGAAGTACGCCGGGCCGATCGAATCGTAGACGGGCATCGTGACGAGGTGGACCAACACGACGGCCAGCGCCGCGATGACGTACGGCGACGTCAGCCGCAGATGGCGCAGGAACTGGGTCACGAAGAAGCCGAGATAAAGGGCCAGGCCGACATAGCCCTCGGAGAACACGACCAGCCACAGATGTCCCTGTGTCCCGAGGGGTGGCGGTGAGCAGCCGGGGCATTGCGAGCTCGCCGCGGCCGCGATCGAGGAGAAGTTGCCTTGCACGTTGCGGGTGCTGCCGAAGCCCATCACCGGCGACCCTTGGGTGACGCTTTGCAGCGTCAGGGTGCCGAGATTGGTGCGCCCCTGGTTGCTGTGCGGGTGCGCAAGCCTGTCGAGCAACAAATGACCGAGCGGTGAAAACGCAATAACCGCGGCGGCGACCACCGCGGCGAACCCGAGCAGCGCCAGCAGCTTGACCTTGCCCATCAACGCATAGCGCACCGCCACAAACGTGACCATCAGGAGCAACGCCAACCACAAGCCGCGGTTCAACGAATACACCGTGGCGATCGTGGCCAACAGCAAGATCACCGGAGCGGCGAATCGTCGCCATCCGGCATCGCGCCCGAACCAGGTGACGACGAAGAACGGCAGGAAACACGCAATCGCGAGCCCCCACTCGTTGGTGAAGGCAAAGGGTGCACTCGGCCGAGCCTCCGCGTAGCCGAGAAAATCCTCGACCTGGGCGGAGATCGGGTGAATGAGGCCGTGCACGAACGGGTTGTTGCTGACGCCGTGCGGCAACACGTACTCGAGTGCGGACCTGAACTCCAGGTGTGGCGCGAGGACGCCCAGCAGGCCGCCCGCCGTCACCACGACGAACATGTAGCTCAACGCCAAGCACACCTGCCGATTCGAGATCTGCTTGCGGGTGTTGCCGACGTACAAGAGCACAACGGTCGCCGCCGTGTACCACAACAGGCGGTAACCGAACGTGATGTAGCGCGTGCTGCTGTCGGCAGCGATCGTGCCGGGGGCATGCACCTGGAGTACGACGACGCCACCGACCACCCAGACCACGAAAAGCAGCCAGACACCTAGCCCACGCGGCGCGTAGACGTGCCGCTGTCGAAGTAGGTGCATCGCCATGGGAAGGCTGAAGATCAGCGGCGCAAACTCCCCGATGCCTAGCACCCACCAGATCGGGAAGCCACCGAACAGCGCGAACAACGGCCACCCGGGTCGCAGTGCGAAAAGGCGGCGCCGACCACCATCGCGCCGGACCGGCGAAGTCGGCGTGGTCGAGGGTGGGCGTTCGGCCGTTTGGAGCGTGCTCACGTGCTCGTCCAGCGCAGGTCGGCGCCGAGCAGATGCGCCAGCGCCTCGTCGTGGCGCAGGTAGTAGTCTGTCAGGGCGCGGCGTGTGGCCTCGCTCATCGGGGCGCGCGGGGCGGCGTTGTAATGCTCGAAACGGATGTGGTGAGCCGGCGAGAGACCCAAGAAACTCACCAGCGAGTCGAACTGTGTCGCCGGGTCGTCGAAAAATGCCTCGCTTTGCATCACGTGGACCTGGTCGACCGGGAACGACTCGAACACGGCTTCGAGTTGCTCGGCGTAATGGCCCCGGTGCAGGTAGGAGTGGTGGCGGTGCGAAAAGCTCTCATATCCCGGGTCGCGCCGCATCCGCTCCACCTCACCGATGAGCCGGTCGCCCTCCAGCGCCAAGGCAGTCTCGAACTCCTCCCACTCGAAGCCGCGGGCCCGTTCGTGCTGGTACGCCGAATAGGCACGCTCGACGGGATCTCGCAGCATCACGACGAGCTTGACGCTCGGGAGACTACGGGCGATCCGCTCGATGGCGAACGGGTGGTAGAGGTAGTAGCCGCTGGCCTCGAAGACGACGGGACGTCCCGCTCTTCGGGTCCGCCAGTGGGCCGCCTCCGCGAGAGGGAAGTGACCGCGATACCAGTTCCGGCCTCGGTAGTAGTTCAGATCGAAGTAGTTGACACCCTTGTGGAACGTCGGCCGCACCACCTGCGGATGCTCCATGAGCGCGCGAAACAGGGACGTGGTGCCACAGCGTTGGGCACCGATCATGATGAAGTCCGGCTCCACGCGATGTGTCGGCGTCACCTTGCCGATCGACACGTAGGCGTCTCGTCCGGCACGGCGCAGCGGCTCCGGCACCGCCTTGCGGAAAGTTGACACGAGACGCCCTACCAGCCCCAGCGCGCCCGAAGCGGGATCCCGAAGTCACTCTCGACTCCCTGGACCTCGGCTGCTAACCGCTCCCGGATGTAGGCGTCGTCCTCGGCGGTCATCCGTGGCACCTCATCACCCAGCGGTTGGTACAGCAGCCGCTGCACGGTAGGAGAGCGTTTCACCCGCCCCACCAGTCTGGCCCCGTCTCGACTTCTGACCCAGCCGGCGGTTTGTCGGGCGATCCAGGCCAGCGGGACGAGTCTGGCGCGGCTGGCGGGCAGCCTGGCGGCGAGCAGCTGCGGCTCGAGGTGAACCCTCGGCAGCTCGAGGAACGAGCTGACGCCGTCCAGGAATCCCTGCGGGTCGAGTTGAAGGTCGTCGAACAGCGAAATGTGCAGGCGGCCTTGGTCGGCGTACCCGCGAAAGCGACGCAACTGGGTGGCGTAGCGCCCGTGTTCCAGCAGCTCGGGATATGTCTGCAAAGCCCTGCGGAACGTCGATGGCCCCAGCCCGTGCTTGCGCATGTAGAGGTACGACGAGAACGCGCGGGAGGAGGGCTCGCGCAACGTGACCATCAGCCGCGCATCGCCGAGGCAGTCGTGGATGCGGGCCGGCGCCACGGGGGACGCGAGATAGTCGGGGCATACCTCGCCCACCACGGTGTGTTCGGGCCGTGCGTTGCGGAACTGGGCGGCATACCAGTTCAGACCCCGGTCGTAGTAGCGGTCGAAGAAGTAGAGATCTTTGGCCTCGCTCAAGAAGATCTGGGGATGTCGAAGCAGCGCCTCGTGTAGCCATGAGGAGCCGGCCTTGTCCGGGCCGATGTATAAGAAGTTGGGCAGCGTGGCGGTCATCGCCGACTCTCAGGAGAGTCCGCGGCGAAACACTCGAGCCGCCTGGAGGGTGAGCCGGGGGTCCATTCCTGTCACGACCTGCGACAAGGCGAGGTAGGCGTGTGGGGCTGCGGGATACCGGGTGAGTGCCTGCGCGACGGTCTTCAGCGCGGCACGCCGATGGCCGAGCGATGCTTCGGCGAAGGCGATCTGGCCGAGGATCCGGGCATGGCCTCGCCGTGATGATCTCAGCTCCGGATGTGCCTTCAGCAGGTAGTCGAGGGCCTCGGCGGTGTTCTCGGCGCGCTCACGGAACCAGGATTGGACGTCCTTGCGGATGTCGGCCAACGGCTCGACGACCACGCCGATCTGCCCGACGCGGGCTGCTCGCAAGATCCAGTCGTAGTCCTCCGCGTAGCCGTGCGGCAGTGCCTCGTCGTAGCGGCCGGCCTTCGCGAAGGCGTCGCGGCGCATGACCAGTGTCGAGGAATGCAGCTCCTTGACTCGGTTTCGCAACAGTGTCGAGGGATCGATGCGAGACGAGCGCCCCGGCCAGTCGACGATCCGCCCCTCGTGAAACAACAACCGGATACCTGAGCCGACCACGAGCAGCTCCGGCTCATCGAGGAGCCGGTCGATCTGTTTGACCAGCTTGGTGGGATGCCAGACGTCGTCGTCGTCACAGGTGGCCACGAACTCACCGGCAGCCACGTCGAGGCCGGTGTTGCGAGCGCCGGCAAGCCCGGGCGCGTGCTTGTTCGACAGCACCTGGACCTGTCGATGTTGGCTACCGAGCTCGACTAGCTCGGCATCGGGTGACTCGTGGTCGTGGATCACCAGGCACTCGATGTCACCGGGATAGGTCTGCGCGACCACCGCTCGGATGCTGGCGCGCACCAGCTCCGGACGACCCCGGGTGGGGAGCACGACCGACACCAGCGGCCAACCGGGACGGGGCTTAGCTGCCGACTCATCGGTGCTAGCGGTGGTTGACAAGGCCGCTTGGCGGCTGTCTCGGCTACCAGCGTGTCGTTTGCTAGCCCGCAGCTGCGGCGCCGCGATCGCGGTGACAAGGGCTCTGGTACGTCGCGGCAGCTGCGTGCGCCACGCCTCATCGAGTCGCAAGTCGACGACTCCGGCGTCAAAACGCGAAGGATTGCCCGACAGGCCATGGCTTGCCGCGAGCTTGAGGGTGTGCCCGTCGACGTGGTCGAGCCATCCCGGCTGCGGCGCAAGACCGAGCTCTCGCAAGGCGGTGTCCATCGCCGACCGTGGGTTGGATACGAAGTCCTCGTAGCGCATCCGGGTCATCGGAAGCCCCGTTAACCGCAGCAGGTCGATCTCCGTTTGGGTGAGTGTCCACCTGGCGGCGGCAGCCACGGCTCCGCTGCTCGCCATCAGCTCTGGATGCACCGAATGGGGCCGGGTGACATCGCGCTTGTGCATCGAGTGAGTGACACCTCGGGCGTCTCGCACCAGGTGGATGACCCGGAGATCGATCTCCTGACCGCTCAGGGCCAGCGCCTGGGCCGGCCACTTGCTCGCGTCGACGACGTACTGAGCCGATCCCTCGTCGTCGTCGACGATCGCCCGGTAGATGTCCACATAGAGCCGTCGGTATCGAGCGATGTCGGTGCGCCAGCTTTGGCCGCCCGCGGCTGGCACGAGCAGGCGGGGAAGGTGGCGTTGCCGAGCTACCCGCGACTGAAGAGTTGCCAACTCGGTGACAACCTCGTCCATCCAGCCGCCGAACGCTCGTCGACCCACTCCGGTCCAGAACGGGCACGTCGAGAACGTGACTCCGCATCCGCACAACTCGTCATTGTCGGCGACCCGACGGGATAGATCGATGAGCTCACCGACGTTGACGAACCCCGGGATCGCCCCAAGTGCGCGCTCGAGCAACGTGCTGCCCGAGCGCCCGGAGCCGGCGACGTACACGATGACGGGCGCGCGACGGTACGCCGCGGGCGCACTGGCGGCCGAGGCCATGGGATCCCCTTTCCCTAGCCGCTGAGTGGTGTCGTGAGTCTATGGTCGTATAGCCGAAGGGTAGATGGCCAACGAGGATCGTCGCAGCCCAATGCACGAACTTCCACACCCCAGGTGCCGGCAATGTCGTGATGTTGGACGTGTCCGCGTGGCCGGTCTTGCATGGCGATTCGCTGCCGGATCGCGGGCGCGCAGCCGTGAGTGTTCTCGGGGAAAGGGCGCTCGTCAGACGACTCGGAGGGTTCGCCTAATGTTCAAGGTTTGGAGTAGAAGGTGGATGTCGCCAGGGTCTGACGTAAGCACCTCGCAGCCGGGGCGATCCTGCGCTGCCAGGGTCACCAGGGCATCGAGCACATCTGTGGTGCGGGACTGGCCGAGCAGCTCGCCGGCACGCCGTGAAAGCGGCCCATCGGCCACGATCAGCTCGGCTCCGGACAGCACCGTGGCCAACCGGGTCTGGCGCTGTCCTCCTCGCCAAGCTTGGGCGATCACCGGTGCGGGCACCACGGGTCGTTCGCCGGCGCGGTGGGCCTCAGTGAGCAGTGCCCAGGTGTCGCGATCCCCCCGATCCAGAGCGATGAGCGCCCCCGTATCGAGCACCCTCACGCGGCAGGTGGTTTGCGACGCGGGGCAGCTGGACGCCAGGTGGTGCGCACCCTTGCGGCGGCGATGTCCTCGTCGGTGATGGGGCCTGCATCAGCCTCGTACTCAGCGATGGCGGCGGCCAAGCGTTCCCGGCCAAGACGTTCGGCGGCGGCCTGGGCGATCCACGAACTCACGCCGCCTCGACCGGCCCGAGCCCGCACTTCCTCCACCAGGTCGCCGGGAAGAGTGACGGTCAATCTGGGCATCTCGCGGTTCACAGCACAAGTATGACACAAGTCTCATCGACACCGCTGGTCCATGGTAAGGATGGGGATGGGGAAGCGGGACGAGCCAACCGACGCCGATCAGGCGGAGCGGGCGCTGTTCTTCCCGGGATCTTACTGGTTGTGACCAAGGAGGTAACGCCAATCCTGTTCAGCGACTCCCGCTGGTTGCTTGTTGCGCCGCGGGGTAGCAGCGGGCTTATGGGGGATGGTCTCACGTCGGCTTCGTGACGGCTGCCGGACGAACACGCCGCGACCATCGGGGGACAAAACGGGATCGCCGATCACTGTCCAGCCACCGGTCTGGTGGGTGATGTCCCACGGCTCCCACCGACCGTCGGCGTTGAAGTAGAAGTGGACCAGGTGATTGTCTGCGCGGCGAGCGAACACGCCGCGGACATCAGGGGATACGAACGGATTCCCGGTCACCATCCAGCCGGCCGCCTGCGCGCTGACGTCCCATTGCTCCCACTGGTCGTCGGCGTTGAAGTGGAACTGGACGAGATGCTTGTCGTGGCGGCGGACGAATACGTTGCGCCCGTCGGGTGAGACCGCCGGGTTTCCGATTACCGTCCAGTCGCCGGCCTGTTGAGTGACGTCCCACTGCTCCCACTGGTTGTCGGCGTTGAAGTGGAAGCGAATGAGGTGGTTGTCCTCACGGCGTACGAAGACGCTGCGACCGTCCGCCGAGAAGGCGGCTTCACCGGCCACCGTCCAGCCGCCGGCCTGTTCGGTGACGTCCCACTGCTCCCACTGCGAGTCGGCGTTGAAGTGGAACGAGATGAGGTGGTTGTTGTCACGTCGTACGAACACGCTTCGCCCATCGGGGGACAACACAGGATCACCGGCGACGGTCCAGCCGCCGGCCTGTTCGGTGATGTCCCACTGCTCCCACTGGTTGTCGGCATTGAAGAAGAAGTGAGCGAGATGGTTGTCCTGGCGGCGCAAGAACACGCTGCGCCCGTCAGGCGAGACCGAGGGATCACCGAGGACAGTCCAATCACCGGCCTGTTCGCTGACGTCCCATCGCTCCCACTGGTTGGACGGGTTGAAGTAGAAGTGGACAAGACGACCATGCGTCATGACGGGGTCCCTCCCAGTTTGAACACCGATTGAACATCCAAGGTCGACCGAAGCCAGCAGGTTATGCTCCCCCATCCCCCGCGGCCTTCCCCCGAGTCGACCGAAAAGCACTATACCGCGCCTTCGGAGTTCCATGACCGGCACCCCACGATTGAGCGGGACAGAGGGTATGGGGTGCTCGGACGTGGGTGCAATTGTGCATCCTCAAAATGATCGGGTGCTGGCGACGGAGCCGACTCGGTAGGGGTGACGAGGGCAACAGAGTAGCGTCGGTGTGGGCGGGATACATCGATCCCTCCACTGCGAAAGGAAGACTGTCATGGCCACCGACCTTGAAATCCGCGATGCTCTGATGGACGTGATTCTCAACAAACTCGCAAGCGAGAAGCTAGGCCCGAGTCAGATTCGAGAGTTGGCTGAGGCGTACAGCATCCTCACCACGGACCGATCGACTGGCAGCCGGGCGATCCCCGCCGGTTGAGGACTGCGAACCGTTGAGACGCTGTTGGCTGGGGCGGCTGGGAGGGCTACCGAGTGCCCAGTGACCGCCAGTGGTCGTTCAGGGCGCCGTTCGTCTTGACGAACCAGATGAACGGGCCGACCAGAATAAGCCCTCCGGGGAAGTACCACAGGCCCGTCGCGCCGCTGACGGGTCGCACTTGGCCGCGGTTCTGATAGAGGTCACCGATCTCGGACGACGTGATGAACGGCATCACGATGCCGACGAAGAACGCCAGCACCAGCGCGATCCCTCCGCCGAGCCCCCGTCCTGCGTGATCCTTCATCTCCTGATGCACCTTGAAGAAGTAGTAGAGCGAATAGAAGCCAAGGGTGACGAAGTACAGCAGGATGCACACGCCGGTCCTGCGCACCTGGCCGACGGGTCCGGCAGCTGGGTAACCCATTTGGTTGCCGTACGCCGACTGCATGGTGGGCGGAGGTGGAGGGGCGTACTGGTAAGGCTGCGATGCGTACTGCCCGAATTGCTGCTGCGCGGGATACCGCTCAGCCGCGGAAGCGGCCTCCTCCCCACCGTCAATACAGCTCGGCGTGGCCAGCTCAGCGCCTGCCTCCTCAACCACCGTGGGGTGCGGCACCAGCTCATCAACCACCGTCAATAGAGCTCGCCTGCTCGCACGTTGAAGTGTCCCGCTCGGCGCCTCCAACGCGGGGTGGCAGCCGGCGAGTATGCCGTAGGGTGGCACGAATGTTGACCGACCTCGTGCTGGCTGGCACGGCCACGTTGGCGGGCGGGGCGGGTGCCGGAACGCTGAAGGCCGTTGTGGACAAGGCTGATCTCGATGCCGTCACGACGCGAGCGTCGTAGCAGTTGCGTGGGGTGATCCCGCCGAAGAATCCGACCGAGAGCCAGCCGGGCGATTCCGCGTCCGCGCGGGCATTGCGCGGCGCCCGGATCGCGGTGGCAGCGACGTTCTGGTTGCATGCTTCGATCTTCGGCACTTGGGCGGCTCGAATCCCGGCGATCAAGCAAAGCCTCGATCTGAGTGACCAGGACCTCGGTCTGGCGCTCGGCGGCCTCGCGGTCGGCCTCCTTATCGGCACCCGGCTGGTCGGGACGATGGAGCGGCAAGGCCGCACAAGCAGAGCGATCAAGGTTGTGCTGATCGGGCAGGCGGTGGCCCTGGTCGGGCCGGCGTACGCCTGGAATCTGGTGACGCTCGCCGCGGCACTCATCGTGCTGGGCGTGCTTGGTGGAGCGTTGGACGTCCTCATGAATGTCCACGCGGTGGCGGTCGAGCGGCGGTACGGACGGTCGATCATGTCCGGATTCCACGGCCTGTGGAGCGTCGGCTCGATGGGGTCCGGTCTGCTTGCCGCTGTCGCGGCTAGGACGGGCGTCGCACCGTCGCTGCACTTCGGCGCCGTCGCTGTCGTCGCGATCGTGTTGAGCCTGCCGTTGCTCAACGGCTTGCTGCCTGCCGATCTTGAGAGCGCGACGGCTGGCCATCGTGCCGAGCACCACTGGGCCGGCGGGCCGTCTGCCAGCGTCCTGGTGGTAGGGCTACTCGCCGTGATGGGTTTCGGTGCGTTCATGGCCGAGGGGGCCATCGCGGACTGGAGTGCGGTGTTCCTGCACGAGGGTCGCGGCGCTTCGCCGGGTCTTGCGGCGCTCGGCTTCACCGTGTTCAGCGCCGCGATGGCGGCTTCACGGGTGGTGGCTGACAGGGTGGCGGCCAAGATCGGCCCGGTCTTGCTGACCCGAGCCGGAGCGCTGCTCGGGGTAGCGGGCTACCTCATCTTCCTGCTTGTGTCCTCGCCTGCGGTAGCGCTGGCGGGGTTCGTGATCGCCGGGATCGGCATCGGGCCTGCCGTTCCCGTGATGTTCAGCGCGGCCGGAAACACCGGGACGGCCAACCGAGCTTCGATCTTGGGAATCGCGGTCTCCGCTGGTTACCTCGGTTCGGTCGTGGGCCCCATGCTGATCGGTGGCCTCGCGCAGTACACCGGCCTGACGTGGGCGCTGGTAGCTCCAGTGATTTTCCTGGCACTGTTGGCCGCCGCCGCCCGACTGGTTGGCAACGCCGCCGGTGGACCCTCCCCCTCGGCGCAACTCGCCGATCGGGCGCCGGTCGTCTGATCACCCGAGCCGATGCGGGCTGGATCAGGCCGGTGTCTCGCGTACGACGTCGCGGGCGGCCTTGTCTTCACGCAGACCGACGAAGCGCGGATGCCGCAGTTGACCGTCTCGGGTCCATTCCGCGAACGACACCTGCGCGACTAGCTCCGGAGTTGCCCAGTGAATGACACCGGAAATTGCTCCATGAACCCCAGCTCGGGATGCTGCCGCACGTGGCAGCGTGCTCTCGTCGTACGCCGGGCTGCGGCGTTCGAGTGCCACCAACCGCTTGTGCAGCGACGCCAACATGGCCCGGTCGAAGCCGGTGCCGACTCGCCCGGCGTACACGAGAGCGGTGGTCTCGTCGAAATAACCAAGAAGGAGTGCGCCGAAGCCGAGCCGCGACCCTTGCGGGTCCGTCCAGCCGCCGATCACGAATTCCTGCCCCTGCTCGCACTTGAACTTCAACCAGTCGCGCGTGCGTCCCGGCTTGTACGGCGCGGCCGCTCGCTTGGCGATGATGCCTTCCCAGCCTTTCGCACAAGCCTCGCGAAAGTAGGCCTCGCCATCGGCATTGCGATGCTCGGTGAAACGCAGCGGATCGCGCCAGTCGAACAGCTCCCGCAAGAGGTCCTTGCGGTCGCGCAGCGCAAGGGCACGGGCGCTGTGGCCATCCAGATGCAACAGGTCGAAAACGTAATAGAACACCTCCACACCGGACCGGCGTGCCTTGGCGGCGTCACTGACATGCATCCGCGGTTGCAGTCCGGCGAAACTTGTCTGGGCACCGTCAAAAGCCACCACTTCGCCGTCCACCACGAAATCTGGAGTGTGCTGGGCCGCAAGTGCCTCGACGATTTCCGGGAAGCTGGCCCCGGCGGCCGCGCCGTTGCGACTGCGCAGTATGACGCCGTCTCGGGACCGCTCCGCCAACACCCGCATCCCGTCGAGTTTGCGCTCGAACAGCCAGTTGGCGTTCGTGAACCGTTCACGCGTCAACGTGGCGAGCGCGGGACCCGGCACCTCGCTGATCGGCTCGACAGGGACCTGGCCGACAGCCTCGTCAGTTAGAGCTCCCGAGGCTCGCGGCCCATTCATGCCTTGCGCCAGGATGTGACGTTCAGTTGGCCGGAGCGAGCGCAGCGTCGGATGTCAGGCGCCAAGCGAGCTACTCACGGCTTCCACGCCATGAGCACCACGACCACGACAAGCAGCAGCGAGGCGATGCCGGAGGCCATCGCGATGCGCTGGTAGTCATTGGGTGCCAGCTCACCCCTGTCTGGACGTGTCAGGTGCTCGGCCGCACTGCGCAAAGCCGGCACGACGGCGACCAGGGTCAGCGCCAACGCGACGAGATAGAGGATCAAGGAGAAGAGTATCCAAGGCGTGGTGATCGAAAGGTTGTATTTGGCGTCACTGGTGCCCAGCACCGCGAAGCCGAACACCACGACGATCAGTGAGGCGAGACTGATCACGAACGTTGAGCGGGCCAGGCTGGCGACCTGGCCTCCGTGCCCAGCCCGCACCGCTCGCATCGCCGTCATCGGCAAAATAGCCATCGGGCCGATGAGGAACACGGCGGTGCCGACGTGCAGCACGGTGAAGAGCGTCTCCATGGCCACCACACTAGGGGATCGCGACTATTGCACCGCGCTCCGGCGGGTCGCGTCTGTAGTTGGTGCGATGTGGCCAGACGTTTCAGCCCGTCCGAGCAGTCGGTCGTTGTTGCGAAGAGAGAGCTTTGCAAGCTCGCTTCGCAGCATGGTTCGGGGCGGCGGCCCTCAGCAGCGTGCTAACGATGTGCGTCAGCAGCCCATCCGGTTGCTGGACGAGTGGGTTGTCTGAGTGCTCAGGTGTCGTGGCACTACCAACCGTCGCAGAGGACGAGGAAGCCGTCGGCATCGAGGTCCGGGCGACGTTTGAGGCCGGCCCTCTCGGCTACTCGGACGGCCGGCTGGTTGGACGGCCGGGTTCTGGCGACGACGGGCAGCAGGGGCTCACGGGTGCGGGCGACAGCAAGGGCCTCGCGGGCTGCTTCTGTGGCGAAGCCGCGCCTCCACACTGTCGGCGAGAAGCGGTAGTAGACGTTCCAGCAGGGACGGCCACGGAACCCGAGTGGACGAAGCCCGGCCAAGCCCACCGCTTCGCCCTGATGCTCGGCGATCCAGTACCCGACTCCGTGTTCGTCCCATGTCTGCACAAAGGCGCGAAGGTGTTGCTTGACGTCCTCTGGTGCGGGAGGGCCACCCGGTCGGTGCTTGTTGGTCTTCGGATCCGTCTCGATGGCCATGACGATGGGCAGATCGTCGAGAGTTACGGCACGCAATCGCAAGTTGGCCGTCACACGGCAGCTAGTCGAGTCAGTCACGCTCAGACAGTACTGAAACCAGCCGCTGAGGATTCGCACAAGAGTATCCGGCTTGCGGGCACGTCACTCGACCCCGTGCGGAGACCGCCGCCCGCAAGCCTACGTGACACACCCACGCAGACTCCCGCGCTACACCCTGATCCCCCACCAGGACGCCACGGCCGACGTGGAAACCCTGGCCATCTACGGGCCGGACGGTGTGGCCGTGCACGAGGAAGCAGTGCTTGGTCACCTCTTGGACGCCCTCGCCGACCTGCCGCTTTGAACGTCCGGCGCGGCTATGCGTCCGCGACTACAAACGCTGTGACTTCACGCACGAATGCCGCCAGATCGCCCAGATCGGCGAGCCTTTCGAAGACGACCGCATCACAAACGGCGACGTACTCATGCACCAACACGTTGCGGAATCCCACGGCTTTGCGCAATGAAGTCGCCAACTCGATGGAGATGACGCCATGGCGCCCAAGGAGCGATATGGCGTCTCGGTTGTCGGCTGGCGGCCCCCAGCCTGAGGCTGAGCAGATGTGCTGGGCCACGTCGACGCAAGCCTCGATTGCAGTCACGAACGTGTACTTGACGCCACGCAGCCAGATCGGGTCGGTCTTTCGTGTGTCATCGGCCTCGGCCTCTGACGTGAGTACGGCGATGTCGTCGGTGACGCTCCTCAACAACCGGAAAACACGTACCTCGTCAACCACGCGTCACACTCGCCGCAAATTCACGATGTGCCCGCTCGATCCGGGGAAGCTCGTCGAAGTAAATCTTCCGGGTCGTCGACTCCCACCGGACCCTGGCCACCGGGTCGTCTTCGAAGATGAGTTTTCCGCGTGCGGCAATCCGTCCGGCGAGTTCCAGCGGCGCATGGTCCAAGATCAGCAGGTCAACTCCTGGCGACATCAGCAACTCGAACGACTGTGGAGCCTCGTCGCCGAAGAATGCCGCGATGTCGATGTCAGAGCTTGGATGTTGCGTGTCGGTTGACCGGCTGCCGTGCAGGTAGGCGAAGCGAGCACATGCCACTTTTAAGGTCTCGACAGCCTCCGCCGTTGCGGCAGCAATCTCCGACTCCTCCATGCAGAAAGTGTCTCACTCCAAGGGATTCTGTCACGAGAGAACGCGTCCGCCACGACCCCGCGATTGCGGGAGATCGGCGGTCTCGCTCGTGTTTCGACAGCAACGCCGCCACGGTCGCGGCGTACGCCTGGCGAGCTGGGGTGCCGCTGGTCGGCGTTGCGCCGGGTCAGCTCCTCGAGCAGATCGTCGTCACCACGCCCGCGCATCAACAGCAGCACGAACGGGTCCTCGTCGAGCAGCCAAGCGGCCTGGTAGCACAGCGCGGCTGCGTGCTTGCACGGGTAGCCGGAGTCGGGGCAGGTGCGGTGTGGGGTGAGGTCGCCGACTTGTGGCAGCAGCGGTACGCCGACTGCCGCGGCCGCTTCGACCAGGTCGTGCGGCATGTCCTTGTCGAGCAGCGCCGCCAGATGGCCAGCGCGCGACGACACCTCGTCGAGGAACCGCTCCCGGGCATCGTCGTCAAGTCGGCGGACGGTGACGGTGCTGCGGTAGGGCACTCGCCGACTGCCCTGCACGTGCGCCTGGATGCGGCCCGGGGTCACCACGATCGCGCCGACCCGGCCGGCGTTGGCGTAGGTGCGACCACGGGCCAGCCGCCCCATGTCCAGCGACGTCTCCTCCATCGCATCCACCCAAGCGAGCCCCCACCACGAGGTGCCGCGCACCCGGCTTCCCCTTGCGCGACTCGAAGACCTCGAACAAGCGTGCCGGCGCGTCGCTCATCGGGTGCTCCGCAGCTCGGCCAGATCGGCAAGCTCCGAGTCCGACAACTCGCTCAGCGCCGCCTCACCGGAGCTGACGACGGCGTCGGCAAGCTCCCGCTTGGCGGCGATCATGGTGGCGATCCGCTCCTCGACGGTGCCCTCGGTGATCAGGCGGTGCACCTGGACAGGACGTGTAGGCCCGATCCGGTAGGCGCGGTCGGTCGCTTGGTCTTCCACGGCCGGGTTCCACCAGCGGTCGTAGTGGATGACGTGGTCGGCTCGGGTCAGGTTGAGCCCGGTTCCGGCCGCCTTCAAGGACAGCAGGAACACCGGCGCCTCGCCGGCTTGGAAGGCCGTGACGAGCTGCTCGCGCCGGCCCACCGCAGTGCCCCCCGGCAGGAAGAGCGTCGAGACTCCACGCCGGCTCAGGTGCCGCTCGAGCAGGCGGGCCATGGCGACGTACTAGGTGAAGACGAGCACCGCACCGCCCTCGGCAACGATCGTGTCGACGAGCTCGTCGAGCAAGTCAAGCTTGCCCGAGCGGCCGGTCAGGGTGGCCGCCGGCTCATCGACGTAATGGGAGGGGCGGTTGCAGATCTGTTTGCAGGCGGTGAGGAGCTTCATGACCAGACCGCGACGCTTGATGCCCTCGCTGCTGCGGATCTGGTCAAGAGTCTCCCGCACGATCGCCTCATACAGGCCGACTTGCTCCCTGGTGAGGCTGATCGGGTGTTCGGTCTCGGTCTTCGGTGGCAGCTCGGGAGCGATGCCCGGGTCGGACTTACGTCGCCGCAACAGGAACGGTCGCACGATTCGCCACAGCCGCTGCGCGACGTCGTTGTGGTGACCGGCCTCGATCGGCCTGGCCCAGCGGTCGCGGAACCTCGTCAGGTTGCCGAGCAGGCCGGGCGTCGTCCAGTCGAGGATCGCCCACAGCTCCGACAGGTTGTTCTCGACCGGGGTGCCGGTCAGTGCCACCTTCGCGTCAGCGCCGATCGTGCGTAGCGCCTTGGCGGTGCGCGACAGCGTCGCCTGCAGTGCGGGCGGTTGCCTGAACGCATCACCGGCCGCGTCCGGTTCGGCCAGGGGCCGTCGCAGCTCCTCCAGCCACGGGCCGCCCACCTCGATGCGCGTCCCGCCGCCGGCGTCGTCGAGCGTGATCGACCCGGCCAGTGCGGCACCGAGCGCCTCGACTGGGGCAAGCGAAGGCAGCCGGCGCTCTCGCGCCTTGCGGGCCAGGTCGGCGTCGACCAGCAGCCACTGATCACGCAGCGTACACGGTCCGTGTCTATCAGTTACCGTCGCCACGCGCTGTTGATGAGGTCGTCGGGGGCGAAGACGCGCAGATCTTCGTTGTTGGCCAGATGAACCGGCTCGATGCGTACGTCGGCGTCCGCCGCCGCCTCGATGAGCCCGCACGCCCAGGCACGATCGGATTCGGTGACCTGCGCAGGCCCCGGCCGGGACACCAAGAAGGCCACCGAGCCGCCGAAGACATCGGATCGCAGCAGGCGACCGGACAGACGCATCAGGTGGACCAGCAGCTCGGCGTCGGGGCAGGCGGCGAGATCCTCGATCTGAGTGAGGATCGACGTCACCTTTCGGTCGGCGGCGATGAAGAGGATCCACAGCGACGGGTGGGAGAACCCGAGCCGGCCCATCAGCGAACGCCAGTGCTGGTAGAGGTCGTGTTGGGTGCGAAGTGGCCGGGTGTCTCCCGGCCGGCGCAGCGGTGGGATGTCGTCGTCGTCGTCGTCGTCGTACGTCATCGTCTAAGCCTGCCTGCTCAAGAGGCCTCGAAAACGGTTGTCCACAAGCCAATTTCGGCCGGATCTGACCGAAGCGAGTGGAACCGTCGGCGCAAGATCGTCGTCCAATCGCTATGCGACCTCTAGCCGACACCGTTGCCCGGTCGTTTGTCGTGCTCGCGTGTATGGCGGTGCTCGCCGGGTGCGGATCCGCGGAGCCAGCCCAACCAGGCGGACCGGGCCAGTCGGGTTCCTCAGCCGCGCCGGCCTCCGGCACGCCGTCGACGACCAAACCGGCCGGCACGCCTTCGTCCGCCCCGACCCCTCCGATCGAACCGTCTCGGAGGCCTAGCACGCCACCCGCCGTCACGGGCGGGGCGCCGGGATCGACGGTCACCGGCAGGTACGTCGTACGCCCCGGTCCAGGCTCGCCGCCGCACGGACTCGGCCGCGTGACGCTGGGACTCTTCCCGCACGCCTGGGGACCAGCAACGACCGGGATTCCCGGTCCTCCACGACCTGGCGGTCGCCCAGTTGCCACCACGGTGACTCACTCGGATGGAGCGTTCGCTTTCACCGGGGCTCCCAGCGGCGTCTGGTTCCTCGCTCCCGTCGGCCGGGTGCCTGGGACCGTGGTTGGCCGCTGGCTGCACGTCACCGCATCGCGTGGTGCTCACCTCGATCTGATCGGCTGCACCGAATGCGCCGCACCACTTTGAGATAGCCATGGCTGCGAGTAGACGCACTCGACGAGATGGATTCGCTACCAGTCGCGCCAGCCGCGCTGGCCGCCGTAACCGCTTGGTGTGTGTGGTGGTCGACGCACTCTACGGGCAGCTGGCCACCCGCTTTGGACGCGCCGTTGCTGACCACCGATCACCGGCTGACCAACCAGGCGTCGGGTCAGGCGTCATCGGTGGCGAGGTCCGCGGCGACCTAACGCATCCGGGCCGGGCGGAGGAACGAGATCAGCACGCCGACCGCGATCCAGGCCACCACCAAGTAGGGGAACACGTCGTACGGCGTGGCGGGCACCGGGTAGACGTTGGCGTACAGCGTGTAGCCCAGCAACACGATCGCGACGGCCGGCACCACGAACTGGAAGGCGATGCGCCAACCCAACAACGCGACAAACGTCTGAGCGAAGAGACCGACCTCCGCCGAGGATGCGATCGTGAACGTCAGGTAGGTCAGCAAAAGCGCCCACCCGGACAGGAAACCGCTGCGCCCCGAGCGCGCTGCTGTTGAAGCTGTAGACCGATCCGGCGGTGGCGTAGGGGCGGGCGAACTCCGTGAACGCGTAGGAAACCAACGCGCCTTGTCGAGACCGATGCGGACCGTGACCATCGAGCTCGTCTGCCGGTGCCGCAGACCTCGCCGTCGCCTTGGGCAGCGTGCGTGTCGCCGACCGAGAGCAGGCCGCCGGCCACTGCGACCGGCAGCAGCAGCCGTGCGCCCGCGGTGACGTGCCGGATGTCCATGTTGCCGCCGCCTCGGTGCGGGGGCACCATCGGCGCAGGCCCGGGCTCGGCGGGCGCTAGGCCGATGGTCCCGATCATCGGTACGGCGGGCAGGTGCAGGCACGGCAGAAACTCGACGTCGGCTCTGGTGATTGTGGAAATGCGCAGGTGCGGTTCGGGGAAGTGGTCTGCCAGCAGCCCGAATCCCGGGATAGCGGCGGTCCAGCCCCAGGTGTCGACGTCGATGTCGATGATGTCGACGACGATCGAGTCGCCGGGCTCGGCACCGACCACCGCGAGTGGGCCGGTGACCGGATTGACGTTGTCGAAGTTGAGATTGGTGACCGCATCGACGGTGGAGTCGCGGATGATCTGGCCGCCCGAGGAGTTCGCCACCTCGATGGTCACCGTCTCCCCGGGCGGCACGGTGGCGACTGGCTCAATGGCGTTGTCCCAAACTGTATGTGTGGTGGATCGCGACAGGTGCATGCCAGCTCCTTTGCCGCAGCGCGGCGCTCACGTCGTACGCCACGGACCAACTTATCGGCCGCGGGTGTGGGGGGTCAGCGGGCTATGCGTCGGGCTGGCCAACCCGACGTACCCGCAAGACCATCGAGTCGACCCGGGGTGGAGGAGCGAATGCGCGTCGAGGCACCTGCATGCCGAGACTCAGCAGGTAGCGGTTGGTGTGTCGAGCATGCGGGGGACTCGCGGCGAGGCGTCGTGCCACTGCCTGCTGGAGCACCAGATCCGCGGAGAGCAGCCGGTCGCTGGACAGCAGCAGGCGAAGCGCTTGTGTCGACAGCGAGTACGGCGGGCTCGCCACGACACGGAAGGTTTGGCGCGGCAGGTGCAGATCGCGCAGGTCGGTGTGGATCACCGTGACCGGGTCGTCGTGGAAACGTCGCCGCAGTCGGGCGGCCCGGGTGGCGTTGAGCTCAACGGCCAGCACTCGAGCGTGGATCATCGAGAGCGGCCGGGTCAGCGCACCGGTGCCGGCTCCGAGGTCGAGCACGAGGTCGCCGGCGCGGGTCGGGGACGCGTCCACAATCCGCTGGGCCCATTCGGGCTCAAGCCGATGCCAGCCCCATTGGCGTCGGGAGTGCGCAGTCGCAGGCTGTCGGGAGGCCGTCGTGTGGCGGCGCGAGCGCGCCCCGGACACGACGCGCCATCATAAACATCGGCATGCCATGACGGTACGGAGCCGGCTGGCCACACGGCCACAGGTTTCCGCCGGTCTGCGGTGGTGAGAAGGGCGCGCAGCGCGCGTCTCTAAACACCCCCCGAGTCTCAGCGCCGCAAACGCTTCCGACCGGTCCCTCCGTGGCATACTGATGCCATGAACCGCACACGGTTGAGCACGACCGTCGACGCGAGGCTCCTAGGGGACGCCCGCAGCGTGCGGTCGGGGATCACAGACGCTGCGCTTGTGGACGAGGCCCTCGCAGCTTTGCTTGTGCGTTACCGCGCTGCCGAGGTAGACGCAAGCTACGCCGCCTACGACGAGCATCCGCCTGACGAGCCGGACGAGTGGGGCGACCTGGTGTCGTTTCGACGTGCTGCGGCTGCGTCGTGAGCACGCTTCCGATCCGGGGAGAGGTGTGGTGGTGTGAGCTAGTTGAAATCGGTCGACGCCCAGTTGTCGTGCTGTCTCGTGACGCAGCGATCCCGCGACTTCGACGCACCCTCGTCGCGCCCTGTACGACGACGATCCGAGGGCTCGCCAGCGAAGTTGTCCTCCAACCCGGCGACGATCCGGTCCCTCGCCGTTGGGCTGTCAACCTGGACTCGGTCGAGAGCGTCTCGGTCGCGGTCCTCGTCAGCCGATTGGGTCGATTGGCCGAGTCTCGCATGCGGGACGTCTGTGCGGCCCTTGCAGTCGCGGTCGACTGCTCCGACTGACATCGCCTTACCGAAGGGGTTCTCCGGTGAGCCTGACCTGCCGATGCGGGATGGCTTCCACTGGCAGCTTTCGAGTCGGTCTCGGCGGCCGTAGGGGGGCGCGATGTTGATAACTGAAGAACTGCTGCTGCTCGCGACTGACGACGAGTCCGGCAAGACCACGGTCCAGTCGACGAACGTCGCTGCCGCGACCGTTGCTGCCGTCGTGGCAGCGACCTCGGCAGCCACCACGAGCGGATCGTCGTGACCATCATGTCCGCGCTCGCGAGTCTTCAAGGCGGGCGGCACGGGACGGCACGGCCAGGTGTCACGCGGCATTGGATGGGGGCCGGGCCGAGGGAGGCGTACGGCGCAGCTTCGCGTCCGCGGTCAAGTAAACCGTCCCGACTCCAAGTAGCAGCAGGCAGACAAGCAAAGCGTTCCGCAGCGTTGTGGGATAACCGTGCAAGCCGACGTCGATGAACGGGTAGGGGTACCACCCCGAGTTCTCACCGTGGACGATCGAGTACAGGAAATACAGCGCCGGCCAGACCAATGACCACCACAAGGTGGCCACGTCGAACCGGGGCCTTGGGCCGAACGCCAGCCAGCCCAGGATGGCCAAGATCGGGGTGACGTAGTGAAAGCCGGTGTCGGTCAGCTTCGACACACCCCGAAGATCGAGAAGCGGCGCGAGCGCGAAGTGGTAGACGATGAGCGTCACAGTGATGCCCACCATGGCGTCGAGGCGCAGCACCCGCCACAATCTGCCGTCGCGTTCGGCCACCAGCACCAGGCTGAGTGCCGTGATGATCACCAAGATGTTGGACTGCACGGTGAAATAACTGAAGAAACGAAACAGCCGCTCTGGCACTGAAGGCAGGTTGCCGGCATGGTCTGTCAGCACGTTCACGCCTCGGACGACCAGGACAATCTGAGTGATGAGCGAGGCAGCGCTGATCAGCGCCGTGAGGAGATGCCACGGCTTGGCGAACCGGCTGAACTCACGCCACGTTGTCACCTGCACAACGTAGTGGCCACACCGGTTCCGCCAACCTTTTGGCCTCCTCTCGCGGTGCTGCCTGCATGCACAAGCTACGCCCGGCCGAAGTCGTTGTGATGCGCCGTCCCGGTGGTTGAGGAAGCCGTCCCGACGAGCGGCGGTCAGGGTGGTTGAGGAGGTGGAGTTCACAGTGGTTGGGGGGCCGCTTCGCGGCCGTCTCGAAATCACCAGGTGGTTCGCAGCCACCACAAATGCCCGCCATGTCTATTCAGGGCTTTCCAGATTCCGTTGTGGATAAGGGGAATCAGGGTGGATATTGTCGGTCGGTTTAGATAGAATCGAACACATGTTTGAACGACCCGTTGACCAGCTCACCCCCCTTGAGACGCTCACCTACGCAACCGACGCGCAGGCAGCAGTCAACCGGGCCGAGATGGCCATCTTGGCCGCCGCCGCGCACTGGGCCGACCTGCACGCCACCACCGACAACCCGACCAGTCCCGCCGGCAGGTCGTTGCCGGGAATGGAAGACCTGCACCAACTCGGTGGTGACGGCACCCCCAAGGTGGCCGAGTTCGCCCCCGCCGAGCTCGGTGCTGAACTGGCCATCTGCCCCCACGCCGCCGCCGCTTTGATCGGCGACGCGTTGGACCTACGCCACCGGCTCCCCCAACTATGGGCCCGGGTGGTCGCCGGGCAGGTCAAAACCCTGGATAGCCCGCAAGGTCGCCCAAACCACCCGCGACCTGTCCCTGGACACGGTCACCGTGGTCGACACCCAGGTGGCCCGGTGGGCACACTCGCTTTCGCTGACCCGGCTGGAAGCCATCATCCACGCCGTGACCATCTACACCGCCTCGGCCGGTGCCGCCAAAGCGGTGCAGGCCGCCGAGGCGGAGCAAGGGGTGTGGGTCACCCCATCCAGCGAGCACGGCAACAAAACCATCTTCATCCGCACCGACGCACCCAACGCGATCTGGTTTGATGCCACCATCGACCGGATCGCCGACGGTTTGGGCACCCTGGGTGACCAGGCCACCAAACAGGTGCGCCGGTCCCACGCGGTCGGGGTGATCGCGCACCCCCAACGCACCCTGGACCTGTTCGACCAAACCGCCACTCTGGCCCACCACAACGCCGACCCAAACGACGACCCAAACGACGACGACGACCACGCTGAGTTGGCAGACTCGGGATCGGTCGCCCGGCCGGGTCGTCGTGGGGTGGATTCGCGGCCGCCCGCGACCCTGTACGTGCACCTCACCGACACCGCACTTGTCGACGGCACCGGGGTGGCCCGGGTCGAAGGGGTCGGGCCGGTCACCGTGGACCAGGTCCGCAGGTTCTTAGGCCACTGCCAGGTGAGGGTGAAACCGGTGCTCGACCTGCCCAACATGGCCCCGGTCGACGCCTACGAAATCCCCGACCGGTTACGTGAAGCCACCTGGTTGCGGAGCCCGGTCGACGTGTTCCCCTACGCCACCAACACCACCCGACGACGAGACATCGACCACACCATCACCTACCGGCATCCCGACACCGGTGGCCCACCCGGCCAAACCAACCTGGCCAACCTCGGGCCAATGACTAGACTCCATCACCGGATCAAAACGTTCGGCCGCTGGCAAGTGCGACAACCCTTCAACGGCGTATTCATCTGGCGATCACCCCATGGCAGGTTGTTCTTCGTCGACCACACCGGCACCCAACGCATCCCACCCACCGCCGCCTGAACGCTTCATCGGATGGCAACGAGTCGGTATGTGCTCGCCTTCAAAGCAGGCAAGACTCCAACAGCCGGTTTCGATGACGGCCGGCGGGCCGAGGCTCGATGTGAGGCCGACTCATGCCATGACAAGATCGGCCTTAACCTGCTCCAACGGAACACTACGGCCATGCTCCTCCAGTGCGAGATCTAACGCCGCCGCGACAACGTCCCTCCGGTTGCACGTTCGACAGAAATGACTTCTCGCCGTCGGCGATGTCTTGGTCCACGTTCCTTGCCATCAGGGCTCCTCAGACCTCGAAGACTTTCATGACTTCGTCGCCGTAGTCGTTGATGACCTTGACGGCCAGCAGGTATTCGCGGCGGTTTTCGTTGACGGAGCAAGGTTGGGCGCAGGTCTGGAGCGAGTTCGCTGCGCAGGACCCGGACGGCGCCCAGCTGTATCTCAAGCCTCCGCCACCGGCGCGAGCATCATCGAACGCTTCCGGTGCTGCATCCGAGGCGGCCGTCAACGTGAGCCCCGGCTGGCTCTGCATTCTGCTAGGTGCCGGGCTTATCGCCATCGCCTTGATTATCCGGGCCACCAATGTCTACTCGGTGCCCGAGGCCGTCGTGGTCGGCATCTTCTTCTACGCCGGCGCCCTGGCGACTCTCATCGGCGCGGCCGCCGAAGGGGTGAAGCTCGCCCTCAAGACCGACCGCAGCCTGAAGTCCCACTGAGCCGAGCCGGCGGCGAAGGCGTCCTCAACCACCGTATGGCGGGCGTAGGGGTTCAGGAAGTGAGCGGTTGAGATTCAGGGTGGTTGAGGAGCGAGCGCGGCGGCCGTCTCGAAACCACCAACGGGGGGCCGCCGTACTGTGAAGCCATGAAGCCGGCAGACCTCGTCTCCACCCGACGGATCAGACCCCAACTGCTGTTGGAGCTCGACCTGACGCGAGGGCTGCTCGAGGCGCCACCGACGACGCGGTTGGAGGCGGCCAGGTCACGTCACGTGCCGACGCTGCGCGCCGTCGTCGAGGCGCTGCGCAAGGCGTCGCACGACGACAGCGTCGTTGGCATGGTCGCCCACATTGCCGGTAAGCAGCCAACATTGGCGCAGTCCCACGAGATCAGGACCGCGATCTCGGAGTTCAGCGGGGCAGGCAAGCTGACGGTGTGCTGGTCGGAGTCGTACGGCGAGATGGGTCCCGGCAACATCGCCTATCACTTGGCGACGGGGTTCGATGAGATCTGGCTGCAGCCGAGCGGTGATGTGGGTCTGATTGGCGTGGTGGCGGAGGCGGTGTTCGTCCGTGACGCGCTGGACAAACTCGCGATCATGACGCAGATCGGCCAACGTGCCGAATACAAGACCGCGGCCAACATGTTCATGGAGTCCAGCATGACGGCGCCCCATCGCGAGATGGTCGAGCGAATCGTCGAATCCGCGATGACGACGATCGTCAACGATGTCGCGGCGGCTCGAAGGATCGACTCTGCGTCCGTGCGGAACGCGATCGACCACGCACCTCTGACGGCCGAGGAGGCGCTGTCTCGAGGTCTCGTCGACCGGCTCGGCTACCGAGACGAGGTGTATGCCGACCTGAGGCGGCGGCTCGGCGAGGTGCAGCTTCGCTATGTCACGCGTTACGACAAGGGCCTGAAGAGCCTGGCCGCCCAGACCATCCAAACGCCGCCCAGGGTGGGAAGGCGGTCGAAGCCGGTGGTGGCGGTGGTGCAGGCGAGCGGGGGCATCCATCTCGGGCATAGCGGCAGATCACCGGTTGGCGGCCCGTCGATCGGGTCGGACTCACTTGGCTCCGCGTTGCGGTCGGTCGGCGAGGACGACGCTGTACGGGCCGTCGTGTTGCGGGTCGACAGCCCAGGCGGCTCGTACGTCGCGTCCGACGCGATCCGCCGTGAGGTGCTCGCACTTCGTCGTACCGGACGCCCGGTGGTCGCGTCGATGGGCTCGGTGGCCGGCTCGGGCGGCTACTACATCGCAATGCCTGCGGACGTCGTCGTCGCCAACCCGGGGACGCTGACCGGCTCGATCGGCGTGTTGGCCGGCAAGCAGGTGATTCGAGACGCGTTGTCGCGGATCGGAGTCCAGCGGGAAGCCGTGTCGTCCGGCGCTTATGCGGAGATGTTCTCCACCCAACGGCCGTTCGACGACGACGAATGGCGCCGGATGGAAGGTTGGCTCGATCGGGTGTACGCCGACTTCACCGGCAAGGCGGCGCAGGACCGGTCAATGCCGGTGGCAGAGCTCGAATCGGTGGCGAAGGGCCGGGTCTGGACCGGCTCGGACGCTCGAGACCGCGGGCTCGTCGACGAGCTCGGCGGGCTTGAGGATGCCATTGGGTTGGCCTGCGAGCGCGCCCGGTTCAAGCGGTCCGCCGTTGATGTCAAGGCGCTGCCCAAACAGCGCCTGGTGGAGCGGGTCCGCCCGGCCGACAACAGCGAATCTCCGGCGGCGGCCACGGGGGTCTGGTTGAGCTCAAAACTGGGCTCGGTTTTGACCTCGGGTTTCGAGCCGATGCTCGCCACCTTCGGACTGGCGCCGTACGGCGTCTTGACGATGCCGGTCCTCTGGTCCTTGGCCTAGTGTCGTGCATGGGAAATACGTTCACGCTTGCCGCGCTTGCCGCGCTTGCCGCGCGCCTCGCTGCGTTCTCGTTGTCGGCCATAGGGCCAGCTATGCCCTCCTCCTCGGCCTTGCGATCCATCCCGGCACTTGACGGGTCGGCGGGAAAACCTGACGGGTCGACGGGCTACACGATGTCGCGATGTTGCAGCAGCCGAAACGCCACCAGCCCAGGCAGCACGGGAAGCCAGAACGTCAGGGCTCGGGAAGCCAACACCGCCGCGACGGCGTCGGTGGAAGACACCCCGATGGCGGTCAGACCGGCGACCAGCGCGCCTTCCACAGCACCGAGTCCGCCGGGTGTCGGAGCCAGCTGACCCAACGTCGACCCCACCACGAACACCGCGAAAACCGGCACCACCGGGAAGCTCGGCGCGAACGCGGCAAGAGTAGCGGCGAGCCCGGCCGCCGACAGCGCCAGGAATACCACCGAACCGCCGAAGAGCTGCGCCGCCCGGATCGGTTGACGCAACGTGGGCAGCAGCTCGCGGACCAGCTCTCGAGTCGAGACAACCAGCGGCTGCCACACCCGACGTCGTCCAAACGGTGACCACAGGAAAGCCGCCACAGCCACGACCAGCAACGCCGCACCCCCCAGCACCTGCCACCCAGTGGGAACGGCGAGTTGGCCTACCGGAGCTGCCTTGCCGATGGCCAGAATGCCGAGCACGGTGGCGACCGCGCTGATCAACCCGACCACCGCGCGGTTGAGGACGAGCACCCCGACGGCGTGTGTCCGGCGCAGACCGAGTCGCTCCAGGTAGACAAGGTTGATCCCGTAGAAACCGATCCCGGCAGCCGTGGTGCGCCCGGTAAACGCGGCCGCCACCTGCACGGCCACCGTCTTCCCGATGGGCAGCGCTGCCCGGCTCGAACCCAGCACCGTGAGGGCCGAAGCTGGGATCGCGAGCAGCCCGGAGGCTGCCGCGGCGACGAGCCAGCGCCAGTCGGCTCGCGAAAGCGACTGCAGCACCTCGTTCATGCTGGACAGCTGCGGCAACAGCAGGTAAACCGCGAGCCCACCGGCCAGCAAGATCGCCACCGTGGCCGGGCGAACCGGGGACCGGAACGGCGGTATCGGCGCCCCGATTCGGTCGGCCAAACACTCACGCAGCTCGGTGAGCGCGACTCGACCACCGCCGAGCTGTTTGCGCATCCGGCGGTGTAGCGCCAGCCACTGCAAGTACGGCAGAGCGTCCTGCAATGTCTGTCTGGGCAGCGAGCGTACGGCGCTGCTGACGGCCCGCTTCACCCCGACCACCGAGGCGAGCGACACCAACATTTCGGCGGCATCCTGAGCGCCCTGGCCCGACGGGCCGCCGACCCGGCTGAACGTGAAGTCGACGATGCGGGGGTGTCCGGCGGAATCGACGAGGATGTTCACCGCTCGCAGATCGTGGTGCGCGATGTGTTCCGCGCCGAGCGCCATCACGTCTGCCCAGATGTCGTCGAGAAGCGCGTCGGCGATCGCCCCTCGAGCCAGCGTCGAGAGCCGTCGCCCCTCGACGTACCGGCGGATCAGGAACGGGGGACCGTGCTCGATCTCCCCTGCCAGCAGCACCGGAACCGTGCCGACCCCGGCGCGTTCGGCGAGCAGCGTCACGTATGCCTCGTGCTCGACCTCGTGTCGCGGGGTGGACAGCCCCGGCTCGTGCTCCACCTCCAAGGAGGCGAGCGCGCGCCGCAGCTTGTACCAGGGGCCGGCCAGCCGGTGCATTCGCCGAACGACCTTCATCTGCAGCCGGTCGCCCACGCAGGTCACGACGTCGTACTCCTGAGGACGCAGCAGCTGGCGGCGCACTGCGGTGACGCAGGCGTCGTTGAGCCCGGCTCGGCCAAGCGCCAACCGAACGGCGACCTCGGAGGTACGGCGTCCGGGTGCGCCGATCACCAGGTGGAAGAGCGTCCCGGTGCCCCAGCCCAGAACGCCGCCGGCGAAGGTGTCCAGCGGGAGGTTGTGGCCCAAGAAGACATCGGCGGCCGCTACCAGCACCACCAGGATCCAGCCGGTGTCTCGACTCAGCCGGGTCAGGTAAGGTCCGGCCGCCGTCACCAGTGCCGCGATCACCGCGACCCGCGCGTCGGGGAACTGGAAGCCACCAGGCCCCGGCTGGCGCAGCAACGTCGGCAACAAGGCGAGCGGCACCGGGCGCGGTCCCACCAGCCAGTAGATGAGCAGCGCCAGCACCCAGCTCACCACCCCCGAGGCCGTCAGCGCCATCGCCATCCGCACCCGACCGAGGTAGAGCGACAAGCCGGCGGCTACGGCGATGCCGGGCCAGGACCCAAACCACCGCAACACCTCCCAGCCGTGGCTCGACCAGCTGGGTAGCCGCTCGAGCTCTGAGAAGATCGCCGCCTCTACCGGGTTGACTTCACGCGACCTGGCGGCAACCAGGCAAGCCAACACGAGCCCGGCTGCCACGGCCATCCGGATCACGTCCGTGGGGTGCCGGCCGATCGACAGTCTCAGCTGGGCATACCGCCGCCCCCAGCGTGGCCGGATCCTCGGATCCACGGCGCGATCGACCTCGCGGGGAGGGTCCGACTCGTTCGCCGCCATGCCATGGATGCTGCCTGCTTTCTGCCAGCCAGACAACGTCGGGGGTCCAACATTGGAGCTCCGCGTCATACTGACTTTCATGACTCAACCCACATCGTCGGTTGCCCACATCGACACCGACGACGGCCCGATGCCGGGTCATCTCTGGTTGCCTCCGCTCGGAACCGGGCCAGGGCTGCTGTTGTTGCATGAGATCTTCGGCGTCTCCGACTACATCAAGCGGCGGGGCGCCGATCTAGCAGCGCTCGGGTACGTCGTCCTCGCACCCGAGATCTTCTGGCGGCTCGACGACTCCGAGATCGACGAGTCCGCACCAGACTTCCTGGAGCAGGCGATGGCGGTAGTCGGTCGGTTGGACTGGCCTACCGCGGTCGAGGACTCGCGGGCGGCGCTCGCCCATCTGCGTCGGCTCGACCAGGTGTCCGGCGGAGTGGGAGTGATCGGCTTCTGCTTCGGCGGAGGACTGGCGTTCAACCTCGCGGCGGTGGACTCACCCGACGTGCTGGTCAGCTACTACGGATCGGCGCTGCCGAACCTGCTGGACCTGGCGCCAAAGGTCACCGCGCCGAGCCTGCACCATTTCGGTCTGGCCGACGCCTATCTCGATCCCGACACGGTGATGCGTATTCGCGCTGCGGTAACCGCCCAGTCCAACACCCGCTTCGAAACGTACGGCGGGGCCGGGCACGCCTTCGACAACCCCCGGCCCGAGTTCCACGACGCAACTGCCTCGGCCCAGGCCTGGCGGACCACCACGGCGTTTCTCGCCGACAAACTCCCACCTCGCTGACGCTCTGCCGGCTGACCCGCTGGCCTCGCATTCCCCTCCAGCCCCGCGTTCGGGTTGCCAGATGGTCGCTCATGTGTGGGTCATAGCGTGGTGCGTCGCCAAGCGAGTGCTACAGTTGCTACATGAGGACGATCAGTCACCGGGAGCTCCGGAACGACAGCAGCGCGGTCCTTCGCGAGGTCCAAAGTGGGGAGTCCATCACCGTGACTAACCGCGGGCAGCCTGTGGCCGTGCTCGTTCCAGTCGGCACAGCGTCGGACCTCCGGTGCGTACGCCCGGCGAAGCAGCGGCCGTCCTTCTCCGGAATCGGTCGCCACATGATTGCTGAGCCGTCCGCAGCTACGCTGACTGAACTTCGAGACGAGCGGTGACCGACGTCTACCTGGACACTTCGGCAGCCGTGAAACTGCTGGTCGAGGAGCCGGAGTCCGTCGCGCTTGCAACCTTTCTGGACCAGACGGACGGGAGCGTCGTTGCCTGTCTGTTACTGGAGACCGAACTGCGCCGATTCGCGGTGCGACATGGGATCACCCAGTCAGACGTAACCCGCATCCTCGGCATGGTTGCGCTGTACGACATGCCCCGGAGCTTGTACTACGAGGCAGGCATCCTTCCTGGCCGGCACTTGCGATCGCTGGACGCGCTCCATCTGGCCGCCGCCGTGCGAATCGGAACAGACTCCGTCTTGACGTACGACGGTCGTATGCAGGAGGCAGCCGCAGGAATTGGCCTGGAGGTGATCGCAGGGTGGCCTACTTGGCGTAGTGGTAGCGCGCCTGCAGGATGATCAAGTCATCGTCACGCACGACGTAGACCATGCGGTGCTCATCGGTGATGCGGCGTGACCAGGAGTTAACGAGTGCATACTTCAGAAGCTCCGGCTTGCCGATTCCGGCGAAGGGGTCGCGGGCGGCATCGTCAATCAAGCGGTTGATGCGCTTGACCAGCGTGCGGTCGCAGCGTTGCCAATGCACGTAATCGTCCCACGCTTGCGGTGCGAAGACGATCCTCACTCGCGGTCGAGTGCGTGCGCGCGGGCTTCGCCGCGCTCGACCGACTCCATGGCATCGAGCAAGCGCCGTGCGTTCGCGGGAGAGCGGAACAGGTACGCCGTCTCCTGCCAGGCTGAGTAGTCGTCTGCCGACATGAGCACGGCGTTACCCTTCTTCGAGGTGATCTCGACGGGTGCGCGGTCATCGTTGACCCGCTCGATGAGCGGGAACAGGGACTTGCGAGCCTCGCTGGCGGTAATGGACATCCGACCTCCTAACTGGTACAAGAAATAGTACCATCTGATCTGGGACGGCACTCAGGCGACAGACACTTCACCACCATCGACGATGCGGTGGACCCCAACTGTGGGATCGGCGTTGAGATCACTCATGCTCGTGAGCCGTAGGTCACCCCGGTCGCGTGCAAGGGGCAATAACCCGCAGGGTTTTTCGCGAGATACTGCTGGTGGTAGTCCTCGGCGTAAAAGTAGTCAGCAAGCGTCTGGATGGACGTCGTGATCTCGCCGTATCCGGCCTTGTTCAACTCCTCCTGGTAGGCGGCCCGCGACTTCTCCGCTTCCGCCTGCTGTTCCGGGGTCGTGGTCAGCAGGAGCGAACGGTACTGGCTGCCGGAGTCGTTGCCTTGACGCATCCCCTGGGTAGGGTCATGTGCCTCCCAGAACACCTTCAGAAGGTCGGCGTCGCACACCTTGTCAGGGTCGAAGACCACCCGGACCACCTCGGCGTGACCGGTGCGGCCGCTGCAAACCTCGTCGTACGTCGGATTAGGTGTCAGGCCACCGGCGTACCCAACGGACGTGGACCAGACGCCCGGCAGCTCCCAGAACATCTTCTCCTCGCCCCAAAAGCAGCCCAGCCCGAACACGGCGACCTCGAAGCCGGCAGGGACCTCACCTTCCAACGGAGTGCCGAGCACGTAATGCTTGTCGGGAACGGAAAACGGGCGGGTGTCGCGCCCCGGCAACGCCGTCTCGGCGGTCGGCAGCTCGGTCTTGGTGCGGCCAAATATCATCTCGGGACGTCCTCACGATCGCTATAGGGTGGCGCAATGTCGATCGTCGTGAAGCAGCTTGCCCACGAGGAAGACGTTGCGGTCTCTTCATTGTGGCAGGCGGCCATCGACGAGCGCCGTCGCAACCTAGGCTTCGACGCGATCACCACCCAGGCGGCCGTGCTGAGCCGCCCCGGGAGTTTTGGCGTCGGAATCCTCGACGGCCCCCGGCTCGTCTCGATCGCTCTGGCCATGCCGGCGCGCGCCGATGACGCCCACAGTGACCGAAACGTCCCTGGGCTGGCGCATATTTCGTCGGTGGCCACGCTGCCCGGCGAGTGGGGTCGGGGACTTGGCGGACTCTCGGTTCGCGCCGTGATGTCGCAGGCCGGTCGGCGCGGCTATGCGCGCGCTCAACTGTGGACCCATGACAGCAATGTCGGTGCTCGGCGCCTCTACGAACGCGAGGGTTTCGCGGTGTCGGGTCGCCGACGCCATGACGACCGCGGTGAACCGATCCTGCACTTCCTGCGTGAGCTACCGGCTCCCGCCCTTGTAGCGCGTCGGGCCGCGCGGCTCTTGTGCGTTGACCCGGAGCAGCAGGTGTTGCTCATGCACTGGCAGGACCCGGTCGACGGCTATCGGCTCTGGGAGCCCCCGGGTGGTGGCCTCGAGCCTGGCGAGACCCAGCTTCAAGCAGTGCGACGTGAGTGGGCGGAAGAGACCGGGTTGCCGCTGCCCGATCTCGGATCCTCCGCGGCCCTGGTGGCCCGCGACGTCGTGTGGCGCGGTGGTCGGGTGGTCACCGACGAGGATTTTTTCTTCGGTACGACGAGTGTGGTGGCCGCACGTCTCCAACCCGGGGGATTCACCCCTGCCGAGCGGGTCGACAGTCTCGGCCACGACTGGGTGCATTGGCGCAAGCTCGACTCGCTCGACGACCCGGTGGAGCCCGACCTGATCCCGGTCCTGCGGCGACTCGCCCCCGACGGTCCCTGGGCAGGTCGCCCAGTCACGGTGGTTGAGCAGCGAGCGACAGCGAGCGTCTCGAAACCACCGCCCTGTCGCTAACAAGCGGCCTCCTGGACCAACCTGTGGCCTAAGCTCACGGCATGGATGACACGCGAGAGTACGGGTTCGAGACCAGGGCGATCCACGCCGGTCAGGCCGCCAACGCGGAGAACGGGGCGGTGATGACCCCGATCTACGCGACCAGCACCTACCTACAAGATGGCGTCGGAGGCCTGCGCGGCGGCTACGAGTATTCCCGCACCGGCAACCCCACCCGGGCCGCGTTGGAGGACTGCCTGGCCTCGCTAGAACACGGCGCCCGGGGCATCGCGTTCTCGTCGGGCATGGCCGCGGAGGACTCGCTCATCCGGGCCATCTGCACACCCGGCGATCACGTGGTCATCCCAAACGATGCGTACGGCGGCACCTATCGCCTCTTCAAGAACATCTTCGAGCCATGGGGCGTCGACCACACTCCGGCACCCGTGCACGACGTGGACGCGATCGCGATCGCGATTCGACCGGGACGCACCAAAATCATCTGGATCGAGACACCGAGCAACCCGCTGCTCGGCGTCGCCGACATCGCCGCCATCTCCCAGGTCGCGAAGGACAATGACGCGCTGCTGGTGGTCGACAACACGTTCGCCACGTCGTACCTGCAGCAACCACTCGACCTCGGCGCCGACGTCGTCGTACACTCCACGACTAAGTACGCCGGTGGGCACAGCGATGTGGTGGGGGGAGCCATCGTCACGTCCAGCGAGGAATTGGGTGCTGCCGTCGCCGCCTTCCAGAACTCCACCGGAGCCACTGCCGGGCCGTTCGACGCCTACCTTGTGCTGCGCGGGCTCAAGACGCTGGCGGTCCGGATGGATCGGCACTGCGACAACGCCGAGCGACTCGTGGAGTTCCTCACCGGACACAGTGCCGTCGGCGATGTCCTCTACCCCGGCATATCCGATCATCCGGGTCATCTCGCAGCGGCAGCCCAAATGCGGCGATTCGGTGGCATGGTCTCGTTCCGGATGAGGGGCGGCCACGATGCCGCGCTGAACGTATGCGAGAGGACGCAGATATTCACGCTGGCCGAGTCTTTGGGTGGAGTCGAGTCGCTCATCGAGCTGCCTGCGGTTATGACCCACGCATCTGCAGCCGCGTCAGAGCTTGCGGTCCCCCACGACCTCGTGCGGCTGTCGGTCGGCATCGAGTCGGTCACCGACCTCGTCGCCGACTTGGGGCAGGCCCTTGATCCCTGGGCATGACGCCGCGGCGGGACGCCCGCGCGACGCCGCTCGTCTACTGCGTCGACTTCGGGTCGACGTTCACGAAGGCCGCGCTGGTCGACACTCACGACGGCGGGTTGGTCGGCACCGCCAGCCACCGCACCACGATAGACACCGACGTGCTGGACGGCTGGGACGCGATCCGTGCCGAGCTCAGCGCTGGTGCCGGCAGCCAGGATGTCCCGGTGTTGGCATGCTCATCAGCAGGGGGCGGGCTGCGCATCGCCGTGGTCGGCAATGAGGAGCTGGTCACCGCCGAGGCCGGCCGGCGGGTCGCGCTGTCCAGCGGCGGACGAGTCGTCCACGTGTCGTCGTACGACGTCGACCTGGCCGCGCTGCGCGCAAGCGACCCCGACGTTGTGCTCCTGGTCGGAGGAACCGATGGCGGGAACGCCGAGGTGCTGATGCGCAACGCGCGAAGCCTGGCTCAGGCGCGCTGGCGCGGACCCGTCGTGGTGGCGGGCAACGCCGACGCCGTGGGCGAGATCAGCGAACTCTTCACGGCGAACAGGGTGCCGTTTGTCGTTGCGGACAACGTGGTGCCGCGCATTGGCGTGCTCGACCCCGACAGCGCCCGGATGGCGATCCGCGAGGTGTTCTTGCGTCACGTCATCGGCGGCAAGCACCTCTCACGGCGCGCCGACTTCACCGCGATGGTCAAGGGAGCCACGCCCGATGTTGTGCTCACCGCCGTCGAGTTGTTGGCTAACGGCCTCAGGCCCGGTCAGCCGGGGAAGGGAGACGTGGTGGTCATCGACGTGGGCGGCGCTACCACCGATGTGCACTCGGTCGTCGCGGTAGACCCGGAGGAGGCTGGACTGGCGCGGGAGGTCGTCGCTACGGTCCCGGTCAGCCGGACCGTAGAAGGCGACCTGGGGATGCGGTGGAGCGCCGTACCCACTGTCGAGGCGGCTAAAGCCGCGGGGATGACTGTGTCGAAGCGTTTGCTGGCGGCCGCTCGGGAGCGCCGGGCTGATCCGGGCCTGGTCCCGGCGACCCCGGCTCGGATCAAGGAGGACCTGGAGCTCGCGTCGATCGCCCTGGGTCTCGCCGTACGCCGACACGCCGGCCGACAGCAGGTGGTGTTCAGCCCGGACGGTCGGCTTGTCGAGCGCACCGGCAAGGACTTGCGCGAGGTCACCTTGCTTATCGGGTCCGGGGGAGTGCTGCGCCACAGCCCTCGGGCCGATGCGCAGCGGGTGATCGCGGCCGGCACGGGTGATCACGTGGCGGGCGGCTGGCTGGTGCCGCGGAATCCCAAGGTCGTGATCGACCACGACTACGTGCTGGCCGCGGCCGGGTTGCTGGCACCGGGCCATCTCGAGACGGCGTACCAGCTCGTCCGCGCGCTCGCCGCCGGCGACGCCGGATAGCCTGTGGTCGTGAGCAACGGCGCCGCGGACCCGGACCCCGTGATGGCCACGTCGTCGACCGAACGGCTCACCGAACGCCGGCTCACCGAACGCCTGGCCCAGCAGCGGGCGGCGGCCTGGGCGCTGCTGCGCTCGGAGCGTCGTACGCCGCCACCGGCCGTCGTCCAGGGCGGGACGTACAACTTCACCCCCGCCAATGTGCCGTGGGGAGTCGACGCTG